>CAZRIX010000001.1:0-186599 GCA_964600255.1 uncultured Candidatus Saccharibacteria bacterium
TATGGAATGTATTGTCATTAAGATAAATAATACATCTTTTTTATGACATTCACAACGTTCACACTTGAGAAATAATTTGCACAAATTTGCACAAAAAAGTAGCTCTTTTTCGACTAATTTCGCCTAATTTATATCAAGATAACCCGAACCCTTTATAAAACTCTGTTTTTATTGTAAAGTTCACAATGTTCACCACGTGCATTTTTGTGAATGTGTGAATGATGTGAATGTATATGAAAAAGTCTAGTATCAGAACTGAAAAAGATTTGATTGCCGAAATACTCAACTGAAAATACCGTGATTGCTATTTAATATATAACCGCAAGAGTACTGATGAAGCCGACAATCAGAAGAACTCCATTTCATATCAAAAATCAGAGAACGCTCGATACGCTTATCGAGAAAAACTTTCAATAGCTCAAATTACCATCAAAGGTTTTTCTGCCGATGGCATTATTTCCGAAAAACATTCGGGCTTTACCGAAGATGATGACATAAACATCACCGATGATGGCTTGGTCCAATATAGGATTGATAGACCCAAGTTTCAGAAGATGCTTCAGTTTGTAAGCCAAGGATATTTCAAGGGTGTTATCTGTCTCTGTTGGGACCGTATCAGTAGAAACAAGGGCGATGACACTCTCATCCGAAAGCTTATGCGTAAGGGTGTAGATTTCCGTTTTGTATATGCAAACTATGAGAAGACAAGTTCTGGTGCATTGCATATGGACATCGACGGTATGTTCTCACAACATCATTCACGTGTTACCAGTGAGAAAGTTACCATCACTATCCGCAACTCAAGAGAAAAAGGTATATGTACCTATCGTGCACCGATTGGCTATTTGAATAATGGCACGATGGAAGATAAGCCGATGGACCCATTTCGTGCACCTATCATCAAGCAGATGTATGAGTACTACGCTACTGGCGATTGGAGTTTGTCTGACCTCGCTCGCTACGCCAATGAGCAGGGTTTTACGACTGTGCCTATGCGACGAAGACGAACAAAAGAAGAAATGCTTGCTGAAGAAGACGAGTTCGAGGAAATAGAAAAGACATCACGTCCTGTAACTGAAAATCATATAAGCAGAATACTCACTAACCCTTTTTATACTGGAAAGGTCCTCAATTCAGAGGGCAAATACATACCAAGCAATAGCCATCAAGCTATTGTAACTGAAAAGCTATTCGAGGATGTGCAAGCTATACTCAAAAAGAAAAAAGTGAGCGTTCACTATACTGAAAAACTGGACCAACCACTTCGAGGTATCGTACGTTGTGAACAATGTGGACGTGTTTATACACCTTACACAAAGAAAGGTATCCAGTACTATAACTCTCGATGTGTGAATGGTTGCTCAAACACCCTCAAGAACTTCAACTTTGATTTTATAGATAAGAAAATAGGCAGTCTCATCACTGGTCTACACTTTACTGATGAGGAAATTGAGCAGATGGATGCTCGTGCAGGTACTGAAATTGCTTTACTTGAAGAAAAACGACACAAGACACTCGACCAAGTAGAGAGAAAGAAGAAAAAGATACGTGAGGACCTTGCGTACCTACGTTCAAATAAAATATCTCTTTTGAAATCTGGAGTATACACACCAGAAGGTTATGTTGCTGAAGAAACAAAACTTGATAGCGAACTTTCTATGCTTCAAAGCCAAGAGCAAGCATCTGACATCACTATGCACGAAACTATGAAAGACGTACAAAAACTTTCAGAACTTGTAAAAAACGTTGCACCTTATTACCAGTTCGCAAAACCACACGAAAAAGAACAAATTGTTCGTGTTATCTTTTCAGAACTTTCAGTTTCCCAAAATACGTTGAATTATAAGTGCAAAAAAGGATTTGAGTGCTTTGAAAATCGCTTTCTTGCTGTTTGTGACCCTACATCCCAGTAGGTCAATGTGCTCATTGAGGAATCGACTCACAACTTCTCGCTACGCTCGAGTCGCGAGCCCACCTCATTCGCTTCGCTCATTCCGGTCGTTCGACTTGCCTCCCAGGCATCACGGTGAATAAAAAAAGACAGCAAAAGCTGTCTTTTTTTATTCATGTGACCCTACAGGGAATCGAACCCTGCTTCCATCCTTGAGAAGGATGTGTCCTAGCCGATAGACGATAGGGCCATTTGATACTAATACCTACTATAAAAAGTGTAATGTTGTGCCTTGATCCAAAGGCATAACATGGAACTTTTTAAAGAAAGATACTGTATCAAAATACCTCAAAAACTACTTCTTAGCAAGCCACTCCGCTTCTTGTCTCACCAGATACTTCGCTGCATTATTTGACTCAAGCATAATAGCTTTACTAACCCTTTCCATTCTCATAGATTGAGATCCCTTCACAAAAACCACATCCCCCTCCCCCACAATTTCCTTTAAATACTCACCTGCCTCTATTGAAGTATCAAAAGAAATAGTCTTGTCGTTCCCCATAAACCTTGCACGCTGACCAACTGTTACAAGCAAGTCACATGATTGCAAAGCTTGAACACCAGCTTTTCTATGTTCCTCAGTTGAGAAATTACCTAGCTCTAACATATCACCAAGTACTGCTATTCTTTTACCAGCAACCTGAAGAGAAGCCAGAGCATTTAGACCCTCACGCAAAGCGTCAGGAGAAGAGTTGTAACTATCATCAATGATTGCACTACGATTGATACCAGCGATAATATTCATACGACCCTTTGGAAATACATGCTTTTCAAAAGAATCCACGATCTTGTTTATCGGAACATTGCGGACGATACCCACCGTAGCTGCGGCAATGATTGGGTATATCTGCTGATTACCGAGCACGCCATTTATTTTCAGCGGTATGCTGTTGCCCTTGTAATTTATTCTAAATGAAAAGCCGCTAGGCAACTTCATATCATCATAAATTATTGTTGGATTTGATGCTGTAACCGTAGCCATCTCAATCATACCAAAAGTACATACAGTTTGTTTTACATCTCTAGCAAGTGCACTAACTTTTTTATCATCTGCATACAATATCAAGGTACCATCTGGCTTTAGGGCATTGATCAAGAATGACTTTTCTCGAAGCACATCTGCAGGTGTAGCAAAGAACTCAACATGTACTGGAACATCACCTACCTTTGTTATGATTGAAATATCAGTCTTTAACCACTTTGAAATAGATTCTATATCCCCTGGATGATCAGCACCAACCTCGAGTACTAGACACTTTGGATAGTCACTATTAAAAAGAATCAACTCCAACCCCTGAAGGATATTGCTAATCCAGACAAGAGGATCTGACCAACCATTGGGACAGCCAATGATAGTCAACGGTACACCAATCTCACTATTGAAACTTTTTTCACTTTTTCTTACATACTCAGTAGAAGAAAGGACAGTATAGATTGCATCCTTTGTAGAAGTTTTACCAACCGTACCAGTAACAGCGATTACACTTGGCCTATATTTCTTTATAATAGCCTTTGATTCCCAGATTAGAATAGATACGATTGCTTTTTTAAATAATGACTTCATAGGATTATGATTTTACTTGCTTTAAATATTAATGTCTACACAAAACATATCAGACCACAATTACCTATCTGGGGGAATCTCGTAGTAGTTTATGAGTAACTTGGATAGGTTAATGAAAGGATCAGTTAGAGTTTCAGAGGCAAACTGCGCACCCTTCGGATACAGATGATATACGAATACAATAAACTTTGGATTGTATGCTGGGAAGTACCCAAAAAATGAGTGTAGGTATCTGTCTTTGTAATATCCACCATTTACCGGATCAGCTATCTGCGCTGTACCAGTTTTTGCAGCTATACTATAGTGCTCCATCTTTACCTGACCCTTCTTGAGAGCAGTATCCACCACTTCAATCAACATATTTGTCACATCATCAGTAGAATCCTTTTTCAAAACCTGTACAGGCTCTGGAACCTTCATATACTCAGTTGTACCATCAATATACTCAATATTCTTTATAAGGTGCGGAGTGACGAGTTTGCCATCATTTGCAAGTACCGATAGCGCACGAATCATCTGAACAGGAGTTACGGCGATTCCCTGACCATATGAAATAGTTGCGACTTCGACATCTCGACCCGTAGTAAGGTTTTTGATGATTCCCTTTTGCTCATTTGGCTGATCGATACCAGTCTTCTGACCAACACCAAAGCTCAACATGTATTTTGAAAACTCCTCTAGACCCATACGAAGTGCTATATATGCAGCACCAACATTCAATGACTGACTTAGAACTTCTTGCATTGGAGTTATACCTCTTGCCTTACCATCAAAGTTTGAAATCTTTTTACCACTAAGCTCCAGATATCCAGTATCGTTATACGTAGAATTAAAATTTACAGCACCAGAGTCTATTCCAGACGCCATGGTAAGCGGCTTCATAATAGATCCCATTTCATATACATTCTCTACAAGAGGATTGGAGAACACGCTGGCATCTTTGATATTTGAAAGATCATTGGGATTATAGTTAGGTAGACTTGCCATAGCATATATTTCTCCCGTATTAGGATCCATGATTATGCCTCCTATAGAATCTGACTGCCATTTCTTTTGCGTATCTTGTAGTATTGTCTCCAAATAGCTCTGTACGGTGGGTTCTATAGTCGTCACAATATCACCTTCCTTACTTTTCTCATTCAGGACATTTCTCTTTATGTCAGAGAATATCTCTGCAAAAAAGTTCACGTTTGCACTTACACTTTTTCTAGATAGAACACTTTCATAGTAACTTTCTAGACCATATCTACCTTCTAGCTTATTCTGTTTATCCAAACCAATTAGCCCAATAGTATTAGCAGCGAGAGAGTCACCAGGATATATTCTCCAACTATTCTTTGTCACCACAACACCAGGAATTCGAAGTGAGCGTATAGATTCACCGACTCCTATGTCGAGTCTCCTTTGAAGCTCTTTATATGTAGAGTTTGTTTGTGATGCCTTTTCGATAAAAATATCTTTGTCTAGATCAATATACTGAGAAACAGCAGTGAATGCCTGCTCTGGATCTACAATAACCTTAGGATTTAGAGATAGATTGTATCCATCTTTTATAGTTGCTGCAGCAATTTTTATCCCATCTTTTGATGTAAAAAAAATAGACCCGCGATCAAATACCGAGTCTATTTGTTTTATATATTGCCTATCACCCTTTAGCACATAATCGGAACCTTGTATGATTTGTATAGTAAAAAGTCTTGCTACTATTATAAACGCCATGAAAAATACGGCGCCAGCGACTATTCTTACTCTGAGTATTTGATTAGAGTTCATGATGATTAGCCATAGCAGTAACTGACTTTGCAGAAATATAACTTGCTACGTCTGAATCCTTGAAACCTCGCTCATGAGCTAACTCTATGTTTATCTTACTCTTTACTGAGAAGTACTTGCCCTCCAATTCACTTACCTGTGTTGCAAGTACTCTATTTGATTTTAGGATTGACTCTCTCTCTACTACGTTTGCAATCGCGCTGTGTAGGAAGAAAATATATGACAATGACAATGACACAATACCTACAGCTAGAACTGTAAAGATCTTCTCTCTGTATCTCAATACCATATTCATGTTTTCAGCAATTGCTTGTGTCATATTTTTTCTAGTATTCTTAACTTTGCGCTTCTTGATCTCGGATTCTGACTTATTTCTTCTTCTCCTGGATCGATTGGCTTTTTTGTAATAATTTTTGCTAAACCTAATTCTTCTTTATCCTTATTAAAATTTTTGACTATTCTATCTTCTAGACTATGGAATGAAATGATTGCCATTCTTCCACCTGAATCTAACTTTTCAAATCCTTTCGATAGACCGATCTTTAAAGTATTTAATTCATCATTAACCGCGATTCTTAATGCTTGAAATGTTCTAGTTGCTGGATGGATTCTGCCTTTCTTGTAAAAAAATGGAACGGCTTGATTTATGATCTCCACCAGCTCACTTGTTCTTTCTATCTCTCTTTTCTCACGATAGTTCACTATTGCTTTGGCTATTCTTCTTGAATATCGCTCTTCTCCAAAGCCATAAATGATGTCTGCGATACTTTCCTCAGCCCAAGTGTTAACTATTTTTGCTGCAGTTAAATCCTCAGGAGCCAGATCTCTTTTGAAAGTCATAAGTAGTGGTTCGTCATTCTTGAATGTAAAACCACGTCCTGATGTTTCGAATTGATCTGATGACAGACCTAGGTCAAGCATGAAGCGATTTATTTTTGAAGTATTTAATCGATTTAATACTTCTTCCAAATCCTTGTAGCTTGATTCAACTAGATTCACATCCTTGTACTCAGATAGTCTCTGTCTTGATCTCGCTAATGCTTCATGATCTCTATCGAGACCGATTACCTTTAGATTGCCATTGGTCTTTTGCAGCGCATATAATGCATGCCCTGCACTTCCCAATGTTCCATCAAGGTAGATATCACCTTCGTGAATATCCAAACCATCGATTGATTCTTTTAAAAGAACTGTCTTGTGCACAAGTTGTGTATTGTTTGTCATCATATGTATACTGCTATCTTAAAGAATGCCAACTGATCCAAGCTTCTCTGCCAACGCATCAGTCTTCTTCTCAACAGCAGTACGATACGATGACCATACCTTTTCGTCCCAAACTTCAACTCTATTTAACACACCGATTATTGCGACTTTCTCGCCAAGACCTGCATGCTCACAAAGATGCGTCGGAATCAAAATACGTCCAATCGAATCTACATCCACTTCGGTCGCACGACCAAATATTATGCGGTTGAAATTTCGATTGTCTGCCTGCAATACTGATGATGAATCTGGACGTGATAGTCTCTCTGCGAATTCCTTCCATCCTTTCAATGTAAAAATGAAAAGACAGCTATCTATCCCAGGAGCGATAACAACAGTACTTCCCATTTCCTTTCGAAACTTCGAAGGAAGTGAGACTCTGCTCTTATCATCTATCGTGTGCAGGTGTTCTCCGATCAGCATTTTATTTTTTGTGAAATGTTTTTGGAAACTTTTTTATTTTTCATATTTGATTTCTATTTTCATAGTTCAAACATGTCGATATAAAAATAATCAATTTCCTACTTCATCCCACTTAGCTACCATTTTATCCCACTCTACTCATCTTTGCAAACAAAAATACCCACATCTTTGTGGATAACCTGAGAAGCGGAGCCATAGTCGCATGACTATAACCTGAGAACCGGAGCGGTGGTCATTTGACTAGGCTTTGTATTTGTTGTAAATTCTATCTATACAGCACCTTAACCAATACAACCATGGATTACATCATAGGATTTTTTATCCTTGCATCCATTCTGATTCTGGTTCTGATCGTCTGGATCATCGTACTCATAGAAAACGCAAGGTCTGAACACCGTTTCCGACTACAGTGGATCGCGGAACAGAGTGTCGACCAGATGATAGAGATTTACAACACAGAAGAACCACGTTGGTCTGATGCACAACATGCATCACTAGACATCATGAGAATGATGAGTGATGGTGTTGAGGTCGGATGGATCAATGCTGAGCTGGTTGGTAACAATCTAACCATCGTGATCCTACTTGCCCCAAAACCGCAACAGGAGCTAGTGGATCGTGCATACCTTATCAGACAAACCCTCACAAAACGCGGAGTAAAAACTCGCGTCCTGTGTGGAGGTAGTCACGTAAAATAACAAAAGTCGCCACCGCTTACACGGTGGCTTCTTCTTTTCTAATCTTTCTTTGGTCTCATCAATGGAAACATCTGCAGTTCTCGTATAGGCTTGTCAGCAAGGAATGAGAATAATCTTTCTCCAAATCCGAATCCACATGTAGGTGGCATACCGTGCTCTAGCATTTCGATAAACTCATTGTCAGACATCATAGCTTCTGTATCCCCACCCTCCAACAGTTTCTGTTGCGCTTCGAATCTCTGCTTCTGGTCGATCGGATCGTTAAGCTCTGAATACCCTTTTCCTACCTCACTTCCCGCTAGAATTGGCTGGAACTGTTGAACAACGCCTTTACCTGGAATCTCTTTTGCCAAAGGCGAAACCAATACAGGCTGATTGATAACAAAAGCTGGACCTGAAATATTCTTACGACAATACTTCCAAAGAGTATCGATAAGTCTTTCCTTGTTCTCCCCTTCATATGTAACTTTCAAATCCTGAAGCTTTTTCTTCAATTCACTTTCAGTTGCAGTGTTAACATCCACACCAGTCTGCTTCTTGATCTCAGATACGAAGTCGATCCTCTTCCATTCATCATTCATATCAAAAGTATGTCCACGAGTTGTGAACTTTGTTGTACCAAAAACATCATTCGCGATTTTCTTGTACATTTCCTCAACTAACTTCATTCCATCTTCGTAGTCCGCAAAAGACCAGTAGAATTCCATATTAGTAAATTCTTGTAGATGATCTGGACTTGATCCTTCATTTCGATAAACGCGTCCGATTTCGAAAGTCTTTGGGAATCCTGCAGCCATAAGTCTCTTTTGCCACAATTCTCCAACAGAAATTCTCAAATATACATCCAAATCATAATCATTATGATGTGTTCTAAATGGAGTAGCTTCAGCACCACCAGTTGTAAGCTCTATCGTAGGAGTTTCTACTTCCAAGAATCCATTATCCTTTAGAAAGTTTCTAGTAACATCCCAAAACTTTGATTTCTTCAAGAACAAATCTCGAAGTTCTTCATTCATCAAAATATCCAAATATCTCTTTCGATATCTTTCATCGTCATTTGTAATGCCATGCCATTTCTCTGGCAAAGGTAATAGCGTTTTTGTGGCAATTGTCCATGTCTTTACCAATAGACTCTGCTCACCACGCTGTGTAGTAAAAAATTTACCAGTTACTGAAATAAAATCTCCAATATCGATAGCATCAGTAAAAAGCTGGAAAGTCTTTTCATCAATCTCATCTTTCTTAAATACCGCCTGGAATTTATCCTTGCCATCATAAAGAACAACAAAAAGAATAGCTCCTTGTCCGCGTATTGCCATAATTCTTCCAGCCAATGAGACTTCCTTGTCAGCCTTTACATATTCATCGAAACTAGCACGAGCATCCTTCAAGCAAAAAGTTCTAGGAACCTTGCTTGGAAAAGGATTAATCCCTGCTTGTTTTAATAATTCTAGTTTTTCTATTCTTGTAGCTCTTAGTTCTTCTAATGAAGCCATTTGTTTATTGATTAAGGAAAATTAAAGTGAAAGTAGTGTATAAACTGTTTTGCCTTTTGGAGTGTTGATTGTAACCTTGTCGCCCTTCTTCTTGCCAACCAAAGCTACACCTAGCGGTGAGAGGTTTGAGACCTTACCCTGTGCCATATCAGCCTCTTCTGAGCCAACGATCTTGTATTCGCGAGTTTCCTTTTCTCCCTCCTTCTGAACCTTCACACTTGAGCCAATTCTTACAGTATCACCACTAACACTGCCTTCATCAAGAACAACAGCAGTCTTTAGGATATTCTCTAGATGACTTATTCTATCTTCAACTTCAGCCTGAACTTGTCTTGCCTCGTGGTACTCAGCATTCTCTGAAAGATCACCCAATTTTTTTGCATACTCAAGATTCTCAGCGACTTGCTTTCTTTTTTCTGTTTTCAAAAAGTTAAGTTCCTTCTTGAATTCCTGCATTTTCTCACTAGTAAGATACTGTTTTGCTTCGCTCATTGGCTTTGATTTAATAAGTTATAAGGTCTATATAATAACCTATTTTAGGCGAAAAGTAAATTTACTCAAAAAACAAAGTCGCACCATTGGGATGCGACTAGAGTCGAATTATAGAGACTCGACTAACTCTTTTTGACATGTCTGTCCGGATCCACCGAAGTCCAGGATCCCTGTTTACCCGTCTCAACGCGAGTTGATTCGTAGGATAGGCCACAGATCACGCATCGGCGGGTAACACACCCATTCGATTCAGTATCCTTCCACGAATGAGAGAACAGGTATCCTCGACACTTTCTGATCGAGATGATCCATCCAACCATGGATGCGAGGAAGATGATCAGGACAAATAAGAGTGCCCACTTTTCCATTGTCATATTACCTTTTGCTGATATCGCCCAGCTTTGCGCCATAAAGTCATGGAGTTCAATCAATTACCATATATATAATACAACTATACATGATATATGTCAATGATTGAAATTGTTATATAGAAGCCCTCATTACTGAAAATACTCCGGTGTATTCACGCTCATCCAATCTATAGTCTCTCTCATAGCCGCTCCGGCACCTATGAGGTTATGCACCGATCCTCTCTCCATGAGCACAGCAAAAGCATATCTGGGCTTAGAGTATGGGAAGAAGCCTGTCATCCATGAATTAACATTATCCTTCGCAACTCCAAGCTCCGCTGTACCTGATTTTGCTGCCATTTCGACATATTTAACATTCAATGACTTACCAGTTCCTTCCGTAACTGCAAGACGCATACCCTCTTCTACGATTTTAAATGCAGATTCTGGAATCTCTATCTGTCTTACTACACTACCTGGAGTATCTTTTAAAATACTCGGATCACGTAGAAGCCCATTATTTACAATAGAAGCAATCGCCCGGGCCATCTGTATAACGGATGTCTGAAATCCGTATTGACCGATAGATGTATGGTAAGTATTTCCAAGTGTCCACACTTCCCCATTGAAGTTTAGTTTTTTCCATTCGGGATTTGGTACCGTACCGTTCGGACCAGTAAAAAAATCATTCTGTATTTTTGAACCAAAACCAAAAAGCTTCATGTATTTCTCGATTCTCGCGATTCCCAAACCTGTTTGATCCTTGTACCCTCCACCTATAGCATAAAAATAAACATCGGATGATACAGCTATAGCATGTCTCATATCAACCCAGCCGTGTGCTTTCCAGTCTCTAAAAATTGTTTGGAGTTTGGGATTGTACTGATTCTGTACTGATATTGAACCTGTACTTTGTATCTGTTTACTTGGATCAATAATCTTTTCATTCAATGCAGCGAGAGACATGAAAGGTTTGACCACTGAACCTGGAGTATACAATCCTTCTACAGCACGATTGATGAATGGTCTTGATTTACTTGTTAGGTATTCTTTAACCCTGTTCGTGTCTTTTTTATCAGACATTACTTCTGGATCAAACTCCGGATAGCTTGTCATTGCTATCACCTCACCTGTCTTGGTGTCGATTATCACACCCGCCCCTCCATCAAAACCTACACGCTCAGCTATATCTTTTATAGCTCTATACATTTCTGATTGAACTCTCGAATCAATAGATAGATAAACGCTTTTACCCTCTACCGGCGGTTCCACTACGTTATTTGCCTGCACCTTACCCAAGGCATTAACCTCAACCAACTTCACACCATTCTCACCATGAAGCTCTGAGTTAAAATATTTCTCTGCACCATCAACACCAACGAAGTCTTCTTGCGCATAAAACCCTGAACTATCCTTTTTGGGATACTGTACATAACCAACAACATGCGCCATTCCTGGTTCTCTAGTGTATTTACGAATAAAAAAGTCTGGATCTTCACTCGGTTCATTCCACGCTAGTTCGACGCCATTTCTATCATATATGATTCCACGCACAGCAAAGATTGGAGAGTGTCTCAATCTATTGTTCTCACTTCTCTGGGCGTATATTTCACCCTTACTGACCTGGAAGTAAAATATTCTAGATCCGAAAATCATAAGAACAACGATAAAAACAAATAGAACCGCATACTGTGTTCCCATGGAAATAGGTTTCTCTATTCTTCCCTCAAACTGATTATCATCGAACTGTGGAAGGTTATGAGAATCCATGAATATTTCATCTGGATCTATTTCACTTTTTCTTTTCTTTCTAAATTTCATCATCATATATTATAAGCCTTTTCTTTAGAAAAAAAGTAAAAAGGAACAGAAATATACTTAGAATTGTGAATAAGTATTTTATACCCCAAAATTCTGGTATAGCCACACCATAAAGTCCATCATAAAAGATTCCGAGTAGAATTATTTCAAAATAATTTGGAAAATAGAAAAGCAAACCAATAGCCAGACACCATGTAAGCCACCAGTATCCCCACATAACGCAGCAGAACATAATAATGGCGACTACAATCCTGACAATTACATGTTGTTTGTATAGTAGATTATTCATATTAATTTGATACATCAACCAATACCCATTTCTGCTCAAAGATATTTATTGGCTGAGAAAAAAGAACGGTGGAGAATGCTCTGGCAGGTTCTATATTTATACTTTTAACAATTCCGAAAACTGACAAACTTAGGTCTGGAACTACGACTATGTCACCTTCATGAACATTTGATTCCTTTGGCATGATTACATCAAAACTTCCACCTCCTCTACCAGTGGCTGTAGCTTGGATATTGTTCTTACCTATATAGACATCATATTTTTCTCCAAATGTTGAATACAACTTTACTTTAGAATATGCTCCGTTTATTTCGACGATCTCACCAACTAATATATTCCCTGAAACATAAACTTTGTTACCAACCTTTGCATCCAACCCTCTGGTGTAGATTATATAACTATCATAGGCCGTTAAAGGCGGTTTCTTTACTATTGCAGCTAACTTCAATGAAGTTGATGATGCACTCCTGTGTAGGATATTTTTCAGTTCTATATTCTCATCTTGCAACTCCTTTATCAAAGCATTTTGATAGTCAGTACCAAACGCCTTATCTTCTACAGTTGTACCTCCATTACCCCAAAAAGGACTTGCTATAGCAGCAAAAATACCTGGAAGCATTCTGGGGAAAAGTAATTGGATGATTACAAAACCAACAATCACAATCAATACTGTTTTGATTGTTGATGGCATTATTTTGTTGTTAACTCTACTTCTGTGTTCGTAGCTCATCTTCGTTTTGAATTAGTACATCCTTGAATCGTTCAGTATCTTCCAATATTATTCCTGTTCCTCTTGCAATGGCAGTTAGTGGATCTTCAGCAATATAAACAGGTAGTCGAAGCTGTGTTGAAAGTAACTCATCCAATCCTTTTATCAAAGCGCCTCCACCAACTAGGTTTATTCCTCTATGCATAACATCTGCGAGAATTTCTGGTGGTGTTGTTTCTAGAACTTCTTTTGTAGCTTCTACTAGACTATCTATTGATGGTGCAATAGCTTCTCGTATATCTGAGTCAGTTATCACAACCTCTCTTGGTAGACCTGTGATGAGATCACGACCACGAACCTTGGTTTCCATAGGACCCTTTTCGAGCACAGAACCGACAGATATCTTGATCGCTTCTGCAGTTTTTTCACCGATTAGAATCTTGAACTCGGTTCTGATGTACGAAATGATATCGTTGTTTAGCTTATCGCCAGCCACTTTTAAATTTCTAGAACGAACTATTCCACCGAGTGAAATGACAGCGATGTCGGTAGTTCCACCACCAATATCAATCACCATACTTCCCACAGGTTCATGTATAGGCAACCTCATACCAATAGCTCCTGCCATAGGTTCTTCAACTATATACACTTCACGAGCACCAGCATTTCGAGTTGCATCTCGGACTGCACGGATCTCAACATTTGTAACACCAGATGGGACCCCAACGACAACTCTAGGACCTAGAATCTTCTTTGAATACAGCTCAGCTTTTTTGATTAGATATGCAATCATCTCCTCAGTAACCTCAAAGTCAGATATAACTCCATCAACTAGTGGTCTTACAGCCATAATGTGCGGAGGGGTTCTACCAAGCATGTTTTTTGCTTCAGTACCAACAGCAACCACACGACCTGTCTTTTGATTTACAGCAACAACGGATGGTTCATTCACCACTATTCCATATCCTTTTAGATATACGAGTGTATTTGCAGTACCTAGATCAATTCCTATATCATTGGATAAATATTTTAAAATTTTATCT
The DNA here is from genome assembly GCA_964600255.1 of uncultured Candidatus Saccharibacteria bacterium. Classification (GTDB taxonomy): domain Bacteria; phylum Patescibacteriota; class Minisyncoccia; order Phycocordibacterales; family PALSA-1337; genus CAIOGI01. The sequence continues at coordinate 13,873 of CAZRIX010000001.1, forward strand.
TTAAATTCTTTCATTTTTGATGATCTCAACATTTCCAGTCTTTCTATCTTTTCTTTCAACACTATCATCTGCCATAGTTTTCTCACTTATAACAATTCGAACTGGAATACCGATTAGATCACTATCCGCAAACTTTTCTCCAGCACGAACATCACGATCATCGTATAGCACTTCTGAACCAGCATTTGTTAGCCTATTGTAGAGCTTATCAGCCTCAATTCTTACCTTTCCTTCCTTATCATCAATACAAATCAAATGAATATTGAAAGGAGCAATAGCTTCTGGCCATACCAATCCCTTATCATCAGATAGAACTTCTGCTACCGTTCCCATCAACCTGCCAGGCCCTATACCATAACTACCCATAACGACAGGTTTCTTCTCACCCTTTTCGTCCAAATAGTTTAGTTCGAATGCATCAGAGAACCTTGTCCCTAGTGAAAAAATATTTCCAACCTCAACTGCCTTTTTCTCAACAAGTTCGTCGCGATTCACACCTAAATCTTTCAACACTTCATCATTAAGTACTTCTTTGTTAACTGCAATTTTTTTCTTTTCATCAATATAAATAGAATCTTCTCCTGCATCAGTTATAGTTTGAAACTCATGAGAATATTTTGAAAAAGAACCACCTGATGCAAAAGTTAGATATGTAATATCTCCCAAACCAACTCTGTTGAAAATTTTGATGTATGCATTCTTGGCATCTTCATAGAAATTCTCATGAGATTGGATGTCATCTGAGAAAGAATACAAATCCTTCATAATGAACTCACGACATCGCATTATTCCAGACTTTGCACGAGTCTCGTTGCGGAACTTCGTTTGGAACTGATATGCATATACAGGAAGGTCTCTATATGAACGTATATAGTCCTTCATCAGGTTTGTAAGTTGTTCTTCATGAGTTGTTCCTAGTCCGATCTCAGTATCATTCTTTAGTTTGGTCTTAAACCAAACATCCAGCACATCATCAGACCAACGTCCAGTTTTCTCCCAGACATTTTTGTCTTGAAGTGCAGTAAGAGTAAGCTCCTGACTTCCAATAGCGTTCATCTCTTCACGAATGATATTAGTGATCTTGTTCATTACGCGAAGTCCTAGTGGTAGGAATGAATATACTCCGGCCATTTCTTTGTGGATAAAACCAGCACGAATGAGTAGCTGAGCATTCTTTGAAACCTCATCCTTTGGTGCGTCTTTGCGAGTTTTTGTAAAAAGTAGTGATTGTCTCATAAAAATATGGATAAATATAAGCCAATAATACAGGAAATTTCAGATTTTAGTAGTATTGACTTTGGGTTTTTATTGTTGTAGTTTGTAGACTGGTAGTTCAACAAGAGAAAGAGTTCGGATGAAGAAAAAAAGGGGTGATAGGAATAACTATATCATCATGGTGGCAAGAACCGTGATGAAAGAAACTGGTATCACGGTAGAATTGGTGGGTGACGATTCAATCCAGGAGTTTACCCAAAGTTACCGAAAGTCGGTGTATACGAGAGTAGCTAAGATGTCGCCAGAGACTAGGGGTAGAATAGTGGAAAAAGCCCTGGCACCTGGCTCTACAGATGAAAAAACAAGTCCACGTAGAGTTACGTATTGGGGTGGAACCCATGACGGATTGATCGTGAATATCGTGCACTCAAGTGGCGACGATATTCTAAACGACATCGCCACAGCAGTAGTCCTGGCAACCATCTGGGACATTATCAACCCAACAAGAAGGAAGAAAGCGTAATAAAAAAACACAAGTAAACTAGTTGCGCGCCCGAAGAGGGCGCGCTTTTTCCTATACTACCGAGATCATCATATAGACTATTTCACAAACAAATTCAAAACATCTTTATAAGTCACAAACAACATCAAACCGATAAGTAGCAAGAAACCAGCGGCATTCACGAAATTCGCAATAGCAGGCTTTATCGGACGACGGATTATAAACTCTATTATAACAAACAAGATTCTCCCTCCATCTAGCGCTGGGAAAGGTATTAAATTCAATACACCAAGATTAATAGATATCATTGCTGTAAACATTAGTAGATATGCAAATCCTAGTTTTGCTGCATCACCAACCATTCCCGCGATTCCAACTGGACCAGTAACTGATGACAAACTTGATGTTCCATGAAATGCACCGACTATGAGATTTGAAAGACCCAAGATGGTCTGCACTATGTTATGTAGTGTGAACCTAATACCTTCCACTACAGAAAGATAGAAAGGAAGTTTAAGTGTAGCTACATTGTCCATGGCAATTCCTATTGCATATTTCCCTTCAACAATACCCTGTTTTGCAAAAATCTTTGTACTTGAAGCAACACCGTTTCTTACATAGTCGATAACTACACCGTTTTCCTTACTATCATTTATTCTATTCTGTATCAAATCAACTGACTCAAAGTCTAGCTTGTCACCTGCTTTCAATCCTGCAATATGTGCAGGTGATCCAGGCGTTACAAATGTAACTGCAATATGCTGATCAATCATTCTATCCTTGTATTCTGGGTAACTATCAACTGATGCTGGCACACCAGACGTGAACGCTATAGCTATTATCACAGCTGCAAATACAAAGTTAAAAAATATTCCAGAGAAAAGTACGGCGATCTGCTGCCATTTTGGCTTATAAACAAAACTTCTTGCCTTATCCTCTCCATTTAATGATTCATCATCGGGATTCTCTCCAAAGATTTTTACATATCCTCCAAAAGGTATTAGATTCAAGGAGTATGTAGTCTCACCAACCGTCTTACCAAAAAGCTTCGGACCAAATCCAAGAGCAAAAGCATCTACTCGTATTCCACAAGCTCGCGCTACTAGAAAATGACCAAGTTCATGTACAAAGATTAAAATAGCTAGAACTAGTAGGAATAGAATTATGGTCATAGAACAATATATTAGCTTGTAATTTCCTTTTCCTTCTTAGCAAAAAGTTCGTCCAGCTTTTTATTCATCTCATCTACCATCTTTTGAATTTCTTTCTCGTGGCGGAACATTTCGTCCTCACCGATCCCCCCAGCTTTTACTTTTGCCTTTAGATCCTTCATAGCGTCGTCGCGATGCATTCTGATCTGCTTACGTCCATCTTCTAGCTTTTCCTTTGCAATTTTAACTATTGATACTCGACTCTCTGATGTAAGTTCAGGAAAATTAACACGAAGACCTTTTTCATCAACCGAAACTGAAACACCTAGATTTGCCAAAGTTAGGGCCTTCTCAACATCTTTTGACTGAGACATATCCCAAGGCACGATACGTAGAGACCTACTACCCTCCAAAGTCACTGAACCGACCTGACTCAATGGAACTAGTGAGCCGTATGATTCAACCTTAACGCCATCCAATAGGATTGGATTAGCCTGACCAGTACGAATAGATGAGAATTCCTTCTTTACCCATTCCTCGGTACCTGATAATGATTTTTTGAATTTAGTGAAGTCGTATGCCATATATTTATATTATTGTGTCAGTATAGCATTTTTGGGGAGAAGTAAACAGATTGGCATAGTAAAGTAAATATTATATTAAATTGAAAACGGCCAGGACTTGCGTCCCGACCGTTAACCCAAACAACCAAACTTAACCTCCTTTTGTCACAACACAGAAAGGTCGTGACCTAGTACCCTTGATTACAACGAAGTTGTAAGAGCAAGTTCCATTCATATAATACTACACTATTGAAATAAAGTAAAGGGCTAGCTACTAAACACTGAGGGCCACTGATTCGAGCAATTGCTTGGTAGATGGCGACCTATCATTCAAATATTCACGTGCTTGAAGTATTGATCTAAGCCCATTAGCATTGATAGTTCCCTGTTTCTTGTATATCACCACCTCTAGAGCCGCCAGGAATTCTTGAGCATCGCTTTTACTTAGTCTTTCATCAGAAATATCTTTTGCCATTTCATCAACAAAGGCCACTTTTTCTTTTACACTCATTTTCAAAAAATCTTCAACTTGTTTAACCATTTCAACTGCAATATTCCTTCCTTCCCCAGGAGCCACAATCATCAAACGAGACTTTAGTGTAGGAAGAAGTATGTCTACAGAAGGCATGATTATAAAAAAGTGACTATCCTCATTTGGCTCCTCAAAAACTTTAAGGAGAGAGTTCTGCGCTTCGTTGGTAATGTTTGAAGCTTCAATTATAAAAACTCTTTTATTACCTGGCGCAAAACTTTTTGATAGATGATATTCCTTTATTCTTCTACTATCATCAATACCGAGAGATTCGAATTTCTCATGAAAAAAATCAGGATTTTGATGTGTATCAATCTTAAACTTTGTACTCAAATATTCTTTTAGGTGTAGTACAGAGTCTTTGAATGCATGAATAAAATATGCGTGGTGATCAAGTGCCTTAATGTATTCCAGGGGGTGCATGTGAGGTATTATAGCAAAAAAAGAAGGAGGAGGAGATATTAACAAAAAGAAAGTGCACGGTCCCAACATTTGGGCTGGCCGTGCACTGGATGGACCTGAGGTCCCTTATCGGCTTTCTAGTCCCACCTGGGACCGAACAATTCAGACGAGATAAACGTGTTACTCGTCCTAGTCTCCGCGTTCGCCGAACAAAAAACGGAGGAAGCTGACAATCAAAGAACTATTCTACCTCAGTCTATTCTGTGATCAATTAGTTAGGATAGCTTCCGCATCCTAATTCGTCAATCATGAATTCTGACTAAGTTCAGTCACATTCTCTAAACTAACACCACTGAACGAGGTCTACTGATTTCCGTTGGAATGTAACCAATCACGGAAATGACCTCCTGGCACAACGACTTAACGACTAAACGACTAAACGACTAAACGACTAAACGCTGTTACTATCTTCAGTGCCTTTCGGCTCTGGTCAGGAGCGGTTCCAAGAACTTACCCTGACACTAGTATCCTACCATATATAGTCTATTTGTCAAGCAATTTTATTCTTCATTAATTCACATAGAAAAACATGGCCATATTAAGCCATATTATCGATAGCTATCTTTCATTTTCCTTTGTTTAAATTACCTCTTACTCAAAATACTCTTCTTATATGTATCTAGGTGATCCAATGCTATCCCAGTTCCCTTTGCAACACAGAACAATGCATCATCGGCTAGTTTTGCCTTCACTCCGATACGTCTAAAGACTAATTCTGGAAAATTTCTAAGCATTGATGTACCTCCTGTCATTATGATTCCCTGATCGATGATGTCAGCAGCCAACTCTGGTGGTGTCTCCTGTAGTACGTCTTTGATTGCCTTTATCATGTCCCGTAACTCTTTGTTTATCGCTTTGACGATTTCATTTGTTTTAACCTCAGTTGAACGTGGAAGACCGGAAATGAAATCACGACCTCTCACCTGCATAGACAATTCTTCTTCAAGTGGAATAGCTGAGCCAATATTTATTTTCAAATCTTCAGCCATCTTGTCACCTATAGCAAGGTTAAAAGTTTTCTTTATATAGTCCGCAATCGCAGCGTCGATTCTATTTCCAGCACATTTTACAGAAGTTGAAGCTACAATTCCTCCCAGAGAGATCACCGCCACATCAGTTGTACCTCCACCGATATCAACGACCATGTGTCCTCTTGCTTCTTGGATCGGGATACCAGCACCGATAGCAGCAAGGATTGGCTCTTTAACAACATAAGCATTCTTGGCACCAGCACGGATAGCAGCTTCTACCACAGCACGACGTTCAGTCGAAGTAATACCAGCAGGAACAGAGACCATCACTTCTGGTCGGAAAACGTTCCATTTTCCCAAAGCTTTATTTATAAAATATCGAAGCATTGCTTCGGTCACACGATAGTCAGCGATAACGCCATCCTTCATGGGACGATATGCAATGATATTGTCAGGAGTACGGCCGATCATATCTTTAGCATCGAAACCAACGGCAAGAACTTTTTTATCTTGTTCAGACACTGCAACAACAGAAGGTTCGTTAAGAACGATACCTTTCCCAGGTAGAAAAACTAGAGTATTAGCAGTACCCAAATCAATTCCAAGTTTTTGAGAAAAGAAGTTCATTTGTATTAAATTTACTCAGACTTACGTACAACGGTTGCTCCCAACGCGTTTAACCTACCTTCAAGATTTTCATAACCACGATCTATATAATAGACATTATTAATCACAGACTTACCTTTTGCAACTAGAGCGGCCATAACGGTAGCAAAACCAGCTCTAATATCATATGAATCCAAGGCTTCATCATCATTATTTTTTAACTCTTTACCGCCATGTATCAGTATTTCTCTTGCATTCATTGTCGTAATTTCTGCACCCAGCTTTGTTAGATTCTGTGTAAACTTAAACCTACCTTCGTATATTGTTTCCAACACAATACTCTCACCACTTACCTGAGTTAAGAAAGTTACCATAGGTGCCTGAAGGTCGGTTGGAAAACCTGGATACTCATGGGTTCTTACGTTGAATGATTTTAATGTATTGTTTTTAACTTTAGCGTTGTCTTTTAGTTCCACTGTAGTCTTGGTCGTAATAACATTCAAACCAGAATCTCTAAGTAGATTGATTGTGGATTCGATATGCTCTGGAATGCAGTTTATTATTTTTAGATTATCAGCACATAACGATCCAAGCAAAAGGAAGCTACCTGCCTCTATTCGATCTGGTACAGTTACATACTTCTTACCATTTGTTTTTAGTAAATTACCACCATTGATAACAATTGTTGGTGTTCCAGCACCTTGGATATCTGCACCGCACTCATTCAAATACTCTGCAACTGAGACTATTTCAGGCTCCATTGCGCAATTCTTAAGTACGGTCTTACCTTCACTCAAAACAGCAGCCATCATTAGAGTTTCTGTTCCACCAACTGTTTGAAGATTGAAGAAGATTTCTGTACCGGACAGTTTTCCTCTTGGAGTAGTTATTTGGAATGTCTCTTCCTTTAGATCAACATTAGCACCCATTTTCTTATAAGCATCTATAAAAAGATCGATAGGTCTTGCCCCTATCACACAGCCACCGGGTGCTGGGAAATTTACATTTCCAAAACGAGCAAGTAATGGTCCGGTCAGAACCACTGAGGCGCGCATACTTTGAGCCAAGACCTGATCTAGATTTGATGAAACAATACCTGTTGGATCTATTGATAGACTATGTCCATCATGCCTTACCTTGGCTCCTAGCTTTTCAAGTAAAACTATCATTTTCTTCACATCTTCTGTCTGTGGAACATTATCTAAATTGACAATGTCAGAGAAAAGAACAGAAGCAGCCATGGCTTTCAGAACAGCATTTTTCGCGCCATTAATAGATACTTCGCCATTAAGTATCTTTCGACCAGCAAGACCTTCAATAATAAATGAATCTTTTTTCATATTTTTATGTTTTACATTGTACGTGTTTAAGACAATATTTACAATATGAATCATAGAAAACATGTAGCGAAGTTAATTTGACTTCGTCTCTGCTTTTGTTACTATAAGCATTACAAGTGGCTTCGGCCTTACCCTCTCATGTGAGGGAGAAAAATCAGCAGATATAATTTGTCCTCCGGTACTACATCCATCATGGTTTATGACGATTTAGCATAAAGACTGAATAAAATTGGTGCAAAGATTGAGATTTTCAGAGATTTGTAGAATTATTAAAATAATGATTGATGGTAATGTATTCAAGAAAATAGATTTCAACGGCTCCAAAGGTTTTATTTTTATTGGTGAAAAACTGCTGGTATATAGAAGAGATGCAAATGTAAACAACTTCCCTCTTATGATTGATTTGCCGGGTGGTGGAAAAGAGGACGACGAAACCCCATTTGAGACCTTCGCCCGAGAAACGAAAGAAGAGTTTGGTATAGAAGTAAAGAAAGAAAATATAGTACACTCAAAGGCACATCAAAGTATTGTTGAACCTTGGAAACAGAGTTATTTCTTTGTGGCTAAACTCCCAGCATCTGAAGAAAAGAATATTGTGTTTGGTACTGAGGGTACAGAATTCTACTTGCTCGAAGTCGATGATTATCTAAATAGAAAAGACATAATTGATAGACATAGAGTAAGATTAATGGATTATCTTTCATTGAATAAATAGTTTGACTTCGTCTCTACTTTTGGTATCATAAGCATTACAAGTGGCTTCGGCCTTACCCTCTCATGCGAGGGAGAAAAGTTTAGAAAACATCAGAATAAACCTCTGATGTTTTCTATTAGTTGTGCAAACTTATCTTTATCCATAAAGCTGATTTTTTCAGCCAGTCTACGAGTGTCAATTGTTTTTATTTGTGAAAGTATTGCTGTCGCATTTTTATCGCCAACCTGACCTACCGGGATTCTAAGACCATGTTTATGTGTAGATGTTGTTAGAGGAACAACCATACAAACCTTACTTCCAAACGATCTAACTATAACAACAGGTCTCTGGTATTGTTCACCATTACCGTCTTGTTCGAAACCTACATTTACCCCAAGTTTACACCACCAGATTTCACGAACTGTATAGTACCTTGGGCTCGAGGAATTTACTCTCTTCTTAACAGTATTCCATTCATCAAATTGTTTTATATTTTCTTTCATCCCCACACCCTAACAAAAAGTTATTAAGCGGTAATAAAATCTTACATGAAATTCCTAAGATTCTAATACGAGATAATATTTACCGTAGTACTGTCAACCTGCAAATCTGTTATACTTCTGCTATGTTCATCATCGAAATAATACCGATTAGTCGAGGTATATCGAGTGATAGCCTCTCATACTTTACTTCGAAGCAAATAGCTATTGGCTCTATTGTTGATGTTCCTCTTAGAAAAAAAGTAATTCACGGTATTGTAGTCGGCGTTACAAACGCCAGTGAAATGAAGGGTGAGATAAAGAATGCTGATTTTGCTTTGAAAAAGATTGATGGGATAAAGAGTACGGATTTCTTTGGCAAAGCATTTATGGAAATGATAAAAGAAGTTGCTGAGTATTATGCAACAAGTGCTGGAGCGGTACTTGATGTACTTTTACCAAAATATATATTGAATAATATTTCCAAATTAGAAACTAGTGTGGGCACAAAAGCAGCTACCAAAATCGATACCCAGAGCAAGGAAGCTACACTGACTCCAGCAAGATACGCTGTACAAGGAGATGAAGATGAGCGCTACAGCACATGGAAAGGACTCATTAGACAGGAATTCGCTAAAGGTAAATCTTTACTTTTTATACTACCGACAATTGAAGACGCTATATATTGTCACAGCATACTATCAAAAGGTATTGAGGATTATTCATACATACTTCACGGATCCATCACGCCCAAGAAAGTCGTAGATACTTGGAACAAAATCATGACGAAAGATCATCCGGTTATAGTCATCGCTACTGGTGGTTTCCTTTCCCTACCAAGAACTGATATTGAAACTATAGTTATAGAATCGGAGAGTAGCAAGTCTTACAAGATCCAGAGAAGACCATATGTCGATATTAGAAATGTATGCGAGATTTTTGCAAAGCATAACAAGAGTAAAATCTATTTAGCTGATAGCCTATTGAGAATAGAAACTCTTTGGAGGAAGAATGAAAACAGAATATTACCAGATAGCCCTTTCAAGTTTAGATCACTGAGTACAGCTGAGGACGTTCTGATCGATATGAAAAGTTATAAGAGTGAAAATGGAGAATTCAAGTTTATATCCGATGAGCTAAATAAACTCATCACCGACACGAGAAACAATAGTGAGCGATTGATAATCCTTGCAACAAGAAGAGGTCTATCACCTAGTACGGTTTGCGGAGATTGCCAGACAATAGTTACATGCAACAAATGCAGTACCCCTGTTGTATTGCATAGCAAGGAAGGCAAAAATTTCTTTATGTGTCACCGATGTGGTGAGAGAAGATCCGCAGAAGAGTATTGCAAAACCTGTGGCAGTTGGAAACTATCAACAATGGGAGTTGGTATAGATCTTGTAGTAAACATGATCAAGCAAAAATATCCAGATATTTCAGTATTCAAAATAGATCACGATACAGTCAAAGGCGAGAAGAATATAAAGAATGTGATAGCAAAGTTCAAAGCGAAGCCAGGTAGTATTCTTATAGGAACCGAGATGATGCTGCAGTACCTGCACGAGCCTGTAGAAAATTCAGCGATAGTGTCGCTCGATTCCCTTTTTGCTTTGCCTGATTTTAGAATACAAGAAAGAATCCTATACACCTTGATCAGAATGCGTGCGCTGACTACAAAGAAGTTTCTAGTCCAAACCCGAAAGGCTGATGAAAAAGTATTTGAATATGGTCTAAAAGGAAATACAAATGATTTTTACAAAACGACTATCGAGGAAAGAGAGAATCTGAACTACCCACCTTTTTCTACACTTATAAAAATCACACTGGAAGGTAAAAAAGATGAGATAGTAAAGGAAATGGAAACAGTTCAGGATATTCTGGATCCATTCGAAGTTGAAGTCTTCCCTGCTTTTACTCATACAGTAAAGGGCAACTATGTCCTGCATGGATTAATCCGTATGAATAACGAAAAGTGGCCAAACTTAGAGCTTGGCCACAAGATTCGTTCACTTTCACCAAACGTTACTGTGAAGATTGATCCGGATTCTCTACTTTAGCTGGAGTTACTGTAGTCTCGTGCGTATTTATGAAATACGATAATTGGAACAAAAGTAGTGATGCAAATATACCTATATCAAGACCAAACATAAAAGCGAGTACCTCGATAACCATCAGTGCAGTTATGGCATACAAACCTTGTCTATATATTACACTGTATTCCAATGTCTTCTTCTGTAATTTTATTATAGCCAAAACTACAAGTGATGCTATAAGTAGGAATATTGTATTTCCAATGAATGATCCTATTAGGATAACAATGAAATAAAATACAACCGTCACAGGCACAACAAACATAAAGAATGGTTCTGCCTTTGTAATCCAATCAAATATTTTTACTCTATTTAATTCAACATCTGGAAAAGAACTCAATGGCTGGATAGTTACCTGTCCATTACTCTTTCTTGTGACGATATTTTCCTTTGTGATCAGTACATCCGCCTTACTATTTTCAAATAGTTCGAGTGAAAATGTAGAAACAGTATCTATAACCATAAAGTTCTCTGATCTATTTTCCCTGTCTTCGGCGTTTGTAATATCTTCAGTATCCTCGATATCTGAATACGGTATAACATAAGGTTCCTCGACATTTGTTGATGCCTTTCCTTGTTTTATGTTAAAAGTTAATTCCTCTGGGAAATAGTTTACTATCTTTGTCTTGGACTCTTCTGAGAAAATATTGTTAACTATCGGAACAACTAAAACCATAAAAACTAGGGTCAGTAATACTGCCTGAACTAGGGAAATTTTAATAAAATAGGTCCAAGCCTGCTTGTTGCTAATGTTTTTTATACCTTGATAAAACGACTTATCGTAAATCGCACTTTTAATATCTTTTAAAAAATTCATACTAGGATTATATCACACCAATAGTCATAACCTAGACAAAGTACTATTTCAACATTATATTATAGTGATGAAAGATATAGTCCAAAAAGACAATCCTGTGCTAAGAGAAGAGGCAAAAGAGGTGCCTCTTACTGATATCAAAACTGAGAAAATCCAGCAGATCATAAGAGATATGAAGGTCGCAATGGATTCACAGGATGATGGTGTAGCCATAGCAGCTCCACAGATCGGAGAATCTCTGAGAATATTTCTTGTATCTGACGAAGTTATGAAGGAAGCTGACAAGGAATATAAGAGCATTGGACGTGACCTGGTATTTATCAATCCGGTAATAACAAAACTATCAAGAAGCAAGCATGAAGTTGAGGAGGGCTGTCTATCTGTCAGATGGAAGTATGGAAAAGTAAAAAGATCTATCAAAGCAACAATAAAAGGATACAACGAGCTAGGCGAACCAGTTGAGCGTGGAGCTAGTGGACTTTTGGCTCAGGTATTTCAACATGAGACAGATCATCTAAATGGTATACTGTTTACTGATAAGGCATATGGTGTTCAAGACATCCCACCCGAAGAAGTTGCGAATGAAAAATAATGATAAATAATGAAATTAAAATTGGATTCTTTGGTACTCCGGATTATGCAGTAACTGCTCTTGGTATTCTAAAGAATGCTGGTTTTAAGATTAGTTTCCTGGTAACAATGCCGGATCGTCCAAGAGGACGAAAAATGCTTATGACTCCGCCGGAGGCCAAGGTCTGGGCTATAGAGAATAGTGTAGACGTATACCAACCAGAGAAACTTAACGATGAGTCCTTGATTGAGACACTAAAGAAATATGACTGTGATGTTTTAGTTGTACTTGCATATGGCAAAATAATTCCAGATTCTATTTTAAATATTCCAAAACATAAATCTCTAAACATTCACGGTTCGCTACTACCAAAGTATCGAGGTTCATGCCCTATCGAAACAGCAATCTTAAGTGACGACAAGGATACTGGTGTTTGTATAATAAAAATGGATAGCGAAATGGATCATGGACCAATAGTCGCAAGTAGGAATGTGGAAGTTGAGAACTGGCCACCGACTGCTCAAGTGCTCGGTAACGCTATTGTAACTACTGGAGCCGAGCTTATGGTGGAAGTTCTACCAGACTGGGTTCTTGGCAAGATCGTACCTACCGAACAAGATCACAGTCAGGCAAGTTATACCAAGAAAATCCAGAAGGAAGATGGATTGATAGATCTCAATGATGACGGTTACAAAAACTTTCTAAAGATCCAAGCATATAACGAGTGGCCATCTGCATTCTTTTTTAAGGACGGTAAAAGAATCAAAATAACCAAAGCTCATTTTACTGATAATAAGCTTGTTATTGAGAAGATAATACCTGAGGGTAAAGGTGAAACTGACTTTAACTTATAAGATATCTTCTAAAGCTAGACTGTTCCCTATAGCCTGAGCTGTGCTACTGACATAGTAAAGTACAGTCCAAAAACACATTAGTCCAACTAGTGCTATGCATAGCCACTGGTTTACTTTTTGTTTAAAAAATTCTGGAATTCTCATATTATTTATTCCAAATACCTCTTAGTAAATTTTTGATCTTTGCCCCACCCTTTCGAACTAGTGATCTATTTTTCTCACTTGTAGACTTTAACTTTTCCAGGACCTCAGCTTTGACTTCGTCTATAGCGACATACAAATCAGACTTCTCAACACTTGAGTATATGTTCTTGTCTTTTCCTACGATATGAATTTCAGCTTTGAAAATATCTCCCTTGTTGTGATGGTTGGTTGTCTTGGCTAGTTCTAGATCAAACTTAACAGTTGGGTCGTCTTGTAGGAATTTCTTTATAGTACCTAGCTGCTTTTCAACATAATCTGAAATTGAAGGAGTTAAAGTGATTGTTGTTGTTTTAATATTTATATTCATGAGTTAATTATAACTCTTTAATTTTCAATACTCAATATCTTACTTGGAGAATGGTGACCGGATATTATTCTAATAGCGACGTTTGGGTATTCTACATGCATTATTTCTAGCAATCTCCTATTAGCATTGTTGTTCTCGGCTTTTTCCTTAACCGAAATATGATATAGGTCGTCACTGACCTTTTCTATGACTTCTTTACGAGAATTGGTTGTTATCTTCACTTTTATATACATATTTGCTATGATATCAATGTTCATTTAAAAATGAAACATTCCGGTGTAGCTCAGCGGTAGAGCAGTCGCCTGTAAACGATTCGTTGCAAGACGATAATTAGCAGCTTCCAGAAGAAATTCTGGTCGAAAATGAGGTGAATTCGGTGAAACCCTAACATTTAAAACTTAGGGCAATACCGAGCCAAGCTTCTGATTTGGTTCAAATCAGTTGAAGGTGTAGAGACTATCCTTTTATAGGAGTACTTCCGACATCAAATTGAAGTCGGCGGGAAGCCCCTCACCCCTACAAGCGCAAATACACATAAGGCTTATGGAGATGATATAGTCCGTACCATTAGTAATAGTGGAGGATACGTAAGCGATTGGTCGCAGGTTCGATCCCTGCCGCCGGAGCCAAGAAAATAAATGGAGTCTGACAAATTGAAAAAAGAAAAAAGTAAAGCATTTATATTAATAGAACGACATGTTGCAGAGTTTGAGAAACGTGTTTCAAATGAGACAGATCTGACAACCATATTACTTAAAGGACACCTTCTTATTGAATATTACCTTGATCACGTACTTCTTCTATTATTTGATAAGGAGGTCAATTTGAATAGTTTAAGCTTCTTTCAGAAAGTAGAGAAATTAAAACAAAAAAATTGCTTTACTGACGATATTTTTCGTAGCTTAAGAAAATTAAACGATATCCGTAACAACCTCGCACACCGTTTAGATTTTAAAATCTCTTTTTCTGAAATAGATTCGGTAGGCTTTTGTTTAGGAAAAGAATATGTATTAAAAAAATTTGAAGAAGAAGGAGAAGGAGAAAGGACATTACTGTTGTATGTCATCGACGAATTAACTTTTTCAGTTTTTATGCCGATCTTTAGAGAAGTACTTCAAGCTGAGAAAAAGAAGGCTCTGGATAAAAAAGCCGAAGAGGATAAACTGGTCCCAACCTCAACAACTCAAATTCAAGAGCCATCAACTGTAAATTCAAATCAATTTAAAACATGAGCATAAATGAAGTATTCTCTAATTTCTTGTTATGCAAGTTGAAACATCGACAATATTTCACTAACCAGTAATTCTCCCTTAATCTTTACCCAATTCACATTTCTAAACTCGTACTATGGAGGGGGCAGTAAAATGAAAAGTGCCAGTAAAACTGGTACTTTTCTTTCACTTGATCAATTATTTAAACATCTTCTTTTTTTCCTCTAAGGAAACAAAATGGTTCTTTGTTATCTGTTTTGACAGTTTAATTGCTTTTGACCTGTTTCTTTCAATGACGATCTTTGGTTCGCTATCTCTTTGTAAAGTATTCTTAAAACCACCGATAGTATTTTGATCTAATTCTGCATGAGCACTGAAGAAGGTGTCTATCTTTTTATTGAAGTTTGCCCCATATGATGAGTAAATAATATAGTCTCCAATAATGGCAACGTACTTATCTTTTGGGAACTTATTGTCTGTATCAAGTTCAATTTTGACATACTCTGTTGAAAGTTGTTTCTTTACGAGTTTATCTAACCTTGCATTCCCTCCAATTAGAAAAAATGTTGATCGTTTGTTTTTGTTAATCCATTCAAAGAACACAGATTCCGTATGTGGTCGCTCCATCATAAACCAGCAGTGGGGGTTGTATATAACAAAGGGACTATCTTTGAAGCGTTTGAGCATCAAGAGTACAATATGCATCCAGTGGATATCTAACTTAGTTGTATTTTTAAAGTGATAAGTAAGTCTTTCTTTATCATCGAGCAAAAGGAAATCATTAAAATCATCGATGGAATATGTTTCTGAAACGGAGTTAGTAAAATTCTTTAATTTCTCGATCCAAAGAGTATTGAGAGATAGAAGTTTTTTATTCTTGGTGACAATCTCATTGTCTAATAGAAAAGATAGGGCCTTATAGACCCCTTGCTCGGTGACATCATGTTGCTTAGATATTTGAGAGATCAAATCAGGAGAAAAAATAGAGCCTCTTGAAAGTTTCTCAATGATTCTATTCTCCAGTCGGTTTTCTATAAAAATCATTGTTTTACCATATCATAAATATGTCGTTAAATCAACTATTAGTTGATATTCATACTATTTTCTTACTGGAATTGTACAAGCATATGATCTTATACTATTAATATATCTGGTATGAAAAAAATCGTAATAATAGAAGATAATCAAACTTTCATTAAGTTTATACAAGGAGTAATTTCTGGTGAATTCCCCGAATGTAAGACTTATGTGTACACAAATGCCCATGAAGCAGTTGAATCGATTGGTTCTGGTAATAAAGATTTTGATATCTTATTACTCGATGGCGACTTGGGTCGTGGTGGAAGCGGTGAGACGGTCCTTGCTGCTCTAACGACAGAACAGAAAAGTCGCACTGTTGTCTGTTCAGCGGACAACATATTCGTTGGAAAAGCAAAAGCTATCGGCGTTTTAGTTTTCCTGGATAAAGGGTTTCGGGGAGTAGTTGCTTCCGAAATCACTGAATATACTGTCCGCACCTTGAAAGCAATACAGAATTGATCGGATACAGAACAATTATTATAAATTGAACCCGCCTGAACAGGAGCACCCTCCAGTTCGCTGGCGGGTTTCTCTTTTATATGAATCCATAATCACACCCTATAATCGTTAGCGAGAGTGAGCATCAAATTAAAAGATTCCCTCTGGGAATTTTTTGTTACATTCTAATCTATAACTAAGAGTCACGGGTAGACTAAGCAGTCAGGGAGATTTGACCTACTAAGTAATTCATGTTACTGTATTAAAAATGCTTTGCTCTTAATACATAACCGAAAGGAAATCACATGGGGCATCCAATTTTATTCTGGATCACACTTATTCTGGCTATAATCATCTTACTGTACCTTTTTGTACTATTTTGCCGTGGAGGGGCTACGGACGATGACTATCTTGAAGTCCTAAGCTTCACTGAATGGAAGAGTGGATGGACAATCCACTCAGAATTGGAGAATTTGCTAGGCAAATCAGTGTCGCTTGGCTCATTCTACGTAACTCTCCTAAGACTGACCCGTGAAGGCTTCGTGGAGAAGAGAGAAACAAGCAATGAAGATGGTTCTTTTCTCGAATTTAGAAAGATAAGGAACCGAGGTGGTGGACGTCGGGATGAGATAAAATACCCAACCATCCATGCAAACGTACAGCCCGCCTGAACAGGAGCACCCTCCAGTTCGCTGGCGGGTTTCTCTTTTATAAGTCTTAAATCCTAATCTATAATCGTCGACCAGGGTGAGCCGAAATTTTAAAGACTTCGGTATTATGTTAGACTAGATTATAAATCACTTTTTACATAATTTTTATGGAAATAGAAAAACCGGAAAATCAACAAGGATCTGTGAAAGCGCCATCTAAGTCGCAGGATATTGTTCAAATAATTGAACCTACAGAAGAAGTTTTTAAAACTGTTGATTTTTATATTGAACTTGTTAAAAGCATTCTTCCGGAATCTAAAATAACTTTAATTGGGTCTCTCGCTATCCCCATCTGCACAAAAAATGAAATGGACCTGATGGTCGAAATAGAACCAGATAAGGACATTGGTAAAATTCTTGAAAGAATTACAAACGATAACAGTGAGAGATTTTACCCTGGAACAGTTGTAAATAATGAAGGATTTGTACGAAGCAAGAAAAAATACGGAATACGCTGTGAGCTCCACATACTTCACAAAAATGATGAAAAAGTTGGAAAGTATATTGAGCAAGTTAAACGCTTTAAATCAGATACAGGGTTAACCAAAAGGTACGAGACTCTAAAGCGATCAATGGATGGAAAAACAGAAGCTGAGTATAAAGAAGCAAAAAATATTTTCTTTAAAGAAAACAATTTCTAATACCTCTACCGTTACTAAAAACATAGCTGTTTGACTACTTCCAAATTTTAATGTACGCTCCTACTGGATTCTCAATCTGTTTTACAGACTTGAACTTTCAAATCCCAGCCTATCTTACATGAGACTGGCTGTTCCCTACGGTGTCTCTCATGGGGCCACCACAATCAGAGAGCTTCCAACCAAAAAGGAATTATGAAGCAAGTACCTGATGCAGTCAAAATTGACAACGAAGAGCAGATACGTCAGCTATTACTAAAGCTGGCAGGTAAAAGTGAGGCCTTCAAGGTCTGTCGTGGGAAACTAGGTAGGTCCCTAGCTGAAACGTTCACGTCCTGGATACACAAACAAGACACAGTAAATAGTGTCCTCGACGAATGGGGTGCACTAATTCCCCCAACCCGCGTAATGTTGTCCGTATTGTCAAAGCTTCAACGCGATGGCTGCGAACACGCTTACGAGGAGCTTACAAAAGCTCTGAGCAGGCCTGGGTATCTATTCGATGGCGAGACGGTTCCAGTGCATGAGACCCGCCCCGTCACCGTAGTCATGCTTGATCCAGTCAAGACATGGCTTATGATTCGCAACGCCGCAGGAGATCACCCTGAATGGACATCCCGTGATTTCTCGAGAGTTTTTCCAATGTTTCCTGGTCTGAAAAGGAAGTACATGAGGAGAATACATCCCTCACTTAGTATGGCCTATCAGGATACATACAGACAGGCTGTAACCTCGAGGTTTCTGGCTTACATCCCCAAGGGAACACCACGGCTCTACTTGAAATACGACCAGTACAAGGATGGTGTTTGTAATGAGTTGCCATTTCTATACCTATTCGACGGTAAGGAACAGTCGGAAGTCATGGGGTTGTTTGCACGGGAGGTTCAATCCCAGATCTGTTGTTGGAAATTCAATGCGCCCAAGATCATTGAAAGTTTCCAGATCGGTCTGCACGACAGCCATTATCAAGCAACTGGTGAATGGTCAAAAAAATGCCCTAGTTTGGTAAGCGTAAACGGTCCCAAGGACGATACCGCCTATTGCTATGGCCTAATCTTGCCGGTTGGTGAACATGTGAACCGGACGAGCTACAGGCAGCGATGGGAGAAGAATGGCATAGACCTACGCGTCTACTTGAACCAGTACGTTCATCATGGTGCGGGTATAGTTTTTACTTCGCGCACAGACTCCACCATCTAGGTGGCGGTCCGAGATGGTCAACCAAAGCACAACAAGAAGGATTCGTCCTTCTTGTTTTTTTGTATACTAACTCCCCCAGCTTAAAATCATCAGCTTGAGCAAAAAGGAAAATAAAAAGATGTTTTTTGTTCTTTAATTTTGATATGATTGAGAAATGGAAAAAGAAAAAACACCTGACGTCCAAGCGGAGAGGCAAGTTGAGAAAATAAACCTCAACACCATTGGAGAATTGTTAAGTTTTGGAAAAGACTTGCCAACAAGCCCCGACAAAGTGTACAGAAGTGTCGGAACGAAGGCTGCAATAGACGACATTGAGACTAGTGGAATTGTTAGAAACAAGCAATCTGCTGGTCTTGTAAAGAAAAGTAGATGGGGGGAGAGAGTGTTTTGGAGTAGAGGTGCAGAAGGTAAATATCATCCAGTTTCTAAAAATGGTTATGTTATCGAGGCTCCACTCTCAGTTGCTCAAGAAAGAATTGTGACCAAAGAAGATATTACGGCTATTTATCAGAAAAATGAAAATGGTGAAGTATTTGATACTTTGAAAAAGAAAAGTGAAGCAGAGGAAACTATGAGGCAAACAGTTTTAGAACAGAGAAAAGCAGAAGATGTTCAAAAATTAGCCGATGTCAGAAAAAAACTAGGAATTGATGAATAATCTAAATCCTTAATTATATTCTTCCAATACAAACACCGCATCTAAAATTATTAAAGTTTGTACGTATTAACAAACGCTGACCATTTGGTATATAATACTTTTATGACTAAAACATTTATTTGTAAAGAATTAGGTGGTATATGTGATGAGAAATTTACTGGCACTACTTTTAAGGAAATTGTAGAGAAGGCGACCCCTCACATGATGACAAGTGATGAACACAAAGAAAATCTAATGAAGATGCAGATTAGTACTAACTTAAGTAGAGCTGAGTGGATGGCAAAAATGGAGAAGGAATTTGAAGATCGAGAGGAGGATAAGTAAAGGAAACCGCTATTTCCCATGCTACACTTAGACTATGCTAAAAAATTCACTAATCGTAGTAGCCTTGGTCGTAGTAATAGCTTCAAGTATTGTGACCTGCATATCATATTCAAATGATAAAAAGGAAATATTTTTGACCACCGAAGCCACAGCGAGTACAATGATAGAATACAGGAATAGTGAATATGGATTTGTCTTTTCGCTACCAGAGAATTGGAAAGGTTATCAGATAGTTCAAGACATCTGGGATGGAAACAACTTGGTAGCTAGTGACAAGAAACAATCAGGCCCTAAATTTTTGATACGAAACCCAAAATGGACTTCTAATCTACCCTATCAAGATATACCGATAATTATCTTTTCTATAGCTCAATGGAATTCATATATGAATGAAGACTTCTCTATATCTGCCGCACCGATCCTTGCAACCGAACTTGGAAGGAACAACATGTACATATTTGCACTACCTCCAAGATGGAACTTTGACTACAGTGAAGGATTTGAGGAGGCAGTGAGTATTGTTGAATCAAAACCACTCAAAGCTTTTGATTTATAAGATAGTATCTACAAAGCTAGATTGCGATCGGATTGAAAGTGGAGTAACATAATTCTATGAATAACTTAAAATTTTCAGTTTTTATCAAAGCACCCAGAGAAAAAGTTTGGAAAATTATGCTCGAGGACAGCACATACAGACAATGGACAAAGGAGTTTGACCCAACTTCATATTACGAAGGCGATTGGAGTGAAGGTTCAAAGATGCTTTTTCTTTCCAAAGACGAGAACGGCAATGTCCGTGGAGGTATGTCTAGTGTGATCGCAAAGAATATTCCAAACGAATATATCTCAATCAAGCACCTGGGTATGATTATGGATGGAGTTGAAACACCTTGGGAAGGTCCTGGTGACGGATATGAGAATTATATTTTCACTGACAAGGATGGTGGCACGCTAGTTGAAGCAGAACTTACCAATCTTCCAGGTACATATATAGATATGATGAATGATATGTGGCCTAAGGCACTAGAGGCTCTCAAAGTCTTGGCGGAGAAATAGTGATAGCTCTACCACTTAACGCTAGGTAATATTTAGTCCATGTTTTACAAATTTATCCTAAAACCAATATTATTTAAATTCAATCCTGAGACTGTACACAATCTTTTTATACGACTAGGTGTATTTCTCGGAAAGTACTATATTACAAGGCGAGTTATATGGATTATCTATGGTTATAAAGGAAAAAATATCTCAACTGTTGTTGATGGGATTAGATACAATACTCCCATAATTTTGTCTGCGGGATTTGATTACAATGCAAACCTTACACAAATACTACCTAGCTTGGGCTTTGGGGGTGTTGAAGTTGGATCCGTAACTGCACGTCCATGTCTTGGTAACCCAAGTCCAACCCTGACACGCCTACCGATAAGTCAGGCAATTATTGTACACAAGGGACTAAAGAATGACGGCGTAGATGCTATTATCAAGAGACTTAAGTCTACACCTAGGGAGAAAGGATTTGTGATTGGTGTGTCTATTGCAAAAACAAACGACAGAGAGAACTGCGATGTTGATGAAGCAATAAAAGATTACTGTTATAGTTTCAAACGACTTAATGAAGAAAATATAGGAGATTACTATACACTAAATATATCTTGTCCAAATTCTTTTGGTGGTGAGGCTTTTACAACCCCATCACTTTTAGAAAAATTACTAATTGAGATAAGAAAAATTGATACAATAAAACCTGTTTACATAAAAATGCCGATTTCATTACCATGGATACAAATAAAAGAACTATTGGAAGTAATAACTAAGTATAAAATTAATGGAGTAATAATCGGTAACCTTAACAAGAATTATGAGAACATTAGTAACAAAGAAAGACCATCAGAATATCGAGGTGGTATATCTGGTAAACCTTGTTTCATATTATCAAATGAACTGATAAAGAAAACTCGAGAAAACTTTGGTGATAAACTTACAATTATTGGTTGTGGAGGAATTTTTACACCATCTGATGCCAAGCTCAAATTTGAGGCTGGCTCGAAACTAATACAACTTGCAACAGGAATGATCTACAACGGACCGGGCATTATAAATAAAATTTGTAAAACTATTCAGAAAGAATTATAGCAAATATTATCTAGTGAACATGAACGTGACCGCCGCCCTTTCCCTTATAATTCTTTAAAAAATATACAGCTAGAAAAGTTGTAATAGGTACCGTCATTATCAAACCTATACTTCCAACCGTTGTACGGATTATTTCTGTAGCAAATATCTCTTGGTTTACAATACTTGCCATTGATGAATCTGATGTTGAGAAAAGCAAAAGCAATGGAAGAGAAACTCCAGTGTATGCTAGAGCTAGAGTATTTACCAGTGCACCGGAATGTTCTTTACCTACTCGTATAGCTTTGTTATACACTTCTCTTCTTGATAGATGCGGTGCAGATGCATATAGTTCACTAACTACTGCAGCCTGAGTCACAGCTATATCATCGAGCACGCCTAGCACTCCAATCATGATTCCACCCAAAAGCAATCCGGTAAAATCAAGCAATCCCCTAGTATTTAAATTCAAATACACAGCCTCATCAGATGCAAACCCACTCAAGCTAGCAAGCTCTACACCTATGTATGCCAACACACCAGTCAATATTACAGCCAGAACGGTTCCACTAAACGCCACAACAGATTCACGATTGAAACCATGTGTGAGAAATATTGCCAAGAAAAGAATCACGGTTGCGATCAAGATACTCATAAGTACCGGAGGATAGCCTTGGAGCAAACTTGGCACAAGCACATACATGATCACAACAAAACTACCTGCTAGACTTAGTAGAGATCGCATTCCCTGTTTACCAGAGAAAGCAATCACAGCTACAGCAAACAAGAATATAAAGCCGATGATCACCCATTGTCTATCAACATCTCTAACTGTATACATTTCTCTACCGTCCGTTCCATCTATCAAATGTCTTAGGAAAAATCTATCTCCTTTCTCAAGTACAAGAAAATCATTCTCGATAGTTACAATATCTCCTTTCCTTGCACCTTCAGTAATCTCGGCGACAATTGTTTGGTATGTACTCTTTACATCGGTACCAGGAACATCCTTTACTTCTTGCTTCAGTACCTCCACAACCCTAGCTTTCAATATTTCAATTTTATCCTGGATTATCTGCTGAGCATCAGCATTAACTGGGGCAAAAAAACACAAAGATAGCATCAGGATAGCAATGATTTTGTTGTACTTTATCATAACAACATCTTACCAATTATTGCGAATAAATGCTAAAAACAGCACTCTTAAAAGTTTGTTACTCTGTATAGTTTTGCCATTTGGCGACCTTACCATCGAGTTTGAAATATTCGTATTTTTGCCAGGCGTTAATGAAATCAATATTAGAGATTAAATTTGAAATAATCTCACCATCATAAAACTCCTTGATATCCATACTATCTGGATATATTTCTGTATCGAGAATGTCTATGTTTGAGTTTGTCTTCAAAAAATGCGCTATATATCCAAATCTTTTTGCACATATTCCTCCATGATCAATACTATGCTCCTTTAGTGCACCTAGTGTATCTATACTATGATGAGTGCCAGCATATGCTTCGTTCTTATACATCATCCAGACTACAGGATCAGCATATGTCATTTCATCACCGATACGTTCCTTATCTGAATCAGTAATGGCAGAGTTGTAATCCTTATATTGTTTTAAAAGTTTATCGACATTCTGTCTTGTCTCGTTTTTATTTGAATGTTTCATTTATTTTGTTCTACCTATTATTAAATTATTAATTACCCCAGGCTGCTTATCATAAATCTTCACAGCCTCCATACTTTTCAAATGTTCAAACTTTACTTCAGGATAAAGGAGAACTCCTAGATCAGTAACACTTCGAAGTATAACGTGTGTTCCCTTTCTTGCATGTTGCGCAATATGGTCAACTATTTTTGTCTTCTCCTCACCATTCTTACCAACCAGAGCAGCAACAAATACAGCATCGTAGCTTGAGAAATCTTTTATCTCAAGTATATCTTTATTTATAATCTGGACAGTACTTGAAAGACCTAGTTTTTCCACAATCTTTCTAGATACTTCACATGCAGATATATCAAAATCAACATTATCAACCAAGAATCCATACTTCTCAACCATGATCATAGAAGAAAGTGGAAGTGGTCCAGATCCAACAAAAAGAATTCTATGGTGGGTGTGTATACCGCAAGATGTCAGAGCTTGTACTTCATTACTAACCAGAACCTCATAATTCTTTATATATGGAAACTTTGAAATAGAAGTTCTGGTATCCTTACTTTGTAATATGTTTTCTGACCAGAATGTCTCCAATTCATATTCGCCAGTTGATGATAGTTCGCGAATCTTAGAGCGTAATGCGTTTATCCTTTCTTCACCTAGTATTTTTTCTGATATGTCTGTTGGTGTATTGTCTACAATATCTACTAATTTTGAAAAATTATCATTTACAGTACGAGAAGGCTTTAGATTTTTTGTAGTAGAAAGCTCCCCATAAATGGAGATAATTTCATTAGTTTTAATTTTTACTATTTCTTTTGTCATGGTATTAAAAACGCGACACTCAGTTCATCCACTCTGGAGTTCTGGAGTGTCGCGGTGTTAGGCCTCAGTGGCAGGTATCTGTTTCTCGAGTGATTCAACACTCTTTTCCCAGATCTCGACCAAATGAGGCGATGTGGATGCACGTGCAAGCCTCAGACAGTGTCTAGCGGCTTCGAGCATCTTCGATGGATCTTCACCACGTGCTACCCCGAAGGCCAGCACCTCGGTGAACTCCATGCATTGCCAGTTCACAGTTTCACCCGGTTTTGTGTCCATAAGGCTAGTTAGGGAGAGTATCCCTGCTGCACCCATTAGACCCAAACCGAGATTACCCAAACTGTGTGTAATCTCGCTACCGAAAAAATGTTGGTAGCGGTTATGCCACCACACGATCGATACAGCTAGCTCCCTTCTGTTCTTGGAGAGCTCGGTATGTACGACTTGTGAATGATGAGTCATGATGTATGCAGCACACTTGATCCAGTACTCCACACATCGTCTCAGGACGACCGGGAACCATTCGTCCTTGACGGATGGTCTCCTAGAGAGCTCCTTTACACCCTGGAGTGACTCTGGGTGTGTGATAACTCGAATACCGAAAGTAGACGGAACCGTGATAGGCTCCGTGGGTATACCTTTCAGCATCAGTTCGATTTCTCTTACAGTATCCTCTCTGGACACAGAGTCTTCATTCCGGAGCTGACTATAGCTCGGTGTGGTCAATGATGGCTCATTCTTTCTTACGACCAGAGCCGTAAGTCCTGGAAGGTCTACCGTGATATCAACCTCCCTCAAGGTGTAGAATGTCACAAACCTCCGATCGTCTGCGACTATGATGGTCCACTCACCGTGCACCTCATTGAAGAGGTGTCCGTTGATTGCACCCTTTACTCGGAGAAGGAAATCCCTCCCCGTGAATACCTCTTGAATCGCAGTCAGGGTCGCCCCCGACGTCAGTTCAAAATGGTATGTGTACGCACCATGGACTTCACCGTGGTGATTGTCATCAGTCGCAGTATCAACTGGGATTTCAATGCGCACACACCCACAGCTGTGGCCGTGCTTGTGTCGCACCCTAGAAGCATCATGGTTTTTACCACCTCGAAAAAGTCCGAGTACTATATCCATGAGTTCAAAGCTGCAACTCATGATTACCTTAGCACCACGATGGTGTTCTGCGATGTGCTCTAAGACCGGGTGATCCAGGTCCAGAATATCGCATTTTGTAACAACGACCGCCACGGTCGCTGCCGCAATTTGACTACCTACCACATCCGAGTAACGGATAAGATCCTGATGATAGTGCCTCGCTGATACGAGACTCAACACATGGAAAGGATAGCCCGAAGCTAACAAGAAATCCTCGGTCTCGTTACCAGCAATGAGACCGAAGCCTTCCAGAAAAACCCACAGAACGCCCGATTGCTCGAGCTCACCAAGCGTCTTTCTTAGTTCTGCTTCGTCACTGCATGTAAAACATCCATTGGCCATTGGGACAACTCTCGCAGTCCCCGACACAAGACTACCGTCCACCTGGTTACCCTCGTCATTCAAGACGTAAGCAATCTGCTGAGACGGTATACCTGCATCTCTCACCATCCATCTGATCAAGCCACAAACCAATGTGGTCTTGCCAGATCCAAGTGCGCCAACAACAGCTAATATCTGCATGGAATTCGTTCCTAGCTAAATGATTGTGTAAATGATCTGCCAATGCAATACTTTTGCATCTAGTATTACTCTATAGCAAAATATTATTAATTGCAAATTATTTACATTTAGACTATACTACACAATATGAATACAGATGCAGCAAATATTCTAAAAGAATACAGATTAAAAGTTACTCCTATACGTTTAGCAGTTCTTGGTGTCTTTTCTCATGATTGCAAGCCCGTGAACGCAGAGTATGTTTTTGAAAGACTTAAAAAGGATAAGGTGAACTTGGTTACGGTATATAGAACCTTAACTACCCTATCGCAGAAAGGGATACTAAATCTTGTAAACATTAGTGCTGGCTCGGCACATTATGAGATGGCAGACCATCACCATCATCACCTAGTATGTAGTGACTGTGGAGATATAGAGAAAATAAGTATATGCAGTAGTCTACTAAACAAAGATGCAATATCTCAGTCAAAGAAGTTTAAAAAAATACAGAGTCATTCTGTTGAGTTTTTTGGAATCTGTAATAAGTGTAGCTAGTTGGTGTTAAATAAACATAATTTGACTAACCTGACCAATTGTGTTTATATTCTGTATGGCAATTCAACATAAACGTAGTCTTAACGCAAGGAGTTCTTTTGAAAAACCGAGTTCCCAGAAAGAAGAAGACATTCAAGTGGATCGTGATCAGCCTAATTGTACTTATTCTTACATCCTGGTTTGTATGGTATCAGATTCCACACAAAGTCAGTGAGGCGAGCAGTGTTGAGTGCGATCAGATTCGAACACTGCTCAAGACACCTGGTACATCGTTGATTTCTGTAAACGTGGTGAGCAGCGACAGTCGTGTACAGAACGGTACCTTGATCAAAAGTGGTTCAGCGGAGTACATAATCACAGCCGCACACTTCTTCGGTGTCAGTCATCCACCGGCGAAGTATGAGTTTTTTTGGAGAGACTCTTCTGGAATGCATAAGCTAGCTATAGGAAAGATTCTGAAGAATCCTATGTCAGGAATCCACGGCGAAAGCGACATAGCTATCTGTATTCCTGGCGCTCACCTAAAGTTTAGAAGTTATGCACAAATACAACGAGACACTGAGATACCCATCCCGGTCGCTCGTAAATTTGATACTTCTGAACAGATTGAAGTGATACATCTCCCGTCTGGCAAGAATATCCGACTTATCGGCACACTGCATAACGACAGTGGATCTATCTATGTCGCACAGTTCATTTCCAGCAACGGCATGAGCGGCGGCGGATTCCTAGCAAAGGATGGCAGGATATTTGTTCTTTCTGGGAATATACCGGATGCACCAGACTCACTACTTATGAGTCTAGGATTATCAGATAACAACATATCCCTAATATCGCCTTTCTAGGCGTGCGGGGCTCACACTGATCCGCCAAAGCTAACAACTATGGCGGATTTGTTTATTAATTTTCTACCTCAACATATCATAAATCCTCACGAATTACTTTTATCATTATTACTGCTATACTATATGTAATGTAAGTAGGACTTTATTATTTAACTATTTTTATACATGAACGACACATACAACTGGTATTCTCAACTTATCAAACCATCATGGGCACCACCTAGTTACTTGTTTGGTCCCGTCTGGACTTTTCTTTACATCCTTATCGCTATTTCGTTCGGAAAAGTATTTCTAATGTTTTGGAGAAAAGAGATTCCTTCTATTGTCGTCCTTCCCTTTTTACTAAATATCTTTTTCAATCTAATCTTCTCTCCAATACAGTTTAGTTTACAGAACAATCTACTGGCAGCAGTAGACATACTATTGGTCCTTGGAACATTGATCTGGGCAATGGTGGCTATATACAAACATGCAAAATGGATTTGCTACATACAGATTCCATACTTGCTATGGGTAAGTTTTGCTACCGTACTTCAGATCACGGTTACTGTTCTGAATTTCTAGTTTTTCAACAAATATCCACAGTTTAATTCACATTTTACTATAATGTGATATGTTTAGTGAATTACAGAAGCAAATGGAAACCAAATCTCGCCTAAAATACATTGTTTCAGCTACAATCTTGGTACTTTTTGTTGGAATTTTTATTCGTTTTGATTTGTATTCAAAGTTAATATCAGAGATAAAAAATAACGACACTTCAATCGGAAATTTTATTGGTCTAAATAGTTCAAAGAACAAGCAAAAGGCAGATATAGATAGTATAGTAGATCTGAACATTGGCAATACTCCAACTACAACAAAAAGACTTTACAAGTATATCGAGGTCATAAACAGTTGTGGACCACACTATGAAGGTGTATGTGTAAATGCTCGATCAGGACCAGCAACAACATTCCCTGCCACACTAAAACTTAGAACTGGAGTTGTGCTACGTGTTGCTGACGAAGTGATGAACAATGAAGGTAGAATGTGGTACAAAGTAGTTTTTGACGAGTTTATAAGATATCCAGAACGCATAAAGGGAGACTTATATGTCGCAGCAGACCTAGTGCGAGTGTTTGAGGATCAGGGAGAGACAAATATTGTTTCTGATCCATCTGTTGATACAAAATGGATATTAGTTGATATTTCTGACCAGAAGCTTTATGCGTACGATGGAGAAACTCTTTTTATGAATCAAACTGTTTCTACTGGATTGGAGCTAACACCTACAAGTGTCGGCGTCTTTAGCGTTAACAGAAAAACACCTAGTCGATATATGCAAGGTCCTACACCAAGTCAAAGTGATCAGTTCTATGACCTACCAGGCGTACCTTGGGATCTATACTTCGGTAGCGACGGAAGTGTGATTCACGGAGCATACTGGCACAACAATTTTGGCAGGCAATGGTCACATGGCTGTGTGAATCTACCACTAGATAAGGCAAGAGAATTGTATGAGTGGGCACCAGTTGGAACTCCTATAGTAATCCGACAATAGTATGTGTTCATAACTCACGAATCATAGTCGATTTTGGAGTTATAATCATATTATGAATAAAGAAAAAATTATTTTAGCATCAATTCGAGTATCGCTTGGTTTTATTTTTCTATGGGCGTTTTTTGATAAATTATTTGGATTAGGTTTTGCTACAGTCGCAGAGAAAGCATGGGTAAATGGTGGATCACCAACATTTGGTTTTTTAATGTTTGCGACAAGAGGACCGCTGACAGACTTTTATCATAGCCTAGCAGGCAATCCTTATATTGACTGGCTGTTTATGATTGGTCTACTTTTTGTCGGTATTACTTTATTTATAAACAAGTACGTTAAATGGGGATCTATCGCAGGTATAGCCATGCTTCTGCTTATGTATACGGCTGTTTTACTTCCAGAAAACAATCCCATCATAGATGATCATATAGTTTATATCCTAGTACTATCATACATAGCAATAAGAGCAGAAAAAGAAGAGCAAAGTAACTCAAATTTGAAATCCAAATAAAGTTATTCCTTTCGCAAGTGAGTAGTTGGTATTATAATTGTAGGATTAGAAATTAATTTAATTTATTTATTATGCTAGCAAACAGTATGATGGCGATGGAGTCTGCAGGACCCATGATCCTAGGTTTCCATTTTGATATTTTTTTGATGATAGCTTCAGGTGTATTCTATGTACTTTGTGCACTATTCGTATGGAACTCTTATAGAAAAGAGAAGAACGAACTTGTTGGCGCTTTGCTTGCGTTCCTAGTGTATCAGGCTATGAGTATGATGCTTATGGGTCTAGGTATGTCTACAATGAACATGATGTACATGAATCTTGCTTCCCTAGCAATACTGATAGGTTCAGTTTATATGCTCAAGTTCCCTTTCAGTTCTTTCTCAAAAGGTACTCGTAATGCCGTATTCATGATTTCATTGATTGCAGTTCTTGCAGCATTCCTTTGGTTTATGCAAACTGTAGAATTACAGACAAAACTAGAGCATGCGATTCTATGGTATGACCTAGTAGTAAACGGAGTAGTAGTTGGAGGATTTATGATTATGCTTGGACTACGTACAGCTGAGAGATGGTTGAAGGTAAAGGCCCTAGGTGGTGGTACAGGAGTTGTTGCTTGCTGTGTTGCAGCAAATACTGCAATGATTGGAGGCGCGTTCCTAACAAGTTCTGTATTTGCATTTCTTGCTCCAGTTATAATCCTATCTTCTCTAGTGATCGCAAAGAGTCGTTCTTAGTCAGTGTAATAGGTCAGTGTAATTAGTTGTGCCGTAATTCGAGCGGTAGTTAATAAAATGAGTAAGCTATTCCACAACATCATATTCAATATCCTAGGAGCTCTAATAGGGTTTGCCTTTGGTGTTATAGCTTTACTATTTTTCCCCGCGCCACTTAGTAGCTATCCAGATTTTTTCTTTGTACTTTCAACTTCGATAATTGGAATAGTAACTAGCTTGGCAATAATTTATTACACCAAGGACAAGCAAGCTATCGCAGAAGAGAAACTTAGAAATGAAGCAGTAGCATTGATTACTCATGAGATGAGAACTTCCCTCACAACGACTACATGGACTATTGATTACCTTCTACATAACTATTCAGATGTGATGAAAAGTGATGATAAGAAAATGCTAAATGACATAACAAAGTCTATCCACACTACCGTTATGCATACCGTAAATCTACTTGATGTGAGTTTGCTGGATGTTGGTAAGTTGGCTATATCACTAGAGTGGACAGATCTTGCGGATCTAGAAGCAATGTTTAAAGAAATAGTCGATAAGTACAGCTTGGGAATGAAGAAGGACAATATCAAATTCGAAACGAGTATCAATCTCAACAAGAATATGAAAGTTGAGGTTGATAAATTGAGATTGAGAATCATTATCGAGAATCTCATCGAGAATTCGATACAATACACCAAAGAATCTGGCAAAGAAATCACTCTAGATATATCAAACGACGATCATAATCTAAAAATAAACATATCTGATAACGGCATAGGAATACCCGAAGATGAGAAGGCGTCCATATTTACTGAGTTCTATAGAGCAAGCAATGCACGCGCAAAGCTAAGTAGTGGAAGTGGTATAGGTTTACATATGTGCGCACAATATGTAAAAGCTCATCACGGAACAATAGACTTTGAATCAGAAGAAGGTGTGGGCACAAAGTTTTACGTAACTATCCCTCTCAAAACAACTGCGGATACTAGAGAATTTTTGAAGCAAATATAGTTTTTCCAGACTAACAAACACACTTATCCCACATTACCTAATTGTCGAATTATTGATATAATAACGACATGAAAGATCTGATTGTATTTGATTTAGATAACACCCTCGTTCCAAGCAAAACTATTATGGACGATGAGATGGTCGGACTATTCACCGAGTTAATCAATAAAAAGAAAGTTGCTGTAATGTCAGGTGGAAGTTTGGAACAATTTAAGAAAGAATTTATCAATTCCCTGCCAAGCACGGCGAATCTCTCAAACCTACTACTTTTTCCAACTGACGGGGCTGCTTTCTATAAATGGTCAGACTCAATAAAAGATTGGGAGAAAGTATATCAAGAGACTCTGACGGTGGAACAAAAATCTAAAATTATAAGTGCTTTTGATGAAGTACTAAGTAGTATAAATTTTGATAGAGAAAACATTAAAGGAAAATTGATCGAGGACAAAGACTCGGCAATGACCTTTTCTGCACTTGGACAAGATGCAGAACTTAAAATCAAAGAAGTTTGGGATCCTGAACAGAAGAAAAGAGAGGAAATAAAATCTCTACTAGATCCGATTCTGACTGATTTTGAAGTACGAATAGCTGGAACAACATCAATTGATATAACCAAGAAGGGTCAGGATAAATCTTTTGGGATGCAAAAAATGATAGAATATACAGGAATCAAGGTAGAAAATATTGTTTATATAGGTGATTCCCTATTTGATGGTGGTAACGATAATCCAGTAAAAAGTACTGGTGTAACAACGATCTCAGTTAGAAATCCAGAAGGTACTAAGGTTTTTATTAGACAAATAATTCAATAATATATGATCAAACCATTCGCTGAACGAGGTCACGAGAAAATGAAAGAGGTGTTAATGAATCCGGAAGCTTCTGGTCCAGCTATACACTACTACATGATCCGTGGTGGAAGTGACAAGAGAAACATAACTGTATGGGAACCTGGCACTATTGGTGGTGAGTACATCAAAGCTTATGGACATTATCATATTGGTGATCTTGAGGAAGACTATACTATTTTAGAAGGTGAAGGAATGATACTACTACAAAGCCCTATCGTAGATGGTAGTGTATCTAGTTTCAAGGCTATCCGCGTTAAAGCTGGTGACACAATCCATATTCCAAAGAATACAGGACACCTAGCACTAAATACAGGCAAAACATGGCTTGTGACATCAGACAACAGTCCAGTAAATTTTGAAGAGAAGGATCCTGTGAGTTTGCCTGGCCACGCGGATTATGAAGTCGTAAAGAGTATAGGAGGATTTGCATATTTTGTCATAGAGCAAGATGGCAAGCCGGCATTTATAAAAAATCCGAAGTATAACAAGGTCCCTCCAGTAGAATTAGTGTGATATAATTTAAAAAATGACTGCCAATATTCAACTGATGCGTTTTATTAAAAGACAGAAAGGATTAAAAATCCTCTTTGTGGCAACAGAAGCAGCTCCTTTTGTAAAAGTTGGAGGTCTAGGTGAAGTATTATTTGCTTTACCAAAAGCTCTAAGAGAACTTGGTCATGATGCCCGCGTACTCATACCCAAATATTCTAGTATCCCAGCAGACAAATTCTCATTCAAACCACTCATTGATGGGATCAACATTGAAGGCAATGTAACAGGTAGACCTATCGTATGCAACGTAAGAGTGCTGGATCAAAAACAAGATGAGCCTATACATAACTATTTCCTAGAAAATCAAGAGTATTTTGAACAGAGAGGAAGTGTATACGGATACGATGATGATGCTGCTAGATGGGCTGTTATGTGCCGCGGGGCTTTAGAATTCGTCCGCACAGAACAAAATGACTGGAAGCCAGACTTGATAGTAGCTTCAGATTGGCAAGGTGGACTTATACCCAACTTGATGAAAACTGAGTACAGAGATGATCCTGTAATTTCCAAAATCGCAGTAGTATTTTCAATACACAATTTACACTACCAGGGAATGTTCGATCATCACCACATTAACGAACTAGACTATGATGATGGTCAGTCTCCTGTTCCTCATGTCGGTGACCCTAGACTCTTCAAAGCTAACTTTATGCGAAGAGGTATACGTTATGCTGATATAGTAAATACAGTTTCTCCAAACTATGCTCGCGAGATAACTACACCGGAGTACGGCGAACTGCTCAACAATATTCTACAGGAACGTCGAGCGAGAGTATTTGGTATTCTAAATGGTATCGATTATACAACCAACGATCCTATGTCGAATCCACACGTAGAGTTCAAGTATGATTCAAAATCATTGAAAGAAAGAGAGAAAAATAAACTTTTCCTACAGAGAAAATTCAATCTTGAAGAGAATGTAGATATACCAATTTTCGCTATTGTTTCAAGACTTAGTGGACAAAAGGGTCTAGATTTATTGGCCGACACAATAGAACCACTACTGAATAACTACAAGATGCAACTTATAGTTCTTGGAACTGGAGAATCTAGATACCTTTCATTGTTTGACGATTTGGACAAGAGATATCCGCAGGTTGGAACACATCTTTCATTCGACCGAGCACTTCCCCACACTATTTATGCAGGCGCAGATGTGATAATGGTACCATCAAAGTTTGAGCCGTCAGGACTAACACAAATGGAAGCTATGAGATACGGTGCATTACCACTCGTTCGCAAAACTGGTGGACTAGCAGACAGTGTTGAAGCGTATTGCCCTATCAACAAAACAGGAACAGGATTCGTATTTGATAACTATGACAAGTTTGCATTCTTTGGTGCCGTCGTTCAGGCAATAGAGACTTTCAAACATAAGGACGATTGGTTGGCTATCCAGAAACGCGCTATGGCATCCAATTTCTCATGGGAGAAGTCAGCAAAGGAATATGTGAATCTATTTAAAAAAGCAATTAATTTTAATAACGAGTATAAAGAATAAATAAATGTACTGGGCAAACTTTCTTCACATATATCAGCCAGCAAACCAGAGGAAGGATGTAATAGAAGCTGTTATTGCACAGTGTTACCGTCCACTACTTAAACATATACAAAAATCCAAGCATGTAAGACTGACTTTGAATATAAATGCATCACTAGTTGAGCAATTCTACGAACATGGTCATCATGATCTCATCGAAATTCTAAAGGAAGTTGGACTCGAAGGTAGAGTCGAGTTTACAAGTTCTGCAAAGTACCACGCATTTCTACCCCTGCTATCTGAAGATGAGATAGTACGTCAGATAAGGATGAATGATGAGACAAACAAAAAGTATCTAGGTGACGCCTACAAGCCTGTAGGTTTCTTTTCACCTGAAATGGGATACTCTGAGAAACTACCGGCAATAATAGAAGCCTTGGGATACAAATGGATGATACTGGATGAAATCTCTGCATTCGGAGAGACTGAAAAGGTTGATCATGCAAAGATCTATAAAATAAAGAATACAAATGTTAATGCTTTTTTCAGAGAAAGAAGAATAAGTAACTTAATAATGAGTGCCGTAGTTCGTTCTAGAGAGACACTTATAGAGGCAATGAAAGATGATTTGAAAACAAATAGGTACTTGATAACAGCGATGGATGGAGAGACATTCGGTCATCACAGGCCTGGCTTGGAGAAAATGCTATTTAAAGTATTTGATACACCAGAGTTCAACTTGGTTACAATTTCAGATCTACAAAAACACTATCACGATATTGTAGAAATAGTTCCTGTAAAATCAACATGGGCAAGCAGTAAGCAAGATATTGATAGAGGTGTTCAGTTTCTATCATGGCATGACCCCTCAAACATCATCCATAGCTGGCAGTGGCAACTTATAAATCTAGTGGGGGCTCAGGTTAAAAAAGTTGATACGAAGGACCCAAAATACGAAGAAATCAGAAAGAAAATGGATCGTGCGCTAGCAAGCGATCATCTATGGTGGGCATCAGCGAAGCCTTGGTGGAGTGTTGAAATGATAGAGGATGGAGCGTTCAGATTGATAGAGACAATACGACTCATTCCAGGAGTAAGCGATACCGACCTAAGTGCTGCAAGTAAGCTATATGAGAATATAGTATCGACCGCTTTTGATTGGCAGCGTTCAGGAAAAATATACCAGATGATGCAAGAACAGAATTCAATACTCAGAATTCCCTTCTTAGAAAGGACAGTTGGTAAAGGTGGTGCTGAGGTTGGTGTATATCATGCAATTATAAGTCTTATGAAAGGTCTCGAGGAGAAAGCAATAGAAAAGCGTGAATACGAGCAAGCAATACTTTGGAGAGATGCGATGTACAAACTAGAAAACAAGCTCGATATATACGATACAGTAAACGCAATTGACCTAATGAGAACCCATATTCCGAATGATGAAGTTGAGAAGGTTATCGAAATGTACAAGGAAAAGTATAGAGAAATACGAGGTGGTCAAGTTGAACAAAGGGGATCATAATACAATTATTTAATTTTAAATAAATTCACTCACAAGCAAATGTGGTTAGACAAATTCAAGAAACCAGAAAACTATAAAGGATTTAGAAAGGAACCAGTAGCGTATTTTTGTGCTGAGTATGCCCTCTTTGACCATACACCACTTTATGCAGGTGGACTTGGTATTCTAGCTGGAGACTATGTAAAAGAAATGGTAAAAGAAAACATGCCTGCCGTAGCGGTAGGCCTTTATTACCACAAAGAACATGAACACGGGCTTGATTTGAATAGAGAAAAAAAGACACCTACAGATCTGGGATTGAACTTAGTGAAAGATTCAAATGGGAATGTAGTCAAAATACCCATCCTACTCGGTGAAAGAACCGTCTATGTTCAAGTATGGAGCTGGAAAAAGAGTGAGTTGAACCTATACCTTCTGGATACTCAAGTCGCTGAAAATAGTCCTATTGATTGGGATATTTGTGACTATCTATACGTGGAAGATAGAAATATCAGACTTAGACAAGAAATTATTCTAGGTATAGCCGGAGTTAGACTGCTTAAAGTTTTGGATATCAGACCATCAGTTTTTCATATGAATGAAGGTCATTCAGCTTTTCTAGCGTTTGAATTGATACGACATGAGATGAAGAGTAGGAATATTGATTTCAAGACTGCGGTAAACTTTGCAAAACAGCGCATTGTTTTTACAAACCATACACTAGTTCCTGCTGGTCACGAATTGTTCAATATTGACACCATAAAAGATGTGGCGGCTGGATTTGCCAAAGATCTTGGGATTGATATAAACGAACTAGTTCAACTAGGATTCAATAGTGAGACAAATATGTTCTCTATGACGGAATTGGCTTTGACACTATCTACTAAGGTAAATGCAGTGAGTAAATTACATGCAGTTAAAGCGAAA
Organism: uncultured Candidatus Saccharibacteria bacterium; assembly: GCA_964600255.1. GTDB lineage: Bacteria > Patescibacteriota > Minisyncoccia > Phycocordibacterales > PALSA-1337 > CAIOGI01. The sequence goes on from CAZRIX010000001.1 coordinate 50,236, forward strand.
GAAGTTTGGAAATCTCATGAAGTGGAAGTAGTTACTAATGGTATATACGTAGATGATTGGGATCAATTGAAACACTATAGCCACAAGGAACTGAAGAGAAAACTGATAGATCATGTTAATACAAATTGCGGAGTAAACTTCAGTGAAGATATATTAACACTTGGTTGGGCTAGGAGATTCGTCGATTACAAGAGACCTTTAGCGATTCTAGGAGACGTTGAGAGACTAAAGAAACTAGGGAAAGTTCAGATTGTATTTTCTAGTGCAATAAATTCTACATATTCCGAGGAGAATGAATACTATAAAGAACTTTTAAAGCTAAGCGAAAACGAACTTAAAGGTATGGTAGCTATTATTCCAGACTACGACATACATGTTGCAAAACTGATGACTTCTGGTTGTGACGTATGGCTCAATACTCCAATAGTTGGCCGCGAAGCTTGTGGTACAAGTGGAATGAAGGCCTGCCTAAATGGTGTACTACCCCTATCAACAAGTGATGGATGGGTTGATGAAGTTGATCTAACTGATATTGGTTGGAAGGTAGAGGATGGAGAGATAACAAAAAACCTACTAGATGCATTAGAAAAAGAGGTTATACCTGAGTACTATAACAATCAGGAAAGTTGGACAAGGAGAATGCGTAAGTCTAGAGAATTAATCGTGCGTGGCTTTGGAATGAATAGAGCCCTAAAGGAATATATCAACAATATATACTTGCCAATATACAATACTAGGAAAAATAACTAGCGTGAGTCGCCGACTTTGTCGATAAACTGACCTAATAGCTTTTCAGTATTAATCTCCCTCTCACCAAAATCAGAACGTAGTATTATTACCGCTATTGGATAGCGTTTGTTACCGATCTTTTTGTCGAAAAGTGTAACCATAGCTTCTTTTGCCTCATTTGTTCTACCAGTCTTCCCTCCTATAAATTCAGGATATGTTACAAACGGATTGATATTTATCAGACTATTTGATCCATGAGTGGTCGTTGTTGCAATATCAATTTGCTGAACCCTAGAAATCCTGAGTATATCCGGCTCTGAGCGATATAAGTATTTTGCTAATATAAACAAATCATTTGCATTCGAGATATTTCCAGAACTTAATCCTGATGGATCCTTGAATGACGTATTACTCATACCAATTTCCTGAGCGAAAGCATTCATACTTTCGATAAATTTATCGTAACCATATGAGTAAGCAAAGGCTTCTGCCGCATCATTACTCGAAACTAGAAGCAGACTGTGCAGTAGTTCACCTATATTGTATCTCTCATCAAGTTTAAGTCCCCCAGAATCACCGTAGGCATCTAGCATTGGTTGGGTTATAGCGATACTAATATTTGGATCGAGAATGTGCTTTACCACAAGAGATGTATACAATTTACTAACTGATGCTATTGGAAAGACTTTACTTGGATTGTACTGTAGGTATCTCTCACCGGTTTCTAGATTGGCCACAAGGTATGACTCTGCCGTTATATATGGTTTTATTACAATTTTTGCCGGCTCTTTGATTTCTGTCTTTTTAGCAGTAATAGGCTGCTCATGATCATCTAAAAGAATGCTTGAGTCCAGCCTATTATTTAAAGTGCCGACTGGTCTATCCAGCTGCACGGCTCGGTTTAGTTCAGGTAATCGAGAATTGATATCCTTGACCGAAGCGACAATCAATACCAAAACTATACAGAAAATTAAAAGGTATTTATTGCTATTCATTTAATACATTATACATCATATTTGCATATGAAGTCTGCCCCTACCTTGTAGCTTCGATGTTGGGAGTTATTTCACCCGTAGCACTAACTACGATACGTCCGTTGGTATCCTTTGATATCAAATACTTTGTATCATAATCAGTAACTGATGTGAATTTGGCTCCAGTAGCTGTTGGATCAAAAGGTAGGCTCGATATGTATGTTGGAATCAAACATGAAGCGATATCAACACCCTGAGTCGTATCACTACTTATTACCTTTGGTGTACTTGGTATAACAACGGGACAGTTGAACACTCCGCGATTCTCGGCCATGTTCTGTCCAACGGCATTTAGGATTGCTGTCACATTACTAACCCTTTGTGAATCGTGTGCTAGCTTGAATTGACGTGATGGATTGATCGCTACTAGAACTATTGCAGATAGTACGGCAATGATACCTATTACCACCAATATTTCGATCAGAGTAAAACCGGAATTAGTTCTGAGACTGCCTGACTTACGCGTCACAACAGGATCTCCAGCCCCAACCTTACTCCTTGCATTACTCACACCACCCCTCATTATTTTAATTTTATTATTCATTGTTTCTTGTATTATTAATAATATGTAAATCTTACACAAAACTAATTAAGGATCTTTAAATTAAAGATTAAAAAGTTATGAATTTTTTATAACTAATTTACTATTTCCAAATAGCTATCAAAAAGCCTGACTTGTGAAGTCATCTTTACGTCTATATTCATATAATTCCCAGTCACATCAATAGTTACCACGCCATTTTTCTCATCAACGCGATCAATACTACAATCAAAGTCAACCATCTGAGTTGATGTCGATACTCTATAGTAGAAATCATATGACAAGTTCAATATCGCTTGATCTATACACGAAAGAGCATTGTAGTGATTCATGAGCCTATATTCCTTTGTCCTAGTTTGATCAAAGAAATGAGCTATTGCTATTGTTTTACTAAAAGACAAAGCCAGAAGTAGACCAGTTACAGTAATTACCAGTGTTATAGATATGAATCCTTTATTATTCATGATAGTTTTTTATTAATTTTTCATAGTCAGCATCTGTAAAGTCTGAATGATTGGTTCCTGACCTAACATAGCTGAGAACAAGTGAAAACACTCCAGTCATGAGCACTGACACCAGAGAGATATAGACTATGAGTTCAAGTATAGAAAAGCCTTTTTTCATATTATTTTAAATCGATCATTAAGAAACCTTTCATATCTCCAGTAGCAAAATATAATCTTGAATTGTCACACGTCATTTTTACAACCGATCCAACTAGCGGATAGCTTTGTTTCAGATTTAATAGACTAGGATCATACACTTGTAGTTCCTTACCAGTTGCATGAGTTAATAAAAGCAAATCACTTGGAGTCTGTATAATCCCATACACACCACCAGGAATATCTTTTGAGATAGTCGAGGTACCGAATACAAATACTTCGTGGTTACTTGTAACGTTAAAGCCACCGACCGTTCTACCCAACATCAATCTATCCTCAAACATATTGATTGTTTTACCCTCCTGAGTCTGCCATCCGCTCGATGTAAATGAGTCTATTAGTCTAGGCTGTGATTTATCTTTTACATCAAGTACTCTCATCTGCATTTCGTCTGATGTAGCCAAATAGACCTTATCACCGGTGGCGTATATATCATTTACCAAGGTACCAGTCTCATAGCTTCCAACCACAAATGGAAACTTTTTATCCGAGACATTTATAATATTTAACTCTGGACCATTCCATTTTGTCGTACCGAGATATATATGGTTTCTATAATAGAAAATTGACGTAGCGATAGGTGGCGTGGTGGTTGGTGTTGGTAAAGGTAATCTCAACTGAGATATAAGTTTTGGATTGGTACGGTCGCTAATATCAACTATCTGCAACTGATTGGCTGTACTCGCCTGCGCAACAAACATATACGGTCCAGCAACTTCAAGTGACTTTATACCTGGACCAGTATGCAGTGACGACAGTATTCTTGGTATGTCCGCATCTGAATTATCAACTATATACAAATCCGGCAGGGATACATTACTTGAATCAGTTGATAGATATACGACATCGTTTCTTGCCTCTATGTCTGAACTATAGTTACCCACTCCCGTATTTATACCAGTTGTGTATTCCCTTAACTGGCTGGGGTCGAAACTGAGTCTGGGATAGCAAGCACCTCTTCCCCATGCATCAGTGTAGTTTGAGTGTGCAAGAGTAAAGATCTCATTAGAATATCTCATAGTACTATTACCATACATTGTTGAACTGGCGTATATACCGCGATCAAAGTCACGGACTAATAACTCCATTCGGTCTAACTCATTTAATGACCAAATCTTTAACCTTTGCATAGATAGATCAAGACTAAATATTGATATGGTAAAAATGGTAAAGATTGAAAATGCCAACATTACTTCAACAATCATAAACCCGCGATTTCTTATCTTCATTTTACTTCCACTTACTTTCACATTATTTTGATAGATGGTTTGAGATCTCATATACAGGCAAAATTATTGATAGAGCAATAGATCCAACCACTAAGCCCATAAAAACCATTAGCACCGGCTCTATAAGTGAAGTAAAACTCTTTAATACATTCTCTATTTCTTGTTCAAATATCCTAGCCGTATGTCCGAAAAGCGCACCGAGGTTGCCTGTCTTTTCCCCAATACTAACCATATCAATCATCAAGCTTGGTATATACAATTTAGATCTATCCAAAGATATTGATAGTGCAATACCATTCAAAGATTCTGCATAAACTCTATTGAATGTATTCTTCAATACTGAGTTTGAATTTGAATCCCGAGCAAATACAAGAAGCTCCTGAATGCCTCTGCCGGAGTTAAGTAGCATTTCTCCCATACTGCATATCGGTATCATCATATTTATTTTTGTATATTTATGAACTATGGGTATAGACAGGATAAGTAGATCGAACTTGTATTTAACCGTGGTGGATTTTAGGATAAGAATTCGAAGTAGTACACCTAGGACCAAGCCTGAAACAAGTGCATATATTCCAAACTCAGTCATGAGATAGTAGATCTCCTGCACTATTCTAGTCATGAGTGGTAGCTCAATATCTAGACTAGATAATAGAGGAACTATTTTAGGAAAAATATAAAGGATTAGAAAAAGCGACATAAAGATAGTGGCGATAAATATAAATATTGGATACACCAATGCACTAACTATCTTCTTTTTTAACTCACTCTTTTTATAAAGATAGTTGTATGCCTGCAACAGTGAATCTGAAAGAGTTCCATTCTGCTCTCCGTTTTCTATGAGTATTAGCAGTAAACTATTGAATCTTAAGTTCTGGTTCCTTATAGATTTACTCAGACTTAATCCATGTTGAATACTATTCACTATCTCTCCTAGCATATTTTTCTTACCTATAGAATTTTCTATCTTGCGGATCATCTCTAACCCATCGACAAGTGATATTCCGGAATTTAGTAATATAGACAATCTCTGTGCAAAGTGTATTTGATCTGCCAGACTAAAAATCCTACTATTCATGTAATGTTCGATTGACTTCATTTTCAGTTGTTATTCCATTTTCTACTTTTATCATTGCGTCCTCATACATTGTCTTCATACCTTTGGAACGGGCATAAAGGGTAATATCTGCCATAGATGTTCGAGTCATTATGTATTTTCTCATTTCATCATCAACCATGAGTGTTTCTGCAACGACGGTTCGACCTTTATATCCAGACCCATCACATACCAAACATCCGCAACCAGCCCCGAAACACACCCTGCAAGTCTTTCTCACTAGTCTCTGGGCAATAACTAGTGAAAGAGTCGATGCTACTAGATACGGATCTATACCCATATCTACAAGCCTAGGAATTGCTCCTAGGGCCGAGTTTGTATGCAAAGTGGATAGAAGCAAATGACCAGTCAAAGAAACGTTTGTGGCAATGACAGCAGTCTCTTTGTCACGTATCTCACCTACCATTATGATATCTGGATCCTGTCTAACGATGGATCTCAATCCATTTGCAAAAGTAATACCGTGTTTTGAGTTTATTTGTATCTGCCTTACATCTGGGATTGCGTATTCTATTGGATCCTCTAGTGTGATTATTGAGTTCTTGTTGGTAGCAAGTGATGCAATGAGTGTATACAGGGTCGAAGTCTTTCCGGACCCGGTTGGACCTGTTACCAATATCATTCCCTGATGCAATGACAGACTTGTAAGTATTCTATCTACATCTAGCTCAGAAAATCCGAGACTGCCTAGTGTAGGAATTTCTTTGTCATTCTTTAATATTCTAAGTACAGCATTCTCTCCGTAGTGTGTCGGTATGATCGAAACTCTCACGTCACAGTTAAATGATAATTGAGCAAACTTAAATCTTCCATCTTGTGGTACAAAATGTATATCTGTTCGTAATCCAGACACTACTTTTATCCTAGCTATTACTTCTTCATGGGTATCGTGCAAAAGTGTATCTATCACCGTCAAAACCCCATCTATCCTAAACTTAACAACTGTACCGTTTGGTGATGGGTCTATGTGTATGTCGGATGCATTTCTATACAAAGCAAAGGTAACTATAGAGTCTACCAGCTCTACAACAGAAACGATGTCATGCAACATTTTTTCGTTATTAATAATTTTATATATCTTTTCTTGCATGCGAAAAGATTAACAAAATGAGATTAAGAGAATATAAAAGATTAATAAAAAAGTGATAAAAAGACCTATATACTGTGAATATCTTTGTAAATTATGTCGTTATACACATATACACAGCCATAATTGATTTTGCTTGTTTTTTGTTGTATATTACTATCCGGCTGTTCTTCTCGTTTTTAACGTTAAGAAATCTCCAGCTACGCTAGAAAATTCGGTGAAAGGAATAAGAGTGAGAAAACTGGTTCACTTTGGCCTCCACGGCCCATCATGCTCCGGAAAGGGCTACGTCACAGGTCACCTATGCGAACGCTATCACGGACACGTCTTCGTGATTGGTCTAGGTGACATGATTCGTGCTCGGCGCAGTGCCGATCCAGAATTCAGAGCCTATACTGACCAACAGACGCGCGACGGTGTGATGATAGATGACGCGATTGTCACAGAAATGACTCGAGTCCGATTCGAGGAAGGCCTTCGTGCCGGATACGACACCTTCATCTGGGAAGGTTTCGGACGCAACTACACCCAAATGAAGCAGCAAATGGAGTGGTGGGGCAAAAATGATGGTCGTATCTTCAACCTCCTAGCAGGCCTAGACACAGTGGTCGAGAGACTTCGTAAGGCAATCAGTGAGGGCAGACGATCTGATCGAGAAGATAACGGTGCGATCACTGTACGTTTTGCGCTTCACGACAGTCAGATGAGTGAAGTTGCGCGGGCGGTAAGGAACGCTGACCGTTTCTTGACCCCGATCGATGCGAGCGTTGATTTGGGGTTGTTTGCTCGCAAAATTGCGTTCTACGCCAACGGAGTGCGTGGTTTTAGGGAGGCTTCAGCCCCCACAGAATCATACATGAACAGCCAGCGTACTGCGGATGCAGTTGCAGCATAGTCCCGCCTCTTACAGGCTCAAAGCCGTCGCCCCCTCACGGGACGACGGCTTTTTTCCATCCAATTTTACCTAGAAATCTCTATTTTAAATATTCCTACCCAACCCATTCTTCAACCATCAACATTTTCTTGTCCTGTATAGGCATATCTTTCCAAATCTCTTCTGTTACATATGGAATAAATGGATGTAGTACTTTTAATATTTTTGCCAACGTATGCAATAGGAACTGCTTGCGGGATTTTATCTCCATTTCATTTCCCTCTTTTAATATTTTCTTACTATCCTCAAGTATTACATCTGCAAAGTTATGCCATGCATAGTGGTACAACTTCTCTGCTGCTAGGTATAGACGATAATTCTCAATGTCACCGGTAATCTCTTTTAGTAGACTTGATAGCTCTTCATTTAGTTTTGCATCAGCATCACTCCACTTATCAAATCCCTTATCCAATTCTTCCCCATCAACTGAAGTCAAAACGAAGCGAGTGATATTCCAAAGCTTATTTGCAAAATGTTTGTAACCCTTGATCTTATCTTCAGAAAGTTTCAAATCATTACCCGGTCCATTACCTATGATCAAAGACAAGCGTGTTGCATCAGCGCCGTATTTCTCAATCATATCGAGAGGATTGATGTTAGTTTCTGGCTTTGACTTAGACATTTTCTCTCCACTTGCTGTACGTACTAGTCCATGTAAATACACAGTTTTAAATGGGACAGTATCAAGCAAACATCCAGTCATTAGTATCATACGAGCTACCCAGAAGAAAAGAATATCGTATCCGGTCTCTAGTAAATCAGTTGGATGGAAAGTATTTAGATCTACAGTCTTCTCTGGCCAACCGAGAGTAGAGAAAGTCCAAAGTCCAGATGAGAACCAAGTATCCAAGGTATCCTCATCTTGCTTCCAGCCCTCACCCTTTGGTGCCTCAACTCCAACATAAATCTCTTCACCCTTGTACCAAACAGGAATTCTATGACCATACCAGATCTGTCTTGAAATACACCAATCTCGAAGATTATTTATCCAACTAAAATATGTTTTCTCAAATCTATCTGGAACAATATTTATCTTCTTACTCTCAACAGCATCAATCATCATTTCCTTGAGAGTTCTCTCCTTCCCATTTTTCTTAAACTTTTTGTTAACAGCGATGAACCATTGCAACATAACTTGTGGCTCTATAATTCCACCAGTTCTCTCGGCCGTCGCAACGTTGTGAGTATAATCTTCTTCTTTTACCAAAAGACCTTTTTCCTTCAACTTCTCTAGCATCTTTTTCCTTGCCTCAGCAATTTTCATTCCAGCAAATTCTCCGGCGATTGGAAGTAGTTTGCCAAGTCTATCTATAATCTGTTCACCTTCAAGATTATGTCGTTGGGCGATATCAAAGTCCACCATACTATGGAAAGGAGTAATAGTCATAACTCCAGTACCAAATTCCATATCGATAGAATCATCCTTTATGATAGTTGCCGTGATGGGTCCGTTTATCCATTCCAAATCAATTTTCTGTCCATGCTTGTAATCCTCATATCTCTTATCGTCTGGATGCATTACGACGTACTTATCACCGAACTTTGTCTCAGGTCGTGATGTACCAATAGTAAAAGGTCCGTACTTGAAATAATAAAACTTTGTCTTCTCTTCAACATAAACAATCTCATCGTCAGAAATGGTTGTCTGTCCTTTTGGATCCCAGTTAACTATTCTATTGCCACGATAAATGAGACCTAGGTCATACATTTCTTTAAATGCAGTTCTTACGGCTAGATTTCTTTTTTCATCCAAAGTAAAAGCTTCGCGAGACCAGTCTATAGATGCTCCCATTTTTATAACTTGCCCGACAATAGTATCGTGACTAGCCAAAGCAAAGTCATTCACTCTTTTCAAAAATTCTTCACGCCCCAAGTCATGACGGTTCTTGCCTTCTTTCTTTGTTAAATCTTTCTCAACTTTAGATTGAGTAGCGATTGCAGCATGATCAGTTCCAGGAATCCAAAGAGTTTTGTACCCTCTCATTCTCTTAAAACGAATCAAAATATCCTCTATAGCAATCATAGCAGCGTGACCCATATGCAAAGTTCCAGTAACGTTCGGTGGAGGCAAAACGATGGTATATGGCTCTACATGACGAGCAGGAAGCTTGTCAGGATTGAAATACCCACTAGCAAGCCACTCTTCGTAAGTTCGACTTTCGACCTCTAGGTGGTTGTATGGCTTTAGGAATTTCTCATTTATGTTTGGATTAATATAACCCTCCTTCTGCTCTTTGATGTCTTTGCTCATATATTTATGTATTGAATAATAGCAGAAAAAGGGGCCTTTTGACTAGTTTTTTATATAAAAAACATTCAATTTTGTCTAATCTTTACTATTGACTTTTCATATAAAATGTGCTAATATATTAGGAGAAGTTAGAGAAAACTGAGTACTCTGCCGTGCTTTGCACGGAGTGGAGGAAAAAGTGATCTTTGACAATTTAACAGGAGATAGTGTATGGACATTAGTTTTAACAAGGAAACCAACGTTTTGAGATGGACCCCAGTTCTATTAACAGATCGATATGTAGTGAAGATGGAAGGTGGAACTGCTCCAGATGACTGGACTAATGAGTACTCAGTCCCTGAAACAGTAACCGGCATTAAACTAGTTGAATCGGCGTACTGGGGCAACATCAAGGAAACTGGTGCGAAGATAACCATCACTGCGCTCGATGATAGTAGGAGCACTCTGGATACTGTCGACATCAACATTACCATCCCGAAGCAGAAGTGGCACCAGGGAGCGGCCGTGAGGCTGTTCATGCTACTGGCGGTCCTACTCGGCGCTTGGGCGTCATACTCACAGTACAAATTGGGTAAGGCCAATGACGTTATGGCTGAGCGGGATGAAGCAAAAACACTTCTTGCTGCTCAGGTGACACTGACAGCAGACTGGAAGAAGGCACACGACAAAGCTACCAACCAGCCAGTTGTAACATTGTACGAAACCAATGTGGTAACGGTGCCTGTGTACGAGAAGATCAAAGTCTACGACATCCCGCAAGGGATGCCGAAGGCTGGACCAGCGACGAATGATACGTTGGTCCATTACTTCTCGCCTACCAACCAGCACACGGTGACGAAGTTCATCACCGATGGAGATGGGACTATGTTCCTCACTCCAAACGACTGGCAGATCAACTGCCTGGTCTACGGTAACGTGGCCGATTTCGATCGGCTCGTGAACATCGGGGGACTTACCAACCCCCACTGGATCCATTACGGACCAGGAACAAAACTTCCAGAGGCGACCAAGGTGGTCGCATATTGGATTAGAAACCGAGTGCAGAACTCCCACCTCAAGGTGGAGTTCGTGCTCACACCCGTCGCCTCTACTCCATAGCAAAGCGCGACCGGCAAAGGGAGCCTGGGATTTTATTCCAGGCTCTTTTCTTTTGTGTGTTTACTAAATAATTTAAAGATTTTTAAAGCATAATTACCATTGACTTTTCATTTAAAATGTGCTAATATATTAGGAGAGTTAGAAGGCCAAGTACTCTGACACGCTGTAGCGTGGAGGGAGGAAAGGAAGAACTTTGACAACAAGGATAATTCGTGAAAAAACTATCATACGAGTCGCAATTTTGGAGATTAGTCGTCTCCATCATGTCACTGCCCATAACGATGTACGTCATCTACAAGGTCGTATACACGGTTGTTGTATTCATGCGATTCGATCCATCGGTGGCCGAGAAGTTAGCGAACTGGGTAGGCCTACCGGCCTCCTGGTATATCTACTTCAAGTTCCTACTCGAACGGTTCTGGATTGATGTAGCACTTGAAGACGTGGTCCTAGAAGATTCCTTCAGTTTCCGGAACAGGAAGGTCGGTGATCAAGCAGACCCATTGGCTTTGCCGAGTGGTCTGAGGTCAGTTGGTGGACCAGGGTTCAGAGCGAAGGGTTTCTTTGAGACCGTCAAGACGAGATTACCTGTAGTATCTAAAGAGAAGAATGGTGGCCTCGAAGTCGACGACAAGCAAACGAACACCTTCAACGTCAGTTACTCCATGACATTTACTAGGGTCAGGGGTAAATTCTCTGTGATTGGTTCAACCTACAAAGAGGAAGAGGCAGTTAAAACCCTCGAAGCCATCGTTGAGGCGCGAATTGAGGAATTATTCGCAAACGAGCAGGATGGTAGGAATATCCGGGCTTCACTTGATAAACGTAACGAGGATCTCTCTAAGGTCCTCGGCGGCGATCGAGATATCAGCACCGAAGAGATTCGTTGTGGGTTCTTCATAACAAAACTTCGAATCAAGACGGTTGATGAGGCTGCAGCAACAAAACAGCGTAACCAGACCCAAGCGCTGGCAACAGCTGTGAATTCTGCAGCAGATGCTCTATCAAAGGGTATCGGGGCTGGAGCAGATCCAAACCTTATTATGGCCCTTGCTGCAAGTGCAGCTGGGGTTAAGGGTGACGGAGTTAAAGTGAGTATAGTCAAGGGTCTCGAGAAAGGCGGCACATACAACGTAAGTTAACATGAACACCACACTTCTCAAAAAACTGGCGTGGTATGGGCCAATCGCGGCGATACTAATCGCTACGATGTTCTACATCCGATCCTACAACGGGTCAGAAAAGAAGGTACAGCACGTCCCTGTCACTGGCGGTGGTAAGGCTTCGGCAACCACCACAATCACGATCATCAAGGGGGCAACTCCTAGGATGATCGATTACCCACATTTCTCCCGGTTCAGATCGGGAATTGTGGAAGATGACGTTGCGTACGTCATACACATCAATCTCGTCGGTCGGCCTGACCATGAGATTGAAAAAATATTCGTACCTGCCAGAAACGACAGACCGAGCAATTGGTCTGATCCGCTCGCAGGCAAGAATATTGCGAGGATCGGGTTTACGCTCGATCCTTCCTCGGCCAAGGATATTGGCCACATCGAGTACGTAGTCGAGAGGCAGTAGATAATACCACCACTCGAAAACGGCAAAGGGGGACCCTATGGGACCCCCTTTTACTTTGCATATTTTATTCTAAACAACTTCCCTACTGGAATGGATCAGTAACACCCACTGGTGCAAGTGTACTGACTATAACCCTAATTATCCCATATGCCGATACCATGATGAACATTCCCGCCGCACTCCAGAATATACTTCTCTTGCCGTCTTCTCTTGCATCAGAATCCTCCTGACTCGCAATCATTTTGAATATGCCGTACACAAATGTTACAAAAGACAGTAGGAACATTACACCAAGAATCGGTGTGATTATGTTCAAAGCAATACTATCTAGAAAACCACGTATAGTGGGGTTCTTCGATAGAACTTGTGACGCAGACTGTGCGTGAGCAATGTTTATCAAGCTAATCATCAAATTGGATTTATGGAATCTGTGGTGGTGGTGGAAGCTGAATGTTGTTTACCTTGTCTGTTGGAAGATTGTTTTGTCCAAACTGGAATGAGTTTGTTAGAAGATATACAAGTCCCCAGATTGATAGGATTGCAAATAGACCTATAACTCCATAAAGTATAGCCTGTCCCCCCTTCTTACGAGCTTCCTCATCATCACTACCTGCGATTAGGTATCTGACAACACTGATTATGATCCATAGAACTGCAAATGAGATAGCTAGTCTAACGAGCAAGTTACCAATATTTGTTGCCTTCATTGCAACAGAGTTGATGTCATTTAGCTGTTGAGCAAATACAAGCGTAGGTGAAAATGCGATAATGGCTGCGATTATTTTTTTCATGATAATATATTATTTAATAACTACTAAATTATAACAGTTTAAAGGTTTAGCAACAAATGGGCTGTGGATACGAGAATGCTATATATTAGAATTAATCGTAGGGTCCTGTATTCTCAAATTGTTAAAATTTGGTCTTTGATCTTCAGAGAATCTAAATGTATTTACTAGAAGATATACCATTCCCCAAATAGACAAAATCGCAAATAGACCAATAACACCATAAAGTATAGCATCACCACCCTTCTTGCGAGCATCCTCATCGTCACTACCTGCGATTAGGTATCTGACAACATTTACGATTATAAATACTACAGCCAGTGAAATTGCTAACTGGATTACAAGATTACCAATGTTTACACTCTTCTGCGCCACATCATTAATATCTCGTAGCTGTTGTGCTGATGCAAATGCTGGAAATAGGATTGTTGTTAGAGTAAGTATTTTTTTCATATTTTATTTAATTACCTGATGGGTCCGAACCTGTAGCACCGGATTCTGATGGTTGTGTACCACCAGTACTAGGTGACCCACTCGGAGAGTTTGATGTACTACCAGATCCGCTACCATTTGAATTCCCTGTTGCTGGCGATCCGCTTGGTCCATTGAAAACATTACCTGAACCGCTTGGAGGGTTTGTTGTTCCACTAGTGCCACTTGAAGGGTTTGTTGTAGCTCCACTCACACTTGGAACTGTATTACCACCAGATGTACTGCCACCACCGCCATTGAAATTCACAAATGATGGTACGGTTCCTGGTTGTCTACTATCTAACTGTAGTGTATTAGTAAATATTGCGACTATTCCCCAGAACGAAAGTATTACAAAGAATCCAATTACACTGAATAATACGTACTTACCTGCTTCAGTTCTGTCCTTTTCAGTAAAGAAGTAGATGAATACATTCCAAACAAACACCACAACGGCAAGACCTATGATCAGTGATAAGGCTATGTTTAGATATTCAGCTACTAGACGCGCTAGATCCTTCAGTGACTTGCCCTGCGCAAAAGTAAAACCGGGTAAAAGTAGTGTTAATAGTAATAATTTGCTTTGTAATTTATTCATAAATATTAATTATTTTTTAAATTGCTGTTCAGTAACCAAACCCGCACTGATGAGTGTGGTCTTAACAACTTCTACCACAACCTTTGAACTGATGAGTAAGGCAGTACCTATAACGGCATACATAAACCATTCTTTGGCTTCAGATATAGCACTATCATTACCCTGTGCCATTACAAATTTGAATCCTATGTATATAAACATAAGCACGGCCACGATAGATCCAAGATATATCGCCAGATCAACAAGAGTCAGCAGAAGATCACTTATACTATTTACTTTGATTGGATTGTCGAGTTTGACCACTACTGGTGTCTTGTTGGCAGTTGTATCTAAATTACCTTTATTTGCGGTAGTATCAATAGCAGCATTTGTAATAGGAAAACTATACACAAATCCGGAAATTAGTAGAATCGCAATAACTAGTATTTTTTTCATTTTGATGGTGTATTAATAAATGTACCGATCACAGTTTTATTCTTCTCTGTCACGAACCAGTTGACTACCGTGATAACTGAAATCCATGCTACAAGCATTATTATAAACCCCTTAGCCACTGATGGGAAGATCTTCTTTGCTGTACTTATATTACCAGAAGTACCTGTCATATACAGAAGTCCTGCATAGGCCATAAGCACAGTGACTATTGGCACGGTTATGAAGAACAGCCAATTTATCGTTGATTTCACCATATTCATTAGTGCATTGAAATCACAAACTTGTTGTCTGTCTTTCTCTAATGGATTACCATTTATATCTTTAGCCACAACACCATCACACTTCACCAACCCGCTATAATCTAGCTTTACCGGCTGTGCATTCTGCGCAAAAGAAAATACTGGGACAATAAGAGATAAAAATATTGTAAGTGTTATTAGATATTTTTTCATTTGTTTTGTAGTGATAGGTTAAGTTCATCACTTGCATTCTTGATCGCAGTATATGTATCCAAACGACCACTTGTGACAGATTGGACCATATTTGTAAATATTTGGTTTGATCTTACAGGGTCAGCGTCCAGCCAACCTCGTGAAATAAGCGCTGCATCCAAGAAGCTTGCCATATATGGATTGGTAGATCCTTGAGCTATTACATCACGCCTAACTGATGGTAAAAATGTTATCTTGCTCAAGATAGACATAGCGTCGCCTGCTGTAAGTATTCGCATAACATTATATGTATTTGCTTGATTTTGTGAACTTTTTACCAATGACAATCCATACATATTTCCGTATGTAGTTCGTATTGTACCAGTTCTAGCTTGAGGTATCGGAGCAACATCGTAGTCTATGTTTGGATTCTTTTGCCTTAATTCATTTACCTCTGAAGCAAAACCAAAATATGTAGCCAGGGTTCCAGCTAGGAAACTTGCTTTTGATGATGGTAATGACCTATTCCAAGAATAGTGTGAATCTCTAGGATCTGAAAACTGAGTAAAGAAAGTCAGTGCAGGTGTAGAAGTTCTAGAACCTGAATATGAACTGTCACTTAGCCCACTCTGTATACCAGCTGAACCATATAGTGTTACAGGATTACCAGCCTGAAGGAATAGAGTGCTTAGGATTTCTCTAGCATGATCAATATTTGCGAACTCTCCCATAGCTATAGAACTTCTTCTAATATTTGAATTGATATCCTTGATGTCTATTTTCTTTCCTATATTTGCAAACTCATCCCAATACACTGGGTACTTTGCTATACCTGCATTTGTAAACATTGTTCTATTCCAATACATGACCATAGGATCCACTAGGAAAGGAATAGCTGTGAAGCCTGTTTGTGTAATATACAAATCTGATTGGCCAATAAATGTATCTTGATATGCACGCTGTGACAGTGCAGTGTTTGGAATCTCGATAATCTTATCTACTAGACCCAATATGTACTGCTGCGGTACTAGTATTGCGTCGGGGCCTCTACCATTTGCTAGCTCCTCTATGAACTGTCTTCTAAAGTCTGCTGCGGGTATTTGGACATAGTTGATACTCAATGCTGATGCACGTGTCTGGTTCAACTGATTGACCATCTCGGTAATAGTAGAAGATGGTAGAGTTCCCCATATCGTTACTGTTGGTAACTGAGTTGATGTATTACTACTTTTGAATGTGGCGAAAGCAATAACTCCGATCACGATACAAAAAACAAAAACTCCAGTTAAAATTATTTGAAATTTACTCATTGTTTTTTAAATATAATACCATAATGATGATCTCCGGCATCAAAAGTCTTCTCTATTGTAAGACCTACCTTTTGGAAAATACCTTCAGCAAGCATCTGTGGAACTAGTGTCTTTGGACTCAATGGACTTCCAGATGACCAATCGATAACTAGAAGCTTACCTCCGGACTTCAGAAGTCTCTTTACCTCAAGTGCTAGGTTGTCTCTATCTGCAACTTCTATTTGGAAGAGTGTATTTGAAAGAATTACACGATCAGCGATCGCTTCACGAAGTTTTGTTCCACCTAGTTTTTCTATATTACCCCAAACAACCTCGATATTGCGTAGACCGGCAAGTGCCCCACTGTTTTTAATCTTGTTCAAAAGATCTTGTTGAACATCTACTGCATATACTCGTCCAGAAGCACCGGCTTTCTTGGCTGCTTCTATTGTATAGAAACCTGATCCAGCACCTAGGTCGACAACTTTCATACCATGGTCGATACCTAACATTGCTATATTTTTTTGAGGGTCAGAAAACATGCAATTATTATAACATAGGAAATAAAAAACAAGAGCGATTTAAGATATTGTATGCAAAAGAGAATGAAATATACGCCTCAGGACACGCACTATCGCCTACTGGCGATGTACTAGTTCTCGACGTCTCCACGTCTCCGAAATGTCCTTCGTCATACATTTCATTCTCTCTTCTTTTTTACCAACAATTATAAACAAATAAGTGACGCCAATGAATCCCCATCTCTTAGCTTCATCACACGCACTCCTTGAGTTGAACGGCCTAGAGTTGGAATTTCATTTAGATTTACACGGATAACTTGACTCTTCTTTGACATTGCCACCATTTCTTCGATCTCATCTGTAACAACCTTTGCAGCAATCAATGGACCTGTCTTGTCTGTGACGTTCATAGTTAGAATACCTGAGCCACCACGATTCTGTGTCTTGTATTCTTCAAGTTTTGTTTTCTTTCCATATCCATGAGCACCCATTACGAATAGTTTTGGATTCTTTGCGTCCTTTGATACAACATCAGCACTGATAACCGCATCGTCTTTACCAAGCTTTATCACACGAACTCCGGCTGCATTTCTGCCCATCTCACGAACGTCTTCAGCTTCGAAGCGGATTGATTGACCGTCACGAGTTGCAATAACCACATCATCATTCTTTGATACAAATGATGCAGACATTAGCTCATCACCATCTTCTAGTGTGATAGCGATCAAACCAGAACGACGAACGTCATGGAAATGTGTAGCTGAACTCTTCTTTCCTGTTCCATTCTTTGTAACCATCATCAAAGCTAGACCATCTGCTTCCTTTTTGTTCTTTGGCATTGGCAAAATAGATGTGATTTTCTCTGATTCTGAAAGTGATAGGAAATTCATCACTGACTTACCACGAGTAGCTCTTTTACCCTCTGGAAGATCGTACATTTTGATCTGATATGCCTTTCCTTTATCTGTAAAGAAAAGAAGATCGTTGTGAGCATTGGCATAAACTAGGTGAGTAATGAAATCCTCTTCCTTTGTATCTAGATCAACAACTCCAACACCGCCACGCTTCTGCTGGCGATATTCATCTGGATTTGTGCGCTTTATGTAACCTCCCTTTGTAAGGACAAGTACACTTTCCTGATCTGGAATCAAATCTTCTGGATTGAAATCCTTTAGACCATGCTTTATCAAACGAGTACGTCTCTCGTCACCATACTTTGCCTTTATTTCAACCAATTCATCACGTATGATTCCGCGGATCTTTTTCTCACTACCTAGAATCTCTTTCAGCTTAGCGATAAGTTCCTGGATCTCAGCCAATTCATCTAGAACTTTCTTTCTCTCTAGACCAGCGAGCTTTTGCAAACGCATTTCAAGAATAGCTGTAGCTTGCTTTTCTGAGAATTTGAACTTTTTCATCAAATTAGCATGAGCCTCAACAGCATCCTTTGAACTACGGATCAAAGTTATGATTTCATCGATATGATCTAGAGCCTTTTTCAAGCCTAATAGAATATGCTCGCGCTCTTCTGCTTTATTCAAATCAAATTGTGTACGACGGCGAACAACCTCAACTCTGTGTAGGATGAATTCTTCTAGGATAGACTTTAGAGATAGAGTTTGAGGAACACCGTTTACCAGAGCAACTGTATTTACATGGAAAGTATCTTCGAGTTGAGTATGCTTGTAGATGTAGTTTAAAACCTTTTCTGGATATGCACCGTTCTTGAGATCGATAACGATACGCATCTCTTTGTCTGATTCATCACGAAGACCCTTGATACCTTCGATAGCTTTGTCGCGAACTAGGTCTGCGATTCTCACTATCAATTCTGACTTGTTTACACGGTATGGAATTGAACTGATGATGATTTGGAATTGACCTTTCTTGTCTTCAACTATTTCTGCTTCACCACGAACAACGATCCCTCCACGACCTGTTGAATATGCATGCTGGATATCCTTTTCTCCATACATAATTCCTCCAGTTGGGAAATCTGGACCCTTAATGAATTGCAGTAGATCTTCTGTAGTTGCATTTTTGTTTTCTATCAAATGAGTAGTTGCATCTACAACCTCACCTAGGTTGTGAGGAGCTATATTTGTTGCCATACCCACAGCAATACCCAAAGTTCCATTCAAAAGTAGGTTTGGAACAGCGGTTGGTAGAACTACTGGCTCTTTGCGTGTACCGTCGTAGTTTGGACGGAACTCCACAGTATCTTTCTCAATATCACGAAGAAGTTCAGCAGCAGGACGAGACATCTTGGCCTCGGTATAACGCATAGCAGCTGCTGGATCTCCGTCAATGTTACCGAAGTTACCTTGACCTTGGATTAGCTGATATCTCATCTTAAAATCCTGAGCCATACCTACCATAGAATCGTAAACAGCAACGTCACCGTGAGGGTGGTAGTTACCAAGCACGTCTCCCACAACAACGGCAGACTTACGGAACTTTGCAGAGGCGGTTAGTCCCTTTTCATGCATTGCATAAAGGATTCTGCGGTGCACAGGCTTCAAACCATCACGAACATCTGGAAGTGCACGTGCAGTAATAACTGACATGGCATAGTCCAAGTATGACTCACGCATTTCGGCCGTTATGTTTCTTGCGACAATTCCAAGCGCTGGATCTCGAGCTTCTGGAGCATCATTCTTCTCAGTTATTTCTGGTTTTTTTGCCATGGTTTTGTTGTGTTTTTGATAATTTTATTTGGAAAGTATAGCAAAAAAATGGAGTTTTGTCGCGGTTATGTCTGTATTGACTTTGTGCCAAATAAATGTTATGATATGGTCTGATGAAAAGAATTCAAATGGTGGGTGTCGCCATTGCTGCATACACTCTCTTAATTACAGTGGAGTACCTTTACCTAAATATATGGTGGTCGATGCCGATTTGGTTATTATCGGGCGTGACTGCATATAGACTCTCTAACCAGAAGGAGAGTCGCTACGCAATAATGATCCTGTCCTGCATCGCAGGACTGTTCTCTCTCGCCTATCTACTCGGATACGTAGTGGCAGAGTACGACATAGAGAGAATTACAAACCCCGGTAAAAAAACCGGGGCATAATCAAATTTCGCCCGCGGCACATCAAGTGTTCCGGGCGATATTCTTTTTATAAACAAACTATCTCTCCCCTCCTACAATTTCTATTTGCGATGAATACTCTGTTTTGTTTGATCCGAAGATAATACTCTTTACATCATCAAAAACTCCAACAGCAGAAGCACTGAGTGAAGAAATTGGTGAATCTACTTTTGCACTTTGTGTCTCTTTCGAATTTGTCTGTGCACCATTTACATCCTTTGTGGTATTTGCACTTGTATCTGCTAGTACTGGAGAATTGCTAAATCCATATGAAGCAATCCATCCTACAAAAATTAGAGCTGATATAGAAAAAGAAACGACAAAGGCATATTTCCTTCGAATATGCTCTGGTTTGCCCTTCATTTTCTCTATGTGTTCAAACATGTATATATTTTATCACAGAAATCTTTTGCAAACATCAACGTAACGGAAATATTCTAGCGGTAGATGAATGTACTACTCATTTACAGAATCCAAAAGCACAATATCACCTTCTTTTCCTTCTAGATCCTTTTTCTTTAGAGTAAGCTTTGGCTCAGACTTTGGATTCTCCCCTGCTTCTTTTAGGAAAACCTTCAGAGCGTCTTTTTCTCCAATATCACCAAAATGCATTGGGATTATAATCTTTGGTTCAAGTGATACGGCTAGCTTGTAAGCCTTTGCAGGATCGAGCACACCATCTCCACCAATTGGAACGAATAGAATATCGATCTCGTCTAGAGCCTCGACAGTTTCATTCTTTAGCTCAGCGCTATTGTTTGCACCCAAGAAACAAATGTTCATATTCTCAAGAGATACTGTATATATAGTATTTACCAAATCTTTGCCACCGTATTTAGACTCTGAAGGAAGGCCTTTGATGAAAACTTCCTTTACCTCATATTCACCGGGACCTGATATTACGAAAGGTTTCTTTTCTCCGTGAGTCACCTGATCTACTCCATTGAAGTCCTCATGATATGTACTTGTAAGAACAATGTCGGCTCCGAAGCGACTAGACTTTAACTTTGACTCTTTAGAAATAGGATTAAAAGCAAGCGTTGTATCGCCAAACTGTACCTTAAAAAATTCACCTCCGTAATATGTAATAATCATAGTGAGTGCATTATAACAGAAAGATATGATATCGTTAATACATGCAAGAAAATATCTGGGAAAAGGAATATCGCGATCCAACCTTGGTTAGTCTAAGTGACGTACCTGCACAATGTGTGAGGGATTTTGCGCGTTTCTTGAGAAAGGAGAAAAAAATAGAGCTAGACAATCTCAATATTCTCGATCTTGGCTGTGGAAATGGCAAGAATAGTCACTATATAGCCGAGCAAGGTTTGAACAATAAGATTACAGGCATAGAAATATCTGATACCGTTCTCAATCATGCTCGTAAGCTCGTTCCAAATGGGAATTTCATAAAGCAAAGTATAGGGATCAAATGGCCAGTAGCTGATCAGAGTTTTGATATCGTTCTAGATGTCACTTGTTCAAATTCATTAAATGAACAAGAAAGAGCCGTCTATTTATCTGAATTACAAAGAAGCCTGAAGCCTGGTGGTTACTTTTTCCTTAGAGCACTTTGCAAAGATGGGGACAAAAACGCACAGAATTTACTAAAAACAAATCCAGGTACAGAGAAAGACACGTATATAATGCCAGGATTAAGATTAACTGAGAGAGTTTTCTCTAAGGAAGACCTGTTGGCGACGTATTCTAGTCTAGGTGAGCCTTTGTATTTGGACAAAGAAGTCCATTATACGCAGTTCGGAGGAAAGTCTTATAAAAGAAATTTCTGGGTTGGGGTGTGGGGGAAGTAAATAGACGATTATTTATCCAGAGATTCTACTGGTCGGAAACTGAAGTCTCGGATTATCCAATTTGCCCATTGTACATTATCTGGATATTTCTTACTCTTTATTAAATAGTGAATAATCAGTTTCTTCCCTACAGGATTTTCCACCAAAACATAATTGTACATGTCGTTATCTCTCAGAGCGTAACCTGTACCATTTTCTCCATTAAATTTATCTTCTAAGGTAAATGAATACGCGGGATTACCAGCAAAAGTTATTTGCTTCAAATCTCCAACCTTTGGATCATTACTTTTACTACTATCATCCAACTGCATGTTTCTAATACGTTGAGCATATTCTAAAAGTGGAGTTGTTGTTGGCTCATTAAGATCAACATTTATAGAGAAAATTTCACTTTCACCTGGAATTTCGAGATAAATATCTTTTTGAACCTCGAGAGAATTTCTGCCGTAATCATTGTCTGTACCCATTTTCATAAAAGATGGATAATCTAAAATGTATCTGTAAGTATTGTTCATATACCTAAAAGAACTTTCTACCTTCCTCTTTTCTTTAGTGCTAGATAAATTTACCAGAGTCAAAACGACAGCTAGTAATATTAGTAATATAAACAATAACGTTAAATTTTTCTTCATTATAATTAAATACTAGCACTAATTAAAAATTTAAGGAAGAATTAAATTGACTTTGAGCATGACTCGGCTATAATTTGTACATTATACGGACATGGTCGCATCGAGATTCCCCGCCTTAAAGCGGGGTTTCGTTTTATATAAAAGAGTTCATGCTTTTCTCCTTTATTAATTCAAATTCTACTTCTCCAAGTCTCCTGATTAATCTAAGTAACCTGTTTGAGCTGTAAGATCTGATTTGATTCAATAATATGTAATTTAACTCCCCTTTATATAGTATTGTGTATTTTAAATCTCTCTTATTTTTCTGTGATGTAATCGGTAAACCGATAAATGAATTTTCATTGAACTTCTTTAAAATTAAAACTGGTCTTTCAAAATTATCATGTTTCCCATCAATCTCATTTCCGATATTTACTCCTGTTGATGTCCACCAAATTTCTCTATCCAAGAAAAAGAAAGAGTCTGGTAATACCCTCTTGTTTAGATCTTTTTTCTTATTGTTCCATTTATCATAATCCTTCTCATAACCCATCCCTCAATTATGATAAATAGAAAAACTAAAACAATAGTAAAAAATATAATAATTTTAACAATTTTTCATTCCGCGGGGATATGTTGGGGATAAGTAGAAAGACCGCTCAAGCTTTCGCTTGGCGGTCTGTTGTGTGGGTTTATGACAACCCTATTTTCGCAATGTCGCGATAAGTGCAGATCGATCAATGAGCAAATCGAGCGCGTCTAAGATTGAAGTTGTAACGATGTCCGAATTTAAAAGCACCTGTACATGTACACCCTCAGACTGAATCGTAACTATTCTGAGCTTGACCACCTTCATGAGCTCTAGATCTATCAAACCGTTGCCAATAGACACGCAAGTATCGGGATTGAGCTTTAACGCTTCATACCTTTTTGCGTCTCCATTTTCAGCCAAAATCCAATCAATACCCAATTCAGCAGCGATTTGATCTGCATTGTTGCGTGTATTGCCAGTAAAGAACAGGATATGATATCCAAGGTCCTTTAATCGTGTAAGGCGTTCCTTTACTCCTTCGGGGATTACTCCCATGACGGTTAAAGTGCCGTTAAGATCGAGAATGAGAGTTTTAAGCTCCAACTGACCGACACCGGGAATTTGGTATACCATTGATTGATTATATGAAATTTAAATTTAATATTCAAATCTCCCCTCGACATTTGCCATCTTTTATACTATAGTATCTCCTACGGCGTATTTGTTATTTATTTAATAAATTAGCCATTATTAACCCCTGTGTACGCTAAAACCGCAATTATTTTTTCTTCCGGCAAGCGAGGAGCGTGTGAAAGATTATCTTTCACAACGTCCGAGCGCAGACGGAACAATTACATTACTAGTTTAAAAAGCGGACCGTATGCATTTAAAATATGATTAAAAAAACAAAGGACGTTGAGGTTGTGGAGGAAGCTCCAGTCAAGAAAGTTAAGAAGGAGAAGGTTGTCGTTGTTCCAAAGCTCGACACACAGATGGACAGAATCGTTCACGAATCTGCCAACCCACCACTTGTAGGTGAGCTAGTTGAAGGACCAGTTATTAATATTGAGAAGTCAGCAGTTTATATTGATCTCGCACCATTTGGTACTGGTATCATTTATGGACGTGAATATCTTACAGCTCGCGATATTATCAAGAAAATAAATATCGGGGATGTTATCGCTGCTAAGGTTATAGAAACAGACAACAAGGATGGATACTTGGAACTTTCTCTAAAGGAAGCTCGCCAGGCACTTATCTGGTCTGAAGCTGAAGCTGCTATTAACAACAAGACAACTCTTGAACTTCCAATCATCGAAGCAAACAAGGGAGGACTTATCATTCAGTGGCAAGGTATTTCTGGTTTCCTTCCAGCATCTCAACTTAAGACTGAACACTACCCTCGTGTAGCTGACGGTGACAAGGACAAGATTCTAGAAGAACTGAGAAAGCTTGTTGGAACAAAGATTTCAGTTTCTATCATTTCAGCAATTCCAAAGGAAGGTAAACTTATCTTCTCAGAGAAGACACCTGAATCAAAAGACAAGGAGAGAATTATCGGTAAATACAAAGTTGGAGATACTATCGATGGAACAGTTACAGGTATCGTAGACTTCGGTGTTTTCGTTAAGCTTGAAGATGGACTAGAAGGACTTGTTCATATCTCAGAAATCGATTGGTCACTTGTAGAAGATCCACGTGCGCTATTTAAGGTAGGACAGAAGATCAAGGTGAAGGTAATCGAGATCAAGGAAGGAAAAGTTTCTCTATCTCTAAAAGCACTTAAGGAAAATCCTTGGGTAGAAGCTTCAAAGAAATACAAGAAGGATCAAGTAGTAGAAGGTGTAGTTATCAAGTTCAATAAGCACGGTGCCCTAGCTTCAATAGAAGAAGGAATCGCAGGACTTGTACACATTTCAGAATTTGGTTCAGAAGAAAAACTAAGGAAGACTCTAGAGTTAGGAAAGTCATACAGTTTCAAGATTACATTGTTTGATGTAAAGGAACAGAAGATGGCTCTATCTTTCACAGGAGAGAAGAAATAATAATTCTTTCAAATAAAAAACCGCCACAAGCGGTTTTTTGTTTTGTATACAATTTGATATTAGTTAAACTTCGTCATCGCCATATCCTTCCCTTCTTTTATAAGAACTTCAATAGCTTCACTCACAGTCTTTGCTGTCTTTTTTATTATCTTCATCTCATCATCCTTAAAACCACCTAAAATAAACTTCTCTATTTTGTCATCTCCATGTGGAACTTTTGCTAAGCCTTTTGTATTCTCTGGTGCTACCCCTATTCTGATACGTAGAAACGCTTCGGTTTTCACTGCCTTTATAATAGACTCGACTCCATTGTGACCTCCTGAACTTCTATTGTATGAGATTCGTATTTTTCCTAGTGGTAAATTGAAATCATCGTAGATTACGATTAACTTCTCTGCCGCTTTTACACTTTTTACTAAATATGCAATAGACTTACCAGAATTATTCATAAAGGTATCTGGTGCAACTAGCCTCACCTTCTCCTTTCCAACTTTTAATTCACTAATTTGCGCATTTATTTTTTTATCAAAAGAAAATTCCTCATCAGTTAATGATTGTAAAATAATTCTTCCAGTATTGTGACGAGTTTTTTCATATTCTTGTCCTGGATTTCCTAAACCTGCGATTATGTATGCCATGTAGCTATTATGTCACAAACGAAAATCTTGTGTCAAACGAACATTGGCAGTACAATTGTTGCAATGAATCCTGAAATTAATACAAATCAGCCTAAAGAAAATTTCTTTAAAGAAATTATTAAGTTCATCATCATAGCTCTAATAATAGTCATTCCTGTTCGCACATATATTGCTCAACCTTTCATAGTAAATGGTCCATCAATGGATCCAACTTTCAATACTGGCCAGTATATTATCGTTGATCAACTATCTTACCGATTGAATTCACCTGAGAGGGGTGATGTTATCATCTTCAAGTACCCGAGAAATCCAAAAGTTTACTACATCAAGCGTATAATCGGTCTGCCTGGAGAAACTCTAGTATCAAACGGTGGTCGAGTTACTGTTCAGAACAAAGAAAATCCTGAAGGTATAGTTCTAAACGATAGTTTTATTGCTGATCGTCACAGAACTAGCGATGATTTCAAAATCTCTCTCGGTCCAACTGAATACTTCGTTATGGGTGACAACCGTGCAGAGAGCGCGGATTCAAGAACTTGGGGGCCTCTTGATAAAAAGTTAATAGTTGGTCGCGCCTTCATACGTTTATTACCACCCACAAAAATATCGATCCTACCTGGAGAATTTAAAATTTAATACACTGATATGCAAAAGAATAATAATTCCACAGAGCAGAAATTCATTCCGCACGAAAATTTAGACAAGATTGGTGAAATACCTGTTTACTATGGCTTTACACCACATCAGAGTCCTGAGATCAAAAAAATAGACATAGATCAGTCAAAAGGTTTGCTTGAAGGTGATCATATAGACGAAGATGAGAAATCTAGTACAAAACTACCACTACATGTAGAAGAAAAAGTGGCTCTTTTGCGCATGTATACAGAAAAAGAAATGCATGCACTACCTCAACCAATAATGTTCTATTTCAAAGAACCATTTAAGGGTTCAATAAAAAAGGGTGCGAGCTTCAATCGTTACTGTGATTTGGAAATAATGGGAGGATCGAAGAGTATTGCAGAGGCATTACTGATTCAGACAACTCGTGCGATTCTCAAAGAAGAAGGTTATGAGAATATTTGCCTTGAGATCAATAGTATTGGCGACAAAGAATCCATTAACAGATACACACGTGATCTTAGTAACTACTATAGGAAGCATGTAAACGATATGCATGCCGAGTGTCGTCAGCTTCTGAAAAAGGACCCTTTTGAACTTTTAACTTGCCAGAATGATAAATGTAAAAAAATAAATGAGAATGCACCAAACTCAATGACATTCTTGTCAGAGTCTAGTAGAACACACTTCCAGGAAGTTCTAGAGTACGTAGAGGCTCTTGGTATTCCATACAGAATAAATCACCACCTGATTGGTAATAGAAAATATTGTACTGAGACAATCTTTTCAATAATAAACCTAGATCATGAGAATAATAAAAAAAGTAAGGAACAAAAAGTCCTAGCTATCGGTGTGAGATACGATGGACTATCAAAGAAAATCGGCTACAAGAAAGAAATCCATGGTGTAGGTATATCACTACTTATTAAAGGTGGTAAAGCCGAACTAAGAAAGGAAATAAAAAAGACAAAGAGACCATTTGCATCTTTTGTTCAGCTTGGATTCGAGTCAAAACTCCTAAGTTTGGGTATCATAGAGAAACTTAGAGAAGTAAAGATACCTCTTTTTCTGTCATTGGCCCGCGATCGCCTAGGAGCACAGGTTTCAGCCGTTGAAAAATATCATATTCCATATGCCTTGATTATGGGTAAAAAGGAGGCTGTTGAAGGTACAATAATCGTAAGAAACAACGATACACATGCTCAGGAAGTGGTAAATATAGCTGATTTACCAAAATACATGAAAAAACTTGAAAAGTAATAGACTTTGTAGTAATATACTAAAAATATGATAAACGTAGAAATTACAAGAAATGGCAACGAAAACAGCGTAGGGGTTATTCGTCGTTTTACAAAGAAGGTTCAGGCAGCTGGTATTTTGCCTAGAGTTAGAAGTATTAGATACAATCAGAGAGAACTATCTTCATACAAGACAAAGATGAAGACCCTAAAGTCTCTAAAGCGCAAGGCAGAAATAGCAGAACTGATCCGACTTGGAAAGATGCAGGAAAAGACTTCTCGTTTCTCTAAATAATGAAGGGAGATAATTTTCATATAACAAATACAACAAAATCAAAGTTACCAAACTTTGATTTTGTTGCTATGAAAGAGGCTGTTCTAGGTAAAAAGTATGAACTTTCTGTAATAATCGTTGGCAAGAAGGAGATTCAGAAACTAAACAATGAGTATAGAGAGATAAACAAACCTACTGACATTCTAAGCTTCCCTCTTTCAGATAGTTTTGGAGAAATGTATATAAATCCAGAAATGACCGAGCTCGAGGCCAAAAAATTCGACCGAGATTATGATAATTTTTTCGCTTTTATATTTATCCACGGTTTGGTGCATTTGAAAGGATTCGATCATGGTAGTACAATGGAAGGTATAGAGGCTCGTTTCCGAAAGAAATTCGGCATATAAATGCGAATACATTTTGGAGACTCTTCTAACTCCGAATGGCAAGCAATATAATCACAGGAATAGATGTAGGAACACATCACGTAAAAGTGGTTATTGCTGATGCTTCAGAAAAAAATGAAAAGGTTGTCAAAGGTGATAACCGAGGTCAGCCAAAAATAATAGGTATTGGCTTGATAGAGACTCGAGGACTACGTCACGGCTATGTACTAAACATACAAGACGTAATAGCCAGTATTAAACAAGCAATCCTTGAAGCTGAGAAAAGAGCTGATGTGAAAGTAAAGAAGGCCTATCTATCTATAGGTGGTATTGGTCTTGGAAGCATTACTTCATCAGGATCAACAATCATCACACGTGCAGATTTAGAAATAACAAACCTAGATATTAAAAGAGTGCAGGAGCAGTGTGAAAAAGATATTCCACCCGCAGCGTCTTTGAATAGAAAAATAATTCATAGTATTCCAGTTCAGTACAAAATAGATGGAAAGCCAGCATTGGGCAAACCTGAAGGAATGCATGGTAGTAAATTTGAAGTTAAGACTTTGTATATAACATGCCTAGAACAACACCTAAACGACATAATAGAAGCGGTTGAGGAATCAGGTATTAGTGTACAAGACGTAATGGCTTCACCTATTGCAGCAAGTTTGGTAACACTAACCAAGTCACAGAAAATCGCAGGTTGCGTACTTGCAAACATCGGTGCTGAGACCGTTTCAATTGCCGTCTTTGAGAACAATATTCCTGTATCACTAGAAGTCTTCCCTATCGGATCTACAGATATCACTAACGATATCGCTCTCGGTCTAAAAGTACCGCTTGAAGAAGCTGAACAAATAAAGATTGGTGCAATCACTGGAACTTCATATCCAAGGAAGAAACTTGAAGAAATCGTTTCTGCTAGAATGTCAGATATTTTTGAACTTATTGAAGCTCATTTGAAAAAGATTGGACGAAATGGATTACTTCCAGCAGGAATTATTCTAACTGGTGGTGGTGCAGGTCTATCAGGAATAGAAGATATGGCAAAGTCATCACTTAGACTTCCAGCTCGTATCGGAAGCCTGAACCTTGGCCTACCAGAGAAAAACGGATTGAAGGATCCAGCATGGGCAGTGGCCTACGGTCTATGTATTCTGGGTATGCATGCGGATCAGGACACACCTATAGATTCTAGCTCGAGAATTTTTGAAAATTCAAAGAAAACTATACTAGCGTGGCTAAAGCAGTTTTTGCCATAAATAATTATATTTGGCTTGATATTAAAGTCTTTTGACTTATCCAAGCCATTTGATAAGATTGGACTATGCCGAATATTACCCCAGAAATTGAAGCTTTTGCCCGTATCAAAGTTATCGGTGTAGGTGGATCCGGAAAGAACGCAGTAAACCACATGATCAGCTCAAAGGTTAAAGGAGTTGATTTTATCTCAATAAATACTGACGCTCAGGATTTACACCACTCTCTAGCAAAGAAACGTATACACATTGGTAAGAATCTTACTCGTGGTCTAGGTACTGGAATGAATCCAGAAATGGGTCGCCGTGCTGTAGAAGAAACAAAAGAAGAAGTTCAGGAATCTCTAAAGGGTGCTGACATGGTTTTTGTTGCTTGCGGACTTGGAGGAGGAACTGGATCAGGAGCAAGTCCTGTAGTTGCCCGCACAGCAAAGGAACTAGGTGCGCTTACTGTTGCTGTAGTTACAAAGCCTTTCTTTTTTGAAGGACAAGCTCGTTCAAAGATTGCAGAATCAGGATTGGAGGAACTGAGAAAAGAAGTTGATGCAATCATTGTTATTCCAAACGACAGACTACTTTCAACAATTGATAAGAACACTACAGTCAAGAATGCATTCTCTATCTGTGATGAAATACTACGCCAGGCTGTAGAAGGTATTTCAGATTTGATCACAACTCCAGGTATCATCAACATTGACTTCGCTGACATTCGAACCGTTATGGAAAGTGCAGGTTCAGCACTTATGGGTATTGGTTCTGCCATAGGAGACAATCGTGCTGTAGAAGCTGCTAGAATGGCCATAAACTCTCCCCTACTTGATGTTTCAATACATGGAGCAAAAGGTGTTCTATTCTCTATTGCCGGTGGTGAGGATCTAACAATGTTTGAAATCCAGGATGCAGCAAAGGTTATTACCGAGTCTGTCGATCCAAATGCAAAGGTTATCTTCGGAACTGTTCGTGATGATAAGCTAAAGAAGAATGAAGTAAAAGTTACTGTTATTGCGGCTGGTTTCCCAGAAGGCATGCAGATCAATACTCCAGACAAGACAACAAATGCAGTAAACAGTATGCAGGAATTAAAGCCAAAGGAAGACACGTTGAGGAATCGAATCTTCAATTCTGCTCCAGCGCCAGCTCGTGAACCAGTACCTACTCCAAAGGTAGTAGAGAAAGTTGTAGTAGAAGAGAAAAAAGAACTAAAGAATGATATACAAAGCGACGATGATGATTGGGGTGCTGTTCCTGCCTTCTTGAGACGTTCTAAACTTAAGTAGTTAGTAAAATAGAGATAAAATCCGGTGAGGAAGTCTTTTTATTTTCTAGCATAAGCGTAAAAATAAAAAGAGCTTACGAACGCAAGTGATTTTACCCTATTTTATCTAAACTTTCTAAAACTTGTAGTATAATATACTTCTATGATTTACGACTTAACAATAATCGGTGGTGGACCAGCTGGAGTTGCCGCTGGAGTTTATGCTGCGCGCAAAGAACTCAATACCCTTTTCATTACAAAAGATTGGAATAGTCAGAGTACAGTATCTGAAGGTATCGAGAACTGGATAGGAACAATAAAGATTTCTGGTGCAGATTTTGCAAAGAGTCTTGAGGGTCATCTTCGTGCATACGCTAAAGATAAGGTAGATATTCATGTAGGAGAAGGAGTAGATTTGGTTGAGAAGTCTGCTAATGGTTTTAAAATCACGACGAGTAAAGGTGGCAAAATTGCAACTTATGAATCAAAGACCGTTCTAACAACAGCAGGAAGTTTTAGAAAGAAACTAGAAGCGATTGGTGCTGACAAGTTTGAACACAAGGGTCTAACATATTGCGCATCATGTGATGGACCTCTTTTTGCTGGACAGGATGTTATTGTGATCGGTGGTGGAAATGCCGGTTTTGAAAGTGCTTCTCAACTCCTTGCATATTGTAAGACCGTTACTCTAATAAATCGCACAGAAACTTTCCGCGCAGATCCCATTACAGTAGAAGCTGTATCAAAGAATACTCACTTTAAAATAATAACAAACGCTATTTCAAAAGAAATAAAGGGTGATAAGTTTGTTAACTCATATGTTTACACAGATACAAAAACAGGCAAAGATATCGAAATACCTACAACAGGTATATTCGTAGAAATAGGTTCCCTACCGAATACATATTTTATAAAAGATTTAGTAAAACTTACTCAGTATAACCAAGTGATAGTTGATCCTAGAACACAGAGAACATCAGTAGATGGCATATGGGCTGCGGGAGATTGTACAGATGGACTATATCACCAGAACAACATTGCAACTGGAGATGCGGTAAAGGCACTTGAGGATATCTATCTTTATCTAAAGACTAAATAAGACCTTCTGCGTATTCAACTTCCTCTTTGCTATTTAGTCCCATTGCTTCAAAAAGTCCTATTTCTACTTCTGCAATACTATCTGCCATTTTAATTACGTCGGTTAAATAATACTCTCCTTGTATATTATTTGGTCGAACCTTACTTAAAGAATCTCTAAGCCAATCAATACGAAAAGCATAAAATCCTGGATTAATTTTCTTTTGCAAGCGAACATCTTCACTTGCATCCTTATACTCAGTGATTCCTTTTATCTTTCCTTCTGGAGAATACATTATTCTGCCCCAGTGTTGAAAAAGTTTTCTCCATCCCTCGAAATCTTCAGAATATGTAGTAGCTATTGCAACTGTGTGAGATTCTAATCCTTGAATTAGATTATCAATAGTCTGAGAGGATACGAATGGATGATCTGCATAAAGGATGACTACATATTTAGTACCTGGTAAGACAGCGGGTAGAGCAGTTAATGTTGCGTGACCTGTACCCTTTTGTTCTTCTTGATAAATGTACCTGACACGTTCATTTAAAAAAGCCTTAACCTGATCTGCCTTGTGACCGATAACAACAATAGGCTTATGAATGAGTCCATTTTCCAAATTTAAAAGCAAACGATGAATCATAGGTTCACCCTTAACTTCTATTAAACACTTGGGCAAATCTGATGCCATTCGTGTACCCTTGCCAGCGGCAAGAATAATAATCTCCGTATTTTGCATGGTCTATATACTACTACAACTATTCCATAATCCAAGTTTTTGCTCACGTGCTTTTTTCGCAAGTTCCTTGAAATCCTTTTGCTTCTGATATGGTGTATTGTAAGTATATTCATGCGCATATCCATTTTCTATCAAATACTGATTTACCAACATACCATCATCTCTATATACATATGCTAAAAATCTACCGAACTTGTCTGTAGCACCCTGTGTAGTATCGGTCTCAAGTGTCACAGAATGACCCAGGAGAAGCTCTCTGGTCTTGTCTGAGGCTTGCTTACCAAAACACTGAACCGCCTTTCTAGGGTCGACAGTCTCGGGAGTATCAACTCCTATCATTCTTACCTTTACTACTCGACCTTCAACCTTAATGTCGAATGTGTCACCATCGACTACCTTTGTGACTTCATACTTCTTACTGAAGTCAATTTGCTCTATTTTTGTAGAAAACTTATTATTCTTTGATTTTTGATTTGAACTTTCAGCAAAATATCCCAGAGTTGATGTCGTAATGATAATTAGAATAATAATAAAGGGTTTCCATTTATTCCTTTTCAAAGATTCGATATTATTTATACCCTTTATCAATTCTTTTTGAATATCATTACTAGTAGACATGTGTATAGGATAGCAGAGATATGATATAGGTAAAAGCCAATTTAATTGATATTAAAAAGATGCGCAGAGATAAATCTCTGCGCATTCGTTGTCCTATTACAAGGACTTGAAGATCCCCAACTTAATGAGAATCCAGATAGAAATGCCTGACCAATCAAAGCATCTCTCGAAGGTCGTCTCGCCTTGCCAATACAGTTGACTGCGATCAACTCGTGTATTCCTCCCCTCCCTTACACATTTAAGTGAAGGGTAGGCGTTATGGTGATTGTTGTGCCACCCTTCACCTAATGTAAGAATCGCGCATATCAAACTATTACGACTTTCATCTCCGGTGCTATACCTCTGTGTTCCAATCAAATGCATGGCGGAATTAATGAGGAACGTGCCGTGCCAAAGAATCGTCGTAGCGAAGAAATAAGCACACAAGGAAAAGATGAAATTCCAAATGAAAGAAGTATATCCACCAATCGAAAGTAGCCCCCCGACTAGTGAAAATATTCCTCCACCTGAAATAATACCGATCCATTGGCGATTCTCGATCCACCTCAGAAACATGTTTCTACCTAAAAGAGGTATGAGTGACCAATCAACAACTCTATCACTCCCCTCCTTAACTACCCAGAGCCAATGGCACCATGGTATACCTCGCTGTTTGCAACTATGGTGATCCTCAGGCTCGTCTGAGTATCTGTGGTGCCATACATGCTCTGCAGCCCACTGACAAACACCACGTTGAGCATCTGCAGATGATATGAAAGCAGAGACATTCTCCATCCACTCAAAACGCAGTCTGAATGAACGGTGGGCAAAATACCGATGTCTCCACACAGTTATGAACCACATCCCGATCTTGTATCTAAAGAACACCATGAACAAAGAGAGTAGGAGGTTCTCAACACTAAGTGATCCCGCAACACCTCTCCAAATCAAGGAAAGTAGCCAGGCCACTCCTATCACTTGTACACCGAAAAACACATATGTGTTCGGTGACTTCCAATCTACTTGCGATAACGCTTTCATGTACAATCCTTGGTTAAGGTCTGTACTAATTTTAACATATGTAACTAGTTGAATAAGGTGGTGTTAAAAACTTCGATAACATAACCTTACATGCCGTCAGTCAAAAAACCGTATAGTTATTTTGATTGATCATTATATCAAATCTTTGTGACCCTACAGAGAGTCGAACTCTGGTTAACGGATTGAAAACCCGCTGTCCTAACCGTTAGACGATAGGGCCATTTGGCACTTTCAAATACTAACATATTTTTAAAAAATGGCAAAAAATGCTACAATTTTGACGTTAAAAATAACACATAAAAATATGAAAGGATTTATTGATTTTATACGTACACAAGGGGTGGTTGGGCTGGCTGTAGGATTCATTTTGGGTAAGGCTGTATCAGACGTAGTGGCATCTATAGTAAATGACCTTATAAACCCTATTATAGGCATAGTTTTGGGCCGTTTTGGGGACCTTTCTGCCCTATCTTTGCATGTATTATCAGCCAATATTACCTACGGTAAATTCATAAGTATACTAATAAACTTCGCCATAATTGCCGGGGTGGTATATTTTGGAGTAAAGAAGTTGGGATTGGACAAGCTTGATAAGCCGAAGGTTTAGAGTTAGTATAAAAAGCAAATCTTCTCGATTCTAACGGATCGAGAATCATGCGCGGTTAGCTCAGTTGGTAGAGCATCCCCTTGACGTGGGGAGGGTCACAGGTTCGAGTCCTGTATCGCGCACCAATGATTACATTAGGAATCGAAACAAGCTGTGATGAAACAGCACTATGTTTACTTGAATCAAGCGATAGTGACCGTGATGTTAAATACCGTGTACTTGGCAACATCGTTCACTCTCAAATAGATTTACATCGTGAATTCGGTGGTGTCTTCCCTATGCTTGCCAAAAGAGAACACATTAAGAACCTTCCAATTTTATATAAAAAAATAATCGAAGATAGCGGTGTCGATGAAGGCAATATAAACAGAATCGCTGTCACAAAGGGCCCTGGTCTTGAACCTGCTTTGTGGACTGGAATTCTTTTTGCAAATGATTTGGGTAAAAGACTGAACATACCGGTAATCCCTATAAATCATATGGAGGGTCACATCATGGCTTCTTTGATATCAGATTCAAAAGCTAGTAGTGAATTTCAAATGTTAAAAGAAATCCAGTACCCAGCTCTGGCCCTACTTATAAGTGGTGGTCATACAGAAATTGTAAAAATTCACGAACATCAAAAATTCGAAATACTTGGTAGTACGGTAGACGATGCAGTTGGTGAGGCGTTCGATAAAGTAGCCAGAATGATGAATCTCCCATATCCAGGTGGGCCAGAGATTTCAAGGCTTGCGGAACAGGCTCGTAAAGAGAATATACCGAATCTAGTCACTCTTCCCCGCCCAATGATTCATTCCAAAGATCTTAGATTCTCTTTTTCTGGACTCAAAACTGCGGTTCTTTATGCACTAAAAAAGATTGAGAATCTAGATGAAAATCAAAAGAAAGATATAGCTCGAGAATTTGAAAATTCTGTTACCGAAGTTCTAATATCAAAGGTTAAGTTGGCTATAGAGGATAATGAAGTAAGAACGCTAATAATAGGTGGTGGTGTGATCGCCAATAAATACATTAGAGAAAATTTTGAGAAGTTGGCAAATGAGAGTAGTTTACCTCTATACCTACCTGGCGCTGGATTGACTGGAGATAATGCACTAATGATAGCACTCGTTGGAGCAATAAAACCCTCTGATAGTCATGAGGGCTTTAGAGCTGAAGGAAATTTGTCTTTTTAGAATTGCCTAAATACAAACTATTTTCCAAATAGTAATTTCAATATCTTAAGGAAATATGTCTTTGTACCTACAACAATAGCTGATGTCACCTTTGAGATCGTGCCTTTATTACCTTTTACTGCAGTTTTGTTAGCACCAGCATCATTCTTTGTACTTGAGACAACCCCTATTAATCCTGTAGCCTTCTTAGATACTACACTCGTCCCTGACTCACTAGCTTTTACTTCCTTAGAATTTTTTGAACTTTCTAGTGGCTTTAATGTTGGCGCCTTTGTGACTGGGTCCGGCACAAGACTTGCAAATGGTGAGGTTAACTGCCTTACAAAATTAATTGCTTTATGTGGATTTACAGCGGTCACAATAGCAGCTACTGGAGTTACAATCTCAGGTTCTGGATTGTATATAGTTATAACTACACTTGTTGTTGCGAAGTTATTTGATGAATCGCGTGCTACAGCATATACAGTATAGCTACCATCAGCATAACTAGTACTATTGAGAGAAGTAAAATATGGACTAGCCACATCCTCCACTCCCAAATATACTCCATCAATCATAAATCGAACTCCAGCTAGCGATACATTATCTACTGCAGATGCAACTATACTTACCGCATTTCCAGATACCACTTCAGCGTTAGCTGGAGATACGATGGAAATAACAGGGGCAGTTATGTCTGGCACAATATTTGAAACCGTAATACTTACCGATGTTGTCGCATAGTTATTTGATGAATCCCGGGCAACCGCAGTGACAACATAATTACCATTTGCAACTGAAGTACTGTCAAAAGATATTGTGTATGGACTACTTGTATCTTCTGATCCAAGATTTACATTATCGAGTTTAAACTGTACCCCTGCGACAGCTATGTTATCTGTTGCTGTAGCGGCAATGCTGTAAGAGCTTCCTGAGACCGTAGCGAGGTCTGTAGGTGATGTAATAGATACAACTGGATCTGTAGTATCGGGTATTACAACTGCCAAAGCAGAAGCCATATTAGAATTACTTGTTCCACTAGCATCAACTAGTCTTATTCTGTAATAATAATCAATTCCATCGGAAATATATGGATCAGTAAATGTTGTTGTACCCTCTGGCACCAAATCTGAAACTATGTTTTGAGTAAATAGGAAATTCGTAGCTCTATCTACATACAACATATGTGATGTTGTAGCATTGTTTGTCCAAGTCAGATCAACTTGATTTGCTCCTCTAGTAGCATCCAAACTTGTTGCAGCTGGAGTCAAACTTACTGATGGGAATACATCATCTAGATTCCAACTACTGTTCCATGAAATAGACATCGTATTGTTTGTTGGGAATGTCAAAGGTAACCAAACATGTCTACTGTTATACAATGATCCAGCGAGATTATTACTATAATCAAATCTATCTCCGATATAAATATATGCATCACCACGTCCAGGTATATGCTCTATATCCGTTGTCTGGGAACGGTAAGCAATCATTCTATCTTCCTCAACACTAACCTGGAATGGATTTACAAGTGGTGACCAATTGCCCATAACACTCGTTGAGGTTGAATATTTATTCTCGTTTGGAGCCCATCCTGTTAGTCCAGATGTAAGTAGGAAGTACACACCATTTCGAAGTATCATCTGAGGACCCTCACGACCAATCAATACATTTGGTCTAACATATGTTCCAGAAGTGGTTAGATAATCATCTGATAGTTTTGAAATAACGAAATGCGTATTCGGACCGTCTGAGTATAGTAGATATCCTGATCCATCAGTATCCTTAAATAGGTTCATGTCGTTTAGATAGAATCCATCTGGGTTGTAAGATGATGAAGCAATAGTGAATGCCCCGTATGGTGTGTCGTTGTAAGCAACCACTGCTGTAGATTTTCCGGATGCGATAACTCGGTGACCCCATAGTACGTATTTTCCAGTCGTGGCGTTATATAGCACGTGTGGTCTTTCTATCATATAACTTCTACCGAGATAAATAACAGGACCTTCATCTTTCCAATTTATCAAATCACTTGATGAGTAACATGATATACCTACTGCTTCGATTTCTGGATCGTTTGCATTAAAAATCTGTCCGTACCAATAGTACTTACCGTTAAAGAATTGTATTTCTCCATCATGTGACTCAATCAAATGGTTATCAGTATCTAACCAATCCTGTCCTGGCTTAAAATCGATATCGAACCAATATCTAGATTGAGGCGAGACTTCAGAGACGAACATGCCATCACTTATAGCTATAGATTGAACTGTGGATGATGCACTCAGTACAAACGGTGCAGTGTATAGTACCGTTGTACCTTGTGGGACTCCGTCTACTACACTAGGAATACTACCGTCAGTTGTATAGTAAATAGATGCGTTGGTTGTGATACTAGAAAGTCTTACTCTAATTGGTTGTGCATACTTTCCTCCATTTGGCGAAGCTGTAGGGTGAACAGGGGTATATGGAGTGGTTGTGCCAGGATTTCCAATCAATCTAAATTCGGCTAGGTTACCGTAGTTTCCATCTGGCATAACTAGTCTGTAAAATCTGTATGCACTACCGCCGGCGTCGATAGCAATCTCACTCATCTGTCGCTGAGCATAATACGGAGGATATGGTTGTATTGTGTGTATAGTTGTCCAAGGTCCAGTACTAGAACTGACATTTGCTCCTTGCAGATATGCACCGTAAACTTGAACTGTGTATCCTGGTCTTGGTGCAATCTTCATTCGCGTTACAACAGCTGGTGCCTTTAGATCAAGGCCAACTAGAGAACCGTTTGCACTTTGAGAATCCCACCATGTAGAAGTATTGCCGTCATATACCTTTGAGTAAACATTTCCACTGTTATTGTAACTTCCTGGAGTTCCAAACTGGTATGCAGGTGAGATACTAAACTGTATTTCTCCAGTTGAAGTCGCTACCGGACATGTTGCGGTGGTCAATGTCCTGTTTGGTCCATATGAAGTACCAGATAGGTTTATTGTATATGCTCTGAAGTTATAGACGGTAGCACATGATAGACCACTTACTGTTAATGAGTATGGACCTACTGGATACAATCCAGTTTCAGTAGTTGTAGCTCCATAAGCGGAGTTTAGACCATACTGAAAACCTCTGGCTGTAGAACTTGCTGCTCCGTCGTTTGTAATATTACCATTTAGTATTGCAGTGAAGCTTGTCGTTGAACTAGCTGCGGATGTAGTGATTGTTGCAGGCATAGAGTTATTCACGATCACTCCAATTGATGTAGACGTACTTACATTCCCTGTTGCATCCGCAGCAACAACTGAAATTGTATGATATCCATCTGCTACTGAAGTTGAATTCCAACTGATTGAATATGGTGATGTAGTTCCAGACGCACCTATACTAGTATTGGTATCAATTTTAAACTGTACACTTCCTATTCTCACGTTATCAGAAGTTGATGCTGTAAGAGTTACGCTCGATCCTGTTAATGTTGAGCTGGCTGTTGGGACTACAATTGCTGTAGTCGGAGGAATTGTGTCAGCCAAAACTGTTATGGTTGTAGATGCGCCAGAATCTGGAGCCGTGATCCTCAATGTACCAGTACTACTACCAGCGGATACGGTGATGTTGGCACTGGTAGAGCTTGATACTACTTGTGACGTTATTGCTGCACCTGTACCACCACTTATTCCAAATGTAGGCGAACCGGGCGTACCAGAAGTCCAGCTGGTTGCATTTCCAGTCAGTGTTATCACATTATTTATTGAGTTCTGATATATAGTCGGAGTATTGGCAGAAACAGTAATCTGGGTGTTTATTAGATTGACCAGAACGTCAGTTGATGTACCTACGTTGCCTGAAGAGTCGGTAACAATTACTCGTATATTATGAGGACCATCAGCAATACTTGCTGAATTCCATACTATTGAATACGGCGATGTTGTTCCAACCGCGCCGATGTTTGTATTATCTACCTGAAACTGGACTGAACTTACACTAGTATCATCACTTGAAGTTGCCGTTAGAGTAACATTACCCAAAAGGTCTGCACCGTTTACTGGAGACGTAACTGTTCCGGTTGGTGGAGTAACATCGGCTGATAGCAGGAAATTCGCGATAGCTGTTGTAGAGTTTGAAGTACCTGCAGCAGTCACAGTTCTGATTCTGTAGTAATATCTAGTATCGTTCACAATGTCAGTATCTACAAAATTTGAAATGGTAGTTGTTGCTCGTATTGAAATAAAGTTTTCAGTAAAAATATTGTCAGTTGCCCTATCGATGTACAACTCATAGGAGTTCGTCTCATTATTAGTCCAAGACAGATTCACAGTCAGAGCATTCTTGGTTGCTGTGAGACCGGTTGCGGCTTGTGTTGGTATAGAGGTTGTAAAAGCCTCGTCCAAAGTCCAGCCTGGATTCCAAGAGATCGACATGGTGTTGTCGGTTGGAAATGTAATAGGTAAAAATAAATATGTACTATTGTATAGCGAGCCACTAGCCGTTGCTGAATTATCAAACCTATCTCCCAAATACATATACCCTTCGGTCCTGCCTTGGATGGTTAATATGCCAGATGTATGAGATCTGTAAGCGATCGTATTATCTTCAGTTGCACTTGATTGAAAAGGATTAACTAGTGCAGAAAATGTACCCAGAGGACTGGTTGATGTTGAATATTTATTTGTTGTAGCAGTCCAACTATTTTGTCCACTATTTAACAAAAAGTAAACTCCATTTCTCTTTACCATTGCTGGCGCACTTCTATTTGCATTCGCAGCTGAAATATTGGAAACACCAGACATACCTTCGTATGTACTATCTAGCTTGGAAATAATCATTTTAGAATTATCACTAGATGTGTAAATTATGTATGCCGTACCATCTGTATCTTTAAATAGGTTGAGATCGTTCAATCCTAGGGCATCAGGATTAAGAGATGTGGTAACAACCCTAAACGGCCCGTATGGCGTACTTGATGTTGCGACTATTGCTCTAGAGTTTGTTACGTTTCTTGCCCACATAACATACCTACTTGTAGTAGCGTTATATATAACGTGTGGTCTTTCTAGTATATATGATGTATTTACATTAAAAACCAACCCCTGACTAGTCCAATTTACTAGGTCGGATGATGTATATAAGTTAACACCAAGTTTTTCCAACTCAGGTGAAATATTGTTCATTGACTCACCGTACCAGTAATATTTTCCATTGAAATAACTTATACCACCAGTATGTGCGTCTATGATATTGCCGTTATTGTCATGCCACGTGATTCCAGATCGGATTGCGGGATTGATGAAAAAATACGCTGGATTTGAAACCTCTGAGACATATGTATTTGCACTTACAGCAATACTTTTGATAGTCGTTGTTGCTGTTGTAGTTGCCATGAATGGACCTGTGTACAGACGAGTAGTACCTTGTGGTGAACCTCCACTAAAAGTTGGTGTCGTACCATCGTTTGTATAATAAATAACTGCGTCCGTGGTTGAACTAGTAATAGTTACTTGAACTGGTTGTGCAAACTTTCCACCCATAGGACTAATCTTTGGGACAACTGGTACGTATGGAGTCGTACTTGAAGCAATACCAATTAGTCTCATTTCTCCTAGAGATCCGTAGGCACCGTTTGGCATGACTAGGCGGTAATATCTGTAGAACAATCCACCAGTATTTATTGGTATTTCAGAAAATTGTTTCTGAGGATAGAACGGAGGATAACTAGGTATTGTATAAATCGTTGTCCAAGGTCCTGTAGAAGAACTCACGGTTGCACCTTGGAAAACAGCGCCATGTAGTCTAACCGTGTATCCTGTGCGTGGTGCTACCCACAGTTTTGTAACTTGCGCATTTACAGTTAGATCCAATCCTACGTTTGAACCATTGGCAAAAGACTGATTGGCATCCCACCAACTAGTCAAATCTCCATCGAATACTTTGGCAATCGTGTTTCCGTTATTGAAATAACTTCCAGCTGTTCCTATTTGATATTGTGGAGCAATACTAAACTGAACTTCTCCTGTTGCTGCATATATGATTATAGGGTAAACAAAGGCGGAGATGAGCAAAAAGATTACTATGAAAAAGTGATCTTTAATCAACTTTTTTACTGCATAGTAAAATGTGCTCTTTTCCATAAAAAGTTACATTCATTATATCAAAAATGACACGATTTTTATACAATAAAACCCCCAAGTTATTCACATGAGGGTTTTATTGAAAAATAATTTATTTAGAGATTATTTGTAACCGAAAATCCACTTTACAAATGACCAAATCTTTCCGAAGAATGATGTATTTGCTAGTGCGGCTGTCTGATTGTTACCGTTTGTACCTACTTCAGGAGAAAGTTGAATTGTACCTGTAGCGTTTGTGCCGTCCTCTGCTGAGATGATTCCATTATCAATTGAGTTCTTGTATGCCTCTATTGTCGCCAACTGTGCAGCTGACAATGTTAGGTTTGTTCTACAATATATTTCATTTACCTTCTTCTGAGTTGTGTAGAATACTTCTCCTGTTGGAGTTGTAACTCCCCAAGGTGCCATAGTATCATTTACATACTTTGCCTGGAATGCCTTTACAGCATCTAGAGTCTTCTGATCAAACTGTCCGTTTATATCTACGTCTAGCTTCTCAGTATTCTTTAGGAATGACTGTAGCTTTGTAACCTCAGCAGAATTATTGTTACCACCGAACTTTAGGAAAGTTGTTAGATAAGAACAATTTGCTACTGGAACAATAGTTGTAAAGTTATTCAATGGTGCTGGACCTGATCCACCTGATGAACCACCAGAAACCTGGTTTCCGTTTGAAGAACTTCCACCATCTGTATTTGTATCTACTGGGGCTGGACCTGATGTATTCCCGTTATCTACTGTAGCTGGAGCTGGAGCATCAGCTGTTGTACCGTTTGATACTGTAGCTGGTGCTGAAGTGTTTCCATTATTTACTGTAGCTGGGGCACTTGTATTACCGTTATTTACAGTTGCTGGAGCTGCTGCATCTGCTGTAGTACCGTTTGATACTGCAACTGGTGCTGAAGTATTTCCATTATCCTGTGTTGCAGGAGCACTTGTATTACCATTATCAGCTACTGATAGCTGTGTAGCAGTTGTGTGGTTTTCCACAGTTGCTGGAGCTGCAGTCGCTGTATTTCCATTATCAGCTACGTTAATGGCAAACGCTGGTGTTATAAACACAGCAAATGTCAGAACCGTAATTGACAGTAAACTTAGGCTTATTTTGATGTTTTTTGTCATATTTTTAATTATTATAATTCAACTTTTAACCTCGTTACCCTATCATACTAGAGTTAAAATGTCAATGGG
The DNA here is from genome assembly GCA_964600255.1 of uncultured Candidatus Saccharibacteria bacterium. Taxonomy (GTDB): domain Bacteria; phylum Patescibacteriota; class Minisyncoccia; order Phycocordibacterales; family PALSA-1337; genus CAIOGI01. The sequence goes on from CAZRIX010000001.1 coordinate 93,322, forward strand.
TCAGACAAGAGAAAAGACCTACTCCGAAGAATAGGTCCTTTTGGCGCTGATCGCCTCGAACTGAGTCGAGGGTCAGGGCATGAGCCGGAAGAATTGGGCGTCGGCGATTCCACTGACGGCAATCGTCTGACCCGCCACAATGTTGGTACCGGAAGTCCAGGGTCCGGTAAGTGTTGGGGCCACCTGCACCACATAGGTTCCGGCGTTGCCGTTGGTCTCGGCCCCCAGGTGCACAACACCATCCATGTTGTGGATGAAGAGGCGCGGGGTGGGAGGGATGAGAGACAACGTAAGCACCTTGGATGATGCTCCGGCAGTAGCCGTAAACGTGATGGCAAAGTCGCCCACCACGTATGACATGACATTCTGGACCTCATTCTGATTCGAGACCTGGTAGGATTTGAAACCAACCACCACAACGAGCTCAGCAACCATCTGGGAAGAACTTCCCGTAGTCACCGTGCCACCATCTGCCCTCCAACCAGGCGACAGATCCGTATAGGAGTTGGACAGAAACGTGACGTCTTGTCCGAGGCTGTTGTTTCCTCCATCCTGACTCCGCAAAGCTGCGGAGACCATGGACAGACTGACATCGTTTGCGCCAGTCTTGCTCTTGGCTCGGACAAGGACCCACACAGTCTTACCATTCGCACCTGCGAACGAACCGGAAGGATTGAATCCAGCCCAATATGTCACTCCCGAGGGAGTGGTCATGATGCTGTCCCACCTAATATGGTTAATCAGGCGGGGATCCGTCAGGTTGGTCGGAGATCCCATCGGCAATGTGCCAGTGGCTCGAACCACCGAAATGGCCTTCGCGACCAATCCAGCGAAGGCGGGATTGAACCTCGGTGACCCTTCGAAGGGCACCAGGGTGATGTCGACCTGGGTGGTGGTATCCGCCGCAGGAGCGGCACCGCGAATTGCGATGCCTTCTGCAGTAGTATCACCATTGTCGACCACCACCGGCGGGGTCGATGCAGCGCTGACTCCGAAGACCATCGCGAAAGCGACGGCCAACAGGGACATGATTTTCTTGTACATAGGTTATCCTTAATCAGCTCAAATCATCAGGAAACGACTATAGACATCTGTTGTAAAACCGTTACAACATTTGTTTTTAAGTCTCTGACCGACAGGCCAATTCATCCTTAATTCAAAGAGCTAGTTGCAAGCAACCTATCATAGTTTGATATAATTGTCAATATGCTTCCCTACCTAATATTGATGCTATAATATTTGCATGATTTTTCTTTATGCTCTTCTTGCAGGTGTACTTCCAGCACTACTTTGGCTTTGGTTTTGGCTACGTGAAGATAACTTGCATCCAGAGCCTAGAGCACTAGTTGCTATTTCCTTTTTGATGGGTATTTTTTCAGTTGTAGTTGCAATAGGTCTTGAAAAAATTGTATTTGACATCACAAGTGACCAGACTTACAGATACATGGCCTGGGCTGCGATTGAGGAGATATGCAAATTCCTAGCAATCGCTTTTATTTTATTTAACTCAAAGTACATGGATGAACCAGTTGATGCAATGATCTATTGTATAACAGTAGCATTGGGTTTTGCTGCGCTAGAGAATACACTTTTCATTCTTTCCCCACTTCACGAAGGTGAATTTGCAAAAGGAATAATTACAGGAAATATGAGATTCATTGGTGCGACACTTGTTCACACAGTTTGCTCAGCTATTATAGGATTTTTTGTCGGTATAGCTTATTACAAGGACTTTTTTACAAAAAGTATATCAGTAATTTTTGGAGTTATCCTCGCTATTGTATTGCATGCTGGCTTTAATTTGTCTATAATTAATGAAACGGTAACGAATACACTGAAAGTTTTTAGTTGGGTGTGGTTGGCAGTAATTATTACGCTCATCCTTTTTGAAGAAATTAAAGGAGTTCGGGCAAAGAATTAATTTATTAAAATTGTAATTTGAAATTCAGCAAAATCATGGCAAAAGAAAAAAAATCATTTTTTGAAAGAATCACAGGAACAGTCCGAATGGATGATGACAGTGATGATCTACTTGAAGAAGAGCAAGAAAGCACAAAGACTATTTCTGCATGGGAAGATGAGGATGAAAAAGAAGGTGAACTAACTGTAGATGTATACCAAACATCAGACACTATAGTTATAAAGGCCATGATTGCTGGAGTTCGACCTGAAGATCTCGACATTTCTATCACTCGAGATATGGTGACTATTAAAGGAAAGAGAGAGGAGGAAAAAGTAGCGCGCGAAGATGACTATTTTATGCGCGAACTATATTGGGGTACGTTTTCAAGAACCATTTCCCTACCAGAGGAAATCGATGTGGACGAATCAGAAGCTATAGAGAAGCACGGGCTATTGATACTTAAGCTTCCTAAGCTCGACAAGAAGAGACAATCAAAATTGAAGGTAAAGATGCTTTAGAAAAAGCCTGGCGACATCTACACTGATTAAAATATACACTATTGACATTTATTGGAAATAGTGTATATTTTAATTCTGTTTGGCAATAAAATACCGTGTGATCGATTGCCACACAGGGATCCGAACGCTTCCGCGTCTCGGGTCTTCTTTATTTGTGCCAAGGACCAGGATCGAACTGGTGACCCTTCCCTCTTCAGGGGAATGCTCTACCAACTGAGCTACCTTGGCGTTGGTATATCTAACTATAATATAACTTAAGTTGTTTTGGAATGTATACCTACCAAGACAGCTACTTGGCTTGGTATTAAAACTACTATATTATATTTTCAAACCTACTTCAATAAATCCTGTAGCAGTTGAAAACTTTCTTGTGGGTTCATTGTTGAATCTTTTGATCCACTAACTGTACTGCTCAAGAAATTTATATAAGGCTGTATGAAATATATTGCACCAAAAGATATACTGATTATTACTAACCAATATATAACACGCATTACCATTGAGATTCTATTGGATAGACGAATAGACTTAAGAATTTCGTTATTCTCCTCGCATAACCTATACGTTCTCTCTAGCAAAGACCTTTCTTCTGGATTCATAAATATGAGTATAGCAGATTTTATTAAAAAAACCAGAATTCAATCAGGATTAATTATTGTCAGTGTTAATCACAAGGTCCGCTCTCTTTTCCGGATTATATTTTCCGATATAACGTTTTAGGGCGATTATTACTTGTCCAAAATATGAATCAGGGTGATCTTCTGAAAAATAATCCTTACCCCACATATTCTTTTCCCTTTCTACCCTTCTTTTATCAACTTCATCAATATTACCTGTAATGTAAATTCTCTTGTCCCAAAGATCATTCAAGAGCTCTGGGTGAAACATAAATGCACCCTCAATCACAAGAATGCTTTTTGATAGGTCAAAAGTCTTTTCGACATCAATGTTTCCGGAAACTGGATTAAATATCTGTGTTCTATACAACGGTTCACCAGACCTATACTTTTTTATAATATCTTCAATTTTATTACAATCTATATTTCTTAATTCAAATACGACAGATTTATCATTATTGTTTTTGAGTAAGTTTTCCAGGTTAGCCTTTGAGATCAAAAAATCATCCTGGTGAATAACCAGAACATCAGAATTAATTTTATCCAGTTCATTTGATATAGTAGTCTTACCAACGCCCGTATAACCATCAATAGCTACAACCAGTTTTGGCTTATCTTTATACCAAGATTGGATGCTTTTATTTATCTCAGTTGCTAATTTAGAGATCGACATTTTATTATTACCTATTTTACCTTAATTCCTAATAATTGAACTATCTGGGCTGTCTGTGAAAAATCAATTGTAATATTTCTCATCTGTTCTGCCCCCATTTTAATACCATCAATCTGAGAACTGCTTAGATCAACACCCTTAATATTCGAGTTAGAAAAATCAACGTTACTCATCTTACAATTTATAAAATAAACATTATTTAACTCTGCACCTTGAAAATCTGAATCATTAAGACTACATCCATCAAATATCACATCTTCAATTATAGAAAAACGAAAGAGCGCGAGGTCGGCCTTACTATTCGTAAACGTCACATATCTAAGTGAGGCACTTACCAGCTTTAAACCAGTAAGGCGGCAACTCTTAAATTCGACCCTACTGAAGCTAGCTTGCTCGAAATAAGTATTTAGCAGATTAACTGCGTCAAACTGGACATCGGTTAATTTTATTGATTTCAGTTTTGAGCGACTGATTTCAACGTGATTAATTATTGAGTTCTCTATCGATAGATCAGAAGCTTCAACTAGACTTAAATCCAAATCAGATAATTTAATCTTTTCAAAATTAAAATCATCTACAAATTGTTCTCTGGACAACACAACCACATCCAAACCTTTAGGTATAATTGGTTTTAATATTGAACGGACTTTTTCAGGTTTTTGTTTTAAGGCTTGAATCATTGTGCCCTCGGCAGGAATCGAACCTACATCTACTCCTTAGGACGGAACTGTTCTATCCATTGAACTACGAGGGCAGTACAATGAATATACCACAATTACTTAACTCCTAAAACCTCAGCCAAATGAGCCTCATCAAAGCCGACTGTAATATCGCCTTCAATATCGATAACTGGAACTCCTAGTTGTCCACTCTTGTCTACCATAACCTTTCTTTGCTCTAGATCTGAAGCTACATTGTGTTCAGTATAGTTTACTCCGTGTGCCTTGAAATAATCCTTTGCTAATCCACAATAATGACAAGTTGGTGTTGAATATATAATTACATTTTTCATATGAATATTCTATCAAATTATCTAAACCAATGGAATACTTTAAAAAGTAAACTTTCTGTGGTAGAACCAGTAGTCGGTACTGATGTCGCTATTGGATCGACGATGACTGCGATCTTCTCCCCATCTTTTATGGCACGGAACTTCGTGCGTATCTCATCCTCCACACCCTGATCTGTTTTTAAATAGTCTATAGATTCAGACAACTTTTGCTGTCTCAAAGATAGCTTTGCTAATTCCAATTTTTCTCTTTCCAAATTTGCCTTACTGATCCGTGCTTTGCTGTACACACCCCATACACCACTAATTAGAATGACGAGCAACAATGACATTATCACCAGCACGACGGGTGAATACATGATCTTTTTTAAATTTCTTTTTCTTTGGAAATCAAGCATTGTATAAGTTGAAAAGTTTCAATATATAGTATACTATATTGCTCATATGTTATTCCACCAAAACACAAAAAAGGCCTTGCGAGTCGTTATGATTGTTGTAGGTATACTTATAATAATAAGTATGGTTATAAGTGTATTACCTAACTTAATGTAGTTTTATTCGACGTATATTCTAGGTATACACTAGTCCGAGCGCATCATTTTTATAAATACTTCCTGAGGGATTGTAACGTTTCCTCTACCTAGTTCCTTCATTTTCTTTTTACCTTCTTTCTGCTTTTCCCATAGTTTCATTTTTCTTGTTCTATCACCTCCGTACATATGCTGTGTAACGTTTTTCTGCATGCCTGCTAGGGTCTCTGAGGCTATTATTCTTCCCTGCGCTTTACCCTGAATCTTAACTGTGAACATTTGTCTTGGTAGAACTTTATGCAACTTCTCAACCGAAGCCTTTGCTTCTTCTTCCAAACGACGTCTTGATACGACCCTAGTGAATGCAATAACAGGTTCATCAGCTACAAGCAAATCTAGACGAGCAACGTCTGCTTCGCGCATATCGGTAATCTCATATGAAATGGACGCATAACCTGAGGATACACTCTTGATCTCATCGAAGAAATTCCTCATCAATTCGCGTAATGGCATAATTAATGTTATTGAATTTCGATTTTCTCCAAAGTTATCTGTCGAAGTTACTTCCCCTTCATGATTGAAGACACTTTGCATTATAGGACCTAGATAGTCTGGCGGAGTGATTATTTTCATCTTAACCAAAGGTTCATAGACTTTTTTAACCTCATGATCATCTGGGAAAAGTGCTGGTGAATACACTACCACTGTTTTGCCATTCTTAAGCTCAACGTTATAGGTAATACTTGGAATTGTAACTACTAGGTTTAAATTAAATTCACGACGCAAACGTTCGGTAATAATCTCAAGATGTAGCATTCCTAGGAAACCACATCGGAATCCTCTACCCAAAGTTCCTGAAGATTCTTCTTCGTGAGTAAATGATGAATCAGATAGTCTCAAACGACCAAGTGCCATTCTAAGAGAGTTGAAATCATCCTGACTCTCAGGATATACCGAAGCCCATACCACAGGACGAGGTGTCATGTAGCCATGAAGTGGTGAAGTTAGATCTTTGATTGAGGCAACCGTGTCTCCTACAGATGCGATTCCGGGTTGTTTGATACCAGTCACTATATAGCCAATCTCACCAACACTGAGTGACTCAGTTGGAGTATCATCGGGAGCAAAGATTCCAACTTCTAGAGCTTGGAACTTCTCATCTGAAATTTTGAAAAGGAGTTGATCATGTCTTTTGACTGATCCATTCATTACGCGAATATACACGATAACACCTTTATGATTTGAATATTGAAAATCGAAAACAAGTGAGCGAAATTCATTGGTTGCATTGTCTTCTGGAATCTTTGGGGCTGGAATGCGCTTTACAATCTCGTCTAGCAGATTGGTTACGCCCTCACCCGTCTTACCAGAAACCTTTAGAATCTCGCTTTCATCACAACCTATTAGCTCACAGACTTCTTGAGTCACCTCAGGGATACGCGCTAGAGGTGAGTCTATTTTTGAAATAACTGGAATGATTTTTAGACCAGTTTCTTGAGCCATATGCAAAGTAGTAAGAGTCTGCGCTTGAACTCCCTGAGTCGCATCTACAAGTAGAATAGAGCCTTCCACAGCCTTTAGAGCACGTGACACTTCGTATGAGAAGTCGATGTGTCCTGGAGTATCGATTAGGTTCAAAATATAGTCCTGTCCTGCAGACTTAAACTTCATTCTAACTGGCTGCATTTTGATTGTTATACCTCTCTCACGTTCAAGTTCCATACTATCAAGAACTTGCTCCTGCATTTTTCTTTTTTCTATAGTATTTGTAAGCTCAAGCATACGGTCAGCCAAGGTGGACTTACCGTGATCGATATGAGCTATTATGGAAAAGTTACGAATATTCTTTGGATTCATGTAGAACCTATACTATCAGAAACGTCAATAAAACTAAAGTTTTACGAAAAGACTAGAGAGTTCCCTGGTCTGGAACAACAACGTTTGACTTCCAGAACTTGTGGTGCAGTGTCTGCCAAACTTCCTGTATTTCCTTATTCTTTAGGATCAATAGCATCAAGATTAATACAATTATTCCCACAATTCCAGCCAAGAATCCCTGGAAAAACACGTTCCAAGCCTTTGTTAGTGGGAAGAATATATTAAAGAATCTCAGAGAAATAAAAGTAACATAACCCATGATTACCGATGCTGCGAAACTTTGGAACAATGTATTTATAACTGGTTTTGTAAATCCTGGATAATCCTTTTCAAACATATGCCAATGTAAATATGTATTAAACATAACACCCAAACTGTATGCTAGAGCCAGCACAAGCACACTAGTACCAGTCTGACCAGAAACTTTGAATAGATCCTCTAAGAAGAATCTGAACAGTGGGTAAAGGAAGAAGAGCTTTGTAAATATGTATCCCGATGCAACCATTATCGCTCCTGATACTATGTTTATAAATAGAGGCTTTCTTGTTTTACCTTCGGCATAATATGCGCGAACAAAAAGTAGTATTAGACTTTGTCCCATCACCGAGATTATAAAAATCGCTAGAACAGCAGCAGTAAGTCTAGTATCTGCCCAGTCGAACTTTCCCGCTCCATATATTGTTCTTACTATCTGTGCTCTCAATACAATAAACAGAATAGTAACGGGTATAGACCAGAATACGATATGCCTAGCTGAATCAATCATTTGACCCAAAAACTTCTGTCTATTTTTCTCTACAAAAAATTTAGATAGTGTTGGAAAAACTGCAGAAGAATAGCTAACTCCTATTATTGATAACGGAACTGATTGTAGATTGAAAGCGAGGTTAAATACTGATATTGAGCCTGCACTCATAAACGACGCTAGAGATATTAGAAAAAAAGATGCGAGCTGGTTTGAAGACAGAGTTAGTGTTCTAGGAAGAGAGATTACTGCCACCTGTCTGATATCAGCCCAATTTATGTTAAAACTAAATCTTGGAAAAGTATCCTTGTGCATAATAAACGGTATCTGGATCGCCATATGCATAAATGCCCCAGCAACAACTCCAACTATTAGTCCGTTTAGACCTAGATATGGATAGATAAAAATAATTCCGACGATTATTCCTACGTTATATAGAATAGGACTAATAGCGTAGATCAGAAAACGTTTGTGCATCTGAGTAATACTTGAAAGAAAATTCGAGATTCCAAGAAATATTGGAGAGAGTAGCAATATTCTGGTAGCAAGAATAAGTTCGGGTAGTGACTTATCGTTCTTAAATCCCGGAACAAGTATTGTGATAATGTCTGGAATGAATATATAAACAATAATACTTACGAATATTATGATTATAAAAAACGCTGAGAAAATACTATCAATAAACTTACGACCCTGATCAGGATCTTTGTTATATCTTTCAATGAAGAATGGTACTAGAACCGACGCAGAGGCTACTGAGGCTATAGATACGAATATCAAGTCCGGTATTCTAAAAGACAAATAGTATATATCTAGAGCATGATCGGCACCAAACTTGAATGCCAACATTTTGTCACGCACAAGAGCGAGTATTTGTGAGAAAAATGCAAATAGAGCAAGAAGATAGGCAGCCTCATGTAGGCCTTTTATCTCTTTTCCTACCATCTCGAAAAACTTTTTTACCATGTGATCTCAGAAAATATTAGGGATTAATTTGTAACTGACTTTGCTGTACTCTTCTCTTTTATTGGTAAAGTCGTTCGCTTCTCTGGCTTACTATCTATAGGAGCTGGCGCATCATTGAAAGGTGATCTTCCCTTTCTTAAATTTGATAGGATCAAGTTTACCTCCGCATTGTCTGGATTAGAAACAACCAGACTCTCAAACTGATCTATAGCTTCTGCCATCTTATTTAGACGTGCATACGATAGTCCCAAGAAGTACTGTGCGTTAGCATATTTTTCGTCTAATTTTAATGCTTGTGTTAATGAATCGATAGCTAGCTGGTAATTTTTATCATTATACTGCAACAAACCAAGCTGGAAGTGTAGTAGCGGATTCGCTGGACTAATTTTGATTGCATATTGTACAGAAGTAATTGCCTCCTTGGTCTGACCTTGGTTGACCTGTATCTGTGATAGTAGGAATATCGGATCTATATAATTTGGTTTTAATTGTAATGATACTCCTATATTTCTCTGCGCTTCATCCAGTTTATTCTGTGACACTTCTAGTCTCGCTAGTGATAGATAAATAGAAGGATCATATGGATTGTATTTTAGAGCTGAAGCATATGCACTTTTGGCATTCTCATATGCATTTTCAACCTTTAGAGAGAGAGCGACTTCAGATATGCGAGCCTCTGCTAGATAGTTGTAATGATCTGTGTTATCTATAGCAATAGCCTTTCTACTATAATCCACAGCCTGAGTCACTAGATCACTAATCTGCTTTAAGATAGCTTCATTGTCCTTTGAATTACCGTTTGCTGAGTTTGACTGTAGTTGTCTAGAGAGACTTGAAATTCCAATAATGTTCACTTCAGATAGAGCTTGGTAGTATGAATCTGACTTATCAAGCATAACTGCTTTTTCAAATGAAGACTTAGCCTTGTCTATGTCTATCAAACCAGTCGCACTATCTTTAGTATCAAGAATCTTAACACCTCTATGGAAATATGTGAGTCCAACAATCTTCATACCGAACAACACTACCCACACGACGAGCAATAACAGGAATATTAATATACCTGCAGACAAAATTCTTCGAACAAATTTTCCATTATCATCATGGATGTTAACAAGTTTCAGATGCCCGCTATTTACAAGAGATGCAACAAACACTCCACTCATAACAAAGGTTAGCAGTAAAACAACATGTGAAGGTACATAAACTAGACATACTAACCACAAAAATACTGAGGAAAAGAAAGCTGATGTAGTAAAGTATTTTGACTGTCCGTTACTTTTTTCTATCAGAGAACTGTATCCAGTGCGTATAAATGAAGTCAAGAAAAGTATCCAAACTATGAGTCCTAGTATACCTTGTGTAACTACATAAGTAGGGATCAATCCAAAACCACTATTGAACTCTGCACTCCACAAGTTCGTTGGGTTTACATCATTGAATGGTTTATACTTCAAATACTGTCCGGCAAACCTATTTGGACCAGAGCCTAGGATAGGTGACTCTATGATAGTTTTTGAAGTTATATCCAAAGTCATTTGCCATGGTAGAGAAACCTCGGTTGGCAATATATTGAGTTTTGTTTGTAGCTTTGATAGTACTGGCCCACTACCGACGAATCCTAGAACAAATACTAGAGTAATAATAACAGCCATCCATGGAGTGTTCTTTATGATTGAAGATAGACTTTTTATATTTACCTCGGATATGTAGTATTCGTATGCAACTACAAACAAAAATACGATAGATAGAACCCCTAGTATTACTTTATAGTTGACGAGCATTATGAGCGCAATCGCAATTGCCATTATTCCAAAAAGAATGCCATTATATAACTTAGTTACATTTAAAACTTTGATCGTGCTATATGAAATCAGTGATACCAATCCAGATAGTATAGCCAGGTCTCCCCACTTACCGAGAATCGTTGAAGTAGAGTAAGGTAATATGCCTAGAGATAATGTATCTGATCCGAATGCGAATCTTGAAATATGAAATACAGCAAGTAAACCGAACGAAGCAATTATCGCCCCGTATATGTAAAAGAATCTATCCTTATTCTTGTAAGTTAGATTGATAGTGGCCAATGCAGACAAAAACAATATAAAAATAAAGCTCGCAGTGCCAGACTCAAATCCTTGACCAAACAAAGACTTTGAAATATTTGAACTGAACAAGGTTGAAAGAGACACGGAGGCAAGTATCAAAATTGAAAAGATTGAAATAGAATGACGAGGTATTGCTACAATTTTGTTCTTAAATATCGATACAGCGAGTACAATTGCAGTCACCAGCACTCCAAAAGTTATAAACACACTCTTTGCCAATTCGATAGGTACAAACTTTGAAGATACGAATATTAGGGGAGAGATAATAACGGTCAGAATTAACAGAAAGTATGCCAGATTCTCGAGTCTACTTTTCTTTGTTGGATGAGTGTCCATAATAAAATTTCAAGCGAATTATTAATAATCGAATATCACTTATTATATCAAACAAAAAACCTCCTGTTAAGGAAGTTTTTTGATGTAACATATCGATAAGCCGAGTTCTGTACTTGGAAGTTTACACGACCAAGCGACAATCATTTATCTGGGATTTACTTTACAGTAAACCTCAAGCGGCACTCTCAGTAGGTATTACTACCTACCAAGCACGGCCTTGCACTCAGGTAAGGATTTTGCCGTTGCACCTTGTATGTTGCCATACAAACTAATCCTAACGGATCCACTAGTCGTTTCCAACCAGTGCGTCTCTGTTCGCACCTCGCACCTCACGGCGGACGGGCGTTACCCGCTACCCTTTTAGAAGATTGCTCCTCCAAAGTGCTCGGACTTTCCTCTATTTATGCTTACGCATATACAGCGATTGTCTGATATGTACAAATACTATACCATATTTTGATTAAAAAGGCTAGTTTGAGGTATTCTTGTTTTAAGAAAAAACTCTCTAGTGAGAGCTTTTTCTAATTAGTATTTACATTTACTCTTCCTTCGGCTTGTCGTCCTTCTTCTTTCCGTGTGCGTGTGAGTCTACTTCATAACTTGTATTCTGAGCTTCAAAAAAGTTCACTAGTTCGAATACATCGGTTGCTGTACTCATCCACTTTGCTGGATTTGTTACATTATAGAACTTTGGGAAACCTAACTCCTCTAGTCTTCTGTCTGTTACATACTTTACATACTGATTTACATAGTCAGCATTCAGACCAAGAATTCCATTTGGGAATAGGTCCTTATTGTATTCAACCTCTAGATTCACTCCCTCAATGATTATATTTCTGATCTCATCAGCGAATTCTGCTGACAATAGTTCTGGATTTTCTTCTAGAATATTGTGAATCAAGTTCATTCCGAACTTGAGGTGTAGACTTTCGTCTCGTAGCACCCAGTTGATCATTGAACCGAAGTTTCTAAGTTGCTTTCTCTGACGGAAAGATAGAACCACCATGAATCCTGAGTAGAACCATATACCTTCCATCACGATGTTTGTTGCAACAAGATTACGAATGAAATCCTTCTTACCTTCTGGAGTTTCTACGTCTAGAGTGGTCTCTGTCATTCTCCTCATGTACTTGTTTATGTAGTTCTCCTTTGCAATCATTGATGGGACTGAGACATGGTGATTGAAAACCTTCTCACGATCAAATGGGAATGTTTCTAGAACATACTCGAATGCCACACAATGGTTGGCTTCTTCCCACATCTGCTTTGCAAGGTAAAGATGACACTCTGGAGATTTCAAATATGGATATATTCCTAAAGCGATTGATCTATTTACAATCAATTCTGCTGGATTAAAGAACGCCATCAAGAACTCAACAGCATGCTTTTCATCCTCGGTCATATTCTTCCAGTCATCAAGATCCTCTTTCAAAGTAATCTCGTGTGGAAACCAGGTATTTCTTACGGCTTGGTTATACAAGTCATAAGCCCATTTATACTTGATTGGGTGTAAACTTGTATCTTCTGGTGCAGCTTTTCCTATAAGCATATTTATTTATTATTTAAGATTAATAATTTTAAAATCAACACAACTTTACATCTTCGCTTTGGACATTGCAAGTTCCTGCTATTTAACCGAACACTAGCCAGAAACCTTACTGACAAGCCTCGCACTGTGCCAACTCTGCAGGATCAACTGGGCATACCAAAGGTTTAGTCTTTACTTGAACACTTGGATTCTTACTAAGTTGTTGCATTATCTGCTCCTTTGATAAAGCCTCAGATGATGCCTTGGGAATTTCCTTTGCTGGCTCAGGAGCTTTGAATTCGACTGAAGGAGCACTAGATATGGGAGCAGTAGCTATGTTAACTACAGGTGTGGGTGCCTGGGACACAACTGAACTGGCAACTGATACAGGAGTAGTGACTGAAGCAAATGAGGGTTTCTCTGTCTGCATAACCAATGGAATACTCTGCTGTATTGTTGCTGCTTCCATAATCTCTTCTCGCACTTCCTCTCTAGAAAAATTTGGCTTTACTACGTTTGTAACTTCAACTAGTGGTACTTGTATTGGACTTTCTATAGGTGCCTTTACTTCAACAACGTTGTCGGTAGCTAGCTTTGCAGAAGCAACCGCCGCAAATCCCTTCTTACCGAGCTTCTCAGCTTTGTTCACCTTTACTGTACTTTGTTCTGCAGTATGGCGAGGCTTCATGTGTAGATAGTATGTTGACTTCAATCCTTTCTTCCAAGCTGTAGTATAGATATCCATAGTCTCATCTATATCGCGAGTTTCAAGATACATATTTCTTGATAGAGCCTGATCAACCCACTTCTGAGCACGTGCAGCAACTTCTACGTAAGCATAAGGTGAAGTTGTGAATGAGGTTTTATATACGTCCTTGATGTGCTGAGGGATTCCAGGAATATTTGCAATGTCACCTTGATTTTCGATGATAGCATCCTTAACTTTTTCCCAAATTCCCATATTCTTCAAATCTTTTACCAGGTTGTTGTTGATGTCAAAATACTTACCTGAGATTTTATTTCTAGAGAAAACTTGAGCGAAGCGTGCATCGATACCTGGAGTAGTTCCTACCACTAGACCGATATTTGCATTTGGAGCAACTGCCATTAGTGTTGCGTTTCGGATTCCCTTCTTGACCTTCTGTCGTAGAATTTCCCAGTTTAGACCCTTGTGCTTGCTCTGAGTATCCACTGTAACATCAATTCCTCTTTCATCTGAGAGTTTCTTTATAGAGTCTACTGGCACACGACCCTTTGACCATTCAGAACCCTCAAAGTTACTATATGATCCTCTCTCCTGTGCTAGATTTGTACTTTCATCTATAGCCATGTAACTTACGAACTCAAATATTCTATCTGCAAAGTCCCAAGCATGCTCACTGTCATAAGCCATACCAAGCTGTTCGATAGTATCTGCAAATCCCATCACACCAAGACCTATTGCACGATTTGCTTTGTCTGACTTTGTAGCTTCTGCAACTGGAAGTACGTTTATATCGATCAAGTTATCGAGCTGTCTTACTGCCAAACGAACACTTTCCTCTAGTCTAGACCAGTTTATTTCTTTGTTCTTAATGTGAGCAGCTAGGTTTAGAGATGCTAGGTTACATACAGCAATATTATCCTTGTCCTGTGGTAGACAAATCTCAGTACACAAGTTAGACATGTGTATTGTTCCTGTATTGTTGTTTAGAGCACGGAGGTTTATTGTGTCCTTCCATACCAACCATGGATGTGATGTTGACTGTAGAGATGTAAGAATCTGTCTGTATTGTTCTTTTGCAGGAACTTTCTTGAACATTACCATTTCTCCCTTTTCTGCCTTCTCAATGTAGTATTGGTATCTTCTACTGAAAGCTTCTCCGTAAAGCTCATTCAAGTCACCCGCCTCAGCTGGATCGAACATATACCAATCTTGACCTGACTCTACTCTCTTCATGAATTCGTCTGATAGGAATGCTGCTGTATTGGCAGTTCTCATACGCATATAGTCATCTCCTGCATTGTGCTTCCAGTCTAGGAATTCTGGGAAATCATAGTGCCAGTTCTCCATGTAGAAACATAGAGCTCCCTTTTTCTTGCCTCCACGCATAACCGCACGGATAGCTGTATCGATAATCTTTGCGAAAGGTGTAGGACCACTTGATACACCACCAAAGTTAGACTTAAGAGGTGAACCTGTTGCACGTAGCTTTGTTATAGATGCTCCGATTCCTCCAGATCCTTTTGAAAGCATAAGTACATCTGATACTGACTTTGCAATGTGTCCCATATCGTCATGAATCTCCATCAAGTAGCAGTTTGAAAGTGCTGGGCGAGTTGTACCTGCTCCCAAGTTTGTTGAACCACCAGCAATATACTGATGACGTGACATTTTGTCGTAGAATTTCTTTGCATACTCGGTTGGATTCTTCTCGTGGTATGAAAGACCCATTGCGATTCTCATAAAGAAATACTGTGGTGTCTCTATAGGCTGCTGTTTATCATTCTTCATGAAGTATCTATTGATAGATCCATCGAGTCCAGCATATCCAAACAGTTCATCTCTCTCTATATCTAGAGTGTTTGCAAGTTCATTTAGATCAAACTTCTCTATCATATTGGGATGTAGACGATTCCCTGCAACTCCATTCTTTATATATTCAAAAAATCCTTCGCGGTGCTTTAGCTTTAGATCAGCTGGATTTTCTTTGTCATACTCACCAATGACTTTTCTATAAATAGTCTTGAGTAGGAGACGAGTAGCAACTTTGTCATATTGAATATCCTCTTTAATATTCTGAACCGCAGCATTGATTGTGGCGTGATCTAGTTCATCTGTTGTAATGCCGTTATACAAAGTAAGGTAAGTCTCAGTGGCAATCTGAGTCACCATAGCGATGGGATCCACCATTCCAGCACAAGCTCTTTCTATTGAACGATTCACTCTATCAGCATTATGTGGCTCACGTGTACCATCTGTCTTGGTTATGAATATTGTCATTTGGATTAATAAATAATTAACTTGTTAAGTGGAGATAATTTTACTCTTTTGGAAGAATTAAAAAAGTGGATAACTCGTTTTTTATTTAATAAGAGACACAATCTATTAGTTGTAAATACTTATCTTTCAATTATTAAGACAGTGGCACCGACACCGAGACGATTTTTATCAATGAAACCAGATTTTGCTTCGATTGTATATAGAGAGTCTGATGCAGGATAAAATGTTTTAGGGAAAGTATCAGGCGAAACATTACTTTCTACAGTAACGACCTTACCTTTTTCATCTAACCAGATTATATCTATAGGAAAATTCATATCCTTCATCCAAATTCCATATTTACCAGGACGATCGAAAACAAAAAGCATTACGGTATTATCTGAAAGAGAATCTCTACCACTTAATCCTCGTATTCTAGATTTTTCATCATTAACTAAGATAGTTTCAAACTGAGTATCATTAATACTTACTACGTAGTTTTTAGCTTTATCTGAAGGATTAGAAGTATTCAACAAAAAGTAACTCCCTGCTGTAAGTAAAAGTATTAAAAGGAGTGTGATAAAAATTATTATTTGTTTATTCATGAGTTTATGAATCTAGCAGATCCTCAATACTCTTGTCCGCAAACCCTCCAGCTTGAAGGTTCCACAGTCTAGCGTAGGTGCCATGCTTCTTTATCAATTCATCATGACTTCCCTCCTCTACAACACCTTGCTTACCAAGAACAATTATCCTGTCCATCTTCCTAATTGTAGAAAGTCTGTGGGCGATAACGATAGTAGTTTTACCTTTCATCAGGGTATTTAGAGCATCTTGAATCAATGCCTCTGAGTGCGAGTCTAAACTTGATGTAGCCTCATCAAGAACCAAAATAGGCGCATTTTTAAGTAAAGCACGAGCAATAGCAACTCTTTGCCTCTCTCCACCAGATAGCTTTATTCCCCTTTCGCCTACATATGTTTCATACTTTAGTGGGAATTCCTTAATAAAGATGTCGCAATGTGCAAGCTTGGCTGCCTCGACAACTTCTTCATCTGTGGCATTACGCCTACCATATCTAATATTCTCCATAAGTGACCTGTGGAAAAGAGCCGGATCCTGCGGAACCAGACTAATATTTTCTCTCAAACTATTCTGACTAACTTTTTTAATATTTTGACCATCAATCAAAATCTCACCACCCTGAATATCATGCAATCTAAGCAGTAATTTTACAAAAGTACTTTTACCAGCTCCAGAAGAACCGATAATTGCCACTTTCTCACCTGGGTTTATTGAAAGATTGAAACCTTTGAATACAGACTTATTTTTTTCCTTATCTTTGCCAAAAGCAAAAGTTATATTTTTATACTCAATTGCACCTGATTTAACATGTAGAGTTCCGGCGTTCGGAATATCCTGAATCTCATGAGGAAGATGAAGAATCTCCACCATTTCACGCGCATCAGCCGTAGCTTCGTATAAATCACGAACAATTCTACCGAATTGCCAAATACTGTGACCAAGACCAATAATATATGCCTGTAGCAGAACGAAAGTTCCCAATGAAATAGTACCCTCCACCCAAAACTTGATAGCAAAATAGAAGATAAGAAACTCTGCTATGTAATTGATACCGGACTGAATACCATTTGTAATCTCACCACTATTCCATCTCTTAGAATAAGCCTCTGTAAACTCTTTGTTAACCTCACGGAAAGTATCGGATTCGTGACTTGAACCAGTGAAAAGCTGTATTACGTTATGATTTGATAATGCATCAGAAAGTGTCGCTGCAACCTTTGAATCAACTGCTGCCGCTTTTACGTCATGTTTTAACTTCATTTTTGTGAAAGCGAATGAAATCAAAAAGAACACTGTGATCCAAATCAGTATTCCAACAGAAAGCCTATAGTCCACCCCAACCAGAACTATCGCAATTCCAACAACCCTTACCAGTAATGGAATAATATCCATGAAAAATCTATCAGAAAGCCTTTCGACTGCACGAGTGAATCTATTTATCTTCTGTACTATTGATCCTGTAAAGTTATTTGAAAAGAAATTATGCGAATGTTCGAGTATGTATTCAAATGTTCTCTGTCTTACGTCTTGCATTACTAGTATTTCAAACTGGACCAGAGATGCACCTGCGATTCTGACACCAACCCAAGTCACAAAGTTCAGAAAAGCTATTCCGATCACGATCTGGAGCAATAAGTCACCAGTAATACTGACCTCAGCTGTACCTTGAAGAGTATCAAAGAACTCTTTGTAAGATATAGGCACAATAACACTACCTATAGTAACAGCAGTTACCATTCCTACTATATTTAAAATACCGAAGACCTTACGTTTCTTGACGTCAGTCCAATACTCCTTAAATATCTGCCAATTCGTTATTCGAGATTGTTTCATAATTTATTTATTGTACTACAGTGATGACCTAATGAGAATAGTGCCTAAAATGAAGTAGACGACTGCATTTCATGCTAGAATATTTATATGAAAATAGCTTTTGTTGGACCACCGGCAGTTGGTAAAGACGCTGCATCAAACTATATAGAACAGAAGTACAACCTAACTCACATTTCTAGTGGGGACATTGTAAGAAAATATGTTACAGACAACAATCTTGGTGCGCTTGATAGAAAGAATCTGCAAGAGGTTGCTACCAAGCTCCGAACCGAGAAAGGCGGTGATATTTTGATAAAAATAGCGATGGAGAAAAATAAAGATAATGTAATACTAAGTGGACTAAGAGCAATCGATGAAGTTGAGACATTCAAGAAACTTGGAGGATTGGTGGTTTCTATCGTCGCACCACTAGAGAAGCGTTATGACATGGCCAGATTGCGAGGCAGAATCGATGACAAAGTTTCTCTAGAAGATTTTAAAAAAATAGAAAGCGAAGAAAAATCAAACACGAACAGAAATAGCCAGAACGTAGATAAAGTTGTTGAAATGGCTGATTTGGAAATTATCAATGACGGAACTTTGGAAGATCTGTACAAAAAGTGTGATGAGTTAATTACCAACTTCCGCTAGAACCACCTCCACCAGAAGACCCTCCTCCAAAACTACTACCTCCTCCCCCGCCACCACCAAAGCTTCCACCGCCCCATCCACCACCTCCCCAACCACGGCCACCTCTATTTATGTGTCCCTTTGATGCCAAGTAATCTATTAGTAGCCCAAATAGTACCAACACCACCGCCAACACTCCGCCGACAATCATTGATGATACGATAAGACCAATGACTATTCCAAGTGCGCCACCCAAGACGCCTCCCAGCCACCAGGTTTTGGTCTTTGCTAAATAATTTACCAGCATACCAAAACTAATAACGAATATAAACGGAATTAGTTGATATAAGAGATTTATTAGTGGGTTATCACTAAGATACTTATCCTTTTCGGGCATGTTAGAAAAATCGGCACCTTCGTTGACGACAGAGATGATTGCTGCGGTGCCTCTTACAATACCTGATTCCATTTCACCTATTCTAAAATCAGGCAGAATAATATTTCTAATTATTGAAGATGAATTGGCGTCGGTTAGCTTTTCCTCGAGCCCATACCCCACCTCTATTCTTACTTTTCTCTCTGTAGGTGCAACTAATAACAAAACACCATTGTCTTTTTCTTTGTCACCAATACCCCACTCCTCGAAAAGCTTTGCTGCATACATTTCTATACTTTCATCGCCAAGTGACTTAACGGTTACTACCGCCAGCTCAACTGTTGAGGTTTGCTTTAGTTCGTTTACTCTCTGCTCTAATTCTTGCTTTGTATTTTCTGACAAAATACCGGCAAAGTCATTTACAAAACCCTGGGGTTCTCCAGGGCTTGTATATGCGTACACAGATGACGCAAATAGTGTGACTATTATTGTTGCAAGTATAGCAACTTTCTTCATATTAGAATTTAACTTTAGGAGCAACCTCTGAACCCGCTGCAGCTTCAAAATATGTCTTTACCTCGAAACCAAAGATAGCAGCGACGATAGAACTTGGTACTTGTCTAACCTTTAGATTGTAAGTCTGTACCATTTCATTGAATCTCAATCTCTGAACACTGATCCTATTTTCAGTTCCTTCCAATTGTGACATTAGAGTTTGTACGGTGTCTGAAGACTTAAGCTGAGGATAATTCTCAGTAATCACAAGTAGTCTACCTAGAGCACTCTCTACCTGACCAGCTGCCTTTGCTCTTTCATCTGGTGTAGATGCACCTGAATATCTTGTTCGAGCGTCAGCTATAGCTGTAAAAACCTCGGTCTCCTGTTTCATTATACCCTTCACTGATTCTACCAGGTTTGGTATTAGATCAAATCTTCTTTGATAGTCGACTTCGACTTGCTTCCACTGAGTATCCGCATTAATGCTAAGCTTCACTAGACTGTTGTAAGTTACGAAAGTGTAAAGTACCACCAAGGCTAGGACTGCTAGAATCGCAACTAATATTTTTTTACTCATGTTTTATTTGTTAACACTAATAAACCAGAACCAGAAACTATTTCTTTGGAGCTTGTGTCTCGTCTATACCTGCATCTGTTGTAATAAACTTGAATGACTTAACGAAATCCTTGAATGCTGTATCTGCTGAGTCGATAAGTGTAGTGTTTGTAGCTGAAACCTTCTGAGCCTCTGTACCTGAGAATCCCTTACTTGTTGGGTTTGTACTGTTTGAAGTGAAAGTAAATAGGTAGCAGATTGAATCTTTTTGTATTGAGTAGATTCTACTGAAGAACTTTCTACTTTGTACGGTGTTTGATAGAGAAATCATGTTGAAGTTCATATCATCAACCTTAAGTGTATCTCTTTCCTTAACTGTAGTTACAGGTGGGAATGCACATGTTCCAGACTGAATATCTACCTTAGCCTCAAGTAGGCCTAGTGTATTCTTTTCCTTTGCATCAACAGGGATTGTGAATGTTACGTTTGTAGGAGCATCAACCTTTATCCATTCTGTAGGATACTTTACTGAGAATCCTAATTCTTCGTTCTTGTATTCAGAGAGTTTTGTTGAAACAACTACAGTTTGACTAGTTGGAACAGAAACTGTCTCCTCTGTTGCAGTAGTATTGTCTGTAGATGAACTATTGTATCTCCAAGCCACAAGGCCCAATACAACAATTGCTATTACTAAAATAATTATTTTGTTTATATTTTTCATATTAGTAGGATTATAACAGAAACTAGTAATCAATTCCAGTATTAGCAGATGATTCTGACTTTTCATCTTTTACCTCATCAGCAATCGCAACTTCTGTAGTTAGAAGTATTGAAGCAGCTGAACAAGCGTTTTGAACCCCAAGTCTTGTAACCTTTACCGGATCAACTATTCCAGAGACGATCATATCTGCAACCATTTCATCTGATAATGCATCGTATCCAAAATTTCCTTTACCATTTTTTACTTTTTCTACAATTACAGACCCATCGTCCTTGCCTGCATTCATAGCAATTTGCTTCAGTGGTGCTTCTAATGCCTTGAGTACTATTGCATATCCCAACTCAAACTCCTTTGATGGGTGTTTCTTATTTAGAAGACTCTCTGAAACTTTCTGAGCTGCTTTTATCAGAGCCACGCCTCCTCCAGTTACAATTCCCTCTTCTATTGCAGCTTTTGTAGCATTTACTGCATCTTCAATCTTCAACTTTAGATACTTCATCTCAGTTTCGGTAGCAGCACCAACACGTATTACTGCGATACCTCCTCCAAGCTTGGCTATTCTTTCATCATACTTTTCTTTTTCATACTTTGAAGCGGTTTCATCTCTTTGTGCCTTTAGTTGAGATATTCTCTCTTCAATATTTGTTTTCTTGCCCTTACCTCCAACTATAATACTTGTATCCTTCTTTGAAATAACTTTTCTAGCCTTACCTAGCATAGCAATATCTGCACTCTCAAATGTAATACCCATTTCTTCTGAAATTATTGTTGCACCTATTGTAACTGCAATATCTTCGAGTATTTGCTTTTTATCTGATCCAAATCCAGGAGCTTTAATTGCAAGAACATTGAAACTACCTCTAAGTCTGTTTACGATAAAAGTTGAAAGCGCTTCTCCGTCTACGTCTTCAGCGATAATAACCAAATCTTTTTTACCAGACTGCGCCAACTTCTCCAGAAGTGGTAGTACTTCCTTTATCGATGAAATCTTTTTATCAGTTAGAAGAATAGCAGGATCATTATACTCTGCCTCCATTCTTTCTGAATTTGTGACCATGTATGGAGATATATAACCCTTATCAAATGCAACTCCTTCGGTTACTTCTGACTCAAGACCGATTGTTTGTGACTCTTCTACAGTTACAACTCCATCCTTGCCGACTTTCTTTATAGTATCAGCGATGATTGTTCCTAGCTCTAGTGACTCAGCAGAAATATTTGCAACCTGTCTGATCTCTTCATCTGTTTTAATTGGCTTAGAAATAGACTTTAAAGCTGTGACTATGTCCTTTGATGCAGCTTCAATACCAAACTTAACACCCATAGCGTTTACTCCCATGGTTGTGTGTTTCATTCCTTCATCGACGATAGCTTGCATCAAAACTACAGAAGTTGTTGTACCATCACCAGCAATATCATTTGTCTTTGTAGCAACTTCTTTTATAATCTCTGCGCCCATATTCTCGAATCTGTCCTTTAGACTAATATCTTTTGCTATAGAAACTCCGTCGTTTGTGATAGTAGGTGCACCGTAAGTTTTATCAAGGACCACATTTCTTCCTCTTGGACCTAGAGTAACTTTTACTGCATTTGCAACAATATCCACTCCCCTTTTCAAAGACTTTCTTGCTTGCTCGTTGTATTGAATTACTTTTGTCATATTTAAAATTTAAAATTTATTAATGCTATTTAACAATCGCCAGAATCTCACTTTCCTTAACAATATAGTATTCTTCACCATCAACCTTGATCATATCCGCCCATTGAAAAAGTACAGTATCGCCCTTTTTAACCGTTGGCGGTACTAGTTTTCCGTCTTGATATATTCCTGGACCTACTGCAACGACAACACCGCTCTTGCTACCCTTGTCGTTACTTACCGTCATTGGAATTATGATGCCCGCAGCTGTTTTATTTTCTTTACTATTATCCTCTTTAATTAAAATTCTCTCTCCGAGCGGCATGATTTCTGTACTACTTGATTTGCTCTTTTTTGCGTCTTTTGTCATATGGAATTTTATTTAGATTAATAATAAATTTTTAATAAACTACTCTTGTGTGGCTAATATTATAACAATAGAATAGCTGTAGCAATCTTGCAAAGAAATTATGGGTATGCTATAGTCTCTTGCAATGAAGACGATTGCCTCTATACTTCCGTACATACAAATTGTACTAGCTGTACTACTTATAACAGCTATAATACTTCAAAGAACCGGAGCACAGATCGGTGGAGCTTTTGGTGGTAGTGACAATTTTAGTTCAGCTTTTCACACACGACGTGGTTTTGAAAAGACTCTCTTCATTGTAACAATAGTTATTGCAGTTCTGTTTGCATCTACTGCTCTCGTGGGTCTTATAAAATAAGTTTATTTTGAATCTATTATATTATGACGGAATTTCGCTTTAAAGGAAGCGATAGGCTTCTTAAGACGGTTGAATCTTTCTCAGCTACTGAGAAAGTCTTGTTTGCTGTATTCTTTTTCATAGCGTTAATAAGTGCATTAAATCTTGCATGGAGAGTAAACAAGAGTTTTACTGTAGCAGTTCCCGCACATGGTGGATCTTTCAATGAAGCCCTTATTGGACTACCAAGATCTATCAACCCAGTCCTAGCGATTTCTGATACTGACAAGGATCTTTCTACATTGATATATTCTGGTCTAATGAAATATGAAGGTGATAAGTTGGTTCCCGACCTAGCATCAAAGTACACGGTTTCTGGTGATGGTCTTGTATACCACTTTGTACTGAAGAACAATATTAGATTCCATGATGGCACACAACTTACAGCTGATGACGTCGAATACACTATTCAGAAAATCCAAGATACTGAGATAAAAAGTCCTAGAGCAGTTGACTGGTCTAGTGTAACTATCAAGAAAGTAAATAGTCTTGAGATTCAGTTTATTCTAAAACAACCATACGCACCCTTCCTTGCCAACACAACAGTTGGAGTTTTACCAAAACATCTATGGAAGAATCTTCCATCTGATCAATTTTTATTTAATCAAAACAATTTGGAACCAGTAGGCTCTGGACCATATATGGTTGAGTCTGTTCAGAAGAATAAAAGTGGAGTGCCAGTGTCATATACCCTATCATCTTTCAGTAAGTTCTATGATGGTGAACCATTTATTTCAAAAATTAATATTTTCTTCTACCAAAACGAAGCTGACGCAATAAACGCATACAAGATAGGAGCTATAGATAACCTTGCTGGTATTTCTCCGGAGAGCACTGCGAGTGTAGCTTCAACAACAAAGAACAATTCCTACATAATCCACAACCCTATCCCAAGAGTGTTCGGTGTATTTATGAATCAAAGTAATGCTCCAGTACTCGCAAATAAGGAGGTTAGACAGGCTTTAAATATGTCAGTAAATAGAGATAGGATTATCAAGGATATTTTATTTAATTACGGCATAGCTATAGATAGTCCGCTACCTGTATCTAGTAGTACAAAAGACAGTAGTACCATCAAGTATGATGTCGAAGGAGCAAAATCCCTTCTAGCAAAGAATGGTTGGACAATAAACTCAAACGGCATTTTGGAGAAAAAACTCGGATCAAACAGACAGACTATAGAATTTTCAATAGAGACCACAGATTCACCAGAGTTAAAATTGATTGCTGAGTACATCAGGAAAGATTGGGCGGAGCTAGGTGTAAAGGTCAACATAAAAGTATTCGAGTTCGGAGATTTGTCACAAAACATTATCAAGACAAGAAAATATGACTCACTACTTTTCGGTCAGATAATCAATAAAGATCTTGATTTGTACGCCTTCTGGCATTCATCACAACGCAACTATCCAGGATTAAACATCGCCATGTATGTAAACAGCAAAACCGATAAGTTACTTGAGGAAGCACGATCTACATACGATGATAAGATGCGAATGGATATAAACAAATCATTCGAGAAAACAGTAAAAGATGATGTGCCCGCAATATTCCTCTACTCTCCAGAATACATTTATATAGTCGCAAATAAGATAAAGGGTCTCGATATAGAATCAGTCGCAAACCATTCACAGAGATTCTACGGAATAGATAAATGGTACATAGAGACGAGCGATGTATGGAGAGTGTTCACAAAATAAATTAAAAAATATGGAAAATACAAATACAACAAATACAAATCAACAAGCAGCGCCAGGCAGTACACCTAGACCAAGCGCACATAGATCACCACTTAGTAAAAGTGGTAGACGTCCTGCGCCAAGATCACACGGAATGAGAGCTTCACGTCCACCAGATGCCACACAAATGCATAAGAAAGTGGAGGATACGGTACCTGCACTAGCACCAGATGCTATAAGAATAATTCCTTTGGGTGGTGTAGAAGAGATTGGAAAGAACATGACTATGGTCGAATATGGAAATGATATCGTAATTATCGATATTGGTTTCCAATTCAAAGATGAGAATACACCAGGAATCGATTACATTCTACCTAATACAAAGTATCTAGAAGAAAGAAAGGATAAAATTCGTGCAGTAATAATTACACACGGGCACTTGGATCACATAGGAGGTATTCCCTACGTAATGCCAAGAATCGGTAATCCACCACTATATACCCGCATGCTCACATCAGTGATGGTGAAAAAGCGTCAGGAAGAATTCACACATGTTCCACCACTAGACATCAAGATTGTTGAAAAGGATGAAACCATAACCTTGGGTTCACTGAAGGTGAAATTCTTTGCCGTAACTCACACAATACCAGATGCTATGGGAGTTGTTATACAAACACCTCATGGTTCAATAGTACATACAGGTGACCTTAAACTTGATCACGTTGATGGAGTTCCTACAGAACCAGAGGTTGCTGAGTACGACCGTGTATTTAAAAACGAGAAGGTGCTTCTACTTATGGCAGATTCTACAAATGTAGAGAATCCTGGCTTTTCTATTCCTGAAAAAACAGTTCACAAGAACATAGAGAACATAATTAGAGATACAAAGGGTCGTTTGATCATCGCCACATTCGCTTCCCTACTAGAAAGAATGTTGAAGATTATTGAGTACTCAGAGAAGTACGGTAAGAAGGTTGTCGTTGAAGGTAGAAGCATGAAGACAAATATTGAAATTTGTATGAATCTTGGCCTACTTAAACCCAAGAAAGATACCCTTATCACAGTTGAACAAATCGATAGTTATCCACCAGACAAGATCGTCGTCCTAGCTACAGGTGCTCAAGGAGATGAATTCGCAGCTATGATGAGAATGTCCAACAAGACTCACAAGTACATCAAGATTAACAAAAGAGATACTATTTTGCTTTCATCATCTATAGTTCCTGGAAACGAGAGAGCTGTGCAGAAATTGAAGGATAACCTTTCTAGACAGGGTGCAAGTATTATCCACTACAGAATCGCTGACGTTCACTCATCTGGTCACGCCAATCACGATGAAACTGTGTGGATTCATAAAAAAGTTAATCCTAAGTTCTTTATTCCTGTTCACGGTTATCACTACATGCTACGCGTACACGGCGACATCGCTCGTGAAGCAAATGGCCTTTCTGAAGATAAGATTATCATCCCAGACAATGGTTCAGTTATAGAAATACAGAATGCAGGTGAAAAAATCGTAAAACTAAAGGAGAAAGCGCCTTCAGGTATCGTTATGGTGGATGGATTCTCAGTGGGAGATATTCAGGATGTAGTTATTCGTGATCGTCAGATGCTAGCTCAAGATGGAATCTTTATTGTATTTGCTATTATTGATTCAAGAACGGGCAAACTAAAGAAGTCACCAGACATCATCTCTCGTGGTTTCGTTTATCTACGTGAATCACAGGAACTTCTACACCACACTAGAATTATCATAAAGAATACTATCGAGGATTCAACAAAAGGAACAAATCCTCTAAATATAGACTTTGTTAAAACAAACATCAGTGACAATGTAAGTAAGTTCCTATTACAAAAAACTGCAAAGAGACCTATTGTTATACCTGTACTTCTAACTATATAATTTTTTCCAAATGTTTTTAGTGTTATAATGATTCGAATGAAACACAATTCGAATACAAAAACTACTAATAGCATTATAGCGTTATGTATTATTAGTTTTCTTACCGGAATACATCTAAGTCTTCCTGTTTACTTTAACTCAGGTTTTCTCTCAAACTTCATAGATGAAAGGACTATCAGTCTTGTATATTCGATAATATCTCTAGTTACGATATTGGGGTTATTGGCAATGCATACTATTTTAAAGAAGATAGGTGCTTTTCGTACAAGTATCGCTCTCATATTGATACAGATGACTGTATTCTATTACTTTATAAATACAAATGACATAAATGTTATTGTCCCGCTGTTTATAGTAGCGATGAGTATTGTAAGTCTGATCGTGTTTGCAAACGATATATTTATTCAAGAAAATACAGAAGTACATCACACTGGACGGGTTCGTGGTCTTGTTATGACGGCTTCAAATGCAGCCTGGATTCTGGGACCTCTACTTGCTGGTATTCTGGTCACAACAACTGATTCTATCGAGAACTACAAGGACATATACATTGCAGCATTTGCAATACTCTTACCCTTGCTCTATGTAGTCTTCAAGAATTTTCAGAATTTCAAGGACCCAAAGTATATTGAGATCTCTACAAGAGAGACCGTTATCAGAATTCTAAAGAATAAAGACATTAGTAAAATTTTCCTTGCTAATACTGTTCTGCAGTCATTTTATGCTTGGATGACGGTCTATGTGCCGATTTATCTTCACCAAACTATTGGCTTTGATTGGAAAGAGATTAGTATCATTCTAACAATCATGCTTATTCCTTTCGTATTAGTAGATATACCGCTAGGTAAGTTAGCAGATAAAAAGTGGGGTGAGAAAGAACTAATGATTACTGGTTTTGTAATTCTAGGTGTTTCAACAGTATGTCTAACACTACTTAGTGTAAAAAGTTTGGCAGCGTGGGCTACTATTCTATTTATTACCCGTATCGGTGCAGCTACGGCAGAGATAATGATTGAGACGTATTTCTTTAAAAAAATAGATGGTAGCGATCCTGAAATTCTAAGTTTGTTTAGAATCACTCGTCCCCTAGCATACTTCGTTGCGCCTGTGATTACGACAGTGGCTCTAGTATATACAACAGATCAGTATTTATTCGTAGTTTTTGGATTATTAGCCCTTTTGACAATATACCCTATTTCAACAATTAAGGATACAAATTAGTCTTAATGATTCCGATTGTAAGCTTTTTCACATATTTTGCATTCCCCTGCCAATTCATATATAATTCGCGTACAAATTATTAATAATATTTATATACCAAATTCAATATGGCAAAGATAAAATCTGTATTCGCTCGTGAAATCCTAGACTCTAGAGGTAATCCAACAGTAGAAGTGGATGTAACTCTTAAGGACGGTTCTTTTGGTCGTGCAGCAGTTCCAAGTGGTGCTTCAACTGGAAGTCATGAGGCTGTTGAACTACGTGATGGTGGTAAAAGATATATGGGTAAAGGTGTAGAGAAGGCAGTAAAAAACGTAAATACAATCCTTTCAAAAGCTCTTGCCAACAAAGAGTTCGATCAGAGATCAATCGACAAGAAAATGATTGAGCTTGATGGTACAGAAAATAAGGGACGTCTAGGTGCAAATGCAATACTAGGTATTTCTATGGCTTTCTCTAAAGCAGCGGCAGTAAGTGCAAAGACTCCTCTATACAAGTATTTCAACAAGGTCGCAAAGACTGGTAATACTATTCAACTTCCAGTTCCAATGATGAACATTCTAAACGGAGGCAAGCACGCTGAGAAATCAACAGACTTCCAGGAGTTTATGATCATGCCTGTAGGCGCTAAATCATTCAAGGAAGCTCTAAGATACGGTACTGAAGTATTTCATACTCTAAAGAAACTTCTACACGACCGAGGCCTTTCTACAACTGTTGGAGATGAAGGTGGGTTTGCTCCTGCTCTAGCTTCAAATGAAGAAGCTATCAAGATAATCTTGGAGGCTATCGAGAAAGCTGGGTACAAAGCAGGAAAGGATATTTTCATTGCTCTTGATGTTGCAGCTACTGAGCTTTACAAGGATGGTAAATATCATCTAGCTTGTGAGAACCGAAGTCTAACTTCAGAAGAAATGGTTAACTTCTATGCTGACTGGTGTGCAAAATACCCTATTATTTCAATCGAAGATGGTCTAGCAGAGGATGATTGGGATGGTTACAAACTAATGACAGATAAACTTGGCAAGAAAGTTCAAATCGTTGGTGATGATCTTTTCGTAACAAACATTGATCGTCTAAAGATGGGTATTGAAAAGGGTGTTGGTAACTCAATCCTAATCAAGTTGAATCAGATCGGAACTGTTTCTGAGACTATCGATGCTGTTAATATGGCGAAGAAAGCTGGATATACTTCAATCATTTCTCACCGTTCAGGAGAGACAGAGGATTCAACAATCGCTGACTTCGTAGTTGGAACAGGTACAGGTCAAATCAAGACTGGCTCCCTATCAAGAACAGATCGTGTTGCAAAGTACAACCAACTTCTAAGACTAGAGGAGTCTCTAGGAAAAAAGGCAGTTTTCAGAGGAAGTAAGGTTTTCAAAACTGAGTAGTTAATCATTTAGATATAGAAAAAGAGTGGTAGTGATATCCTAGGACATTTCGACGATTCAGCAGAATCGCGCTTGGCGCACTGCGAGCTGAGAACTAGGAAATTCTTAGTAAAGAATTTCCGTGTCCGTAGATATCATTACCACTCTTTTTCATTAACCTAACCCCCACCATTATGCTTGTGGAGCAGGTGGTACTGGAGGTGTTGGTGCCTTTGGTCCCTTTGTCATATAATATTTTCTCAGGTTGATTAGCTCCTGAGTCACCAAATTATACAATCGATTCAAGTGCCTCCACTTTTCCCTCATTACTTTGACATAGCGTCAAAAGCTTGGGTGAAAAGACTATGAAAAATGGCACTCCCTCGCCATGGTCTAATATTTAGCAAAATTACACCACTTGGGTGTAATTTTGGCTATATTTTATTATGTCTAATTAAAGAGGCTGCTCGGTACCGTCACTTAGTAGATAATATCTCTTAAGTGGCTTCAGATTCTCATCTAATTCGTAGATCAATGGCACAGCATTCTTGATCTCAATACCAACAATCTCATCATCGCTTATTCCATCAATATGCTTCACCATAGCACGGATACTGTTGTTACTTGCTGAGATTATGACTTTCTTGCCACTCTTTATCATTGGAACGATATCTGAGTTCCAGTAAGGCATTACTCGCTTTATAGTATCTTCTAGTGATTCACCTAGTGGTAGATCATTTGGATCTAAGTCTTTGTACTTTGGATCAAAACCAGGATATCTAGGATCATCCTTGGTTAGCTGCAATGGCTTGTCAGCAAAACTTCTTCTCCACTTGTGAACCTGTTCTGGAGAATATTGAGCAGCAATATCAGTATGTTTTTGTTCCTGAAGAGCACCATAGTGTCTTTCATTCAATCTCCAAGAATAGTTTGTTTGAATATCTGAAGACCCTAATTCACCAAGTACAGTACTTAATGTATTCTTTGCTCGTTTTAATACTGAACAAAAAGCCACATCGAATTTTAGTCCGGCATTCTTTAGACTTTGTCCGGCGAGCTTTGCTTCCTCAACACCTTTATCTGTTAATTCAACGTCCGTCCAACCACAAAATTTCTTTTCTAAATTGTATGCAGTCTGTCCGTGTCTTATTATTACTAATTTATACATAGGCACACATTATACACGAAAACATTATTCCCTTCTACTTTTTATTGTTGAGATAATCAATCTAATATACTTTATCAAAAGGATAATAAATGTAGTACAGAATAGTCCCAACCCTATACCAGCAAATACATCCGACATCCAATGTACACCGAGATACACTCGACTAAATGAAACAAGGAGAGAAAGAATGACACAAATCACAATCAACACCTCTCTTAAAACAAGTGATTTGATCTTGATAACAATGAAGTAGATCAGTAGTGTAAAAAATATTGTCGCTGCTACAGCATGCCCACTAGGAAAGCTATATCCTGACTGTAAAATAAAGGCATTCTCAGGTCTTAAGCGCATTACTAAGTTTTTTATTATGAAAGTAGATAAATACCCAGTACCTAGAGAAAAGACCGTCACGATCGCAAACGTATAACTTTTATGACGAATAAAATATATAAAGCCAGCCAAACCCAATACAGTTAGGTAGGTCGGACTCAAGATATTTGTCACAAGATTCATAAACCAAAGTAATGCTGGTGAGTTGTGAATTGTGAAATATGCATTGACGAATAAGTCGAGCTGTAATAGAAAAACTTTGTCAGTTAGCGCGTCTTGAATAGTTTTAAAGAATAAATAAAGACCAAATATGTTTAGAATCAAAGTGATAATTTCATACTTAGCAAAAATATGAAACTGCTTATTTATCAATCTATAACCCCAGGCCATAAGTATTCCAAATACGATTACCAATACAATATATTTACCGAGTAAGGCAGATATCGTATCGTAACTTGCACCAAAAACATATCCAGCCAGCACAGCTGAAGTAGCCCATAAAACCGCACCCAAAGAATCATATATCCAAAACTTTCTTGAACTAACCCCACTAGCACCGACCACGAAAGGTGTGAGTGAACGAGTCATTGGACTGAATCTTCCAATAATAATAGTTTTTACACTATTGTCCTGTATGACTT
This sequence comes from uncultured Candidatus Saccharibacteria bacterium, assembly GCA_964600255.1. GTDB lineage: Bacteria > Patescibacteriota > Minisyncoccia > Phycocordibacterales > PALSA-1337 > CAIOGI01. Next base: position 124,994 of record CAZRIX010000001.1, read on the forward strand.
TTCTAGGTTTATCTATGTACTCAGGTTTGATATAGCACAATGATCCAAACCTGTACAAGAGTTCTATACCGAATTTCTTACCCAATAGATAACCTAGATAGTCCCCTAGAACCGCACATATCACAACTATTGGCAAAACTACCCTCAAACTGAAAACATCAATTTTCGAAAGAAAACCAGCAATAATAACAATGGTTTGTCCCGGCACAAACTGACCTACAAGCGGCAATCCTTCCAATATCGTAGTTAGAGAAATAAACAAATAGCCACCGTGTTCCACCAGCATGTGCAAGTTATGTCCTATATAGTTGAATACTTGGAACATGTTGTTTAAATTAAACCGTATTATACCACAACCAGTATTAAATTCTGATAAATTTTTTATCGTTGATTTCCACAAAGAATACGTGGATAAAAACATAATTCAGTCTATAATCGACACATGAAAATATTATTAATCGAAGACGACATTGATGTATCGTTCTTTATTAAAATGGGTCTTCAAAATGATGGTATTGTTGTGGATATAGCAAAAGACGGAGCTAGTGGTTCATTTATGTCCAGGACAAACCATTACGATGTTATGGTAATAGATTATTCTCTACCTATCAAAGACGGGCTCTCTATATGTGAGGAGATACGTGCATCACAGATTGACACACCTATAATCTTTCTCACTGTACATACAGACACAAGGAAAAAGGTTCGAGCTCTTGAAAAGGGTGCTGATGACTATATGACCAAGCCATTTGCGCTCGAAGAATTGAAAGCAAGGTTATTTGCATTAAAGCGGAGACCTCACCAAATCGAAAGCACCATACTAACGGTAGACGATCTAGTGGTAGACACATACAAAAGAACTGTAAAAAGAAATGGTAAACAAATATACCTAACAAGGAAGACTTATGATCTATTGGAACACCTTATGAGAAACAAGGGTATTGTTCTTTCAAGAGGAAATATAATGGAGTATGTTTGGAACTCAGATAGTGATCCATTTTCAAATACAGTAGAGTCGCACATATCGAGTCTTCGAAAGAAGATAAATATTGATGGTAAAAAAGATATCCTCAAGAATCTACCAGGTAGGGGCTATATAATTATTGATTCTTAAACTTTCCTTCCTGTATTTGCTTTATATATGCATCAGTCTGAGCTTTAATTGCTGGGAACTTATTACCAGCCTTTTTCAATGTCTCAATAGCCAAACTATCCTGACCGTTTAAGATGTATGCATATGCTAGAGGTGAATATGCTTCCATGTTCTCTGGGTCTTTGTTTATCAGTGCTTGATACCCCGCTATTGCCTTTGAGTACTTCTTTGCAAACATGTATGCGTTTATTACCTTTGGATCAAAGAATATTTCCTTATCATCAGGGAAAGTCTTTATGGCCTCTGCTTCATTGTTTGTTGAAATGAGAGCGGCAACGTAGTTGGTTTTTGCGACTATATTTTCTGGAGCGGATTCATATGCCTGCTTCATTATCTGAAGCCCTTCTGTTGTACTGCCAACGTTCATATAGTTACTAGCCAATTCATACATTATTGTCTGCTTTCCAGGAGATAGTTTGGCTGCCTTCTCAAGTAGTGGAGTTGCACTCTTTAGATCGCCTATTGAATTGTAGAATGTTCCAGCGAGGATATATATACGTGCATCATTTGGTACATCTGCTATATGCTTCTCGATCTCTTGCTTGGCTAGACCATAGAATTCCATCTTGGTATCAAGAGGTATTGATTGGTTATTTATTACACCAGTAGCACATGAAAGAAACTGTTCCCTAGACTCTTGGTTTGAGAGAGTAAGATCATATCCGACAGCTTTTTTGAAAGGTTCAATAGATAATGTCTTGCTACTACCACAACTTCTTAACCCATTTATCAAAGCTTTGTTTGCTAGTATTGGTCTCACATTTATAAAGTAAACAGATACAAGAAATACTATTACCATAATAGGCAGGAATAGATAATCTCTCAAAACAATTTGATCATCAGTAGGCTTCTGATCCGCATTTCTAATCAGCATACAATCACTACCTTTTCTTAAATTCTTTATGAAAGCGAGTACAATGAAGAACATTACATAACTAGTTTGGTTATCAAAAACGAATATATTGTGTACACCATATCCGACTAGTAAACCTACAAATGCCGCTTTCTGTCCTACAGTAAGGTCACTTTTGAATATAAAGATGAATGACAATAAATATAGGGACAAGTATGATAGTAAACCAAGTAAACCTCCAGCAATTAACCAGTCCAAATAGACGTTGTGTGCTCGGTCGAACCATTGTTCGTGCGCGTACATCTTTGGATTATAGTGTGAGTTGAATATGTAGTTGAAATTCTCTTGACCCACTCCAATAATGGCTGTTTTTGGTGTTTCAAATATACCCTTCACTGCCATTGGCCATATAAATCCTCTAGCCTGAGTCTTAGTATCTGAAATTGAAATATTTGCCAATCTACTCAACACCTTGTTTGACTGTATCCATTTTGCATCTCGGTTTGAATAGAATAGTACACCAACAATCAAAATCAATATTATCGCACCGCCAGCAAGTCCTCTAGTTAAATTTGATTGGCCATTCTCCTTTCTACCAAAGATCGCGTAGAATGCTGCAAATACAATGAGAGCTGCTACCCAACCCAACATACTTCCTCTAGTAGCTGTTTGAAATAGAATGAATGAAAAGAATGCAAAAGATGCAGTATATAGAGTTGTATAAACCACTCTAGTTGGATGGAACTTTGTAATAGCCAAATACAGAGCAATAAATGCGTTGATAAGCATATATACAGCCATATATGCTGAGTTTCCCAATGATGCATCAACTCTATCTCCTTGATGTGTTGGTGATACTCCGAAAAACTGTAACAGTCCATAGAAAGCAACAATTAGTCCGGATACTAGTACAACATTAAAGAAGTTATCCCAACTTTTTCGTGTTGTAAGAACTGAACTAATCACCATAAAGAAAGCCCATAGGTGCGCTATCATGATCCATCCCTCCATTCTCTCGAAGTTAGACCAAATACTCCTTAATGGATTCAAGCCGAACAAATCTGCTACCAGAGCAATGAATGCTAGTACCGTTATAGATATAGTAATTGGATTGATCCTAGGCGCAACACTTCTATCGGTACCGACTACCGTAGTTCCCTTTTCCCTAAGTATCAAAACAATCCATAGCACAAACAAAATCTCAACAATTATTCTGAATGCAAATGCCTTTCCAGTTATAAATGGAAAGAATAGTGAATTACTAACATACAATGGGATAAGGGTGATTAAAGCGAGTCCGGAAATAATAATATTCTTTATTGTATTGTTGATTGTAATGTTGTTCATAGTAACGAGATAATAACACAGAATAACTTTGTTTTCTATTTATAATATTGCAATTCGTGTTGTGGTTTTACTCTGGTGGTAAATTACAATGATAAATGATAAAATCCTATGACAAATAACAAACATCTGTATGAACTCCCCAAGTAATGTACTAACTATCATAAGACCGAAAAAGTTATTCTCTGTCAAGGATATTACCGAGGTATGGAAATATAGGGAGCTATTATTCTTTTTCACGTGGAGAGATCTTAAGGTTAGATACAAGCAAACAATGATTGGAGCTGGCTGGGCCATTTTTCAACCATTCATTACGATGGTTGTATTTTCAATATTTTTTGGAGGACTGGCAAAAATACCATCGGATGGAGTACCTTATCCAATCTTCGTATATGTCGGTTTGATATTCTGGCAATTTTTTTCTTCTGCACTATCAGATACAAGTAATACACTGATAAGTAACCAGGCTATCATTACAAAAGTATATTTTCCGAGATTGATCTTACCTATAGCTTCTGTCATGACAAAGATAGTGGATTTCTTGATAGCGTCCATCATACTTGTTGGTCTAATGATCTACTACCAGTACCTACCAAATCTATACGGTCTACTATTACTACCTGTACTTCTACTTATAAGTTTTATGAGTGCAGTTGGTGGGGGTCTGTTTCTAGCAGCAATCAATGTGAAGTACCGTGATGTTAGATACGCTCTTCCCTTTTTAATTCAGATAATGCTATTCCTAACTCCAGTTATATATCCAGCAAGTATTGCAGGTAAGTATTCAAAGATACTTGCTCTAAACCCAATGATGGGTGTAATACAGAACGCCAGAGCAGCACTATTGGGTACAACTCCTATAAACTGGACATTGATCCTAATATCAGTTGTTGCTTCAGCCGTACTTTTGATTGTGGGTGTATACGTATTTAAAAAAGTCGAGAGATATTTCGCAGATATTATATAACATGACATCAATAATAGAAGTAAAAGGAATAAGTAAGAAGTATAAAATAAACCACCAGCGTGGTGGCTACATTACCCTGCGTGATGTATTAACAAACATCATAAAGAGACCTTTCTCATACGTTAAGGTTAAGTCAAAGAAAATTGCAGGATTAGAGAAAAAGGAAGACTTCTGGGCGCTAAAGGGAGTAGATTTTGAAATAAATAAAGGAGAAGTTATAGGTATCATCGGACACAACGGTGCCGGAAAGTCTACTCTTTTGAAGATCCTATCACAGATCACTCCACCGACCGAAGGAGAGATAATAATAAAAGGTACAGTTGGTAGTCTATTGGAAGTTGGAACAGGGTTCCATCCAGAACTAACAGGACGCGAGAATATTTTCTTAAATGGCGCAATTTTAAATATGAGTCAAAAAGAGATAGCATCAAAATTTGATCAGATCGTCGAATTCTCAGGTATTGGCAAGTTTCTTGATACTCCAGTAAAATACTATTCAAGTGGTATGTATGTAAGACTCGCGTTCTCAGTTGCTGCACATATGGAGCCAGATATATTGCTAGTCGACGAAGTTTTGGCTGTTGGTGATGCAGAATTCCAAAAGAAATGTCTGGGAAAAATGGAGGAAGTTACCAAGAAAAGCGGACGAACGATCATATTCGTGAGTCACAATATGGAGGCTATCTCTCGCCTATGTGAGAGATGTGTACTACTAGAGAAAGGTAAAGTTGTTGCTATTGGACCAACAGATGAAGTGATAAATAAATATATACAGTTGAAGGAATCTATACCTTCTGAGTACGTCAACAATGACCCGAGTGCTGACTCAAAGTCACATGGATATATAAAAAAGATACAGGTGGAAGACGAAGACAACGTTGCTGTAGACACGATTTCTGCCGGACTACCTTGGAAAACTAGAGTGAATTTTAAGATTAACGAGTTCACTCCTAGTTTCATTCTGGGTATGAGTATAAGAGGAGCTAACAATGTAACTGTGAGAACTACGTGGAGCAAGCCTCAAGATCTAGAACCTGGTAACTATGAAGCGGTGATTTCTGATGATGTAATCAATCTAAGTAGTAGAACATACACCCTTACTTTCGGATTATCATCTTTCAAGAAGTCATTCGAGAGTTTAGAGGATTGTGTATCGATCAAAATAGTTCCAGAAGGTGCAAACATTGATTCTGAAAGAATATTGACCGTAAGTGGTGGTGAAGTGATAATCAATCCGATGGAGATATCAATTAAGAAAATAAACTAATGAAAAGACTAAAAAATTTCGCTTATAACATAGAATCACAGTGGGGCGATGACGGTGTGATAGAGGAGATTTTTAAAAGAATCGGCGAAGGTAACAAGACCTGTGTAGATTTTGGTGCCTATGATGGTCCGCATCTAAGCAATACGTGGAATCTATGGAACAACAAAGGTTGGAATGCCCTACTTATTGAGGGTAACCCTAGTCGTATCAAATCACTAAGGGAGTATGTAGGCGATAATAAGAAGATAAAGACAGTTAACACCTTTGTAAGTACTACAGGAGAAAACAAAATAGATAATATAGTTGAAAAGAATCTCGGTTCAAACACAAAGATAGACTTGATGTCTATCGATATAGATGGTGATGATTACTATATTCTAGAATCGATTGAGAAATTCCACCCTCGCGTAATCATCATAGAGTTTAATCCAACAATACCAGTCAACATAGACATAGTGCAAAAACAGGGAGAGTATTTTGGATCATCAGCATTCAGTATCAACAAATTAGCTACTCAGAAAGGCTACAGATTAATAGAAATTATTGGAGCAAACTGTTATTTCATAAAATCAGAAGAGTATTCCAAGGTGTATAGCGATGAATATACCCTAGAGAGCTTATTCCACAATGATTTTATTAGCCATGTTATAACTTCATATGGAGGTTACTCTTTTATATTGAATAAGCTTGCATTTGGATCAAAGAATAAAAAAGTAGCAAGACCTTCAATCATTTCATCATTTAAATTTATAGACTTTGGCAACCTATTTCCACAGAAACTATCTGATATCAAGAACGATCTTAAAAAGAAGGCGTATCAGAAGTATTTAGCTCTAAGGATTAACTTCTTCAATAGAAGCCGTCCAGTACCACATGAATATAAGTCAGCCTTAATAATAAAACTAGCTAGAGAATATGGTATAAAAAGTTTTATTGAGACTGGCACATACCAAGGAAAAATGGTGTATGCACTGAGACATGTATTCAAGAAAATATATTCTATAGAAATAGACAAGACCCTATTCACACACGCAGTTGAAAGATTCAAACACTATCCTTACATTAAAATTATTAATGGCGATAGTGCTATTGAATTAGGAAAAATACTATCATCAAACAACGAGCGCTTTGTTTTTTGGTTAGATGGTCACTATTCAGCCGGAAATACTGGTAAGTCAGATTTGAGCACTCCTATCATTAAAGAACTTGATACTATTTTCAAGACAAAAAACAAGCATGTAATTGCCATTGATGATGCGAGACTATTCAATGGAAAAGATGATTACCCTAAGTATAGTAAAATAAAAGAAATTGCTAACAAGAACAATTATTCTTCAAAAATCAAAAAAGATATTATAATATTACTTCCAAATGATTCAAGGAATTAAAAGTAGACTAAATCGCTTAGCAAAAGCCAAGAGACTTAAATCTGATTTTGATAAGTTTAATAGTATCAATAACACTCTAAAGGAGAAGAGATTTGTTCCACTTTGGGCCAATCGGGGGCTGGTGTACGAAGATACAGAAACCACTCACTTTGATACACACTATGTTTATCACCCTGCATGGGCTGCTCGAGTATTAGCACAGACAAAACCTGCACTACACATAGACATTTCTTCCACATTATACTTTTCGACAATGGTATCTGCTTTTGTGCCTACAAAATTTTATGATTACCGACCTGCACCTCTGAAGGAATTACCTGGCCTTGAGTGTGAACGTGCAGATCTAACCAAGCTACCTTTCCAAAATAATAGTATTAAATCTATCTCATGTATGCACACTGTGGAGCATATAGGTCTTGGTAGATACGGGGACCCGATAGATCCAGATGCCGACCTTAAGTCGATTCGAGAATTGCAAAGAGTTACAGCTATTGGTGGTGATTTGATATTTGTGGTGCCTATAGGTAAATCAAAGCTAGTTTTCAATGCGCATCGCATTTATAGTTATGCTCAAATAATGGAGTACTTCAAGGGTTTTGAGCTAAAGGAGTTCTTTTTGATACCTGACAATGCTTTCGAAAAAGGACCAATCGTAAATGCAAAGGAAATCGATGCTGATAAACAAAATTATGGTTGTGGATGTTTTTGGTTCAAAAAAACAAAATGATAGACAACATCAAACATATAATCAAAGTACTTATAGGTAGGAAGGATTATTGGTGGTACCAGAGGCATTTTGAGGGCTCAATAAACAAGGAAACGTGGACTAACAGAAATAAAATACTATCCTGGGCAAATGAATGCGTTCTAAATAAAGATAAGTATGAGTCAGAGTCTCAATTCATTAGCTCAGATGATCCTGTGGTTAGACAAGGGTATGAGCTAAGAAAAAAAATACTAAACGATTTTAAGAACAAGTTATCTGGGAAAATATACGAAAGAATTCTCATCCAAGTTCCTGACTGGAAAGTTTCTCCAGCTGGCTATTCCCTATTTTCAAATATGATTGAGTCTTTAAACTATATCGGTGTGCCAAGCACGGCACTAAAATGGGGAGAAAAAATAGATAAGTATCTGGAGGATTTTAAACCAACAATATTCCTAACGGGAGATAATAAGGTGTATACGGACACAATAGATTGGAACTTACTCAAAGAATATAAAAAGAAGAATGATTTCAGAATTGGTCTAACAGCATCACTACAGGAATACGGAAATACACCACTTTCAGGAAGGTTGGATTGGGCCAAAGATAACGGTATTGATTTTTATTTTAGCTTCAGAGATGAAGATTACTTCAATACACGTAATGAATACAAACCTTTTTTTGAAAGAGGATATAAAATATATTCAGTTCCGTTTGGTGCAAACCCTTTAATCCACTACCCCCTACCAAACATCAAAAAAGATACTGATTATATTTTTATAGCATCAGTAAACAAAACAAAAGCACATAGATATCTCAAGTACATGGGTAAAATAACAAGAAAATATCTTGGCTTTATAGATGGTCCTGGATGGCAAAACACAAAAGATTTTACCTTTAATAGAGACAGAGACAGGTACATATACGCTAGAAGTAAAATTGGCCTGAATATACATCTAGAGGAGCAGATTGACTGGGCATGTGAGACCAGCGAGAGAACCTATCAACTAGCCGCTTGCGGTATTCCCCAAGTAACAGATCATGCAAAGATTTTTGATAAAATTTTCTCGAAGGATACCCTTTTTATAGCAGACACGCCAAGGGAATATAAAAAACTATTCAAATACATAATAGAAAACCCAGACAAGATCACGGAGCGAGTATTGAGGTCACAGAGAGAGGTTTTTGAAAAATACACGACATTTCATAGGGCTGAAAAATTTGTTACAATGTTATCTAACAATAAATAATATGGCGCTGCTATTAAACACAGATATACAAAGCAAAATAAAGAAAAATATTAGAGGTAAGGTTGCTAGAGTCGGTGGTAGTGTTAATCAATTAATGGATTATTCCGAAATCAAGGTTGTAGACATTAACGTTATAGACGGTGGTTTTGGATACGTTAAGCGCCTTAGAGATATAAAGTCATTACGCAATCTTGCTGGAACTATCATTAGATATGCAAAGCAGGAGTATAAAAGGATTGTCTATGGCAAGAAATTTCCACTCGATCGCAAAACAATAATATTAGACCTTCACGATGCATACAACAGACTTGATCTGAAACACAAGTATGACGCGTGTATGACTAGTAATGTTGTTGAGCATGCACCAAATCCTATATTCTTTTTACTAAACTGCTATTTCATAACAAAAATCGGCGGCTACCAGTATCATGCAATTCCACACTACAAGTACACATATGATATGTATAGGAAGCCTACTCCTTTTGAACACTTTATCGAGGACTTTGAAAAAAAGACGGATTTGGATGATAAAACACATGTTGAAGACTATACTATGTCAGCTATTGTGAAGCATGGCTGGCAGCGTAAGTTCCACTCCGCCTACCCTATCGCTTACCCATTTATGCATCACCATGTTTATGACGAGAATGTCGTAAAGCAATTGGCAGAATATATGTTTGAGGAAGTTACAAACGACGTGTTAAAAACAAATGAATATTCAGACAACATCGTAATATTCAAGAACAAACTAAATAGCAATTTTCTAAACAAGCATAGATCACTTATTGAAGAATATTCTAAGAACTTCCTCTAATACAATGATTACAATCAAACTACAGGGTGGACTTGGCAATCAAATGTTCCAGTATGCTTTTGCCAGAAGCCTATCTCTGAAGACGGGCATTCCCTTTCAGATAGACAACTTGGAGCTTGAGCAAGGAAAAGATTTTGTGAAAGAGCGTAGATACGCCCTGTCAGTTTTTAATGTAAATTCTAAAATCATAGATAGAAAAGAACATAGGTATTTTACTCAAGAACGTAAGCATCCTTTTTTAATAAAAATCAAAAGACGCTTAGGAATATTTGTACCGAAGGTTGTATCGCAAGCATCTGATCTATCAACCTTCGATCCAATGTCATATATTAATGAAGACGTCTATTTTGATGGGTATTATCAGGAGGAAGGATATTTTATTGAAAATTCTGAGACTATCAAGAATGACTTCAAGCTAAAAGTCGAACTTGGTGCTGAGGCGGCAAGGATAATAAAAGCTGTTGAGAGTTGTGAAAGTGTCATCCTTCAAGTACGTAGAGGTGACTATGCAACAAATCCAAAAACACAAAGACACTTTGCACTGACAGGTAAAGAATATTTTGATGCCGGACTCGAATATATAACATCAAAAACCAGTAAAGAGATAGAACTTTTTATAGTATCTGATGATATTGAATGGTGTAAGTCTAACCTAAATTTTAAATTCAAAACTAATTTTGTTTCCGGACCAGATATAAAAGATTATGAGGAGGTAATCATTATGTCCAAAGCAAAACATTTAATAATATCGAACAGTACTTTTGGTTGGTGGGGGGCATGGTTAAATGAGAATGTAAATAAAATAGTTATTGCCCCAAAAGCTTGGTTCAAGAACCCAGCTTTAAAAGCAAAAGTTGTACCAGAAAAATGGATAAAAATATAGATAAAAAACAACCAAATGTTTCAGTAATAATGGCTGCAAAGAATGTGCAGGATTATATTGCCATTGCTATCGAAAGCATCATAAATCAAACCTATACTAACTGGGAAATGATTATTGTAAACGACGGATCTACTGACCAGACCGCAAGTATAGTACAAAAATATTCTGATAAAGATAATAGAATAAAATTAATATCAAACAAAGAGTCTGTAGGCCAAGCAATAGCAAGAAATACTGCTGTAGAACAATCTACTGGTAAATATTTGGCAATACTAGATGCCGATGACGTTGCTATGCCAGATAGAATAGAGGTACAGGTAGATTATTTAGATAAAAACCCTGGAATCGCCGCTATAGGAGGACATGCGGAGATAATAGACTCAAAGGGTTCAACATTGGGTATAAAGCGTAAGGCGCTCAATATAGACGCAATACGCTTTAGTTTATTACTACAGAATCAATTTATTCACTCTACAATGATGATTCGCAGGAATGTGTTTGATGCATTTGGCGGATACGACAATACATTCCTGTACGCTGAAGATTATGATCTTTGGTCTAAGATATTGGAGAAAAATATTGTACTAAATATAGACAAAGTTGTATCCAAATTTAGAATACAGCCAGGATCCGTTACATCTATGAGTGCAACACAAAAAGTGCAGCTTAGAAATAATATGGTGATAGTCTACAGAAATGTCCGTAATCTAGTAGATTATTCAGATAGTCAGATACAATCCATGTACGATATGGTGAACAACTATCTAAACATCTTACAAACAATACCTGCTTTCTTTTTGTACTTTAAGCTTTCTAGAAAGTACATAAATAGATATAATGAAAATATCGATGTAAATAGACAGTTACAGATAATACTTGTAAACCGATTAAAATATACCTTTATCAAACCCATAAAAAAGTTACTAAAGAAATAACATGATCAATATTAAATGCGCACTCTGTGGAAAAGATGACTACAAAATTGTCGCAAAGGGACATGACAGATATGTTGCTGTTGATAGCACAACTTTTCAACTCGTAAAATGCAATAACTGCAATCTATACTACCTCAGCCCTCAACCAACAAAGTCAGAGTTGGCCAAGTATTATCCAATTAGTTATCCCCCATTCACAAAGACCTCAAGTTTCCTCAATGACGGTGTAGTAACAAAAACACTGAAATCTATCAAAAATAGAATCTTCCCTAGAAAATCTCCTGAATTAGATAACTCAGATAAGCCATATAAGGTTGATAACACAAAGTTAACCGTACTAGACTTTGGTTGTGGCAATGGTAACAATCTACTTTCTATTAGATCAAATCATCCCAATTGGTCACTATATGGCTTTGATATTGGTGAAAACACCGAGGTTAAAAATATTGGATCAGATATCACTATTATTTATGATGATTTTAATAAACTTAGTTCATCATTCAAGAATGATTATTTTGATATGATATACATGAATAATGTTCTAGAACACATGAACGATCCAGTAAAAGTGATTGGTGATCTTTCATTACTCCTCAAGAAAGGTGGGCAGATAATAATAGAGGTGCCAAACATCGATTCTATTAAGTTCAAAATATTTGGTAGATTCTTTTCTAGTCTAGATATACCAAGACATCTTTATAATTTTAGTCCAAAGACTCTTACCATGGTCTGTGAAAAGAATGGATTAAAAATTACCAACATAAAAATAACAGGTTCTCCAAAGAGCACTGCACGAAGTATCTATTATATGCTCGGTATTCGTAAACAAAAAATTAATTCCCTATTTATGTATATAGTAAATAAGATTACTAAGGTTATAGGAGAGAAAAGGATTAATGATGACGTGATCATCGCCACAGTAACAAAGTAGCTATTTATTAAGACCTAGGAAATCAATATATTTATCGATATTACCTTGATAGCTATACTGTTTTACCAATTTATTCAATGAGGCTTTGCCCATTTTCTTTCGTAACTCAACATCGTTTACCAGTATCTTTATTTTTTCTACCCACTCTTCAGTAGATGCAGGTAGGTATCCAGTAACTCCATCATCTATAAAATACATGTTCTCACCTATTGGAGAAGCAATAACTGGTATACCAGCGGCCATATAGTCCAAGATCTTTAAACTGCATCTTCCCCTATTTGATTCATTATCAACTAATGGACAGACACCAATATCAAATCTGCTATTACCTTTCTGAATTTCCCCCTCCTTACCCCAATCCAACCTATCCACAAACTCAATATTCAATCCAGGTATAGACATGGTATCTACAACTTCTTTAGATCCTAGACTGCCAATCAATAGGAATTTAATATTTACTTTATCTTCTACCAACTTTTGTAGAGCTGGGAGCATCACTTTTAAGTTGTGTAGACTAAGCGGTGCACCACCCATCCAACCAAGCACAACTGGTTCTTTTACCCTTTCTACCTTGTATCTCTCAGCTAGAGTATAGTCCACCAAGTTTGTCATAACCATTACAGGTTTACCTCTAAGAGGACTCCATTCCGCCAAATAGTGACTAGCAACGATAAACTTGTCAGAAAAGAAAGCTAATACTCTAGGCGCAAGCGGCTTCTGTACCCAAGTAGCATCATCAAAATCGAAAATAAACTTTGGACGAAAAATTATCTTAACGATACAGATACAGATTATGAAATAATTACTAAAAATAGGATTCTGCAAAAAAACTACATCTGTCTTTCTCAATGAAAAGATTATTTTCAAATAATCAATTCTAGCTTTCATTCGAGTGGTCTCGGTGTGGTATACAGGTGGGATCACAAGCTCGAACTTATAACCCCGTTCTTTTAGAAAATCAGCTATAAAAAAGGCTCGATGTCTTGACCCTCCAGCACTTCTTACGGATTTGGTAAAAATATATAACATATTATTTAAAAACTATTACTTTATACCCGATATAATTACAAACAACTGATACAAATACAGTTGAAATCATGGCTAGGTTAGCCCACACCTGCTCATTCAATCCGTATGGGGCGCCAATGATGTTTACTAACACATGTATTATACCAATATTTACTAGAGCTACTAAGCCAGAGACCATAAAAAAGTTTCTATAATTTCTAAGTTTAATGGCTTCTTTTTTTCTAAACACCCAGTACGCGTTTATAAAAAACGCCTGTGTAATCACCAGCACGAACGATATTAGAGAGAACACATTAATCCAACTCCCCTTTGATATACCAGATGCGATTATAAAAAGGTTAAAAATGGCAATATTTAAAAGCGTATTATATATACCCATAAACCCATATCGTACGAACTGATAAAAAGCTCCTGTATTGAGCCTAATATAAAGTTTAAGGAGATGATACGCCATAACCACACTATCTCTGACAAACCTCACCGATGATTCAGAATCATCAATCAGATGAACTGGAATTAATATGGTTTTCAATCCTTGCTTCTGCGCATGATAGATCAATTCCACATCAAATATAAAGCCATCTGACTTTACATCCTTAAAAATACTCTTAGCTGCATGTTTCTTAAAGCCCTTGAAGCCACATTGTGTATCCTGAACCTTATCTATCAGAATAAAGTTGGCAAGGAATGAAAAAACCTTACTTCCCAATCTTCTATCAGTAGGTCTTGTACAAGCTGACATTGAGTCTGGTAACTCCCTTGAACCTAGCACAACCTCATATCCAGACTTTAGATGATTTATCGCAGTATCTAATGCGCTTAAATGATACGGTATGTCTATATCAGTAAAGAAAATATAATCTCCACTAGCCACGCTAATGCCTCTTTTTACAGCGGCACCTTTGCCATGATTTGTAACCAAATCTATTACTTTGAATGGAGCTTTTAGTTGAGATAGTATATTCATACTTCCATCTGTGCTACCGTCATTTACGAAGATTATCTCATGATCGTGCCTTGATTCGCCAAAATAGTTTAGCAAAAAGTCGACCTTTTCATTTAGCCTTTTCTCATAGTTATATACAGGAATTACTAATGAAATTTTCATTTTTTACTTTTGAGAATAACGTAACTATTCACTGACTTGTACTCTACATAGTTTGAAGCTATCTGAGGATTCTCTGCAAGCTTTCTAGCGTTTATTATCAGTACATCTGGAATACCTTTTCTTAGAACCTCTATTTGTTCCGTGCCGAATCCGAGAGATTCTGTTGGTTGCAAGTACTGATAAAAATTCTGATTAGGCAAAAATATCGTAACCTCAGGCACATCGTAGACAAAGAAAGTACTGTTTTTTGGGAGATCAGACAAAGCCCTATTTAGATCATAAGATATGTTGCTATTGTAATGAGAAGCTACCCATGAACTAAAGAATAGTTGATAACCTTGAACCAAACAGATCAATGCAACTATAGCTGTTACAAGGTATTTGGATATATTTTTGTACTTAGCAACAAGCTCAGATTCGAACAAAACATATAAGTTGTTTATAAAGAATACAATAGCCAACACCTCACCTACAAAGTAATATCTGTACCAGCCGGCAGTTCTAAGATATGCCAGTGTCACTAGTATTGAAAATACAAATGCAATAGACTCAACTAGACTTATACTGCCCTTCCTCACGATTCTGTATATATAAGACGCAATCCATACTAGCTGGAAGAATGCAAAATAAATTGGACTAGCTTCGTGAAAAAAACGTAAGAAGTTATTCCAAATCACGGTGGTAATATTTTGTAAACCATAAGGATTGGCGTAGTATCCTAGAATACTCAATGTATTGTCTGAAGATAAAAACTGAAACTTGAACCACAGTGCCATCGGTATAACAAATGCAACAAAACCGTAAGAGAGGAATTTCCAATTAAAAGAGATTTCCTTTCTATGAATCAGTACAGCAACTACAACTGCGCCACCAAGTAAGAAAAATATCGGTTTGGTAGCTAAACATAGTCCTCCAAATAGGCCGGACATAATGTATGGCAAGACTCTAGAATAATTTGTTTTAACTATTGAATTAACCGATACTAGAAATGTAAATAGATAAAATAACCCTGGTATTTCACCTAATACACTTTTACCGTTACCATAGAGTATTGGAAAAGTCACAATTAATAGCAAACTTACAAGTGCTTTATTTGTCCCAAAAAGCTGTTTGACGAGATAATAAATAGAATACAATAACAGAAGAATAAATACCGCCATCACGATTCTAGCCTGAAATATGCCGATACCAAAGATATCGATAGAAAATGCTATAGGAAATATAAATGGAAAGCCACCTGTTACAAAGCCGCTAGAAACCAGTATGTCTGGCGCTACCTGTATACCCTGACGACCGTACACAGCCTGACTTATGGCTATTTGGTTGTATATACCCTCATCATACCAAACAGGCGGGCTCTCAGTTAGCTTAAAGAGTGATAAATAGGCACCAAAACATAGTAGAATAGTCAGGATTATCTTTGATTTTCTGTTCATTTCAGTATATTGTTACATGTATTATACTTATTGAGATTCAATAAATCAATGAAGAAACTAATCAAAAAACCACTCAATATAATCCTATCTATCCTACCCCTTTCGTTCGCAAATTACGTTTACACAAAAATTATTGGCAAGACACCATTAATTCACTTTGTTAATAAAATCATCAAACTGACTATCCCGAAAGAACTGAACATAGAAGAAGGTAAAATAATATTAAACCAGGACGATGTAGCGGTTTCTGGCATGCTGGCACTAGGTGCATTTGAACCATATCAAATGGCATTATTCAGAAAAACCATAAAGCCGGGAATGACAATTGTAGACATTGGAGCAAATATTGGTCTATACAGTGTAATAGCTGGCAAACTAACAGGAAAAAATGGTAGAGTGTTCTCTTTTGAGCCAGAAAAGAAGAATTTTGAATACTTAAATAAGAATGTAAATGCAAATAATCTAAAGAATGTTCAAGTAGATACCACAGCAATTTCAAATGAGAAAGCTACTAGAAATCTATTTCTATTTTCTGATAATACAGGCTCATATTCTCTAGTGGACAATAGAAAGACAAATATCTCAGTACAGGTACAGACCGACACACTCGATAATATACTAAAATTGAAGGCAGTAGATCATGTCGATTTCATAAAAATGGATATCGAAGGAGCTGAGTATCTAGCCTTTGAAGGAATGACCGAGATTATAAATAGAAGCAAAAAACTGACAATGATGATTGAGTTCTTCCCGAATGCGATCAAGAGATTCAATAAAGAACCGCTACAATTTTTAAATAAAATAAAATCATTAGGTTTTAAAATTTCAGAGATAAGTGAAGATAATAAAACAACCATTGAGATTACTGATTTAGATAAATTCCTACGTGATTTTCCAAAAGGTGAAGTAGCGACTAACCTTTTACTAGAAAAATAGAGTTTTGTTTTATTTGTACAAGACTTCGTATTCCTCAACCTGCTTTTCAATATTAAACTTCTCCACAACCCTCTCATATCCTGCATCACCAAACTTTTTTGCTAGACTGTCATCTGAAAGTAATCGATGTATATTATCCGCAAAAGTCTGGATATCAAATGGATTAATGATATAACCAGTCTCATTATCAACTACCACTTCCCTTGCACCACCAAAACAGGTTGCAATCACTGGTTTTTTGCTTATCATAGCTTCTAGATTTACCATGCCAAATGTATCAAAGCATACAGATGGAAATACCACCAAGTCGGCAGATGAATATACCACCGGTAACTGACCTTCGTTCAACCAACCTGTACTTATTACTTTTATATTATTACTTTGCGCCTGCTTTACAATATTCCTTGTATAGTCATCCATTTGGCCGACTATTATCAGAGCGATATTTGTTATTTTTGATGTTATAGAAGCCAAAGCATTTATTAGTTGCTCTCCTCCTTTAGCTTTCGTTAGTTTACCTGCAAAAAGGATAACCTTATCTCCTACTATATTATTCTCCAACCTATACTTTTCAACTAGTTTTTGATCCACCTTCCAGATATCTGCATCCAGAGCGTTGTGCACAACTTGGATATTTTTAATACCGTTAACCTCAAGAGCTTTTTTTAGCTCATTACTAACAGCACATACTTTATCTACATACCTTAGATAGAACTTTATGATCGCATTTCTGAAAGGATTATATCTCTTTCTAAAAGTCTTAAGTTGAGATATTGGACTGACTTTATAGTTAAAATTGTCTAGTTTCTTTATATCACTCTCATCTATAAAGTCGGTGAACTTACCGTAGTGAAATAGCATGCAGTCATGTGCGGTTAAGATCACTTTTGCACCATAATTTTTCGAAATTCGAAGTGAATTGTATGAAATATAGTTATGGATATTGTGTGCATGTACTACATCTGGTTTGACCTCCTCTACTATTTTTTTTACAA
The DNA here is from genome assembly GCA_964600255.1 of uncultured Candidatus Saccharibacteria bacterium. Classification (GTDB taxonomy): domain Bacteria; phylum Patescibacteriota; class Minisyncoccia; order Phycocordibacterales; family PALSA-1337; genus CAIOGI01. The sequence goes on from CAZRIX010000001.1 coordinate 142,989, forward strand.
ACTTACTAGATATTGGATTGTATAAAGACAGATAACCTCTCCACTTTTCACCGTAATTCACCTTATATGCATAAATCTTTATACCGTCTATTACACTAGTGATTGCATCTTTCTCATTCCTTACAGCTGTAACAACTGAAACGTCATGTCCTTTGTGCACCATACCTCTGGCAACATTAAAAGCTACAGCAGCTGCGCCTCCTTGAGCAAATGGTGGAAAATCATCAGATAAAATTAGTATTTTCATTTTAATAATTCATCAACAAACGGATAGACCATTTCTGGCTTTATATTATCAATATGGCTTCTGGCTATTTCTTTATTATACGTTCTAGAATTCATTATATGTATTTCTGGTTTTCTACCTTCTATATATACTAATTTATGAATATCACCTCTTGGAGGCTGCTCATTCTCATCCATTGATCCTATTATATCAATTGTTGGTACATTGAAAGCCTCTGCAACATATATCAAACCTGTATCTACAGCTATTAGCAGATTCATTTTTGAGACGAATGCTTTGATTTCTGACATATTGAACTTACTGTTCGCATTTATGACTCGGTCTTCGCCAACAAAATCACTCATGATTTTTTCACAAACTTCCTTATCTTGCTTTGCGCCTAATAGAAAAACTTTTGAATCGAAATTCTTGAGAATGTATTTAGTAATAAGAGTGAAGTTATTAGTGTCCCAGTACTTTATTGAATTTCCTACGCCAGGTACGATTGCCACATTATATTTATGAGAAGCTCCCGAACTTCCAAGAAAACTATCAGCAGCACTCATATCTTTTGCTGAGTAAGACAGATTCTTCCTTGTAATATCGCTAGATATTCCTATTGGTTCCAACAACTTCAAATATTCTCTAGGTGCGTAATTGCCCATTATATGTGGCACGACCGTGAGTAATGGAAACATCAATCTATATGATTTTGTTTGGTATGGAGAGAATCCATTTTCAACTCTTGGTACCGTAATCACTTTTACACCAGCCAGAAAAAAAGTTGCTGATGCAATAAAGCTTGGTGTTGTTATAACGGCTGCATCATATTTGTTTTCCCTGATTGAAGAAATATTCTTAAACAAGTCCATTTCATTCCATGAGATATAGTCGTCTACATCTGTATTACCCGCAAGCAAATCTTTGTATATAGCACCAGCACACACAGTAACTTTTATATTCCTATCGAAATCCTTAATGGCTCTATAAATAGGTGTGGCACACACCATATCACCCAGCTTGGAAGCAGGCATAACGACAATCTTTGTAACCTTACTGCCCTTTACTTTTGATCTACCGCGCACGATAGCGTACAAGTATGAAATGCCTACCAGTAATATATTTTTAATAAAATTAGTCATGTATAAATTTTAGAATATTTCTTGCACGAATTTCCCAAGTGTACTGTTGAACATCTATTAATGCTTGCTTTGACTTTTGATTTAGACTTTCTACATCAGCGAGAGCCACTTTTATTGTATTACCTAGATCTACTGGATCATCAGGCTGAAAGAAAGTTGCATTCCCCTCATTTAGCACTTCACGTAAAGACGGCAGGTCTGATGCAAGTATAGGGACACCACTAGCCATGTATTCAAATAATTTTAGAGGAGATGTGTTGTACTTTGATATACGCTCCTTAGCGGAATTTGGAATCACTAGAATATCAGCCGACTTCAAATAATGCGATATCTCTTCATGCTTCTTGTAGCCTGTAATCACGATATTATCGGAATAACTCTTGTTAGCACAGAATTGCCTAAACTGTGGCAATGTATCATCAGATCCTCCAACAATAACTAGAACTATATCATCTGAAAGATTTTGGAATGAGTCTACTAAGTTATATACTCCCTTCCAAGGAAAAAGATTGCCTAAGTACAGTACTATTTTTTTATCATTTGGTAGTCCCAACTTATTTCTGATAGTGTACTTGTCTTCTTTAACACTATCAAACAATGTAAGATCTACTGCATCTGGTGCAATATGTATATCATCCTTATTATAGCCAATACCAATCAATTCCTCTTTTAGAAAACTTGTAATAACAATAATTTTCTTTGCCAACCTGATCCATCGAATATAGAAAGAATCACTCTTTGAAAGGTAGTGTATTTCTAGGAAAAGTTTAGCTGTTTTTAATCGTAAAAAAAGTAGTGGTAAAATATCTCTACTATAACAAGTATCAGCTTTTTCAATCTTTAATCTAAACACAGATATAGAAAACGAAATCTTCTCAATCAAGAAAGGTATTATATCTCCTAGAAATCTGAAATGCGCAGCTTGAATCACAGGTATGTAAATCACGGAAAAATTATTAGGTATTCCATAGTAAGCATACAAATCCTCAGAAATATCAACTTCCTTAATAACTTTCTTAGGTATTACCAATGTAACCTTTTCTGTATTTGCAAAAGTACTACACATTTTGGCAACAGCATAACCGAACGCCTTCTTTGTTGGTAAGTTTGCATGTGTAATATAGTAAAGCATTTTATTTATTAAATATGTTACTTAGATTCTTGCCCATCAATTTTGTAGAAAATTCTTGTTCAGCTTTTGTTCTAGCATTATGCACCAACATATTTCCACTCATCTGCATATTTGCTATAGCATCAATTATACCAGTTACATCATATGGTTCCACCATCAAAAAATGAGTGCCAGGAACACCGTAGTCTCTCAAATACGCCTTATTGGTCACGATTACGGGCAATCCGCAAGCAAATGAATCTAGTAGTACGGTTTGACCAGAACAGTCAGATCCATCAGAGTATTCATCCTTATGTGTGATAAGTAGCATCATTCGAGCTTCATTGTACTTTTCTCGCAACTCCTGTGAAGATAGATCAAAAAAGACTTTTACATTGCTTGGTATATCTATAATTCCTTCCAGATTACGTTTACTCAACACCAATTGAAAATTCTGATTTGGCATTTGTCTAGCAACATCCACAATGGTTTTATAATCTCTACCGTTGTCCCGTCCTACCGAAAGAATATAGTCTTTTCTATTATCGAATTTTGCACCATAGAAATCCACATCGACACCTAGTGGTATATACAAAAGTTTACTTTGGTCTATGCCATGTTTTTCTCTCAGCTGATCCTGTTGAACATGTGAAAGTGACACTACCGTATCTATACTATTGAGCAGAACTTTTGATAGCCTATATAAAAATCTATTACTTTTCTGCGACTGATTTAACAGTCTATTCAATGATATATTCAGTAGTATAAATTCCTTCTTTGATCTAAAAACCTTTTTAAAGATTACGGTGTATAACAGTGAAGATCCGAACACAATATCTACGTTCTTAGTATAAAAATACAACAACAGGTGCTTTAATCTAAAATCCAACCTTTCACCGAATATTCTGTACCAGAAAGTATCAGCGAACTCAACCGTGCTTACCTCAATAGACGAATCGATGTGATTCATACCATAAAGCTGGGTATCTGGGGCCTTTTTTTGACCAACCTGCTCCATCATACTTTTCCTTTTTCCAGAGAAAATAAAAAGTACTTTTCTATTATTCTTGTACATCATAAAGTTTTGACCAGATCTGGAAAGTGATCAGGGCCCAAATCGTATTTAGATTATACTTCTTCTTACTAACATGATCGTCTAACATTTTATTTATCTCTACCCAATCAAAAACACCAGATGTGCCAGGAGCATACTCAGCTGACAGTATATTCCTCGTCATAGCCAAGAATTCAGGATGTCGGAGCCACTTTGCGGCAGGAGTGAAGAAACCTCTTTTAGGTTGCTTGAAAAGATACTCCGGTAAAGTATTCTTGAATGCACTTTTCAGTAGTTTCTTATTTGTGAAAAATGATAACTTTCTATGTGCAGGAATGGACGATGCATAACTCACAACTTCTTTATCAAGAAAAGGAACTCTTGCTTCCAGTCCATGCGCCATAGACATAGTGTCTGACAGCATCAAAGCAAAATCTACCAACCAAACTCTCCTATCAGTTTCCATTATCGCCTCTTCAAAATTTCTCCCGACTAGATACTTGCCGAGACAATCTCCAGTAACCTTATTATCAAAATACTGAGGCTTTATAACCTTTTCGAACATGTCAGTTTTTTGAAACAAAAACTGTGTATAGCGATCTATCCATTCTCTCTTTGAGATTTTTGCGAATCTAGAATTAATCTTTGCCAAAAGTTTCGTTACGTGTGATGGCAAAATCTGATACATGCTAGCTATGTAGCTTAGGCGATATCTATCATAACCTCCGAATAACTCATCTCCACCGTCTCCACAAAGCACTACGGTTACATACTTCTTTGTTTCTTTGGATAGTGCGAACAAGGCACAAGCAGTGGCATTAGAAATGGGCTCATCCATATGATAGATAACTTTTTCGAGAGATTCCATCACATCCTTTGATGATATAGATATTTCGTGATGATCGGTATTATATCTCTTAGCAGTTTCGCGAGCGAGATCCAGATCCTTGTTGTACTTACCAGCATCTTCACCATCTGAAAGTGTAAATCCTACTGAAAAAGTCTTTATATTCTTGTGTTTGCGAGACATACAATCCAAAATCACACTCGAGTCTATTCCACCAGATAAATAAACACCAACTGGTCTATCTGATACTAGTTGCCTTTCAACTGCTTCAGAGACCTTGATATTGATACTCTCGATTATTTCACTAGTACCTGCTTTTGTTAGATTTGGATTATTCACAAAGTATGTTTGAATATCCAACTTACCATTTTTAAAATATGCATAGCTTCCTTGCGGAAGTTTAAGGACATCTTGGAACATAGTAAAAGGCTCTGGAACAAACAATAGTCTCAAATAGTGATTCAGACTCGATACAGATAACTTACGAGAGATCTTTGACCAAGTCAAAATACTCTTGATCTCTGAGGAAAATATTAGATCACCATCCTTTACGGAATAGTATAAAGGTTTGATACCCGCATGGTCTCGAGCCAAGAAAAGTGATTGTTCTTGTTTATCCCAAATAGCCAATGCAAACATTCCATTAAACTTTTGCAAACAATCCTTGCCCCACTTTGCATATGCCTCTATAACAACCTCGGTATCGCCGGTTGAGGTAAAATTAACTTCACTTAATTCTTTTTTAATATCTTGAAAATTATACAATTCCCCATTGTATACAATTTCATAACGACCATCCTTGCTCTGCATTGGCTGCGATGATGCATTTGATATATCTATAATACTCAAACGATTCTGCCCTAGACTAACACCCTCTGATAACCAGAAATTACTCGCATCAGGACCACGATGTTTATTCGCATCGTTCATTTTGACGATTAAATCTTTGTCTTCAAATGTAAATCCATTTATTCCACACATATTATTTTTGTATCCAAATATAGCTAGTATCTCCTGTACCAGGGATGATATACGCTAGCATTCTAAACAAACTAACATGCCATTTCTTAAAATCTTTGCTGAAATGAGGTTTTGTAGTTTGTTTTGCACTCGCCTCAATTACTTTTGTATTAGCTGACTCAGCAATCATCTTTAATTCATGTGGATTGTATTCCCTCCAATGTCCATTGAAGGATTCACCATTTATATAAAATGCTTCTACATTTGCCATAGGAGCTCTACCGAAAAACATTCTAAATCTATTTAATAAATTCGAAACATTTGGTGTGGCAATATAAACCTTGCCACCTGACCCAACAAAACTCAATAGATTCTCTATGAAATTTCGCAAGTAGCGCTGATGCTCTATAACAGCAACGCTGACTACAACATCAAACTTTCTTCCATCTGGACCAGATAGTACATCGCCAGATGAAATATTTAGCTTGTTACTTTCCCAAACTTTCTTTAATCCATCAATATCCGATACATTGTATGAATTTTTTGGTTCAAATACATATTTATCTACTCCACAAACATCAAAGCCGAGATTCTTTAATGCTAATGCCAATATTCCTATACCACAACCAACATCTATTATCCTATCTGACTTTGAAACGTGGCTCACGATAGTACTTAGATGAAATAGATTACTATCGAACTCCCACCTTTGTTTATTTGAGTACGGTGCTAGACTTTTATACGAATTATCTAGAGCTTTATAGATATCATTAGATTGGAATTCCATGCTAAAAGATTAGCATTTATAAGGCTTTTTGAAAAGAATCTATCACCTGACTTACTGTCATATCGAGCTCGGTATTTGAGAAATTCTCCCTAGAGAGTCTTAGGGCATTTTCAGACAATTTCTTCCTAAGATTGATATCCTTAAGCATTACCAGAGATTCAGAAAATTCTCGAGGATCCGAAGCAAACATCACATCGGTACCGTGACTAAATGAATACTCGCCAATCCCTCTTTCTGAAGTAATGGTTGGAAATCCTCTAGTCAATGATTCAAAAATCTTCTGTTGCATACCTGCCCCGAACAAAGATGGGATCAGAGCTATATCCATTTTTGACATGAATTCATCTATATTCTCAACAAAACCCACATACTCAACATTGTTGACCAAGTACTTATTAAATTCTGTTGGAAATTTATTGCCAATGATATAGAACCTGAAGTCATCAGGGTTGGTCTTATAAATCTCTGGTGCGATCCGTAGCAAGACTTCAAGTAAAGCTTGTTTATTATGCTCAACCGTATATGTTGAACCCATGAAGAATACATTTAAAACTTTCTTGTCTTGAACTTGGTGTGGCTTGTCCAAGTAACTAGGTAGAGATCGAAGTGGTAGATTCGCAACTTTATTTGCTCCAAGTTTCAAGTATATTTTTCTTTCCTTTGGTGTTATAGAAAATATAGCGTCGCTTTTCTTGGAAACAATGTACTCGCCTATAAATTTTGGAATGTATTTGATCAGGTTAATAATACTTTTACCATCTTCTTCTATAAAATGATTTGGTTCAAAATTTATTGAACGTGTAACGATAGGTATGCCCGCACTCTCCACAAGATGATATAGTGGCCATAAGTAGCTATATTCAAACCATACCAGGTCCGGCCTCCAGCTATCAATCTCCCACTTTAATGCATTCTGAATACCTATCTCACTATATTCAAAAGCAGCGCCATCCACATACAGTGGATTGCCTAATTTTCTAAAAAACTTATCAAACTTATCCTTTGTAGAAAGCTTTTTATTACTATACTTATATGGAACTCCGATAATCTTTATATTCAACTCGTCTGCAATTTGTTTTACAAAATCAACACTCTGCCATTCGTTTGACTTAGCAATAACTCGAACATCATGACCCAACTTTATAAGCTGCTTTATTCCACATGCCCTATCCATCTGTTCAGCCCCTCTATAAGGAAAAGGTAGAGCCGGCATTACCATCAAAATTTTCTTTTTTGTTACTTCCATAGATTTAGAATATGTTTCTTGGTGTCCAAATATAAGATGGCTATATGATACCTAACTATAGTAAGTTCGATACCGATAGGCATAGAATCCTTGAATCCATATAACGCATACATTTTAGGTAGCCTATATAGTAAATAGCCGAGAATTGTCCTTAACCTTTTATATAAAGTCCAGTACATAAAGTCGCCAAACCTCCTAATAGGCGCCACATCGACTTCAAAGCCTGCATATCTACTAAAGTATGCCCATACATTGCGTACCCTCTCCTCCGGCCATATAAAGTTATAATATGATTTCATGGTACCTACAGGAAACTTCTTGGTGTCCCAGTAGAGACGATCGTGGACCTGTCCTCTAAATCTAGCTCCGACCGATCTGTGTACTAGCCTAGTTTGGTATGATGGATAGCTAGCCTCATGTTTGATTTCGACGATATTATTATTCTTCTCAAGAAAAATTCTCGTAGGCATTCTATATACAAGATGTTCTGGTTTTGGATCAGAAGTTATTTTTCTTATTTCCATAACAGCCTCGTCGGTCAAAGTATCGTCTGAATCCATAAAAAAGTACCAGTCATTGGTTGCCGCATCCATATTTCTTTGTCTGACCGTTGCCTTATCTTTTACACATCTGACATTCTTTTCATCTGTATCATATTGTCTTATAACTTTTGCACCAAATGACTTAGCTATTTCTACCGTGTTATCCGTACTATTTCCATCACACACTATAACCTCATCAAAATCTCTGAATGACTCTAGGCACTTGGCAAGACCCTCCGCTGAATTCAGAGTCAAAATTCCAACCGAACATTTTATTTTATTACTATCCATATTATTTAATTTCATTCTTTAGATTATGGATTAGCTTCACTAGTGAGTGTGAATCTTCTACCATTTGTCTCAATTTTATTCTTGTTTCATTTTTATTATTATTCAAAACAAAATTCTTGAGTTCATTGGACAAGAAGATAGCATCTCCAGGTTTAAATGTTAGTCCATAAGGATAAAGTATTGGTAGTAATGCATCATTTGAACTCATTACCAGCGTTCCACATGCCATAGCTTCTAGCGCAGCTTTATCTAGACTTCCTGTAGTACTTGTATGAATAAATAGATCTGCACTTTTTAATAATGGCACGATCTGTGTCTGGGTCTTTGGTCCAACAAAGTTTACAATCGTTTCTAGAGACTTTTCAGTAACAACTTTTTTAATATCTTCAAAATATTTCTTATCATCATTTGTTACAGGTTCCCCGACTACATCTAGACTTACATCGATATCATTACGAATTTGTGATACGGCATTCAATATTGTCACCAAATCTTTTGATCTTGAGATTCTGCCGATAGTTATAAGTTTTAGTTTATCTGTGTATATCTTATTTTGATCAAAAGAAAATAAGTCCAAATCTATACCATGTGACATAACCTTCAGCTTCTCAGTTTTTACTCTAAAACTTTCGGCAGATGCAGAAAAAACTTTCTTTACAAAAAGAAGTGCGAGTTTTAGAGACGCCGTTACACTCTTGTGTGTATACCAAAGATATACATCCTTTCCAATGACCTTCCAATACAATCCGCCAAGTAGCGCGTAGATCTGGTTCATATGAATAAAGACCTTATCATAATCATTACGTTCACTTACAATGTATTTATAAAAGTTAAACACATACTTAATTCTTGATACTCCAGCTTCCTTTCCAAGTGAGAGTACTTTTACATTCTTTGGTAGACTATATTCACCCTTATACAAACAAATTACAATAACTGATTCGAAGTTTTTTGAAAATTCCTCGATCCATCTATGGAAAAAACCGAGTACTGAATCGTTCTTATCAACTTTCTGAGTAAGGATTAATAGTTTCATGATGTGTATGATAATTATAACTTAATATATTATTGCAGAGTTTGAACCACCTTATCCGCTATATCCTTCGCATTCCAATCTGCAATGACCGCGTCGACTTCTTGTGCAATACCTACATTTGTTGAGACTATTTTAAGTCCACTTGCTTGAGCCTCTTTAAAGACCATACCGTAACCCTCATACCATGATGTAACTAGTAGCACATCGGCACCCGCATAATATGGACTTAGATCGGTTTGCCATCCTTCAAATACCACATTCTTCCCTTCATTTATCTTATATGCTTGTTTTTTTAGACTATCTATACATGCACCTGAACCAACGACAACCATACCGCAGCTCTTATCTTTTTCATAAATATACTTCATAGCATCGATTGCCATACTTACATTCTTCTCATACTCCAACCTAGATACAACCAAGATAATTTTAGCGAATTGTGGAAACTTCTTTCGTAGATCAAAACTAGGCACCAAACTTTTGGTATATGTAGTGTTGATATCAATAGGCTTTAGAACAATCTTTGCTTGCGCAAAACCTCTATTTAATAGTGAGTCAGCAATCTTTCTTGAGACAACCCTTATAACCTGTGCATGTGGTAATGTGAATCTTGATATAAATAATCTAATGCGGTTTATCATAGCGTTCTTGATACCGATACAATTACTTACAAAATACGGACTAAACATTTCTGTATGAATTTGAATAAGTAGATCTGAATCCTTTCTAAGGTTTGCAATATATTTGCCAGCGAGCGCAGTTTCAAAAGGATCCTGGCAAGTTACCAGTAGAGGTATTTCTTTACTTATACCCTTAAGGATTGTCTTCCCCAAGCTACAAGCATCTTTTACATAGTTTAGCCTTAAAAGAGAATTGGTTGAATATATTTTACAACCAGCTGAGATAGTAATTGGTTCTATTTTCTTGGTAGAAAAAACAATAATATGTAATTCTTTGTACAACTTCGAATATTCAACCATTCTTGCCCTAACCTGACTTTTCTCCATAAAGATAAGTCGGTCGGTCGATATCATTATCGCAACTGAATTGGAATAATCCTTGTACTCGGTCTTATAGTTTTTCATAGAAAGAAATTATTTCTTTACCAATATCTTCCCAAGTGTGTACCCAGTTAAAGTTTTTTATCTTGTCCGCCTGCAGAGCTCGGTTCTTTGGATCAGACATCCAAGTAATCTTTTCTATCATATCCTTTTCACTTGTTGGATCAACAAAAATAGCACAGTCCCTTACTCGGTCTGTAATACCATTCTCCTTTGTTAAAATAAACGGTGTGCCAAGTCTAATAGCATCAAAGATCATATTTGGACTAATGTCACCTATAGATGCTAGCACTACTGCATATGATCTACGCATTCTTTCTTGGAAGTTGTCGTATACAGCCTTTGTTGTATCAAATTCTATATTGTCGAGACCAGCTTTCTTTGTATTTGACTGAGCTATTTTGAATGCTTTCTTTAGGGCATCAATGTTCTTCCAGACCAAGTCACGAGTACCAGCGACGAAGACTCTATTTTCTGGCTCAATAGGTTCCTCCTTTTTTCCACAAAAGTTCTCTACAATTCTGCTTTTTCTTTGATCCAGCTTGTAGGCATTTTCAAAAATACCCTTTTGCCAATTTGTACTATATATTACCAATGCAGCATTCCTCAAAGAATCTCCACCGAGTTTATATATTAGTTTTTCTTTGCGAGTAAGTTTACCGAGTGATGTATTATAGAAATCCCTAAAGAGTACTAACTCACCTGTTCTTTCTACATAACTCTCCCACAAGAAATCTCCACCTGTGCGGATAATGTATTTTTTGTTCATGAGCTTACATGCATACATTGTAGGTACAGCGGCACTCCATGTATCGAGTACCAATATTAGATCTGCATTCCAACCCTTTCTAAATATCTTCAAAAAGAAAAGAATGTGTCTAACGAATGTTGGAAATGCTCTTTCCCATCGGTATGCAGCCACCTTTACATCATGACCTTGTGACTTCCATGTTTCGTATAGATTGCGTGCATATTGCGCTGGACCACCAATATCTGGTGGATATATACCTGTAGATATTAGTATTTTCATATATTAGATAAGAATACCTTATTCTTCATATCACTTGCAATGAGGCTCCATTGATACTTGTTTTTGACCATATCCAGAGCCTTCGCAACAACACGATCTCTTAGATCTTTATCATCCATAATCTCTTCAACTTTTTTGGCTATACTTGCAGGATTGTTGACGTCACATAGTAATCCTGTCTCCCTATCAACCAGAAAATCAACGATACCGCCAACTGGAGTGGCGATAACTGGTATACCAGCCGCCATCGCTTCAATATATGAATTACCAAAACCTTCTGACAAAGATGGGCGCACGAAGATATCTGATGCATGGAGATACTGTGGCATCTCTAGATGAGAGATATATCCCAAAAATATAACTCGCCCTTCCAAACCATTCTGCTTCACTCTCAACTTGAGTTCTTCTTCTTGATATCCTGTTCCTAGAATTAAAAATTTTACATTTGGAGGAAGTAACTTCAATGCATCGATCACATCATCAGTTGCATTTTTCTTTACAAGTCTAGATGTGGTAATGAGGAATACATCACCAGGTTTTTTACCAAGTTTATTCTTTAGATCATTTAGTTCGGTTTCACTTTTTCTATTTGAAAATAAATCTAGATCAACCGCATTTGGAACAATGGTAATAGGACATGTTGTGCCCATATGTCGAGCCCAGTCCTCAAGGAACTTTGAGATGACCTGCACGAAATCCGCGTGAGTAAATATTTTCTTAAATAGACCCCCAAAAATTCCTTCCCTTCTCTCAAAATTATCCCCCTCTTGTAGTGATAATATAAAAGGAACTTTATTATGAACCTTTTTGAATAGATACGCTGCAAATCCTGCATAACTTGCCATCATTGCCCATGTAGCATCATATCCATTTCTCTTTTGCAGTTCTAATGCTTTTATGAAAGCTTGGAATGGAAAAAGGATTTTGGATAAAGGAAAAATCTGGGAACTTTTCATATTTGCTCCAAACCACGGCAGACCAACCCTGTACACATTCACATTACCTATTTTCTCGAAACTGGAACCTTTCTTGCGCAGAGTTATCATATCGAACTGTATATCTTTGCTAGATATTCTGTCAGTAATCTCCTTTATTGCAACTTCAGCCCCACCTATCACTCTTGGATAGTATACTAGAGAAAATATCAGTACTCTCTTGGGTTTTACTGTATTAGTTTGATTTTGCATGGTATTACTCTACCCTAAGAACATCTCTGAGTACATCTTCTGGTACCTCATTTTTTGTGTCACTTTTTATCTGTGTTTTTTCAGAATTCTTCAGATTTTCTATTGGTTTTGATACTACCTTTGGTTTGTCTGTGCTCATATTTGCATCACCATTTTTTGTTAATCCTGGGTTGGCAGCGAGGATTGCTGACAATGCACTCTTTAATTCATTTACGCGAGCTGGTGAAGCGTCCTTATGATTGTTATTTTTTGGAGTATTTGTAAGTGAGCTTAGCGATACGGACTTAAGCTTAGGTAGGTTCACATTATGATGAACAAAAGGTCTTTGATTATTATTATGTCCATGATGATTCTTATCACCGTGATGATTTACGTGCTGTCCCACATGATGACCTGTGCCATGACTGTGATGTCCATTGTCGGCTACTTTAGGTGCCGTGGCTGTGTTTGTATGCATCTGAACAGGCTCTACGTGTATTGTAGGTTGTGGATTTGATATCGTGGGCTTAGCAGTATTTACAACGGTTGGCGCAGGTGTGACTGGTTTTGGTTCAGCCGCTTTGACATCAGTTGTCTTTGATTCTTTTGGCTTATCTTCTACCTTCACTGTTGCAGACTTAGGTGGTGCTTTGACTGGTATTATAGGGGCCATCCAGTCATCGATAGCTTTCTCAACCTCAGCTCTCCTGTTTGAGAATTGTATTCTAGACTGTTCAATAACCTTCTCTTTACTTGAACTCTCTGGTTTTTCGATTGGTGGCAAGGTGGTAGCAGAAAAAGGTGCCGAGCTGATACCATCGATCATTAATTTTAAATATATTTGGAAAATACCCAAGTTCACAATATCTTCTGCAGTAAACTGCGGAGCAAATTCCTTCTCTAGAACTTCAGCATCAAAAGCTCCTACTCGAAAGACAATCATAGTACCAACGTTACCGAATACAGCAGCTCTAACCTCCTCTTCCATTTGCTCAATATACTGATGAGCCATTGTAAGGTTCAACTTGTACTTTCTTGCCTCAGATAGAATATCTGCAAAACTTTCATTGGCGAAAGATTGGAACTCGTCTACGAATAGATAGAAGTTTGGTAGAGTCTTGAGTACTCTATCTGGAACATCCGCACGTGAAAGTGCTGCTAGATAGATCTTTGTAATCAACATTCCCCCCAGAAGATTGGCATTTGATTCTCCTATTCTTCCCTTTGATAGGTTTATGATAAATACCTTACCACTATCCATCATCTTTCTTATGTCAAAAGATGATTTTGGCTGACCGATCATATTACGTATCAGTGCATTTGCAGTAAACTGTCCGATCTTGTTCTGGATCGCTGGCACGGCTTCAGCGGCCATTCTTTCTGTATAGTTTGCAAACTCTTGTACCCAAAAAGCTTTTACTGATGAATCTGTGACATGAGAGATTACCTGCTTTCTGAACTCTTTATCAGACAACATTCGGTTTACACCGAGCAATGTAGCATCTGGATATTCTAGTAGTGCCAGAAGAGTGTTTGTAAGGATATATTCCATTCTTGCTGACCAAGCGTCTTGCCATATCTTTTTGAAGGTACTCATCAGACCTGATACGACTAGGTGTCTTTTATCAGCATCAACATTTTCCAAAACATTAAATGAGATCGGATTGTCTATATCGAACGGAGCAAAATACACTACATCCTTTTGTCTATGTTCCGGTACATACTCTAATAGGAGCTCAGCTGTTTTGCCGTGAGGATCGATGAAAGCCATACCCTCACCATTCTTTATATCCTGCACAGCCATGTTCTCAAGTAAGGTAGACTTACCCATACCTGTCTTTCCTATCACGTAGACATGCTTTGTACGATCCTTTGCTTTAATACCAAAGGTTACCCTCTTATTTCTGGCATCAGTTTGTCCAAAATATGTGATCCTTTCTTCATTCATAAATATAGAACGTTTATGTATATATTCTAACACATATATAGAAATGTGTTATTATGAATTTATGAAAATAGACATTAAAACATTGTACAAAAGGTTTGCTGATTTTATGAGTCCTTATTCAGTTATTTTTATATTATTCTCAATTATCACCATATTCTTTATTATCACCGAGCCTTCTGCTGTTTTTTCCAATACAGCCACACTTTTTAGAGACAATACCCTCATTAGATTAGCTGCAAAAGAGCACTTTATCTGGGGTGGTCTACTAGGTTTTGGTATACTGGCTATCACATATATAGCTACAAACATAAAAAGGCAGTATTCCCTAAAACATGTTTTCGGTAGAATCATATCTCTAGTCTTTTTCCTCCTATGGGGTGCGATGTTATCTGAAGTTTTGTTCGTCACTCCTGTTTTGGACAATATCGTAAAGTGGTCAGATATTTTTATGAATGCAGACAAGCAGATATTCGGTGTATACCCAGCATTCTTTATGTACAAACATCATAATGTAGTTTTGGAATACATAGTTGTTGAGTCATATGGATACCTTACTATTGTTATCGCTTTATGGACTCTTTTCCTCGTTGCAACACAAAGAATGGACGAATTCCTGATTTGGTCAAAAAGGATACTTCTAGCTTTTGCTATCTCTATACCACTTTGGTTTGTTTTCCCTGCAACCCAACCATCTATAATGTATATTACAAATCTGTTCAACAAACCTGTTGCCCCTGACATAGCAGAAGTTATCAAGGTAGGACCGCCTTCACTGTATATAAACAAGGCAGTAAATGAGTACACAACAATGTGGCTCGATCCATACGGAAAAAGATTCTCAACGTCAAACTTTCCTAGCATGCACGTAATATGGGGATTCCTTCTTTTCCTAAGTGTGGCTAGAGTGTTTAAGTCAAAGATAACAAAAACACTGTTCTTTATATTTGCAGTTACAAATACAATTGGAACAGTGTATGTTTTACAGCACTATGCGGTGGATGCCTTTGCAGGAATTGCAGTAGTGGTGCTTGTTTGGGGAGTGACGAGCGAAAGAAAGGTGGGTGTTTAAATAAACACGTTATTACAGAGTCTAGTTACAAGTAGTATCAAGTATTAAACCTAGAGCGGCATTACCTGCGCCAGTTAAAGCATCGTAATCGTTACCTGCACTAGTTTTGCCTCGTGAGACACCTATACTATCAATACACCAAAATTTTCCTGTAGATTTCAAAGGAAATGCTATTGCATAAGCTAGACCATTTAAAGTAACATTACACTGACCATCAAGATTACCATTTACCTGCTTGATGTGATTCATAGCTTTCTGCAAATTAACATTTGCAAAGATAGTTCCAGCCGTAGTCAATGTTGAGCACTGATTACTATTTATTGATGAACCTGTTGTGTTGTAGACGCCTGACAAAGCAGCACGTTGCAATTCTGCACCTGTTCTAATTTCAACCATATCACGCCTGATTGCAGCATCTACACCCTTTACTCTTGAAGAGGCTAGTGATGCAAGCACAACAGATGACAACAAACCAATTATTGAAATAACAACGAGCAACTCAATCAATGTAAATCCTTTTTTTAATGACATTTTTTTAGTATTAATATTCTATTACTCTTATATATTATCATATATATTGCATCACACAAACAAAAAACCACCGTTAGGTGGTATTCTGTTTCTAAAATACTCTTAGATTATCTTGAATCCATTAACGCACAAGTTGCATCACCAATCAATACGTTTGCTGGTGTTCCAATGTTTATCTTCTTAGCCTCTCCAATACTATCTACACACCAGTAGTCTCCAGCAGCTCCTCCACTAAGTGACGCTGCTACTGCGTAACCTGCAAATGATGTTGCTGTTGTACCGCACTTCATAAGTGTACCTGTTGGCATTGCAGCCTTTAGAGTAACGAAGTTTGCATTAGCAGCTAGTGAGCCAGCAACTGCGTTTGAACAATCAACGTTTGACTGTGCTGTTCCGTATGCAGATCCAGTATCTGAATATAATATTTCAGCCTGAGAACGAATTCCTCCCATCTGTGCTTGAACCTTTCCGTCATTTCCCTTACTTCTTGCTGTTGAAAGTGAAGCCAATACTACTGATGACAAAATACCAATGATTGCGATCACAACTAGCAACTCAATCAATGTGAAACCCTTTTGTAAATATGTTTTCTTCATAAACGAAAATAATTAACCTATATAAACTTATTAATAATTAACTTATGGCACAATTATATCAAACGTATGATAAATAAGGGTAAATACTATGTGGATAACTTAGGAATAACTCGTTATTGTGCACTTGCAACGTTGTATATAGGTATCAAAACAGATGCAAGCAAAGTCGCTACGCCTAGACCAAGCATAACGATCATGGCTGGTTCTATAAGATCAACTAGTGCATCAACTGCAGTTGTAACTTCTCTTGAGTAGAATCTAGCTAGAGTCTTTAGAATACTTCCCAACTCTCCTGACTCCTCACCCACCTTCATCATTTGAATCATAATTCCAGGAATCTCACCGTTACCTGACAGAGACTCAGATACCGTTTTACCAGCTTTTACAGAATCCACTGCGTCTGCAAGGATCTTGTGATAAATACTACTATTAATAACTGACGATGTTAGTTCTAGAGCTCTAATCATAGGAATACCAGCGACAAGCATGGTGTTCATGTTATCTGATAGACGTGCCCAGTATAGCTTCCTGTATAGATTACTTAGATATGGAATACTTAGTTTTATCTGATCAAATATAACAGCACCGCTCGGTGTCCTTATGTATTTCATAATCACGAATCCAAGAACCACAGCGACAGCTAGCATTATGATTCCATATGACACAAAGAAGTTACTTATACCCAAAACTATTTTAGTATAAATAGGTATATCCTGTCCTGATTCAACTAGAATAGTACTGATCTTTGGAATAACCATCGTAAACATAAGGATCATCACGGTTATAAATGTGGCCATAACGAATGCTGGATATATCAGAGCACTTTTAGCTTTTGATACTAGTTCATATGTACGATCCATATAATCCGCAAGGTAGCTGAAAGTTTCATTGAGTTTTCCTGACTCTTCACCCGCCTTAACCATACTTACATAAAACTCCGAAAAGGCCTTTGGATGCTTTTCTAGTGCGATAGATATTGAACTACCCGCCTGAAGATCGTCAGCGATATTTAGTAGTATGTTTCCCAAAACTTTATTCTCACTTTCAGCACCAAGTAGTCTAAATACTCTAAGCGCAGAAACCTGCGCTTCAAAAAGCGTCGCAAGTTGTCTAGATAGAATCACAACATCTTTGTTCGAGACTCTATCAAAAAACGCTAGATTCATATTGAGTATACCTCCCTTCTTGTCTGCCTCAATTATGGACGTTATAACCAAACCACGTCTTTGAAGTGAGGCAATGGCAATATCTACATTAGCTGCATCTATTGAGCCTGTTGTATTTGCACCTGTTTGATCTACTGATTGATAGTTAAAAAGCATATTTGTATTATATCATTCGTTCAAGATTTTTTGGGTTTGTTGAATTCACATATGCATTCTCCACAGTAATCTCACCCCTTCTTACGAGTTCTGCCAATGATCTATTCATGTCGATCATACCCTCACCAGAACTAGTCTCTATGACTGTATTGATTTCATGAATTCTTTTCTCTCTAATCAAGTTTGCTACAGCTGTATTGTTTATAAGCAGTTCATATGCAGGAATCAAACCTCCAGATATTCTAGGGATCAATCTCTGAGAGAATATTCCCGTCAAACTTCCTGCAAGCTGTACACGTATCTGATCCTGTTGGCCAGGTGGGAACGAGTCAATAATACGGTTGATGGTTTGAGCGGCATTGTTTGTATGCAAAGTTGAAAAAACTAGGTGACCAGTTTCAGCTGCAGTTACGGCTGTAGATATAGTGTCTATATCTCGCATCTCACCCACAAGGGCAACATCCATATCTTGTCTAAACATTGCAACAAGTGCATCTTTGAAATCTGGAGTATCGAGTCTTACCTCTCTCTGATCAATTATTGATTTCTTTGAATCATAGATATATTCAATCGGATCCTCAATAGTCATAATGTGTTCACTTCTGGTTTGATTTATGATCTCAATGAGTGAGGCTAGTGTAGTACTTTTACCTTGGCCGATAGGTCCCACACAAAGGAAGAAGCCTTGTGGCTTACGAGTAAAAGATTCTAGAATCGGTGGCAGGTTGAGTTCAGCTAGTGTTCGGACTTGTTTAGGGATCAATCTTAGCGCGACAGAAATCATTCCCTGACGATAATATGCATTACCACGGAATCTAGCGTTAGTAAGGCTATATGAAAAATCCACATCTTTGTCTTTTTCAAACATCACCTTATTTGCATCAGACAAGAACTCATTGATGTAACCTTTCATCTGTGCGGCTGTGATGACAGATTTTTTAGCTAGAGGAATCAAACTGCCAGATACACGGATTAGAGGATTTCGTCCTTCAGAAAGATGCAGATCTGATGCACCTTCATTGATTACGTTTGATACTAATTCTTCAATTTCTTTTTTATAATCCATACTTATTGTTTTTTAACTCCTGAATAAATTTTTTGAACTTCACTCAAAACTTCTGAAGGAATTGTGGTTGCCTTAATGATATAACCATCTACATTCAACTTCTTTGCTTTTGCAATATCATCAGGTAGACCCTGATTTGTAAGCATTATTACAACTGTATCGGTAACAAGTTTTTCTTTTCTTAATATCGCAAGGAATTCCAAACCATCCATTCCTGGCATTACGATATCTAGCAACAATATGTCTGGATTCAAACCATCTCGAATCACCTTCAATGCTTCTTCTGGAGCTTGTGCAGTATGAATAGTGTAATTATTCTTTGAAAACTTCAAAGAATACATATCTAACAAAAATTTATCATCATCTACAAAAAGTACAGTTAATGGTTTCATGTATTTATTATATCATGACAAATTAAAGCTTATTCACTTCTTCAAACGGAATCTGTCTATTAAATGCTTTCAACATGGCATCCTCCTTCATGGTCAACATACCCTTCTGTCTTAATAGTCTACTGATCTCGAGTTCAGTAGGACTCTTTAGAATCGCCGCCTCGATTTCTTTATCCATTTTAAATACTTCAAACACAGCCATACGTCCACGTGTGCCCTTTGGGTATTCTGGTGTTGGCTCAATACCATATACAGTATCTGCAAAAGGAATTTCCTTTTTGTACTGTTCAGGCAAGTCGGCAAACTGTTTATCAATAATCATCTTTATACTTCCCTCTACTGGTATTGGTTTTCCAGCGCCTGGTGGGAATGTAGAAACAAGCCTCTGTGCAATAGCACAAATCAATGTAGGCGCGATCAAATACGGATCCACACCCATATCTATTAGACGAGGAATAACTCCAGCAGAATTGTTGGTGTGAAGTGTTGAGAACACGAGGTGACCAGTCAGAGCCGCTTGCACAGCAAGCTGGGCAGTTTCTTTATCTCGGATCTCACCCACCATGATAATATCTGGGTCCTGACGCAGTGTTGTACGTAGTCCGGCAGCAAAAGTATAACCAATCTCTGGTCTTACCTGTGACTGACTTACACCATCCATGTTGTATTCAATAGGATCTTCAAGAGAAAGAACGTTCATACCTTCTCGATCAACTTCATTTAGCATTGAGTATAGTGTTGTAGATTTTCCGGATCCTGTAGGACCAGTAATAAGGATCAGACCATAAGGTCTCTGGATTGCTTCTTTTAGAATATCCAAATTCCTTTTTGTCATACTCATTTCCTCGATCTTCTTTACGCCTTTTTCTTGATCTAGAATACGCATCACCACCTTCTCTCCATAGTACGCTGGAAATGTAGAAACACGGAAGTCGATCTTTCTACCATCTATACGTGCTGAGAAACGTCCGTCCTGCGGCTTTCTCTTTTCATCAAGCTTCATATTGCAAAGAACCTTAATACGCGCAACAACAGCACTGTGAACTTGTGATGGTAGCACCAAACTTGTATTCAGGACTCCGTCCACACGGAATCTAACTCTAACTTTGTCACGCATATGCTCGACGTGCACGTCAGATGCATTACCCTCAGTAGCATAGCGAACTATTGTAGCCACGATCTTTACCACAGGCGCATCTTCTATAATCACTGCATCCTTTTTACTTTCAGCTTGATCAGACTTGAGATCTAAAGTGCTTGCCTTGTCGATAGACAGAACTGATTCAAGTTCAGTTAGAGCTTTTGATACCTCTCCTCCAATACCTTTGTATGATTCTATAACTTTCTGGAAGTCATCGGCAGAAATTAGAAAGACTTTGTATGGAATATTTTTCTTTGATGCAATAAAGTTTAGAGCGTCACGAGCTTCAATATTGTCTGGATCTACGATACCTACCTCTAGAGCACCGTCGTTTAATGCAATTGGAACGAACTTGTAGTGAGCAGCGGACTCTTCAGGAATATAATCAAGAACGTCAAATGGTACAGATGTCTCTCCTAGATTTCTAGTTGGAATATTCAAAAATTCTCCTCTTGCAGCTAGAATATCTTCAGGGTGTACTCCCTTTTCTATCAAAGCTTGATCTAGAGTTTCGCCTTGAGATACTATCTTTTTTATCTCACTAGCATCATCTTTTGTTATAAGATTTTTATTTATTAAAATATCAATTACACTCATATCTTTATCTGATTACCCTAACTGACGCTGGCGGCAATACATAACCTCCAACTGGTGCGAATGGATTTGACCTACCGACGTTTTCCTCTGGAACCGTGATCGTGTAGTCAACCAAAGAACTATATACTGCACTCTTAAATAAATCCGTTTTGATTCTAATATCATTTACTTGGTTCAATAGAGTAACTATTCTGTCTGAAACAACCCTAGCATCTGCTGATTCCGCTGAACCACCAACAATTGCGGTATCCAAAGATCCAGTTCCATCTACAGGTTCGCCTTGGTAGTAAAAATATATTCCTAAAGACACTACGATTATAATCGCTAGTGCAATGAAAGTTACTTTATTTGGATTGTTTTGTTGTGTATTCATTTTATTGTTTTAGCCAAAAGGTCTTAAGTTCTAATGAATAATCATAAACGCCTGTATCACTGGCCTTAAGTGATACTTTTGATATTTCCAAAATACGTAGACTTGCTTCTAGATCTTTCAAAAAGGCTAGGAACGTGCGGTAATCTGCACTCACATCAAAGTTCAGTGTTACCGTGTTGTATCCTTGATTTGTCTGAGGTGCGCCTACTTCATTATTGGAAACATTGCTCGGAGTTGTTGTTTTAATATTCTTCACGGCAAGACCATGTCTAGAAGCAACACCGTTTATATCGATGATAAGTCTAACATTATCAACATTATTAGGTATAATTTTCTCAAGTCTCTCCTGATCTTCAACGGGTATTTGGTTGTATACGGCCAGGATAGCGTCACGATCTATTACTAGACGCTCAGAATTTTCAAGAGCGTTCTTGTATTCATCATTTACAATTTTAATAGCCTTAATCTCGTCTATTTTTACTCTAGTAAAGGTAAAATAGGTTCCGATTGCTAGCACTATTAGAATTAATCCAGTTGCATTTTTATTCATAAATATTATTGTGTATTTTCTTCAGGCACAACATCAGCACCGATTAGTATCTTCTCGTAATTTAGATCGCTTGGATTTATACTTGCAGTAAAACTGAATGCAACATTACCTGTTGTAGGGTCTAGCTGTAGATCTGTAAGGATCGGATTCTTTATTACCTTGTTTGTACCAAACTTTGCTGACTTACCGAATACATCTGACTGCCATGCGATAGCACTGAAACTACTACCTATACCCTTCATAGATATCTTTGCACCTCCTGAACTATCGGTTGCATTTGGATCATTGGATTTTGAAGGTGGAGAAAATTCAAATGATGTAAATCTTATTCCATCGGCTGTAAGTAGACTTATGATGTTAAAAATTTCAGAAACAGCCAAATGGTTTTTGAGTAGTTCATTTGCAGTCTCTATTTTTACACTTGCATTCTTGAGCTTTTCTATTGTTGCAATATCAAAACGTGCTTCAGCCTTTTTCAAATCATTTGCGTATTGTGTTTGCTGCTTTGTTTGTACATCCTTCCATATTACTGAAAATACAGCACCTGCCATAGAGAAGATAAAAATAAGAACGGATACGAACATAAAGATACTAGTACTACCAGAATGATGTGTAACCTTTTGGTCCATCAATATTGGTTTCTTTGGGATGAACGATGTTTGGAACTTTGTATCCATTTGTTTAATTATAAGTGATTAGTCTATTTCAGACAAACGACGTAATGCACACCCAATGGCAACTGCAAATTCTGGACCAGCCTGCTGGAACTGTTCTCCATAAAATGCTGGAACCTCGAGCTTTCCAAATGGATTGGCATATACTATTTCAGTCTGGAAACTAATCCTTGCAAGATCAGTAAAACCTTTTAGTAGAACTCCGCCCCCCGTTAGCACTACTTTACTAATATTCTTCGAATACTTCCTTTGATAGTTCGTCATTGCAGCATTCGCCTCGTAGAAGATATAGTCCAGGTTAACCGTTATCACCTCAGTAAGCTCCTTGTATTCTGGGCCACCCTTTAGACCATATGATCTCTTAAGATTCTCCGCCTCATTCACTGTAAGACTAAGAGATTTTGAAATCGCAAGAGTAATATCTTGAGATCCACGATTAATAATATGAGATGCGCGCAGGATACCTCTTTCAAGTATATAAAGCTTTGTTGCTTGCGCACCCATATCAAGAATCATTACAGCTTGAATACCTTGTTCAACAACGGCTCGAATAGAACTGAAAATTTCTATTTCGTAAAAAGATGGCTGTAGACCCAAACCAGCTGCGATAGCTTGATAGTTGTTTATGTATTCATTATGAATCGCCACAACTAGCACATCGAGATTTTGCTTTGTCACATCTTTCTTCTCTACCCCATCCTGGTCATCATTTGTAAGCGCGTCTTCTTTGGGTATGATCGAATAGTCGAACATAACTTCACTCATAGGCACTGGGATGTACTTGCGTGCTTCAATAGATATAACTTCTGGTAATTGCTTCTCCTGTACCGGAGGAACTGAAATAAAAGTAATTAGACTAGAAGAAAGTGGCAAAGATATTCCACATGCTGTAGTAGTTGTTTTTGCTTCTCGCATGATATCCCTAACAGCCTCTATAATCTTTTCTTTAGGAAGATTCGTAGAACGACCAATCTCAATATTGGCATATGGACCAAGCGCTAGCTCTCCGTAGGTCTCGAGTACAGCTCTACCCCTTTTCTTTCTGATCTGGACTATTTTGATTGCAGATGAGCCAATATCAATACCCAAAACGCTCTGCACTTTGCCAGCAAACAAACCAGAAAATAACTTATTTAGAAAATCCATGAATATATTATATCATAGTAACAATGCAATTCCGCAAATTTTTGACCCACATTGTTGATTTCATATTCCCACCAAACGAGTTCGAGATGGAGCTCAGGAAAATTGATATTGATAGTGTCTTTACAAGACTACCTAACGCTAGTAAAACTGAGTTTCCATTTATTTTTTCCATATTCTCATATCAGCACCCTTTGGTAAAAGAACTAGTGTGGCAAATAAAATACAAGAAAAATAGCCATGCTTTAGCACTAGCTGGATACTCTATATATACAAGGATAAAAGAAGTCTATGGTGTTAGCACAAAAATACTACTAGTACCTGTGCCGATATCAAAAAGTAGACGTAGAGAGCGTGGATACAATCAGTGTGAATTAATTATAAATGAAATATTGAAGTATGACACTGGAAATATATTTGAGACCGATTTCGGCCTAATACTGAGGAATCGTCATATAGAAAAGCAGACTTTCATGAATAAAGATCAGAGAATTGAGAATACGAAAGACATCTTTGATGTGACACATTCTGACAAAACAGATACCCCTGTAATAGTAATCGATGATGTTTCAACAACAGGAAGTACGCTTTATGTAGCACGTGAAGCTTTGCTTGATGCTGGTTATAAAAACGTAATCGCATATACCCTAGCCCACTAGTAGTTGTTTATAATTAACTTGATATTAATGCTAGCTGTAATATAGTTATACCAAGTAATTAGTATTACTTTTAATAAATTAATTAATTTTATGGATAATACAACAGTTCCAGTGCCCCCAGTTGTGCAGGTTCCTCAGTCACCTACTAGTTCAGCATCAAGTTTCGTGGTTGCAAGTCTATACAAAAGACTAGGCAATATGGTATTAGACACAATCATTTCAGGTATCGCTGTAACTCTTATCTCTGCAGCTATATTTGGTTTTGGTTCTGAGTCACTAACTGCTTCTTTTGTAACAATAATACTATCAATGGCCTACTACATAGTATCTGAGGTGCTATGGCAGAAGACTCCAGCAAAGTTCATCACTGGAACAAAGGTTGTTATGCGTGATGGTAGCAAAGCTCCATTCAAGAACATACTCGGTAGATCATTTGCGAGAATTATTCCTTTTGAACCACTTTCATACCTATTTAGAAAATATCCAGTTGGTTGGCATGACAAACTGTCAGGTACAGTTGTTGTAGACGCATCAGCAACACAGGAGCAAGTTGCAGCATTAGATTTTGTTGCACTAAAGCAGCAGAAAGCTACAGGGGTTTCTATTCTAATACTATTAGTATCATTTGTTATTCCGGTATTAATAATTGTTGTTTTGGCAGGAGTAGTGTTCACATCAATGAACACAGCGCGCAGCCAGGGTGACGCAGCTAGAGCAAGATACGAAGCAAGCATGCAAGATATAGAGAGTCGTATCACGGATGAAGGAATGACAACTGAGGTAGAGCAATTTTAATTCATAGTTAAGTAAACAAAAAACCGCCTTGTGCGGTTTTTTGTTTACTATAAATTTAACTATTTACTATTAATATAAGACCGGGTAACTGGCCCAAAATACCCTACTGCAGGTTTAATTCCATTTGCTTGTTGGAACTTTATCAGTGCCTTCTGTGTCAATGGACCAAAATAGTCAGTCTCCTTTCCAACAGATCCTGCGCCGACACTCGATATAGTATATCCCTGTGAATTTAGAAACTCTTGAAGCTTCTTTACATCTTTATGAATAGCTCCTTGTTGAAGTGACCGACTGAAACTTAATCTTATATTTTGAGCACTTACCTTACTAGTATTTGGATTTACAGATAGACCATACTGGTTTATCAACTGGTACGCTTGAGAATTTTGTCCCATACTTAGTAGATTATTTACACGACTGATTACACTACCGGAACTGCGCGAACTAGAGTTATTATTCACCATTACTTGTATACCTGAATCTGCATAATTCCCCGCTCTATCTCGTGCTGTCGCTGTAATAGTATGTACACCATAACTTACTTGATTTGAATCTAAACTAACTGTATATGGACTTGTAAGAATTTCAGAACCGATATTAATTCCATCAATCTTGAACTGTACACCAACCACGTCTGATCCACTATCTGTACTTACAGCTGTCAGTGATACCGCACTACCAGATATAACCGAACCACTCAGAGGTGTAGTTATAGAAACAGTAGGGGCAGTATTGTCCACATAAACCATAATAACTGAAGAGGTTGCAGTGTTTGAGTTACTATCAGTAACTAGTGCGTATATGCTGTAACTACCATTTGCTACTGTGGTTGTATCCCAAGTATATGTATATGTTTCTGCAGAGGTTGTTGATGTTAAAGGTGATCCGAGAGCTATATTGTTTAAGTAAAATTGGACTGAACTAACACTAGCAGGGCTTGTGGCACTCGTAACTGCAATTAAGTTTGTTGACGAAGAAATGTATGCACTGTTGGTTGGATTGGTGATTGTAACTGTAGGTGATGAGATGGTTCCGTATACGTATGCACCTACATCCCAATTTGCTCCATAACTATTTTGATCAGCAAGTAGAATACCTGATGGCCAAGAATTCAACGGTGCTAAAGCATACTTATATGTCGACCCCAAATTGGCTCCGGCATTTACTGCTGGTGAGGAAGATCTAAGTGTGTAATCACCGGTACTAGTACTCGTCAATAATGGGTTCGTAAGTAATCCATTTGTGTCAAAACCAAGCGCCTTCCATTGAGAAAAGGTGTGATATGCACCATTGTAGAATGGTGACGCTCTAGTAGATCCGAAGTAATGATTGTAGTCTGCGGTCAGTCCCCCTGTCGGTGTATTCATATAAAAGCCTGATCCTTCTGAAATAATCAGATTATTCTTCATATCAGCAGTTGCACCTGAGGTGAGGTAAAGAAAATCCTGTGTTCCGGTCGTGTAATACGTATTATTATAAACTTTAATACCTGTGGCTGTGCTTGCCAATTTTACAGCTGGATTAGTGAACAACGTACCGTTTATTACGTTATTATAAAACTGTGATCCTGCTCCTGCGCCACTACTTGCCGTGTATGCTCCTGACCAACCTCCAGTGATGTAGTTTCGTCGCGCAATTATAGATGTTCCAGCATCAGCACTTTCAGCGACAGCATATTGTCCAGTATTACTAAACAGACGTGTAGGTGCCGCAAAGTTAAACAGTGAGTCTTCGACTATATTTTCATAAGCACCACCATGGGTTTGGACACCAACTGCATTCCCAAATGTATCTAGAACGTGCACACGCCTGAAAACATTTCCTGTTGAATAAACACTGTAGAACAAAAATGTTCCACCTGCATTGTTCTTTGCAAAAAGATCTACACCCAGATTGTTTGATCCATAGAAACTCAAGCTATGGTTGGCATTGTCATAGTAGTTACAATTTTTAACGACGATATTTGAACCATAAATAATCATAGCGGACATATTTGTATAAGACCTTACAACATCCATATCTTGAAAAACCAACCAACTTGAAGATCGATCGAACTTATCCTTGACGATGTTTGCACGGCTTGATGCCTCGTATGTTAGTCCGTTAGTAAGTGGGTTTGGATCAGTGCTTGATGAATGGAGGTAGAAAAAGCGATTATTTGAGTCATAATATACTGTCCCTGGAGTTGAAGTTGCTAGGGCAAGTGAGCTCACAGTTCTGAGTAACACACCATTTTCCCACATGGCAGCACTTGGAGGTTGTGTACCCTCAATAGTGAGAGCAACATTGTACTTATATGTATTGTTTGGACCGTCATATACGATGAAATTAGAATTATCAATTATGTCCGAACCGATAAAAACTGGGTTAGCACCTGACCCGTATTTACCGATTGTAATTGGATTTCCACTTGTTCCAGAAGAAGGAAATGTCAGAGATTCACGCCATTCTCCGCCAGCCTTAAATAGTACATAGTCTCCTGGACTAAATGTTGAGTTGTTAACTTTAGAAACCGTTCTCCATGGTGTAGAAACAGACGTAGGGTCAACAGAAGAATCATTTCCAGCTATAGAATCGACATAATATGTTGCAGCATCAACAGATGTGGCGCGCATAAAAAACACAAGAAACAACACAAAAACAGATCTATTGATACTTTTTCTAGTCAAACAATTCATTTTTAACATTCTTTATAAAACTTAATATTATTCGGAATAATAATAGCACACTTTCTACTTACTCCACACCACATACATTCCAGGATAATATACTCCAAACTTAACCTTGATTGGTTTGTTAATTGATAATTATTTACTGACCGACACTAATTCCACTTTATAAGTCACTGATTCTCCATCATCAACCAAAATCATTGGTTCCACTCCTGTAAACCAATATCCCTCCGAAGTCTTAAAAGTTATTTTCCTTACACCACCAACTTTCATCCCAATAACCCCAAGTGCGTAAGAATCGTAGGACTCAATATTAGTATTCAAATTTATTTTGAAATTTTTGAACATATTTGTAAGAGTGGGATTATTTGGCATTGTTGAACTGTCATAGGTTTTACCCTTTATATCTACACCCAGTACATTAATAACAGCCTTTTCGTTATACCGCGCCAATTCCCCCGTACCAATCTTCACATCGACAATATTTTCTGACGGGAAGTACTGATAATTCGCAGATCCAGGAACTGCCTCGAGTGATGGATCCAGATTTACATTATTAGTCATTTCTTGTAAAACCCATTTATCATGTGTATTAGTCCAATCTTTTTTGCAATCATTCCTTCTAACAAGATAAATATATGCATCACACTCATCAAGTGAATCAAACATGGCATTATTTTTATAAATAATTTTACCTTTTACAGATAGGTCATGATAATTCATGTATATAACAGGACAAAGAATAAAGAAAAGTAAAGCTGCAACTACCGTTGAAACAGTTAATTTATCCGTCAGTGGCTTAGTGATATTAAACACAATCAGAGCAAAAATAAAAAGTATCAGTATACATACAAGTGTTGGAAAAAACGCCAAACCCCAAGGAACAAAGTATGCTGGAATAAAACAAGCCACAATATCAACAACAATTAAAATTCCAGCAACTTTAAAAACTTGTTTATTAAATGAACTACTTAAACCCATCCATATTGAAATAATTACACTAGCGATAAAGTAAAATACATATGTTGCAAAATCGACATCAAAAAACTCAATAGCATGACCATCACTAGTATGAGAACGATAGTGGAAATAGAAGAAAGACACTAAAGAGTATATAAGTAGAAGTGCACACCCTCTTAAAATTGATAAAGGATTTGTGAATATTTTGTTATTTTCCATGGTACTGATTATATCCCACCATTATATTCCTGAATAGCCTGGTGTTTGTATGCATTTAAC
This sequence comes from uncultured Candidatus Saccharibacteria bacterium, assembly GCA_964600255.1. GTDB lineage: Bacteria > Patescibacteriota > Minisyncoccia > Phycocordibacterales > PALSA-1337 > CAIOGI01. The sequence continues at coordinate 172,255 of CAZRIX010000001.1, forward strand.
AAGAATAAACAACTAAATTAATAAAAGAAATTAACTGGCGGAAAGAGCGCACTTAAGCGACTTTGCTAAGTCGAGATTCTATGTTTACATATAAGAACGAGATGTGTAGTTTGGAGTAAACCAAAGACTATATCAAATATTTCTGGTAGAGAAATACCTTTTAACTTTTCTAATACCCACGATTAGACTGATGGAGAATACAATAAAGATTGTAAGGAAACTTTCATTGTCAGATGAATTGTCAATATCAAACACGAGAGGAACGATAAGTGCCAATCCCCCTACAAATAGAGTAGCCCAGAATCTAACTCTCAAAGAAGAGAGGAAGACTTTCATAGGATGACCTCCCTCTATAACTTGAGCTACCTCATAACTTGATCTAAAAGCTGGAAACCAGGTAGTCCATACACGGTCACTTACGTGATAATCTTCGGAATGCTGGAGCATTACAATTTTACTTCGATATATTTTTGCTAAGTATATATTCACAATACCTGAAAGACTCCAACCAATAAAGATTAGAAATAACGTCGATAAAAATACAGCGTAGCCACCTGTCCCAGATATAATTGCAATAATCATTACCAAACTTGCTCCTGGGAAAAAACTTCCTATGAAATAGAGTCCCTCGATAAATACAGAAAGAAAGGCAGCCAAGTAAATATACTTTTCATCAATGTTTGAAAGAAAATCTACCAATTCCCCCATACCTGGAATCTCTGAGTTGAGAAAAAGTAGTACACCATATACCGCAAGAGCTGCTGCTGAGATAATCCAAATTATTCCTGCATATAGTTGATTCTTATTCTCCATTGCATAATTTTAACCTAAATCTAATAATTAAGACACATTGCTCGACTCAGCATGCTGTCGCGAAAAGAGCACATGTTAGTGACTCGTATAATGAATCTCGATTTAGGTAATAACCACTACTCTATAACTCACAAACTAAATAAGTAAATTGAGGTTGTCAAAATAAAAAGTATCAGCCATGTGTACACATACAATCTGTGGTACTTTTTTATCTGATTGCAATATTCAGTAACAAGAGAATCAGTACGGGCATTATCATTCACACCAAGAAAAAGGCTTTTTTCCATTTTAGTCCACGAAAAAGCAGTTAGAGGATTAAATGAAACTACCTTTGAATTAATTCCGTCTTTGATTAGTGCTGGTGACCATATATTAAACTTGAAACTATTTGGATAAAGTTTATTTACTCTCCTTCTAAATTTTAGCAGATGCAAGTTAAGCTGTATTATACATATTAAACCAAAAATAAAAAGTAGAGTGTAGATACCACCCCCAACAATAATAGTGATTGAAAACAAATCTAAAGACTGTATAAATGTGAGTATACTAGTAATCATAGTTAACATAATACAACAGATAGTAACCTGAGGCTATAGCATCTCATCGAGACATGCTCGACTCAGCATACTGTGGCGGAAAGAGCGCACGTAAGCGACTTTGCTAAGTCGAGATTCGGTCATAGGTCTTCGCCTGCTGGCTCAGCCTACGACCCTGCCTCCTTCGCCTTCGCTCAGTCCGGCTTTCTCATCTCGTCTTTCTTTGCAGTCAGACGCTCTGTTCAGAAGCCATTCAGGCTTCTTCACAGATCGTGGCGGAAAGAGCGAGATTCGAACTCGCGGTTCCAATTAAGGAACGGCGGTTTAGTAAACCGCTGGTTTAAACCACTCACCCATCTTTCCATAGCTATACTATACGAAAATTGAGGACATTTTACAAATTTTTGATAATTACCATGATATAATTATCATATGCAAAATAAATTTGATTCTTTGAAAAAGGTATTTAAAGGAGACATCGATCTAACGGATGAATCACTTACAACGTACTCGAATGATGCAAGTCTCTTTGAAATTAGGCCTGAGGTTGTAGTTTTCCCCAAAGACAAGGACGATGTATCGAATCTTGTTAAATGGGTAAATGAAAACAAAGCTCAATACCCAACTCTTTCTATAACCGCAAGAGCCGCAGGTACTTGTATGTCTGGTGGTTCTATTGGTAGTTCAATAATACTAGATACGACTAGGTATATGAATGAGATCATCGAAGTCACTGATAACTATGCAGTCGTAATGCCTGGCTGTTACTACCGCGATTTCGACAAAGCTACAAAGAAAATAGAACGCTATATGCCAGCTTTCACCGCATCTCGAGAAATCAATGCAGTTGGAGGAATGGTTGGTAACAATAGTGGTGGTGAAAAGTCTGTTAAATACGGTAAAACAGAAAACTATATAAAGTCACTTAAAGTAGTTCTTTCAGATGGTAATGAATATGAAGTTAAGCCCTTAACAAAAGTAGAACTAGATAAAAAATTGATCCAGAAAGATTTCGAAGGAAATCTATACCGAGAGCTTTCAAAAGTTATTGATGGAAACTATGAAAAAATAGTTGCTGCAAAGCCAGATGTATCCAAGAATTCCGCTGGGTACTATTTGTGGAATGTTTTGAATAAAGACACAGGAATCTTTGATGTGTGTCAGCTAATAGTAGGATCACAAGGCACACTAGGAATAGTAACTGAGATAAAATTCAAGATAGTACCATTTGAGAAGTATTCAAATATCCTAGTAGTCTTCCTCCCTTCTCTTAATGAAGTTAGTAAACTTGTTACCGAGATACTTCCATACAAACCTGATAGTCTCGAGACTTATGATGACAAGAGTATGATCCTTGCTGTACGTTTCTTTTTCGATTTCTTCAAGCAACTAGGATTCTGGGGAGCGATAAAGCTGGGACTACAGTTTATTCCTGAATCATTCATGATAGCAGCCGGTGGAGTTCCAAAACTTATACTAATGATCGAGTTTGCTGGACATAGTGAAGAAGAAGTAAAAGGTAAGTTAGTTGAAGTTAGAGAAAGAATAAAGCATTTTGGTTTTCATATGCATATAGCTCATTCAAGTGCTGAGGCAGACAAATACTGGAGAATCCGTCATGAAAGTTTCAACCTTCTACGAAAGCATGTCAAAAACAAGCGAACAGCACCTTTTATAGATGACATTATAGTAAAGCCAGAGTTCCTTCCAGAATTCCTACCTCAAATCAAAAACCTGCTTGATGAATACAAGCTAGACTACACAGTTCAAGGTCATTTAGGAAATGGTAATTTCCATATCATTCCGCTTATGGATCTTAATTCACCTTTCTCAGCTGACATTATCCTAGAGCTTTCAGCAAAAGTTTATACGCTGGTGAACAAGTATAAGGGATCTATTACCGCCGAACACAACGACGGAATAATAAGAACACCATACCTCAAGCAACAGTTTGGTGATGACATAGTCGCTTTATTTAAAGTAACAAAAGAAATATTTGATCCATTGAATATATTTAATCCTGGAAAAAAGGTTGGAGGAACTTTTGAGGATATTAAAACAGCAATTAAAAAGAAAAACTAAATGGACCCTAGACTTATTTTGATGAGTACCCTATATGTTTTTGGAATCATACTCACTTTAAGTCTGGCCGTTTTTGTCTGGATCAAATCAAGAAAAAATACTCTATCAGTTTTGTTCTGTCTCATCAGTGTGGCTGTAGCTATAGTAGAACTATCAATAGTTGGAATAATAAATGCTCCGGATGTCGATACAGCTTACAGCATATCACTTTTGAATGTTGCCAATATTTATATTGTAGTCTTTACCGCACACTGGGTACTAGAAGCGATAGGAAAAACAAAACAGAGGCAACTAGCATTGGCTGTTATACACTTGAGTGCATTGGCTCTCAATATGTATTTCATGTTTGATCCACAGAGTTTACTGTCATTACCTACTCCAAAGATGTATCTTAACTTCTATTTTGAACCAGGATATCTATATGGAGTAATGCGAATATACTTCGCAATCATTACTCTTTACTTTACAACTGAGTTGATAATAGCGTATAGAAATACGGTAGATAAACTTGTATTAAACAGATTGCGTTACGTTATTTTCGGAATAGTATATGGAATGGTGTTTGGACATTTTGCAGTATTTCTAGTTTACGATATACCTGTAGATCCTATTTATTCTATTCTTTTCCCTCTATACACAATACCCCTCGCATATTCAATCATTCACTATGAACTAATGGAAACAAAAATAGTGGCGAAGAAAGCTCTAGAATATGCATTGACCGTATCTTTTGTCGCTGTTGCTCTACATCTAATAAATGTATTCAATGATGTACTTGTTGAAACTTTTAGCTATATCCCAAAATGGTTGATTCCATTGATAACGTCAATAATAGCTTCAAGTGCTGGACTAATAATCTGGTCTCGAGTAAAAGATGCTGAGGTTCTAAAAAACGAGTTTATCACCATTGTAACTCACAAGTTCCGAACACCATTAACACAAATCAAATGGACGGTGGATAGTATCAAAAAGGAGGCTAGCAAATCTCCAGAGATTACTGACGGACTAAATACAATAATGGTTGCAAGTGAATCTCTAACCGAACTTACCAATGCCCTATTGAAGGCAACAGCGAGTGAAGAAGGCGATGGTAGTAAGATACTAACCAGAGAATACATACCGGAAATAGTTTCCAGAACAGTTCGTAAGTTTAAAAAGGAAATTAGCAATAAGAATATAGAATTACGTACAACAACATCAGATGATATTCCAATAACTCCAACAGATGGATCTAACTTGGCTATAGTTTTATACTATTTGATAGAAAACGCTATACGATATACCAACGATTCAGGTAGAATTGACATAACAATAAAGAATACAAGTAAGCAGATCTTTATAATAGTAAAAGATTCAGGAATCGGAATAAGTAAAGATGAATTGGCTAGAATCTTCTCAAAGTTCTACAGGAGTCAGTCTTCTATGAGAATGGATACCGAAGGTCTAGGAATTAGTTTGTTTATCGCAAAACAGATTGCAGATAGAAATGGATGGAATCTAACCGTAGATTCAGAGGGAGAGAATTTAGGAGCTGTATTTACATTAACAATACCAATTAATACACTATAGTCGTGAAAAACAAAATAGTACAAGTAAATGACAAGATGCAAACAGGTTACGAATATGAACTTGTCTGCCCTGCTGGAAAGGAATTCGATCCAGAGTTTAATCCAGAACTAACTCCAAAAGAAATGCTCGAGCTTGGTGTTTTTGGTGGTATATACATGAGAGATTGTACCGAAGAGTTTCCTAAGGATTGGTTTACGAATGCCAAGTTTGCTCCTAGTGGTACTGATAAGCACATAGCATCGATCAATTTGTTTGGAGTAAATGCCAGCCAAGGTCTATCAATATGGAAAAAGAATGGATGGATATACAAAGACGATCCTAGAGGATGGTTCCAATGGTACTGTAGATACTATATGGGTCGTAGAATACCAGAAGAAGATGCAAGACAGATCAAAAGATGGAAGATGATGAAAAGACACATGGCACAGATCTATCACAACTGCAGAGCTCAAGATATATTCTGTAGACCAAAACAAAGACAGGCACTTCTGCACTGGGCTTACGATAGCAGAAAGATATAATATACGAGAATGAATACTGTAACCATGAATATGAATAACGATTGGAAAGAGATACTGAATGAAGAGCTAGTAAAGGATTATTTTCTTGATCTAAATAAATTCATCGATTCTGAGTATGACTCCAAAACAATTTTCCCTCCCAAAGATTTGGTTTTCAGTGCTTTAAATAGCTGTAGTTTTGATAAGGTTAAAGTAGTGATTCTTGGACAAGATCCGTATCATGACCTAGATCAAGCGATCGGTCTTAGTTTTGCGGTAAAATGTGGGATGAGGCTGCCACCTTCTCTCAAAAATATATTCAAAGAGATCGAGAGCGATCTAGGTATAGAGCCGCTGCAAGACGGCGATCTATCTCGTTATGCAAAGCAAGGGGTGCTATTACTTAACTCAACTCTAACAGTCGAAGCACACCGTCCTGCTTCACATAAAGATAAAGGTTGGGAAAGATTTACTGATGAAATAATTAAAGCTCTATCTGGTAGAAGAGATGGTGTGGTCTTTATATTGTGGGGAAATTTTGCCAGAGAAAAAGCTCTACTGATCGACACTAGCAAGCATTTCATCATTCAATCCCCTCACCCTTCCCCTTTCTCAGCAAGAAAAGGATTCTTTGGAAGTAAACCTTTTAGCAAAACAAATAACTATCTAAAAGAAAAAGGTCTTGGTGAAATAGACTGGAGGTAGGAAAAAACTGCTTTGTTTAAATTTTATTAATTAAAATGTTTCTATCTAGTTCTACCCTCTCATCTCTTAATATAAAACCTTTCTCATCTCTCACTGCCATATTTATCCATAGATTGATAATTTTTGCTGACCATAGTTTGTGAGTACTTCCTGCTGAATAGAACTCCAGAGAAACTTTTTCTTTTCCTTCTTTTTCTCTAGAAGAGTTAGCTATTTCCAAACCAGCCTCCAATTCTTTACCCTCCAGCACATGACCACCTTCACATCTTATATATACCCCACCAAATTCTATTCTATCGAATATTACTCCAAACAGCTGACCTGTCCTTAATATATTCTGTGAATGTAGTGCTTCAATATTTGAACTCCAGTATATATTTTCTAGTTTTTCATCATATAAAAATTTAATTGGACTATTGTGTGGTGATCCATCTACATTTGTTGTGGCAAGTGCAATATGTCTACTTGTATGGATTAATTCTTTAGCTCTATTTGTTTTTGATTCTAAGATATTCATAAATTTTTGTTAAATGGCGGATGGTTTAGCACTGGGATAACGATATATCATAAAGATAATTCTGCAAATTTTCCTAGATTAATTTGAGTCCTGTGGCACACTAGCCAGCTTCTTTCTAGTGGGCCAGTTTGCGATGAAAAATATTATCAACAAATAACCGCCGACACCGACTATTGCATTGATACTCTGAAATGCTGTTCCCATTTCAGAATCAATATAGTTACTTCTGAATCCAAATGAGTATCCGTAAATAATAAAAAATATACACAAACTTATGGAGATCAAGTGGAGACGATATCCGGGTAGATATTTTATGGTAACATACTTTCTCAAGACGGAACCAATCAAACAAGACAGTATAACAACAATTCCAGTAAGTGCGGCTCCTATCACCACTTGGAAAGCTATGGCAGTAATTCCGTCATATGGAAAAGCCATGACACCAACAATGTATATAATCCAGCCCGCGATAAAGCTTACAAGTAGCGCCAAAAGCCTATATCCGTAGTTTATAATTTTTGGGCTTATTCTGAACGATTCCATAGATATAAAAATATTAGCATAAAATAGGCTTTTAGGTACCCACTAACTTCTATACTGTTAAATCTTTGCGGAACCGGAGGGATTCGAGCCCTCGTGACCTTTAGAGGGGCTCCAGGTACTTTTATCGCTTTTTCGTGAGGCACTCGGATCAACTTTATTCTAGTAAGGCAGTAATTTCTTTTTTTGTCATAACTTCAACATCGTTAAACATGTGAAGTATATCGCCACTAAGTCCATAATGTAATCTTGTTGAGTTTGTGACTTCAATTGCCTTTACAAATAAGTCTTGAATCATGTTGGGAGTTAGTCCTATTTTTTTCATAAAAAAAATCTATATCTCTTAAAGTTTCAACTTCAGAATGCATTAGAATCTTATCACGAACATCCTTTAATTTATTTAGTGTGTCCTCAAATCCAGCAAACTGAATATCTAATAAGTAGTAGATAGACAAAACATCAGGAAACCTACCATTTTGTTTTTCAAAAGTTTTCGCGAGTCCTGACATACAGCTCTTTAAAAAAGATGTTCTGGTTGTTAACCAGAAAGTTTTATTTTTAACATCCTCATTATTTCTAAATGATTCTGTTATAAAATACCAGTAGCTAAACTCTCTATATGAACTTAGTAAGTTCCCAACAAAAATGTCAAAATCTTTATTTTCCTGTTTTCTCATTTGTAAGTACCTTAAAGACCAAACTAAAATAGTCATCCAAATCAAAGCGTCTTTCAGGAAATTGGTCATTGATAGACCTAATAAAATGCCAAAGGATAAAATCCTTTTCCCATTCAGATAACTTACCATTATTAATCATTGAATCTAGTTTACTATCCCAATTACTTAGTTCTTTTGATATATCTTCCTTTACCCTTTGCATCTGTTCCCTTCTAATTAGGCCCTTCTCTGCCTTAATTTTGTCGTTCATGATTTTATAGCGTCCCAAATAAATGCAATAGGCGAGATCATTCCGATTAGTAGAAGAATTGTGCTCTATATTTTCATTTACGCTCCGAGTTACAAAATCTCTAATCTCCTCTTTCATTTCCTCTGACACCTTAAAATAAAGATTAGGGAAAAGTTGTCCAATTTTTTCCTCACTTTTCTCGGAAAGTTTTAATTCTATTTCGTACTTTTTACCACTATTTAGTTTTACTAGTTGATACGCAATAAAAGCCAAAACTCCAATAATTATTATAAATGCCCAATTCATACTTTAATTATAACCTGAACTTGGTAATTCATGTACTCGGGTCGCTTTTATGTCGTCCTACTTTGCGGAAACGGAGGGATTCGGTCACGAGTCCTCGCCTGCTGGCTCGGCTCTCGACCCCGCCTCGGACACCTTCGTGTCCTCCGGCTTTCTCATCTCCACACTTCCACAATATGCTCGATTCAGTTGACCGAGGTCAACTTCATCGATCATTGCGGAACCGGAGGGATTCGAACCCTCGAGGCCTTTAAAGGGCCTGCCTCTTTAGCAAAGAGGTATGTTAGACCACTCCACCACGGTTCCAGTTACTAGAACTAGATTATATCGTATAATGTGGAAATGCAATACGAATCGCTGATTACTGACATTTCTAGACTGATTCCACCCCAGAAAGCCGCTTTGAAGAAGTTGGGATTAGATACTGTGCGTGATTTGCTTTACCATTTCCCCTCTCGATATGGTGACACCTCAGAAACTCGCAGTATAAACTCTCTAGAGAAGGGTGACGTTGCGGTAATTTTTGGAAAGATAACTGGCTTAAAAACAAGTAAAGGTTTCAAGACGAAAATAGCAATGGCAGATGCTTGGGTAGAAGATGAAAGCGGTAAGATCCATTGCGTATGGTTCAATCAACCCTACTTAGCCAAGATGACACAGGAGGGGGCATTAGTACGTATTGAAGGCAAAATATCACAGAGACGTGTGAAGGTTCGTGAGAAGAACATCGGAGGAAACATTGCGCAGGATGACGGCGATTCAGCAGAATCGGCCTTGGGCCCGAGCAGGGCAAAAAGCCAGCAGGCTTTTATGCGAGTTGACGAGGATGTTGCTTCTAACGAACCTTCCGGCGAACTCTACTTCTCCAATCCAAAAATAGAAGTAGTAAACAAACTCCCAACCGGAGTTGGTGATTCCCTTTTCGGCGACGATGGCAAAGCTCATACACTATACCCAGTATATCCAGAATCACGCGGAATAACTTCAAACTGGATGTATCACAAGATAATGGATATATTCCGTAGTGAAGTCTTGGACAATATCAAAGATCCAATACCAAAAGAAATACTTGAGAAATACAATCTACCATCACTAAAGACTGCCCTGATCTGGATTCACACTCCAATGAAGCTAGAAGATGCACAAACCGCTAGAAAGAGATTCGCTTTCGAAGAGATCTTTTTTATACAATTAGAAAAACAAATAGCGAGAAAAGAGTACGAGAAAAACAATACCTATATAATCGATCCATCAGAAAAAAATCTACAAGAATTCATCAAACGTTTCCCCTTCCAAGCAACCGAGGCTCAGCAAAAGTCTATTGCAACAATCATCAGCAATTTCAAAAGTGGTCAGGCAATGTCACGTCTGCTCGAAGGAGATGTAGGCTCAGGCAAGACCGCAGTCGCAGCATCTACGGCATATGCAGTGGTCACAACTACGCCCAAGGACCGCAAATTCGGTAACCTCCAAGTCGCATACATGTGCCCTACTGAAATCCTGGCAACACAACATTTCGAATCTTTCATACAATATTTCTCATACCTAGGAATTCAAGTTGGATTGATTACAGGAAGTGGTTGTAGGAAATTCCCATCAAAACTCAATCCAAAAGGTTGGACTGATATTTCACGCACGCAACTATTAAAATGGGTTGAGAATGGCGAAATACCGATCCTCATCGGAACACATGCCCTGATTCAGAAATCAGTAAAATTCAAACACCTAGCATATGTAATCATCGATGAACAACATCGCTTTGGTCTCAAGCAACGCGCTTCGCTTGTGCAGAAGAATAAAGACGGAATAAATATGGCACCACACCTTCTATCAATGACAGCAACGCCAATTCCTCGCACATTAGCACTCACTATATACGGTGACCTCGACCTTACCCTACTTGATCAAATGCCACATGGACGCAAACCAATAATCACTGACATTATCACTCCAGACCAAAGACAGAGCGTCTACGATAAGATCCGTGAAGAACTGCAAGCTGGTCGACAAGCATACGTAATCTGTCCAAGAATTGCCGAACCGGATCCAGACAAAGAGATGGCAATCAATGCCAAATCAGTAAAAGAAGAATCGAAGAGATTGAAAGAAAAAGTTTTCCCAGAGTATGAGATAGGAATACTTCATAGCAAAATGAAACCAGCAGAAAAAGACAAAGTCATGTTGGACTTTAAGGCTGGCAAAATCCATATCCTATGCGCCACATCAGTAGTCGAAGTGGGAGTGAATGTACCCAATGCGACCGTTATCATTATCGAAGGAGCAGAAAGATTCGGCCTAGCCCAACTACACCAACTTCGTGGAAGAGTGATACGCTCAAATCACCAAGCATATTGTTATGTATTCGCAGAAACCAAATCAGATAAAACTGTCGATAGATTGAAGGCACTCAAGACCGCAAAGAACGGATTCGAACTAGCAGAATACGATCTCAAATTCCGTGGCGCAGGCGAACTCGGCGGAGGCAAACAATGGGGCGTGTCAGATATAGCAATGGAAGCATTGCAGAATATAAAAATGGTAGAAGCAGCAAGAACCGAGGCACAGAATATAGTAAATACAGATTTGCAGCTTACAAAGTATCCGCAAGTAAAAAAAGAATTAAAAGAAAGACAGAAGAATGTTACGCATTGGGAGTAGAAACTTTGTGCGCCTTCTTGGATTCGAACCAAGGACCCCAGAGGTATAAGCTCTGTGCTCTAACCAACTGAGCTAAAGGCGCATTTATTGGTACTACTACATTACCAATAAATTCAATTCACATCAAGAGACTTAAACCGAATGTTCAATATCCAACTTTTTCTTTGGCTGGATGCCGTGAGCCACTATTATGCTCTCGTATTCTTCCCTCTCAATATTCTCAACTTCTATCAATCTCTTTGCTATTGCGTCCAAAGCTGCACGATGTGTTGTGACTATTTCTTCTGCTTTTCTATATGCTTCGTCCATTATTCGAGCCACTTCAGAATCTACATCTGATGCCAACTTCTCTGAGAAAACATTCTCTTCAACACCTTTGCCAAACATTGCACGACCACCAGAACTTTCTAGAGCAAGTACACCAATCTTCTCTGACATTCCATACTTTGTGACCATGTCGCGAGCTAATGCAGTTGAAACCTGCAAATCGTTTGATGGACCTGTTGTTACATCATTGAACATTATTTTCTCAACAACATAGCCTCCAAGTGATACTGCAATGTCGTCTAGAAACTCTTTCTTACTCTGCATTTTCCTATCATCCAATGGCAAATGAAGTGTATAACCAGCAGCACGACCACGAGAAATGATTGAAATCTTGTGAACAGGATCTGCAAATGGTAATACTGAACTTACCAAAGCATGACCAGCTTCGTGATATGCAGTGATTTCCTTTTCCTTCTTTGAGAGGATGTGGCTCTTACGTTCTGGACCGAGCATTACTTTTTCAATGGCACGAATCAAATCGTATTGAGAAACCTTTGTTCTATTCTCACGTGCAGCAAGGATAGCACCTTCATTCATCAATGAATATAGATCAGCTCCTGAAAATCCTGGAGTTCTTTCTGCAATAACCTTTAATACAACATCTTCGGCAAAAGGTTTCTTGATTGAGTGAATCTTCAAGATCTCTTCACGGTCATGACGATCAGGTAAATCAATAGTTACCCTACGATCGAATCTTCCTGGACGAAGTAAAGCAGGATCTAGAACATCAGGACGATTTGTTGCAGCCATGACAATAACCTTTTCATTTGGTTCGAAGCCATCCATTTCAACTAGAATTTGGTTCAATGTCTGTTCACGTTCATCGTTACCTCCTCCAACTCCAGTTCCACGAACGCGCCCGACAGCATCTATCTCATCAACGAAGATAATCGCTGGTGAATTCTGCTTCGCCATTTTGAAAAGATCACGAACACGACTTGCTCCAACACCGACGAACATTTCTACGAATTCTGATCCTGAGATTGCAAAGAAAGCTACTCCAGCTTCCCCAGCCACAGCACGTGCTAGCAAAGTCTTACCTGTTCCAGGCGCTCCCATAAGTAGAATACCTTTTGGAATTACAGCACCGATGTCTAGGAATTTCTTTGGATTCTTCAAGAAGTCCACGATTTCTGCCAATTCTTGTTTTGCTTCTTTTGCTCCTGCTACATCTTTGAATGTAACCTTTTCCTTTTTATCATCTGGCAAAGTAATGCGAGCTTTTGACTGGCCGAATGAAAATGCTTGCATTCCCGCTCCACGAACTTGTCTTGTAAAGAACCAAATCAACATGATCAATAGTAGAATTGGAAACAAGAAAGGTGCGAATTGACCTATCCAAAAGACAGCACCGCTTGGACCCTCTACACTTATTTTAACTTTTGATAGTTTGTCAGGAGTCAAACCATATCGAGCAAATGTTTCAGTTACTGATGAGTCGAATTCCTTTTTCGCAGTCTTGATAGTCTTGTCAGAATATTCAGATACTAGATCATCGCCTCTTACAACTATAGATACAACCTTACCAGCATTAACATCGGTTACAAGTTCAGAGATTGCTATAGGTGTACTTGGCACACTCTGCTCAGCTATATATGAATACACGGTAGATATAGCAAAAAGAACAAGCATCACAATGAGTATTGAATTTACTAATCCGAATCGACTTTGTTTTTTGTTATTAGGCGTATTTTGACCTTTAGTATTGTCGTTTTTTATCATGTCATTGATTATACTGAAAACCACAGGAAAAGGAAGAAGAAAAATGATATGATGTTTCTTATGGCGAATGTTGATTCAAATACGCTTGTATACAACAAGAAAATAAACGTGGACTATGAGGTCATGGAGAGTTTTGAGGCTGGGATTGAACTCCTAGGCAGTGAAGTCAAAAGTCTCCGGGCGTCTCAAGGTTCCCTATTGGGGGCGCACATCACGGTGCGCGGAGGAGAAGCTTTTCTTATTGCTATGAACATTCCGCCATATCAGATAAACAATACCCCAAAGGAATACGATCCAAAGCGCAACCGTCGCCTTCTTTTATCAAAAAAAGAGATAGGCGAACTCGCAGGAATCGAGTCTAAAAAGGGATTGACAATAGTGCCTATTTCGATGTATAGTAAAGGTAAGAAAATCAAGGTAAATGTCGCTGTCGTTCGCGGTAAGAAGAAATTCGACAAACGCGAAGACATAAAGAAACGCGATACAGACCGAGATATTCGAAGAGAGTTTAAAGATCGTTGAAAATTAAAGTTAGTTCAATTGGCGAGTAGTCCTTTTTCTATGAGACTAATCAGGGGTCGAATAGAAAAAGGAGCTACGTAGCCAATTATGACTAGGTAAAAGCGGATAAAATCACTTGCGCTCGGAAGCTCCTTTTATTTTTACGCTATCGCTAGAAAATAAAAAGACTTCCTCACCGGATTTTACCTCGATTTTACTTAATCAAACATGGGGATGAAAGGCCTCGACAGTTGAGGTACCCAATATTGTGCATTGTAGAGTTCCACTATCTCTTAAAACTGATGGAAAATGTTAAATGCTAAATCAGCAATAACAAAGGCAACTGTTTCTCCATATTTTGGAGCTAACAGTTTCGCTTTCGCTTACGCAAGAGCTTAATACTCTTCCCTAAACGACATTACGTATCCATTGTCGAAATGAATGCTGGGGTGATATAACCTTCGACTATAGTTTATGACTCTTCCCTCTCATAAACCAAAACTCTGGGAATCGCTTACATATATTTTGTTTACTTTAGAGTATGTAAGTTAAAAGGAGGCGACTCCGCTAAAGTATTCTACACAATGAAGAAGCAATATTGGATTTCATCTGCACCTGGGTTCGATTCCCAGCATCTCCACATCAACCGAGCCAGAGGACTCAATT
>CAZRIX010000002.1:0-99059 GCA_964600255.1 uncultured Candidatus Saccharibacteria bacterium
CTCCACCTGACGAAAATACTATTCAGGTTGAAGGACTAAAGAGACTAAATGAACAGATAAATAATAATGTAACAAAGGAAGAAGAGTTAGCGGGTTTAAAAGTTTTACTAGAAAAGAATAAAAGAATTAATAAATAACATGAAATATTTACAAGAAAATCTTAAAGCAATAATACTAGGTTTAATACTGGCCTCTGGAATTAGTTATGCAGCAGCAGCTGGAGTGTTTACAGGTCCTACATGTGCTCCTCCAAATTGTAACACCGACGCACCAGTGAATGTAGGTAATGTAAATCAAGCTAAACAAGCTGGTCTTGGTCTAAGTTCAACACCTTCAGGAGTAACTGATGCTCTGAACATTCTAAATTTGAATCTAGCTACACTTGTTGTTGATGGAATTATCAATACTGACGGTGCTCAGATAAATGGTGGTCTAATTCTAAGAGATGGTTCGCAGGCTGATGGACGCGTACTAGTATCAGACGCAATTGGTAATGCAACTTGGAAAAATCTTGGTTCAATTACACAAAACTGTTCTGTAAATATTACTAGTAATCTTGGTTTGTTGACAGCAAATACTGGAAATAACAGAACATCAATAAAGTTGGTAAACATACTTGAGCCTGGTACTTATACTTTTACCGGTTCAGGACAGAGTCAAAATCAGGGAGGAGGAGGTATTAGTTCATATTTTTATTCCTCTACGCTCTACCCAAGTGGTGATATAGCGAACCCAACCACTTTGACAAATCTACCATCAGAGATTAGGACATACTATGGACTAACAGATACATCAAAACCTGATGAGGTGTACTATTCATCAGCTGGTAACTCAATAGTGTATGCTGTAAAAAGATACGGTCAGAACACTCCAACAAACTGGTCTATACCCACAAATACAACTGTTACAATAACTGAATCAAAATATCTCTATGCAATAGTTGGACAAGCTAGTGAGAATGGATTCGTATATATAACTGGTACAAAGTCTGGTTGTGGTACATTACCAGCAACCTCAAATACAAACACACTCAAGGGCACATTAACCATAGCTACTCCAACAACTGTTGGTACATCTGGAACACACACTACACCATATACAGTTACTGTAACTGGTGCAGCTGTTGGTGATCTCGCAGTAGTCGCGCTTCCAGCAGCATATAACGATACATCAACTACAAATGTTTGTGGCGCAACAACAGCTACAGTTTCTGCCGCTAACACCGTTAAAGTCCATTTCTGGAATTCGTATGAAGGTACACAGTGTACGATTCCAGCAGGAACATATACAGTTAACGTGTTTAAGTAGCCTGCATAAGAGTTTGGTTATCAAGAGAGTATAGTAAAAGCTAATAAAAGTCAGTTTAAAACACCCCTTGACAAGTGGGGTGTTTTTATGCTAGTATATAGTCTGGTTTGCACTAGTACTTTGACAAACGACAGTTGGTGCGAGTGTCCCGATTGTCTATGTTTATACTAGGAATTTCCGACTATGACGAAGAACTTTTACCGGATCATGTCCGGAATCGTATGTTTCCTCTTGGTCGCACTCGCCCTTCGTGGGTGGATGATGAACAAGAAGAACACCTCTCCCGCGAGTGCGGGGGTGGTGGAGTCTGTTGAGGTACCGGTGGCTAGTGTCACCGTTTCCGAGACAAACAATCGTGGACCCATCGTGGTCCACGATAGGGGCGGTACCGTGAGGTACCAGTCCCTGACTTCCAAGGCGCCCGTCGCGCCGAGGAATCCGTACATCCAGTAAACACAGCAGAAAATCAAAACGTCAGTTCAGAAGGATTAGTAAAATGAAAACTATCAAGTTCGTCCTGGCCTTCGCGTTTGCGATGGCTCTTAGCTTCTGCGCGAGTGCGCAGTCGCTCCCGATCGGTAGTGAAGACTCCCTTCGCAACTATGCGTTGGGAAAGGTTACCAGAGGGTACCGGTGGGTTCAGTCGCCCTCGATAGCGACCGTGGGCGGAAGCCCTTTGTATGCCGCTGTTGAGGGAGTCGGTGCCGAAGATGTACTCAACAAACTGTTGGGTGCGGAGATCATGTACACCCTCCATAACACAAATGATGTGATCACAAGTCACATTCATCTGTACGACGAGAGGGGTAACTCACTCTTCTACGGGTCAGCTAACTACGGTATCGGTGAGGCCAGTGGAAAGGGCGGTGGACCGTCCTATGTCCTCTGGATGCAGAACATCCCGCTTGGCGAAAATGTTTCATTTGCCAAGATCCTCGTTTTTGACGATGAGGGCCGTACGAAGCATACCATTTGGATGGATGTGGAAAATGGCAAAGTGATGTTCCCACCGTACCTAGCGGGCGCCCCGAACGGCATCCTTGTGGTTCGTATGATGGACGGCAACGTTCTGACGTACAGACTCAAGGATCCGAAGGCAGCGAACCCTGCCTTCGCAATCGACCACGGTGCTGACTATCAGATCGAGGGGCACCATGTCTACAGGGAGACTCGTGACGAGACGATTCACATCGACTTCGTCGAGGTCTACCGTCTTCCGACAGTCTACCTTGAGTTCCGCAAGGAACAGAGTGTGGTCGTCGATGTTCAGGGTCTACTGAACAGGAACGGAGGCACTTTCGTAGAACGGCCTAGTGGGCTCTACTACGAGAAGGTTGGTGGCCAAGGTGGGTATATTACCCTCAATCCCAACTCCGCAACTACCATTCGACTCCCCGAAGATGGGAAGTATCGGTTCATCTTCACGTGGACTGACTTTGGTCAGCCACAAAACATCTACATTCCCACGTCGGAAGACGATGGGGGTAAGGGCTGAAAAGTCCCAGGGTGGTAACATCCTAAAAACGGAAAAGGCGCCGGTCTTCGGATTCGGCGCTTTTATTCTGCCAAATTTTTAATATCTATATACAAATATCACCGATTGCACTTTTTTAACATTTAGGTTATAGTAGTTCCACTATGTCACAGGATAAACTTATACAATTAAAGAACAAGGAAACAGGCGAGATTTATATGACTCGCAAGAACAAGAAGAAAGTTGAGAGAAAGATCGAGCTTAAGAAGTTTAGTAAGGTACTAAGAAAGCACGTTACTTTCAAGGAAGCAAAGAAATAATAAAAATAAAAGACCCTTACAAGGGCCTTTTATTATGCTATAGTATTGTAGTTCTTATAATATTCATATTGGGCGATTAGTTAAGTGGCATAACTGCGGCCTCCAAATCCGCTGTCCGAGGTTCGATTCCTCGATCGCCCGCACATTCAAGTTTTAGTTACTCTTATACCTTTTAAACCAAAGAATTTGGCGTCTAGCATAGTGCCATATCTCGAACTGTAACTTTGCTATCATTTCATCTTTTGATATCAAATTCTGCAGATATTGGGCAATGTAGCGATACTCAAGACCAAGCTCGTCCACCCTTTGCCAAGACAGGCCATTTTTATGTAGATTTTCTACCTCCTCAATCATTCCATTTTCAATTCTTTTGATTAGGCGTTTGTTAATTCTCTCTCGTAACTGTTCTGTGGGTAAGTTTAAGTTAATCCAAGTCACATCGTAAGGCGAATCGACTTTCTCTATCTTTGGAACTTTACCTAAAGCTTTTGCTATCTCTATTGAACGAACTAGACGATGTCCATTGTTTTTTTCTGAATTATTTAAACTTGAAGCGTACTTTAGATCTAGAGAAAAAAGTATACTGAAAAGTTCTTCTGCTGGTTTGTTTTCCAATTCGCTTCTCAAAATTTCATCATGGGGAACATGTGGATATGAGATATTGTTAACTAGAGCATCGATGTAGAAACCAGTACCGCCACAGATTATTGGAAGTTTGCCACGACTAACAATATCTTCAATTGCTTGTTGAGCTAGAACCTTAAACTTTTCAACATTAAACTTGTCATCTGGATTAGCGACATCTAGAAGATGGTGGGGAATTCCTCTCATTTCTCCCGCTGTTATTTTGCCGGTTCCAATATCCAATCCTTTATACACCTGCCTAGAGTCGGCAGAAATAACCTCACCGTTGTGCTCAAGGGCGTATTGTACGGCATAGTCACTTTTACCAACAGCAGTTGGACCGACGATTACAACTATTTTAGTTTTCATTAGTATTAATGTACAATATGTAAGGACTTTTGCAATGTAACCCATTGCGATAGTGTCGGTAAACCGAAACTTAACCAAGTAAACTATGTCAGGACATACTGCAGTTTTCATAGGTCCTCCGTTTGATCCAAAAATATTGAATCAGCAGAGAAAATTTCGAGAACACCTGAGTGTAATCATTGCTACTCTACAAGGCGAAGATGCCCCTACGAATTTCAATGATCTGGCAAGATTTCTTGCCGAAGCAGAAGAACGAGCCAGGCAAGAGAATACTAGGAGTATTCTCAGCTGAAGCTGTAAGCATTACCCCACCGCTCTCAGGACCGGTGGGGATGTTTTTATACTAGTAAAAAACCATTTGATATGGCTTGAAGCTAGAATGTATATTGTGCCGGAGAGAGGAGTCGAACCTCCACGGATTGCTCCACACGATTTTGAGTCGTGCGCGTATGACCATTTCGCCACTCCGGCATCTATCTCTAATTTACCAACCACTACAGTCTACTAAATCTAGCGGGAAAATCAATTGTGAGATAAAATACTTGCATGTCATCATCACAATTTTTCGGAGATTCAGTTTTTTGGATAGATGTTGAAAAGATTAAACCAAATCCATTTCAACCTAGAAGAGACTTTGATGAAGCAAGGCTAAAAGATCTTGCTGAGTCTATTCGCATGTACGGAATTCTACAGCCACTTACGGTTACAAGAAAAGAATTTGAAAAGCCTGAAGGAGGACTTGCTGTTGAATACGAACTAATCGCTGGGGAGCGTCGTTTGCGTGCTTCAAAGATTGCAGGTCTTCAACAAGTACCAGCTTTGATCCGTTCCGGTGATCAGGATGATAAGGTAAAGCTTGAACTCGCAATCATCGAGAATCTACAGCGTGAGGATATTAACTCCGTTGATCGCGCTAGAGCATTCAAGAGATTGGCTGATGAATTCGGAATGAAGCATGCTCAGATTGCTGAAAAGGTTGGCAAAAGTCGTGAATATGTTTCAAACACTTTAAGAATTCTTGATTTGCCTGAAGAAATACTTACAGCACTTTCTGAAGGTAAACTTTCAGAGGGTCATACTCGTCCACTTCTAATGCTTACAGATCGTCCAGAGGAGCAAACTGTTTTGTTTAAAGAAATAGTTATAAAAAGAATCACAGTTCGCGAAGCAGAGGCTTTTGCACGTAACGCAGCAAAGGATCGTGTACGCAAGAAGTCTTTGATTGATCCGGCTCTGGCGGAACTTGAGAGAAAGTTTAAGGAAACTCTAGGTACAAAAGTTTATATAGAAAAAAAGGAAAACGGGGGCCGTATAATGATTGATTTCTTTAACAATGATGATATTCAAGCATTGCTCGAGAGATTCGCTGGTAATGCCAATATGGCGCCAAATACGACGGCCTCAGAAGCAATATCCAATGCAACTCCACTTGAAATCGAGAAGTCAGAAGTAGAACCACTAGCAGATGACCGTGCTCCAGCAGATGTTGCAGATTTGCAGAACAATGAGGATTTGTATTCAATGAAAAATTTCGGGGTTTAGGAAATTACATAGAAAAGACAATACCGGCACGTCCATTGGAGGTGCCGGTTTCGTTTGAAGTAGAAAATGGGCCAGTTATGAAGCCGTAGAAGCGATGATCTCGAGCATTGACTCGAGACGTTCGATCATCTCTCGCGTCCAGTGCTCGGTGTTGGGGCGATGCCCTGACCAGAGCAAATCAAAATACGTGCGAGCGCCTTGTTCAGTGTTCATATCTTTTATGTTGTCCGCTCAATATTCTACTCCTGCTTGGCTTTCTTCGCAAATCGTCCTTTTCTTGCCACCTTCGGTGTACTAATTATAGCCAATGCTCGTTCAAGTGTGATTGTATATGGATCATCACCATCTTTTGCCTTTATAGATCTAAAATCTCCATCATGTACAACATAAGGACCGAAGCGACCAATGTTTGCTGTGATGTTCTTACCGGTTGTTGGGTGAACTCCTAGTACTTTTGGAAGACTTAGGTATTTCACAGCATCTGCAACTGTGACATTCGCCAAATCCATTCCTTTTGGAATACTTGCCATACGTGGCTTTGGAGCGGGAGTCGGTTTAGGTGGAACTGGATCACCCTTCTTGCGACGAGGTTTCTTTACCTTTGGTTCTAGTGACTTCTTTGGTTTTGCCATTCTCTGACCTAGTTGAACATATGGACCATATTTACCAACAAGTACGAAAATTGGCATTCCAGTTACTGGGTCAGTTCCAATCGGCTCGTCTTTCTTTATCTCCGTTCCATCCATCATCAAAGCACCTTCACAATCTGGATATGTAGAGCATGAAAGGAATTTACCATTGCGTCCAAGTTTGATAATCATATCAGCACCGCACTTTGGACATTTATATTTAGAATCTGCTTCACCAAGGTTTGTGATCTTGGCTTCTTTTTCCATTACCTTAATTTCTTTTTGAAAAGGAATGTAGAACTTGCGAAGTGTAGTAACATATTCTTTGTCACCATTTGCAATATCGTCTAGAGAATCCTCCATCTCCGCTGTGAAAGAGTCATTGATGTAGTGCATAAAGTTTGCCTCAAGGAAAGATGAAACAACATCACCAGTATCAGTTGGCTTCAGAGCTTTGTTCTCCTTTTCAACATAGCCACGCTCCTCGATAGTTCGGATGATTGAAGCGTAAGTAGATGGACGGCCGATACCTCTTTTTTCCAATTCTTTGATCAAACCAGCTTCACTGTATCTTCCAGGTGGCTGAGTAGCTTTCTCCTCACTTCTGATATCTTTTAGATTCAATTCACTGCCTTTTGAAAGTTTAGGTAACTCTACATCTTCACCGCGAGCTTCTGGATCTGCAATGAGCCATCCAGGGAAAATAAGTCTTGAGCCATTTGCATTGAAAATAGGGAAGTCAGCAGGCGCGTTCATTATACTTGCTGAGATCTTGGTACGCTTTAGTTCAGCATCAGTCATCTGAGATGCAACGGTGCGTTCCCAGATAAGTTTGTAGAGGATTTTCTGTTCGTCATTTAGACCTGCACTTTCTACATCTATATGTGATGGACGAATAGCTTCGTGAGCTTCCTGAGCATTTTTGCTTTTCTTTGTATATGATCGAAGTTCAAAATATCCTTTGCCGTACTTTTTCTCTACGACTTTTGCAATGTCATTTAAAGCTAACTGACTTAGATTTGTACTGTCAGTTCTCATATATGTAATGTGTCCAGCTTCATAAAGCCTCTGCGCCACTGACATTGTTCTTGAAGGAGCAAAACCCAAACGTGAACTAGCCGCTTGCTGTAGAGTCGAAGTGATAAATGGAGCGCGAGGAGAACGCTTTACTGTACTCTCGTCGACATCAGTAACTTCCCAAGCATTCTCTTTACCGAGTTTAATTATTTTCTCTACTAATTTAAAATCTGTAGGCTCCTCTGAACAAGTTAAAGCCAAAGGAAGCTTTGGTGAATCCTTTGTCTCTGTATCTGCAGTGATAACCCAAAAGGCATGAGAAATGAAAGCGCGGATCTCTCTTTCACGTTCCATTATTATACGTAGAGCTGGTGACTGCACTCGCCCAGCAGATAGACCGTATCTAACTTTTTTCCATATGAGTCCAGACAAATCATAACCAACTAGACGATCCAAAACTCTACGAGCCTCCTGAGCCATACGGAGATTCTCATCGATTTTTCTCGGATGCTTCATAGCTTCTATAACTGCATCTTTTGTAATTTCGTGGAACAC
The DNA here is from genome assembly GCA_964600255.1 of uncultured Candidatus Saccharibacteria bacterium. Classification (GTDB taxonomy): domain Bacteria; phylum Patescibacteriota; class Minisyncoccia; order Phycocordibacterales; family PALSA-1337; genus CAIOGI01. The sequence continues at coordinate 7,839 of CAZRIX010000002.1, forward strand.
TACGCGCTTTGGATTCTTGAGTTTGGTTGCTTCAGCAATGTGCCAAGCAATAGCTTCTCCTTCGCGGTCAGGGTCGGTTGCAAGGATTACCTCGTCGGCCTTGTTTGCCAAGTCTCTTATCTCAGCTACAACTTTTTCTTTACCAGGAGAAATCTCATAGTGGGGGATGAAACCACCCTCAATATCGATCGCCTTTTTATTGTTTTTTGGCAAATCACGAATGTGTCCAACAGAAGCTTTCACTGTGTATGCACCATCCAAATATTTGGAAATAGTTTTCGCTTTTGCTGGTGACTCGACGATAAGTAATTTCATATTTACTATCAAGTATTACATGAGATGGTGAAAACTGGCAAATTTTTGACAAAAATATTTCCAATGTATTTTTAGGTCAATTACCATTTTCCCTAGACAAATAATACAGAATGTGTTATTGTTTCACCCAAGCTAATTCTTAAAAATTAATACAATATATATGGAAAATTTCAGACGAGACGACAGACGTGGCAGTGCCGGCAGAGACGACAATAGAGGATCAAGAGGAAGTTTCCGTAATGGAGGTGGAAAGGGAGGTTTTAAGGGTGGATTCAAAGGAGGATGGAAGGGTCGCAGTGACGATCGTTCAAGTACTTTTGGCGACAAGGACTCACGTCCTGTAGTTCTACATCCAGCCACATGCGCAAGTTGCAAAAAGCCTTGCGAAGTACCTTTCAGACCAAATGGCGACAAAGCCGTATATTGTAGAGACTGTTACGCAGGTCGTGCAGCTATGGGTGGAGATAGATCAAAGAGAAAAGATTTCAGAAATGAAGAAAAAACTTTCGCACCTAGAGCTTTCTCAAGTTCAACAAATACTCCAGTTGGCAATTCATTTGCAACAAACAAAGATAACGAATATCTAAAAAAGCAGATAGAAATAATCAATGCAAAGCTAGATAAGCTAACAGCTTTAGTTGCTGATTTGATGGATGGGGAGTAGCTATTTTACTGTTCACACCTTATGCACTGTTTGTTAGATCAGTACCTACTATAGTCACATTGAAGATGATAGAATCTTTAAATGTTTCAAGCAAAAACAGAAAGAATTAAAATACTATCAGTCGAACAAATTAGCCTTATTGAGAAGCTAGATTTAATGCTGTCTGGAAGGACAATAATGTATATTGACTATGCAAATATTCGACCGTGGTCTAATAAGCTTCGCTTTCATATTGATACAAAAAGACTTAAACAATTCCTAGATTCTTTTTCTCAGATAGAAAAGATTCATTTTTATCAAGGTACTCTGGTCGGAGATAGACAATCAGAAAGTGATATTAAGGACCTGGAAGATAGAGGTTATGAACTTCATACAAAGCCAGTAAAACTTATGGAACTATCGATTGATGTTTCAAGTTTACAATCGCTGCAATCACCAGATCTTCTAAGTGATTTTATTCGAACTCCTTTACTCAAGACCCTAGCTCTTAATCAAATAGAAAATCTAAATCAACATTTACAGAATTTAAATCAACAAGGCATTCGGAAACTGCAAGATAGAAAATGTAACTTTGATGTTGAAATTGGTGTAGATATGCTCTTGGATCTTGAACATAATGCCTCCGATACTTTTGTATTGTGGAGTGGTGATAGTGACTTTGCGGATCCAATCCGCCAATTATTAGAAGCAAAGAAGAAGGTTATATTATTTGCTACTGCCGGTCGTATTGCAAAGGAATTGAATAGTCTCAGGTCAGTAGGGTTGGTTATATTTGATATTAGAGACCTGGAAAGGTTTATTTGCTGGCTTAGAGAGCTAAATAAATCTAATTCATAGATGCACAAAGGACCCCTTGCGGGGCCCCTTAGCTTTAGATTTAGCGATCTTGCGATCAGATATAAGATATCAAAATTTAAGCCAAAATGCAATATTATGTTAATATGAAAATATGCAAATCACAAAACTTGGACATTGTTGTCTTCTAATCGAAACAAAAGGAAAAAGAATATTAACTGATCCTGGAAATTTTACTATTGATGCTCAAACTAATCTTACTGATATAGACTATATTCTGTATACCCATGAACATCCAGATCATTTTCATATTGAATCTTTAGCAAAAATACTCGAGAAAAATCCTCAGGCGCAAATCTTTTCAAATAGCTCAGTTAGTAAATTACTCGATGAACAGGGACTGTCTCACACAAAAATTGACAACGGTCAAAATATCAAACTCGGAGAAGTAGATGTAACTGGTATAGGAGAAAAGCATGCACAAATGCATAGCTCAATACCACAATCAGCAAATATGGGTTATATGATAGACGAAAGACTTTGGTATCCAGGAGATTCATTCACCAATCCAATGCGACCAGTAGAAATATTAGCATTACCAGTTTCAGGACCATGGATGAAGCTGTCAGATGCAATAGATTGCGCTTTAACAATAAAGCCAAAGAAAGCTTTTCCAGTACACGATGCAATACGATTCGGTAGTGCGCATACAATAACAGGTAAGATTCTATCAGAAAATGGAATCGAGTTCGTGGCGATGGTGGAGGGGGATAAGAGGGGGTTTTAGGATATTTAATTGAATATTCAGGAAAGTGCACATATGAACCAACATAAAATATATTTCATCTCTGGTGTTTCTGGTGTTGGTAAAACATCGACACTTGAGCAGCTTAAAAAGGTACTACCCCAAAGTACATTTGATGTGCGTGATTTTGATGAGCGAGGTGTACCAGATGGCGGGGGCCCCAAGTGGCATAATGAGGAGACTCGTCACTGGTTAGACGTTGCTCTCGTAAATGTGGCGAGTAATAAAAGCACTGTTATTTCCGGATTTACAAACCCAGAACGATTTATAAAAATTCATAATCCAGGTATGGATATTCCAGCGCAGCTAATATTACTCGATGTGTCTGCTGATACTTTACGTAAACGCTTATACGGTAGACACGCTACTCCTGAAAGCAGAAAGGAAATCGAAAGAGCTGCCGGAGTTTCTCTCGAGAATTTTGTTGAACAGTGCGCCTCATTTGCACCAAAGTTACGATCAATTTTTGAAGAGTACAAGTATCCTATAGTTCTTACTGATAACAAGACACCAGAGGAGGTGGCTAGGGATGTAGTTAATTTGATTATGGTTAAATAGTGGAATATAAATTGTTTCGTTAGAAGAAATAAAGAAACTGGTCTATGGGTGGAATGAGGGGAAGTAGTTTGGTAGAATGACTATATGTATGACATACAACAAGTTAAAAATGAAATAGAGGCGCTTAAACAAAGAAATCAGAGGGTTGATAAAGATAAAGCTTGGGAAACTAGTTGGACTAGAAAAATATCAGTAGCATTACTTACATATATAGTAATAGTTATATTTTTCCTAACCGCTGATTTTCAAAAGCCTTTTACCAATGCAATCGTGCCTACTATTGGTTTCTTACTATCTACTTTGTCAGTCGGATCAATTAAGAAATTGTGGGTAAAGAAAGTAAAATGAATTACTATCGTTTTATAAAAAATGGAACTGGTATTTATGAGGCAGTCGCAAAAGAATCTCCAAAGGATGACCCTCGTAGGATTAATAAACCAGACGGATCATGGTTACCTAAAAAAGGTTTGGAATACCCAGGAGCTATTTCTTTCTGGAAAGATTTCGGTTTAGATAAATATATTGAGTCAGGGTTATTAGACTGGCATATAAGTATCTTAAAAGACAGAGTCGAGGTTATGATAATAGAAAAACCAAATAAAATTCTTTATGAAGATGAATACCAGATAATAGTTAATGCTAAATTTATTGTTAGTCCAAAAATAATAAATTTGGATGAATTCCTGAAAGATTTTAATAAAAATTACACCGGAATCCTGATCGAAGAGAGTTTGAATAATAAGGAAATTATAAAAGACTTAACAGTTACAAATTTAAAAGTAACTGATGATGAAAATCCAAGTGATCGTTGGCATATCTATACTGTGTCCGTAACAAGAGACGAAATAAAAAAGATTCAACAAAACATGGCAGAGGGAAAGTGGTATACACATTTCATTGCAGGAGATGAAATAATAGTAGTCTATAAAGACAAAATGTTTGAATATAAAATGACAGATAAAGTAGAGCATGAAAAAGCAGTAGAATATGGAAGAAGTATAGGAATACCAGAGGAGCAGTTGATTATTAAGGAGATTGCTGACTTACAGTAGCGCCTAGTTTGTTACAGTCACATCCAATCCAATACTTCCTAAGATTTTGGCAACCTTTTCACATTTCTCTCTAGATCCTTCGCATATTATTGCACTACCAGTACTATCTGCAAGCACAGCTAGATTGTCAGCTTTTTCTCTCGTGCAATGAATTGCCCTGATAATCTGTTGAGTAACAGCATCAAAGGTATGGCAATTACAATTAAATAAAATAGTTTTCCAACCCGATAAGTGATCTGGATCTACCGTTAGGGTCATTATTATCGAATCAGTTCTGGTGATACTTGTGTTCATTTTAGTTTTAAGATAATTCTACTACTTTTTAGTAGTTTACGCTTAGAGGTTTAAATGTACTAGTGTTGAATATTTATAGGGTTTTACTGGAGAATGAGGACGTAAATTATAACTACTGAAATGGTAATTTACCGTGATTGTAAACTAATGATGAATATGAAATACTATATTCATGGCTAATAGTAATCTTACCAAAGCAAAAAAGGCGAAGAACGATGAATTCTATACCCAATATGCTGATATTCAAAAAGAAATGGAGGCTTATTTGGAGTACGATGCTAATGTATTTCGAGGAAAGGTGGTCTATTGTAACTGTGACGATCCGTATGAAAGTAATTTTTTTCGCTATTTCGTTCTAAATTTTAAAAGACTTGGACTTAAGCGTTTAATTACTACTAGTTATAAGCCTTCACCTGTAGCAAATACACAGTTGGGTTTATTTGGTGATGATAAAACTTTAACAAAATCAAAAGGACGTCAAAAATTAACTGCAAATAAATTTATAATTAATAAAGTTCACGACATTGATGGTAATGGAGAGTTTAACTTAACTGATGTTGCGGTACAGTTAAGAGCCAACAAGGATAATGAATGGTCGCCTCTGGAGGGGGATGGAGATTTTAGAAGTGAAGAGTGTGTAGATTTACTTAAACAATCTGATATTGTTGTTACAAATCCACCCTTCAGTTTGTTTAGGGAATATGTGAAGCAGCTTTTTGATTACAATAAAAAATTTGTAATTATCGGAAATATGAATGCCATTACATATAAAGAAATTTTTCCGCTGATAAAAATAAATAAGTTATGGCTTGGAGCGACTGGAAATGGAAGTGATATGGTTTTCGCCGTACCTAATGGTGTACATATAGCGGCTGGTGACAGACAAAAGGCAGCCAGACTAGGTTATATTGGTGATTACACTAGACTCGGAAACTCTTGCTGGTTTACTAATATTGATCATGGTAGGCGTCACAAACCATTGCCACTCATGACAGAGGCGGATGTGATAAAGTTTAGCTCAAAAAAGCCATTTGAAAAATATGATAACTATGATGCAATAGAGGTTTCTTTTGTTAAAAATATTCCAAGTGATTATGATGGTGTAATGGGTGTTCCGATTAGTTTTTTAGATAAATATAATCCAGATCAGTTTGAAATTTTGGGAGCAACTCAAAGAGGTTGTCATAAGGACGTTCCAGATATTAGAAAGTATGATGAATACTGGGAAGTAAGACAAGATGGCAAGAAAACAGGATCGTCTGGTGGAAAGACAAATGAAAATGCTAATTTGCTTGGCAATGATGGAAAAAAGAATTATTTTATAAACAAAGAAGGTCGCATAATTCAATCCACCTATCAAAGAATTTTTATTAAGCATAAGAATAAATTTTATGGAAAAACAAATTGATAATATAAAAAGCGAAATTAAACAATTACAAGCTGACTCTAGTATAATCACTGAATCAGCAGAAAAAGTTTCGTTAGCTTGCAACGCAGTTAATAACTCTTGGAGTGGTTCAGATTTAGTTGGGCATGCAAATTTCTTTTATGCAAACTTTGAGACACCACCATATGATAAAAGGTTTAGTATTGAGTGGGGTTTAATAAACGGAGTACCAAATGGCTGGAAGGAAAAAAATAGTGATGAAGTACGTTATAAAATAGAGGCGGAATCTGGTGTAATACTTACAACTTTAGACAAGGAGGTAGATCGTATTTCTAATAAATTTGAAGAGTTAATAAAACTGACAGTGATTGCATTCTCAAGTATCTCAAAGGAAACTACAGGAGAAATTGAAAAGTTTCACTTACGAACAAAGACTGATATTTTTAACGATTACTGGAAAAGACAGATACATACAAGAGACAGTGGGGCACTACTTGCAGGCAGGCAAGTCCCCGTGCATAAATACTATAATGCCACCGCACAGTTTGCTCTAGGAATTAGTAGACAATTAAATGATTTCATGTATTTAATTGACAAATCAATTGCTGAAAGTAAGAGTTATCAACAAACTGATAACTACACAGAAAAAGGAACAACTACCTATTTAGATAAACATACACTATTAAATCTTAGCAAGATTAAGAATAATGATTTTGATTTAAGTAGGTTGGTATCTCTATGTAATGAATTGGATGATAACTATAGTCTTGGAAACTATTATTCTTGTGCAATGCTTTTAAGAGCAATACTCGATCACATACCACCGATTTTTGGAAAGACATCTTTCGATGATGTTAGTGCACAATATGGTGGTAAAAGTTTTAAGGATATAATGAGGCCACTTAATGACACAGCAAAAAAAATAGGAGACAACTATTTACATTCTCAAGTAAATAAAAAAGTGTTAGTTATTACTAAGACCCAAGTAGATTTCAAGGCAAATTTAGACATGTTACTAAACGAGATTATTAGTGAACTTAGTAAATAAAATATGAAAACAACTTTAAAAACAAAAATTAGTATCAAAGATATATGTGATGGATTCGTCTATAACGAACTTGAAGGTAAGGGTCTGTTTGGTTTATCTGGAAAACTAACTATTCAGCCTGAATATCAACGTAACTATATTTATGCTGATGGCAAGAGAGACGTTGCTGTTATCCAATCTATTTTGAAGGGTTATCCAATCGGTCTAATTTATTTTAATAAAATTAGTGATGATATTTTGGAAGTATTGGATGGTCAGCAGCGTATTACTAGTATCGGAAGATTTGTTACAGGAAAGTTGTCTATTAAGGATGATAATGGCAATGAACAGTATTTTGATGGTATGGCTAGTAATAAGCAGAAAATGATTTTAGAAACCAATCTTTTGATTTATGAATGCGAAGGTGAGGAGAGTCAGATAAAAGAATGGTTCAAAACTATTAACATTGCTGGGGTTCCGTTATCTGATCAGGAACTCCTAAATGCAATCTATTCAGGACCTTTTGTAACTTTATGTAAAGAAGAATTTAGTAATAGTCAAAATGCTAATATTCAAAAGTGGAGTTCATATATATCTGGCGCTGTGAATCGCCAGGAGTATCTGGAGTGCGCTCTGAATTGGGTAAGTAGAGGTGATATTGATGGATATATGAGTAAACACCGTAATGATAAAAATATAGATGAGTTAAAAACTTATTTTAATAAGGTAATCGATTGGATTTCAAGTGTTTTTGTTGATGTTGAAAAAGAGATGAGAGGATTAGAATGGGGTAGATTATATGAACAATATCATTCTGTGAAATATAACCCTGAAAAAATCTCAGAAAGTGTACAGAGATTATACGGGGACTCTTATGTAAAAAATAGAAAAGGCATTTTCGAATATATTTTAGGTGGTTTGCAGGATTCTAAATTACTTGAAGTTAGAGTTTTTGATGATGAGATAAAAAAACTGGTCTATGATAAGCAAACTAATATAGCTAAGAAAAAGGAGGAATCAAATTGTACTTTATGTGCAATTGGTCATGAGGCAAATAAGAATAAAATATGGAATGTTAACGAAATGGATGCAGATCATGTTTCTGCATGGAGTAAGGGAGGGAAAACATCAATAGAAAATTGTCAGATGTTATGTAAGACACACAATAGAGCTAAAGGGAATAGATAATTTGAGACATGAAAAAAAATGAACACAAATATTTATTATATCTATATAATAAAGTTAATAAATTTTTATCATCTAAAAATGTAGAAATAGATGAATGTTTCCCAGAGAAGTTAGTAAGTTTCTGTGTTGTTATTGAGAAACTGATTAAGATAAGATTATATAAAAAGAATCCTGTTTTAATATTCGCTTTAGCAAGCTTTAAAGATATCAATCTTCTTATCGCAATAATTAATGGACAAGATAAAAAAATAAAAACAATAGAAATTGATTTACTTTTGGAAAGATGTAAATCATTCTTTCCTAAGTTTCTCACTGAGAATGAGTTGTCGGCACTTAGGGAGATTTATCACATCAGAAATCAGTTTATACATAGCTATAAATCAGATGATTGTAATGAGTATGATAAGTTGGATGTAATTAATAAGATGGGTTCTATTTGGGATAAGGTTTCGGCGTACGCTGTAACTTTCTTTGGAAATGATTTAATTGTAAAGCATCAACCGAAATTGAAATATACTGATGAGCAATTGAATAAGGTACTTGAAGACGAGGTTAGAACTAAAATAAACAATACTGAATCTGAAATCGGTGTTTTGCTTAGATACAATCGTGATGATAATTATAATCATTTTGAGCTACTACAACTTGGTACTAATGTTTGCCCGAGGTGTGGATCCAATGGTTTTGAGTTGAATGATAGCCATGATTTTAAATTCGCAATTGATTATCAACCGATATGGGATATGAAGAATAAGTTTCTGGATCTATATAAATGCAGAAGTTGTAATTTAGAGCTTACGAGAAAGGAATTTGATATTGCAAAAAAAATTAAAATGGTTAATTAGATCTACTATGTCCACCCAACCCCTCCACCTCTCCCTCTCCGCAAAGCTCTGGCGCTGGCCAGGGGATATGGGCTGGCATTTTATTAATCTTGATAAACCTACTTCTTCTAAGATACGTAAAATTTTTCCTAAAGGTTTTGTGAAGATCAAAGCTCGCTTAGGTAATACAGACTGGAACACTTCTCTTTTTCCTCACACTGAAACTGGAGTGTATCTACTCGCCATAAAGAAAAGTGTAAGAAAAAAAGAAGAACTCATGGAGGGGGATATTGTGAAGGTTAGTTTTACTTTGCTATAATATTTCCATGATCGACCCAACTAAATTTAAAATTATAATTGAGAATCCTAAAGGTTCGTACAAGTCTTTTGAAACTGAAGGTGACCCTGTTTGGAGTTCATATCCGCTAAAGGGAGTTACATATCCTGTTGATTATGGTTATATCGAAGGCTACACTGGGGAAGATGGCGCTGAGTTAGATATATTTGTAGGTTCAAGTTCTCTTGATGGTTATATTGTCGTCTGGAGACTCGACGTTCCTACTGAGACTAAATTTTTTATAAATGTCTCTGCCGATGAATTGAATAGTATCAAAAAGGAATTCGCGCCTGTCCTTAAGGAGGCAAAAGTTATAAATAATGAAGACTTTGATTTAAAGATCTCTCAATTCAAGAACAAATAGACTTTTCCCCTTCCCAGTGAACGCTTGTTCACCTATAATGTAGTGATGGCGGAAACTTTTTTTAATAATGTTAAAGACAAAATAATCCTCCACATGGACGGGGACGCTTTCTTCGTTGGTGTTGAGGTTGCTAAGAATCCGAAGCTCAAGGGTCTGCCTGTTGTGACTGGTGAGGAGCGCGGTATTGTTTCGGCTTTGTCTTATGAAGCGAAAGCTTTGGGTGTTGTGCGTGGTATGCCCATTTTCCAATTACAGAAGCAATTCCCACAAGTGATCATCATGCCCGGCGACTACAGTTCCTATGCCAAATATTCACAGAGCATGTTCGATATTGTTCGTCGCTATGCTGATGATGTTGAGGAATATAGTATCGATGAATGCTTCGCTGATCTCACAGGTCTCGAGCCACCGCTTAAGATGACTTACAAACAGATTGCTGAGCGAATCAAAAAAGAGATTACTGATGAATTGGGTTTGTCTGTGTCTATCGGTCTAGCTCCAACAAAAGTCCTAGCCAAAGTCGCTTCCAAATGGATGAAGCCAAATGGTCTTACCGTTATTGATCGTGATTCTATTAGTGATTTCCTGAAAATGACTCCAATAGAGAAAATATGGGGCATTGGTCCGCGTACTTCTGAATCATTGAAAAGGAAAGGCGTGAGTATGGCTTATGATTTTATAAAAAAAGACGTGAATTGGATCAAGGATAATTTCTCTAAGCCATATGAGGTCATCTGGCGTGAATTGAAAGGTAGCTACATGATGCAAATAGACTCTAAACCAAAGACAGAATATTCATCTATTCAGCGCACAAGATCATTTCATCCAGCGACGAATGACAAAATTTTCCTTTTGTCCCAATTTTCCAAGAATATTGAAGAGGCTTGTGCCAAGGCTCGGCATTTTGAACTCATGCCAAAGAAAGTTTCTTTTTTCCTTAAGACTAGAGATTTCAAATATGTAACCTACGCTGTGACCTTGAATGCTCCGACAAATGCACCGGAAATAATCATCAGTCTGATAGAGGATAATTTTAATAAAATACATAAAAAGGGAATTCTATATAGAACAACCGGTGTAACTCTCCATGAACTTGTTTCGGGTTCGGTAGCGCAGCTTGATCTGTTTGGTGGAACAGTAAAAGCCAATAAATTCGAGACGATCCACAAGCAAATAGATTCACTAGAAGATAAATATGGAAAGAGGGTGGTCTATCTCGCTTCCACCCACAATGCTCGCACACAAGATGTGAAGGGAACGGAGGCGGATGATTTGGATAGGGATTTGTTGTTTTTGTGACTCAAACCAGCGTAATCTAGTGTAGATTTAAATTGACACTTAACTTGTATGGTGATATTTTCATAGAAGTTTTGTAAATGGATTGGCTCTGAAAGGAAGCCTTGGTGTTCCATAACCCAAACGCCTAAATCAGCAGATATGGACAGAATAGTTACAGACATCAATGTGATTTGTACGAGTCACAGGATGAGACCACGACATATTGATACCATGGTAGAATTGGATGGTCGACAGTACTCTCTTGTTGGAATGTCGACCGGAGTGGTTGACATCAGTATAACTTCAGTAGAGCTTCTCCGGTCAGATAGCACACCTCAGCGTCAGTTTGTTGCAGGCGATGCTGAGTCCAGTTTTCTGGCAGCAGCACGTGACCTTGTCAATCGTGGGAAGCCATTCTACACCTTTCTTCGAGGTACATGGAATCTCCCTGCCTACAAGTGGGAGCTGAATCGTTCATGACTATTTCAGTAAAACACTCGCCACACATCGCAGAACTCGTCTGCTAGTTGGGGCGGGTTTTTGCATATATTGTTTACATTTCTGATATAATACAACTAACAAATTTATGATTAAAAAATATTTTCCACACTTTTTATTGGCAGTATACGTAGTCGAATTCATTTGGGCAGGAATCAACCCATACTCTCGAGCAGTCTGGTATGCTGAAAACGGTCCAATAGTTGCTCTAGTGATATTTATAGTAATTCTATACATAAGAAAAATAAGATTCTCAAATCTCGCTTACGCCTTGATGTTCATTCTCCCATTTTTGCATACTATAGGTGGACACTATACTTTTGAAAGAGTTCCATTTAAGTGGTTTGGAAATACGTTCGGTTTTGAGAGAAACATGTTCGATAGATTCGGTCACTTTGCAGTTGGATTCTATGCTTTACCTATCATGGAATATTTGTTTAGTAGAGGATTGGTAGCAAAGAAATGGATTGGTGCTACGTATTCTGCATTTGCTATATCATTTGTAGCTGTTTCATATGAATGGATCGAGTGGTGGTATGCAGCAACATATGGTGGTAGTGCAGGCGCAGCTTTTCTCGGCTCACAAGGAGATATTTGGGATGCACAAAAGGATATGTTGATGGATGTAAGTGGTGCAGTTATTGCAGTAGTTATTTACTTTACTATTGCTATGCTCCATAAAAACAAAATGACTGGCGAAAAGGATGTTCAAAATCAGCCTTAATAATCTAATAGGTAGAAGGTTTGTAATACGCAGAGTTCGTAGGACTAGAAGAGCGAATAGACGCGGGTCAAATGCCCAATATTTAAAGTATAAAGAGAAAGCAAGAATCCTTGTTGAGAATCGTATCAGTGAATTTAATAAATTCTATAATTACAAGATAAATAGAATTGCAATTCGCAATCAACGCACTCGTTGGGGTAGTTGTTCAAAACATGGAAATTTGAATTTTAACTACAAGTTAGCCTTGATACCGGAGAAGCTGGTTGACTACGTAATAGTCCATGAGATATGCCATCTAGGTGAATTCAATCACTCAAAGAATTTTTGGGATCTGGTAGAAAAAACTATTCCGGACTACAAGACTAGAAGAGAAGAGCTTATGAAAATAAATAGTGAGTATTTCAAAAATTATTCAGAATCAGCTCTTGATTGATACTTGTGCTACCTCAGCTTGAACTTACCGTCTTTTTCTTCGACGATTCCGCGTATCTCGAGCATAGAGATGGTTTCATTGATATCACGCGGACTCAGTTCGAGGCGAAGTACGATCTCTTCGATGTTACGTGCTTCAATCTGCAATTGATCGACGATCCTCTTTTCTATTTCATTTAAATCTAATAGAAGATTACCCTGCATCGCATAACCTTCTGGACGATTGAAACCAAGGAGTTCAAGCACATCCTCAGAGCTTGTGATCGGCATAGCACCATCACGAACAAGACTATGTGGCCCCTCAGAAAGTTTCGAGAAAATAGATCCAGGAACTATGCCGACATTGCGATTGTAATCCAAAGCAAGTCTAGCTGTGATCAAGGTCCCAGACTTCATACCAGCCTCTATTATAAGAGTTGCATCCGATATGCCCGCCATTAGTCTATTGCGTTGCGGGAACATCCAGTCTTGAGCTCTTTGGTTATTATCGTATTCCGACACCAGGCCACCTCCACGGTATACGATCTCATCAGCGAGCCGCTTGTGTTGTTTTGGATATAAAATGTCTTCATTCAAACCAGAGCCTGGAAATGCAACCGTCTGAAGACCAGCATCAAGCGCTGCTCTATGTGCTATACCATCAATACCTCGAGCCAGACCGGACACAATACATATATTGTATCCACGAAGTCCAGATACTATTTTCTTACATACCTCCTCACCATAACTCGAATAGTCCCTAGAGCCAACGACACAGAGAATCTTACTGTCTGGTTTGGGTAGATTGCCGACCACATTCAGTAGTTTGGGCGGTTGAGGAATCTCATTTAGTTTCTCTGGGATTTCGTCGTTTCTTATTGTGTATATATTCCTTTCCATTTTATTTATAAATCTTTACTTTTAATAATGTATTGCTATACTTCTATCAGGCATTTGGGGGCGTTAGCCAGCACGGCATTCAGCTGTAACCAGATGCTACGAAAAACCATCACCTTCAGTGGGTGGTGTTTTTTCTTTGAAAAGTGGAATAACGCTTAAAAATGTCATATGGTCACCTGTAATTTGCTTGATAATTACCTTAATCTTCTTGTTATCTATAACCGCAATAAATTCAAAATACTTAACTAATTGTAAAGCCTTTTCTTTTCGATTATGAACAAAACGATTCTCGAATCTCATTACAGAATTTACTCCTTGAATGGTTCTAGTTATTGTAAGGACTCTAACTGCATTTGGTATTAGACTCATTCTAACCCTGCTATCCTTAACTGTCCTAGGTAGAAAATGACTCTTAAATTTCAAATGCTCAAGCCCTTTGTCAGTAAAATGCACATATTCTTTAAAATACGGACAAAATATTTTTCCTATACTTTTATAATATTTTTCGAATTTCTCTTTGTTCACCCAACAACTCTAACAAATAGTTATTAAGAGATATTAAAATCTTTATTAAAAAATGATGTAAAAATGAGACTTCTGGATAGTTTGTGTATTGACTTTGAAAAAGAAGTCATTTTCTGATACTATATATTTCATGTTAGACATCAAATTCATTCGAGAGAACAAAGACATTGTGCAAGCCGGTGCCAAGAAAAAGCATGTCGATATTAATATTGACGAGCTCATTGTTTTGGATGATAAAAGACGAGACATTTTGACTCAGATAGAGAAGCAACGTGCTGAACAGAATGCTATTAGTGAAAAGATTCCTACAGCAACTCCTGAAGATCGCCAAAAGATGATCGACGATATGAAGGTAGTAAAGGAAAGTCTGCAAAAGAATGAAGAATCTCTAAAGGAAGTAATGAAGAACTGGCATGAACTGATGCTAAAAGTTCCCAATGTCCCTGATATGTCAGTCCCAGATGGGGATAGTGATGCGGATAACAAGGAGGTAAAGACTTGGGGAGAAAAAACTGTATTTAACTTTGAACCAAAGGATCATGTTGAGATCATGACTACACTCAAGATGCTAGATATTGAGCGTGGTACAAAGGTTCATGGATTTAGAGGATATTTCCTGACTGGTGATGGAGCTAGACTTACTTTTGCTATCTGGAATTATGCTCTAGATTTCTTTTCAAAGAAGAATTTTATCCCGGTTATCGCTCCATCTGTTGTTCGCAAGGTAAACCTTTATGGAACAGGACATTTGCCTGGAGACATCGAAGACTTTTATATGACACAAGATGGTGATGCTCTATCTGGTACTGCAGAAGTTGCACTTATGGGTATGCATAGTGAAGAGGTTTTGGATCAAAAGTCACTACCTATTCGTTATTTAGGATTCTCACCTTGTTATCGTCGCGAAGCTGGTGCACATAGCAAAGACATCAAGGGTCTTATCCGCGTACACGAATTCTACAAGTTCGAGCAGCTAGTTATTTGCGAAGCAAGTCATGAGAAAAGTGTAGCTTTTCATGAAGAGTTAAATAGAAATACAGAGGAGTTTATCGAGTCTCTAGGTATCCCATATCACACCGTTCTAAACTGTGGTGGTGACTTGGGTGCAGGTCAGGTGAAGAAGTACGATATAGAACTTTGGGTTCCAAAAGAAGGCAAATATCGCGAGATTTCATCAGCTTCATATTTCCATGATTTTCAGACACGACGAGCGAACATAAAGTACAAAGATGTAGATGGAAAAATGCGTTACGCTCACTCACTCAACTGTACGGCTATTCCAACTCCTAGAATCCTCGTATCGCTAGTTGAAAACTATCAGCAAGCCGATGGATCAATCAAGATTCCCGAAGTATTACAAAAGTATTTGGGCAAGGATTGTATAAAATAATTATAATTGGTTTGGGGTAAGTTATTGAGAAATTCATGAAAATTGGTCGAACTCGCACATTACAATCCGCAAAGTATTTGGAGAAAAAAAGAAAGAGACTTGTAGTCACTATTAGTCTCATTTCTTTTATTTTTCTCATTTGTGTACTTTTGCTTGTACTATTTCTGCGATTACCATTTTTGCAGGTGAAGTCTGTAATAGTAAATGGAAGTACAACAGTTTCTGCGACGGGCATACAGGATACTGTGATGAAAAATCTACAAGGGAACTATCTGTTTTTTATCCCAAAAAGTAATTTCCTTTTCTATCCAAAGAATCGTATAACCAAAGATATACTAAGCTCGTACAACAAGTTGTCAGATTCCTCACTGGAACTCGACGGTATTGATCGACTAACTGTAAGTGTCGCTGAGCGTATACCTGCCGTCACCGTATGTGAGGGTTATAGAGATGATGAGGCAGAGAATCTATGTTATTTCGCTGACTCTTCTGGATATGTATATGAGAAAATAGAAGGGTTTTATGATGATGTATATTTCAGATATTATCTAAATACTAGTTCGACTACGGTATCACTCGGTTCACCATTTATCGATCCATCTCGCTTCTCGAAACTCCAGTCGTTTATAAGTGATTTAAATAATACTATAGTTAAATCTAATGGACTTTTGATAGGTGATGATGGTAGCTATGAGTTGTATATTGAGAACAAAGACGGCAGTGCTGGGGTAGTATATTTTGATGATAGAATACCGCTTGAGACTACAAAGACAAATCTAGTAGTATTTTGGCAAAATGCACTGAACAAGAAAATTGGATTGTCATATATGCCTAGCTTTGAATACATCAACCTTCGATTCGGTAGAAATATATTTTATTTAGTTAAAACAGATAATGCAAAACAAGAATAGATTCGGAATTTTACTTTTTTCTATGCTGACCGCTATAGCTAGCGGGGCTACTATAGCTTTTCTCTTTATTCTCGCTGGACAGTTTCTCGTAAACCTCGCTCGTAATTACAGCCAAGATTCAGTAGTAATGGCACAGAACGCTACAACCACGGTAAATATTGATCTATCTAGTATTGAAGAAGCAGATCAGGATCCATCTTTTGTTTCTAGATTCTCCAGAGTTTTTATATATTCTGCTGATGATGGCAGGGCTATTATAGAAAGCGCAAAAAGTTCATTACCACATTCATCAAAGAAAAAAGTGACCTCACCTGCATATGTCGTAGTAGATTACGATAGGAATGTTATTGTTCTAGAAAAAGATGCTGAGCGAGCTATGCCTATAGCGTCAGTAACCAAGCTTGTGACTGCCATAGTCGCAAAGAAACTTTTGAATCCAGACAACTATGTAACCTTGAACAAGAGTGTTTTGTCTACATATGGCAATGAAGCCAAGTTCCGTGAGGGAGAAAAAATAAAAACAAGCGAGTTAGTCTACCCACTACTAATGGTTTCTAGTAACGATGCTGCAGAGGCGCTTGCGAACTCATATGTAGGTGGCAGAAAAGCTTTTATGAAGGAGATGAATATGTTTGTAAATGAAATTGGTGCGTACCGAACATATTTTGATGATCCTTCAGGGCTTTCACCATTCAATGTTTCATCTGCAAAGGATTTGTCTATAATCACAAAGTGGATACTCGATAATGATCCAGAACTTTTTGATATTACATTACAAAAGTCAAAAACCATTAGATCACATACATGGGTGAATCCAACCCATTTCCTAAATCTCGCCTCATATGCAGGTGGAAAGAACGGATATACTCCTGAGGCCAATAGAACCAGTGTAGCTTTGTTTAAAATAGGTAAACAACAGAGACTCTACGGTATCATGCTTCTTGATAGCTCAAATCGTGATAGTGATCTACTGGATTTGCTAGAAGAGGCGGTGAGGTAGTAGTATGTAAAAATATGAAAAAGGGAAATGAACAGGTAAATACTGTGAATATTCAGCAAGGTTTCTGGCCAAAGCTCAAGAAACCCATATTTGTCATAGCTCCAATGGCAAATGTTACTGACGTGGCTTTCCGTTCTATGTTTGCTAAATACGGCAAGCCTGACGTTATGTGGACTGAATTCGTATCTGCCGATGGCCTATGTTCACCTGGTCGTAAGATACTTTTGAATGATTTGAAATTCAGTGAAGCTGAGAGACCTATGGTAGCTCAGCTTTTCACTGGTCATCCAGATAAAATGGAAGAAGCTGCAAAAATTGTAGAGAAGCTTGGTTTTGATGGTATCGATTTGAATATGGGTTGTCCAGATCGTGCTGTAGAAAAGCAAGGATCAGGCGCTGGGCATATCAAGGATCCAGAGAATGCTAAAGCCGTTATAGAAGCTGCTCGTCGCGGTGCTCCCAATATTCCAATATCAGTTAAGACTCGCATCGGATATAACAAGGTAGAGATTGAAACTTGGATTACTTTTCTATTGAAACTAAATCTACCGACTCTTACCGTTCACCTTAGAACTCGCAAGGAAATGTCTGATGTACCAGCACATTGGGAGCTGATGCCAAGAATTGTTGAATTAAGGAATGAAATTTCTCCGAATACAATTATCATCGGAAATGGTGATGTTGAAAGTATTGCAGATGGTAAAAAGAAAATTAAAGAGACAGGTTGTGATGGGGTAATGGTTGGAAGAGGAATATTTGGAAATCCATGGTTTTTCTCTGGTAAAAATTTAAACGATATAGCTCCAAAAGAAAGACTAACTGTGATGGTGGAACATGCAAAAGCTTTCGATGAAATGCTGGGAGATATAAAGAATTTTGCGATAATGAAAAAACATTTCAAAGCATACGTTTCGGGTTGGGAAGGGTCAAAGGAGTTAAGGGTGAAGCTTATGGACTGCGATGATTTAGCAGCGGTAGAGAAAGTTGTAGAAGAATATCTGAAAAATAACTAGTGTGGATAAAAGTGGAAAAGATACTTGCATTTTAAAATGAGAGGAGTAGTATTATTTTAGACCCAGCACTAACTCGGAAGTTAGTGTCGCTCAACGAAACTGCGTGTCTCAACATCGAACTTCATGTGCTTCCACACTATGAGTCGACAAAACACCGTTTCCACTGTTGTCATCAGCTGATGGCCTCCTCGGCTCTCAGTATGATCCACTGAGAGAAAACCTCAACCGTAGAAGGTGATGAAATTGTCCTGTAATCGCGTTGCCTCCTCGTTAGTCGTTGGTTGTCCAAATTCACGTTCGTCACCTTACCCCTTGCTCAGGATCAGAGCAAGGGGGTTTCTTTTTATTTTTTTCAATATGATATAATCTCTCTATGTCAGACAAAAACACCAATACTCATTCTTCAGTTTTGTACCGTAAGTACCGTCCGTTCGACTGGTCTGATGTTATCGGTCAGGAAAGTATCGTTAGTGTTCTTGAGTCTTCTATAAAGATGAACAAGATTGCTCATGCATATCTTTTTTCTGGAACACGTGGAACTGGGAAGACTACTATAGCTAGAATTTTTGCTAGATCACTTGAAGTTAGTGATAACGATGTATATGAAATAGACGCTGCTTCAAACCGTGGTATCGATGATATTAGAGAGATTCGTGACGGAGTGAGTGTCCTACCTTTTGAGTCAAAGTACAAGGTGTATATCATCGACGAGGTCCACATGCTTACCAAGGAGGCTTTTAATGCACTCCTCAAGACACTAGAGGAGCCACCTCAGCATGTTATTTTTATTCTTGCTACAACGGAGACTGACAAGATTCCTGAGACTGTTTTGTCTCGTTGTCAGATTTTTAATTTTAAGACTCCAAATAGAGAAATACTAAAAACTCTAATAAATAAAGTTGCTAAGAAAGAAGGATTCACTCTAGAGAATGGTGTTGCTGATCTATTAGCACTGCTCGGCGATGGATCTTTCCGAGATACTCTAGGAATACTGCAGAAAGTTATAGGTTCAACAGGTAACAAAAAGATTTCAATAAAAGAAGTAGAAGATATCACAGGAGCGCCGAAGGGAAGTCTGGTCAATGATTTCATAACAGCTATGGCTCATGGTAATAAAAGTGAGGCATTAAATGTTATATCGAAAGTCGTTGCAGCAAATATTTCAGTAAAGACTTTTATAACTTTGGTTCTTGAAAAGCTAAGAATTATTCTAATACTCAAAAATACTAGTGAAAAGGGAGGTCTAGATAAAGATATTTCCGAAGATGATTTTAAGATACTGTTAGATATTTCAAAGGATGAGAAGAGTAAGATAAATTCAGGACTATTGCGTGAAATATTAAAGGCATATGATGCAACCTCAAGCGCCTATATTGAGAGTTTACCACTAGAATTAGCAGTTATTGACATACTAGGCTAGGTGTGATAGACTTTATTAAACCTGTACATCTAGAAAGGAGGTGAGATTAAAATGAAAAGCATTAAGTATGTTCGATACGTCAGTGGTCGGATGATCACTGATGTACTGACAGCATCAGCTGCAGAAGTTGAAGCGCTGATTTGCTCCGGTAAGATCCAAGTAATCTCGGTGGTGTGAATCACACCGGAGTGATCCGTGTCAACAAACCCCGCCATTATGCGTCCAGTGCGCATAGGCGGGGTTTCTCATTACCTTGAAAATTTACGTTTTTTAATGTATCCTATTTTATACATTGCGAGATCGTCTAATGGTAGGACAGGAGCCTTTGAAGCTTCTAATCTTGGTTCGATTCCAAGCCTCGCAGCAAAATTTAAAAGCAATCATTGCTGCGGACCAGAACACTACTCATACCTCACCACCGAGTATTCTCTAGGAACCTCAAGAGATTTTGGATTCACACCATCCCATTTTATCAATCCATTGACCACCATGTTTGTGATCTCTGGCTGATATCGGTGTTCATACATATTCACTCTAGTTGCAAGGCTCTTCGGAGTGTCATCGTCATTTATTTTTATATTGAGATTAAAAAAGATCGGACCACGATCATACTTGTCACTGACGAAATGCATGCAGATTGCTGTATGGGTAATCTCGCCTTTATTGTACGCAGACATAACTGCTTCATGTATATGGTGTCCATACATACCAGCACCACCAAAACGAGGCAATGGACCAGGGTGAATATTAAAGACTGTTCGAGAATTGAACTTCGTGATCGGATCGAGTCCCTTAACAAGTTTGAGCCATCCAGATAATGCAAAAAAATCGACACCAGATTCTATAGCTATCTTTTGATACGCCTCGCTTGTCCATGGTCCAGCGAAATGTATAAAAGGTATACCCAGCATATTTGCTTTCTCGTACACTCCTCCATTTGCGTGATTTGAAACTATACCGATTATTTCTGCATGAAGTATGTCGCCACGTGAGGCCTTTACTAAATTCTCAAAACCAGATCCACCACCTGTAGTAGTACCCGATGAGAAGA
This sequence comes from uncultured Candidatus Saccharibacteria bacterium, assembly GCA_964600255.1. Classification (GTDB taxonomy): domain Bacteria; phylum Patescibacteriota; class Minisyncoccia; order Phycocordibacterales; family PALSA-1337; genus CAIOGI01. The sequence continues at coordinate 28,570 of CAZRIX010000002.1, forward strand.
CTAGTATTTTAGTTTTATACATCTGAGTAGAAGATAAAGTTTATAAAATGTTATTAAGATAATTTTATATATAAAATATGTTATCCGCAATGAACTATGGATCATGGACTTTCCAAAAACTTCATGTTCTGTTAGTATCTAACCGGATGGTACACCAAGAAAGGAAACATGAATTCAGATGAAATAAATCTGGAGGAAGCGTTTCCTCGAGATGACCCAGTTGGCGATATCAAGTCGCCAAGTGTGCAGACTTCAGTTACCGAGAGGGTGATTATTCCAAACGCCTACCCGACTGAGCTTGCTCGGAAGGTTAGGAAACAGGATTTTACCGATGGTACAGTAAGGAATGTCGCAACGCTGTTACAGGAGATACTTGCCCGTAAGAGTGGCAAGAGATTTCATGGTATTTCTGCCACTCAGATCGGAGTGGACCTACAGATCATGGTTGTGGATGTTGAGGTGGATGCGTCGGGTGTCTTTTCTCCACTAACCTTCATCAATCCAGACGTAATCTCGTACTCCAGACAAGCAGTAGTATGGTCGGTAAACTGTTTTGATACTGGCTGTGTAAATGCTGAGCAAAGGCCTCTAAAGTTGTCAGCCATTGCTCGTAACATTGAGGGTAGGACAATGCTGATCAGGAGGATTATTCCCTCTACCAATGGGTCACAGACCCAAATCCGACCCCACTCTTTCCACGGTGTTAGCGCCCAACGCTTTTACCATCAGTGGAGACACCTCGGTAACCATGCACTTGAAATGTGCGTGGTGAGCAGGGCACATGCTACCGATGAACTGTTGCGACTTACACGTCGTGATGGCTCCCAAGAGTAGCGCAACGCACGGTTAACCATACCGTGCGCTTTTTTATATACAGTGATAAAATATTATATACATGAACACAAAAATTATTGCTATGGTTTCAGTGATAGTAATAGTCATCGTAGGTTATCTAATATTCTCTGGTAGTAGTAAGGTCACAAATTACCCATCAAAAGGTACCGATATAATCGCATTCGGTGACAGTTTGGTACAGGGTGTCGGATCATCAAAAGGGAATGATTTTGTATCAGTACTTGCTCGCAAAATAGGGAGGCCAATAATTAATCTCGGAATATCAGGTAACACTACGGCAGACGGAGTTAAAAGACTGTCTGAAATCGATAAATACAATCCAAAGGTTGTTATACTGCTACTCGGTGGTAATGACTATCTAAAGAAGGTTCCAAAGGTTGATACATTTAACAATCTACAGACCATCATTGATCATGTACATAAACGCGGATCAATAGTTGTACTGCTTGGGGTGAGAGGCGGACTTTTGGTTGATAATTTCAAAGGGGATTTTGCTGATCTTAGTGATAAAAACAATACTGTTTTTGTTCCAAATGTACTAGATGGTTTGATTGGGAATGATAAATTAATGTCAGATGCTATACATCCCAATGATCTAGGCTACAAAATAATAGCTGACAAAGTCTATGAGGTTTTGAAAGACTTAATCTGATAAATAAATTTTACAATTCATTTAATCCTGTGCTATACTATTTTCATGTCAAATATTAGAACAAATCATCCAAACAAAACTTCTCGTTCAAAGAAGACAAAGAAGCGTCTAGCTGCAAAAAGAGCTAGACTAGCAGCAAAGAATTCAAAGAAAAGATAGTTTTCTTTGTTTGTCCTACTTGAACGATTTGTAAATTATCTCGAATATGGCAAAGTCACTATTCACAACTATATTCTTAATAGTTTCTCTGGTTATCGCTGATGGTATACAGACATTCGTTAAAAATAACCGACCTCCAAAGGAACCGGAGGTTGTTACTGATGTCGAGGCTACTACTACAAATGCTTACGATGACTATATAAACAACTCCTCTTCATTTGATGACTTTTACAATATAGAATAGTTCAAATACATACCAAGTCATTGCTTTATAGGGTATTTAGGCTATACTAGGTAAGTATTACAAAAGCATAGTCGACCTTCGCGATACAGCTATTTTATGAGAATAAAATTTCTAATTATTTTTTAAAATAAAAATCAAATGGCAACAGGAAAAATCAAGACACTTACACCAAAGGGATTTGGATTCATCGCTCGCGAGGGTGAGACAAAGGACCTATTCTTCCACTCAAAGGAGCTAAAGGGTGTAACTTACGAGGAATTGAGAGAAGGAGATACTCTTTCATTCGAAGTTGTAGACGCTGAAAAGGGTCCAGCAGCTGTGAATGTAACTAGAGTATAACTCTGAGGAAAAGGGCGCCATGTCACCATGGACGCCTTTTTCTTTTGCATTTTAAACCAGATATGCTATAGTATTTGCACTATGGTAAATCGAATGAGAGCAAACAGGTCGCATCGCGGCAACAGACGTTCACATCACGCATTGGATGATGTGAGACTTTCAAAATGTTCAAACTGTGGAGCTATGCACCTGAGACACACTTTGTGTGAGAAATGTGGAACTTACAGAGGAAAAAAGATTGTAGATATGACAGCAGTAGTTGCAACAAAGGTAGCGAAAGACAAGAAAAAGGCAACAGCAACAAAATAAATTTTAAAAAGGGTTCTTTCAAAAAATAAATATGGCGAACAGACACTTATCAAGATCCGTAGCACTACAAACACTCTTTGAGTGGGATTTCAGAGGTCATCGCGACGATGATATAAAGCTCGTTATCGCCCGTATTGCCGAGGAGTTTGCTCCTGGAATGGGTGATTCACAATTTATTGAAGAACTAGTTCAAAACGTGCTCTCAAAGCAGTCAGATTTGGACAAGATTATAGAAAAAGCTGCTCCAGATTGGCCCCTAGATAAAATTTCTTTCATTGATAGAAATATTCTAAGAATGGGTCTTTTTGAGTTGATTTTTGCAGATAGAAAAGAAGTTCCAGCAAAGGTAGCTATAAACGAAGCTATTGAACTAGCAAAAGGTTTTGGTGGCGAGAATAGTGGTAAGTTCGTAAACGGTGTACTAGGTTCAGTCTACAAGGAACTTGGTGAGCCAGGTAAAGATTCATCTCCAAAGAAAAAGAAGAAAATAGAGGATATTCCATACGAAGAAATGCCAATACAGAACCTCGGAGGAGCTGTGGTTTATGCTAAAGATGGTGATGAGATCTATATGGCATTCGTGCACGATATTTTCGGTCACTGGACCCTATCAAAAGGCAAAATTCCTCAAGGCGACATCCGTGAAGGAACCGTTGCAAAGGTAAAGGAAGAAATGGGACTAGATGTAAAGATAATAGAAGACCTAGGCAACAATGAATACATCGCCTCAGATCCAGAGCTAGGTAAGATTCGTAAACAAGTGCACTATTTTCTTGCAGAATCAAAATTTACTGATATAAAGCTTGCAGAGAAGCCCGGCCTTGATGATGGTAAATGGTTCAAGCTTGCTGATATCCTCGAACTCAATTTCTATAACGACATTGTTCCGATCGTAACAAAAGCTGTTACTCTACTAAGCCAAGCAAAATAACATGACAACCAAAATGCCAGACTACATAAAATTTTCACAGGAAATAAATGTGGAATTTAATGACATAAACTTACTCAAGAAAGCTTGTACTCATCGTTCGTATTTGAATGAAAATAAAAAAGCTGGACTAGAGCACAATGAGAGATTGGAATTCTTGGGAGATGCTGTATTGGAGTTGGTTGTGACTAGTTTCCTTTTCCGCAAATTTCCAGATAGAGATGAAGGAGATTTAACTTCATACCGCTCAGCACTTGTGAACACCACAAGTTTATCTAAAGTCGCACTTCATATAGGTGTGGATAAGTATCTACTACTCTCAAAAGGCGAATCCAAGGACACTGGTCGAGCTAGATCAATAATCCATGCTGATACCATAGAAGCTATCATCGGAGCAATCTATATGGATAAGGGATATGATGCTGCTGCGAATTTTATATCGTCACAACTGCTAGATATTTTGGATATCGAGGAAATCATCAAGAACAAGACATGGTTGGACGCCAAGAGTCGTTTCCAGGAAAAAGCTCAAGAGCTTACAGGACAGACTCCATCATACAAAACAGTCAAAGAGGCCGGACCAGATCATAACAAGACATTTACATTAGGTGTATTTATCGGAGATGTTCAGATTGCATTAGGTTCAGGTATGTCAAAGCAAGAAGCAGAGCAAAAAGCTGCTGAGAAAGCTCTAGAAGTGAAGGGTTGGTAATAAACATAGTCCTATATTTATTTTCTATGCTAAAATATAGGCATGTACTTAAAGTCTTTAGAGATTTCAGGTTTTAAATCTTTTGCAAAAAAGGCTACGCTGAATTTTAATTCACCTATATCCGCAATAGTCGGACCGAATGGTTCTGGTAAATCAAACGTATCAGAAGGTTTTCGCTTCGTGCTTGGAGAGCAATCTATAAAGGCTATGCGCGGTAAGCGAGGCGAGGATCTAATCTTTAATGGTGGTGGTGAGGGAAGTCGTGTGAACCGAGCTAGTGTTAAGGTTGTTTTTGATAATAGTAAAAAAACTTTCAATGTCGACTTCGCCGAAGTTGCTATCGAACGTGTTGTTCACCGTGATAATTCGAATGAATATTTTATCAACGGTTCACCCGTGCGTTTGAAGGATATCGTCGAACTGCTTTCAAATGCTCATATCGGCGCATCAGGACACCATATCATCTCTCAAGGTGAGGCAGATCGTATACTTAATGCCAATATCAAAGAGCGTCGCGAGATGGTCGAGGATGCTTTGGGACTTAAGACATATCAATACAAGAAAATAGAAAGCCAAAGAAAGCTCGAAAAGACTGAAGAGAACATGAAGTCTGTCGAGTCTCTTCGTCGTGAGATAGCTCCGCATCTCAAGTTCCTAAAGAAGCAGGTAGAGAAGGTAGAGAAAGTTGCCGAGCTTCGCGAGGAACTTCGAAGGCTATACAAAGAGTATTTCAAGCGCGAGGAGATTTATCTAAAAAATGAGCGCACTCAAATTGATACTGAGAAGAATCCACTAAACAAGGAACTTTTTGAATTGGACAAAGAGATTGCTTTAGCTCGCAAAACTTTGGAAGACTCAAAGAATCGCGATGCCAAAAGTGATGAGCTAATAAACCTCGAAGGTAATTTACATAGAATCCGTCTTGAGAAAGATAGTATCGTTCGTGAACTAGGTAAAATTGAAGGAGAGATTTCTGCTGGACAAAGAACTATTGCAAAAGAAAAGGAAAAGCAGGCTCGTGATGAATTCAAAACTGTTTATCTTCGTGATGTTGAAGAAGTGGTGAAGAAAATAGACCTACTGCAAACAATTGAGGAGATCAAGTCTCTGCTTTTCGGTTTTATCTCATCACATAAGGATAAGGTTGATTCAAGTCTTCTTGCCGAGATTGAGCGTGATATAAGTGATTTGAATAATAAGAAATCAGATCTAGATAAAAGTTTGAAGCTGATTGATGAAAAGGAAAGAACTCTAGTTCTTGAATACAATACCTTACGCGAGAAAATCGAGCGTGAGAAGGATTCTAACCGAGATGCTGAGAAGGACGTTTTCCGTATTATCGCGCGTCAGAACGAAGTACGTGGCTTTCTGAACGGTATTAAGGTTCGTGAGGATAAGTTAATCATAGAAGATTCGAACTATAAGAGTGAAATGCAGCAAGCTTACTCAATAGTTGGTCGTGAAGCATTGGATAATGCAGATTTGATAGTCTCTGATGAACCAAGATCATCACAGTACGATCGCATGAAGCAAATAGAAAAAATAAAGGTGCGCATCGAGGATTCTGGTGCTGGTAATAGTATAGATATTCTACGTGAATATAAGGAGGTTGAGGACAGAGACAATTTCTTAGCAAAAGAATTGGTGGATCTAGAAGCTTCAAAAGCTAATCTTCATAATTTGATTGCTGATCTTGATGCACGTTTGAATCTTGAATTCAAGGATGGAATACTAAAAATAAATGCACAGTTCCAGAACTATTTTTCTCTAATGTTTGGTGGTGGAAGTGCAAGTCTAAGTGTTATACGAGAAAAGAAAAGAAAGAAGAAGTCTGATACAGATATCAGTGCTGTACTAGCAGATGATGCTGACGCTGGTGTTGAAGAAATGGAAGAAGGTGAAGAGGGAATCGATATTTCTGTTAACCTACCACGCAAAAAAGTAAAAAGTCTAATGATGCTATCTGGTGGCGAAAGAGCACTGACCTCAATCGCATTACTTTTTGCTATATCATCGGTGAACCCACCTCCATTTATCATTCTCGATGAAACAGATGCAGCACTTGATGAGGCGAATTCACGTAAGTATGGAGATATGATCTCAAGTCTTTCACAGTACTCACAACTTATCCTAATCACACACAACCGCGAGACAATGTCACGAGCAGGAGTACTCTATGGAGTCACAATGGGTGGAGATGGATCGTCAAAGTTACTCTCAATTCAATTTGAAGAGGCGGTGAAGGTGGCGAAGTAGGGAAAACTTAGAAAAATATGTGTTTATTGACACATAGCGTCTAGTCATGATATAATATCAAAGTAAGTGATCATTGACAACCGAATCCAGCAGGCTCCTGTTGAGTAATGCTGAATAGGTTAACTTTTACTACCGTTATGAAGAAGATGTTTCAGGTACTGGCCCTCATTGCGGCCTTCGCGTCTGTTCATGCAATTGACCAGACGCTCGGTATTGCCGAGCCGACCAAGGCCTTCAAGGGGGAGTTGTTCCAGGTGCCGGCGGAGATCACCGAGTTAGAGGTCAATCGTGATGACTACGAGGGGGAGGTCTGGTACGGGGTTTATACCCCAAACACCCCTGGTGGGTTCGTCAACTTCATGCAGTCCGACGATGGCACTCTCACCTCACTCAGGATCGTGGTCAACGACCAAACGGTGTACGAGTGGTCGTCGAAGCCGGGCCAGTCCGAGCCTAACAGGATCAAGATCGAGCTCGATGACTGGAAGGCCTTCTTCAAGAAGGATGTCCTCAGTCGGATGAAGTAACTTTCGAGTTACCGTGCACAGCAACGAATGCTTAAGCTGGTCAGCCCCTGTGGTTGGCCAGTTTTTATTATATAGTCTATGTATTAAACAAAGCGTTATATTAAGCCGGTACAAAATCCAAAGTCTTTTTATCTAGATCTGCCGCCACTACTTTGAACTTGATAGGGTCCCCAAGAGTAAATCTCTTACCTGTCTTTTGTCCGATAATTGAATATGTTTTCTTGTCGAATTGATAGAAATCTGTACCAATGTTTCTGATATTTATCATTCCTTCTGACTTAGTTTCCTTTTCTTCTACATAGATTCCGTACTCTGTAACTCCGGAAATAGTGCCATCAAATACACTTCCAACTTTATCTGACATGTACTCGACTTGCTTTAGTTTCTTTGATTCTCGCTCTGCACTAGCAGCATCGATCTCGCGAGCTGTAGATTTTTCGGCAATGTCTTGGAAGGCGATTATCTCTTTGTCACCAAATGTATCGTGCATCAAATGTCTCTGTAGAATTCTTTGGATCAAAAGATCGGGGTAACGACGAATAGGTGAAGTGAAGTGAGTGTAGTACTCAAATGCTAGTCCGAAGTGGCCAATGTTCTTTGTTGAATACACAGCCTTTTGCATTGAACGAATCAAAGCTGTACTGATGAGTGCCTCATGCTGTGTGCCTTGTATTTGGTTCAATAGAGACTTTATGTCGCGTGCTGTGACTTTGCCATCCTTAGTCTTTAGATCATAACCTAGAGCCTTTACAAATACTGCAAGGTCAGCCATACGTTCCTGGTCTGGTAGGTCGTGGATTCGGTAAAGTGAGCCTGTATCTCTTTTTCCTTTACTTTTAATTGCGTCAAAAATGAACCTAGCAACTTCACGGTTTGCCAATAGCATATATTCCTCAACTAGCTTGTGAGTATCAAGACGTTCTTTCTTGTAAACTCCGATTGGCTTGCCATTTTCATCTAGCTTAAACTTTATTTCTTCCTGTTCGAACTCTATAGCGCCATTGTCATACTTTTGTTTCTGGAGTATTTTTGCAATCTCATTTAATTTATTTAATTCCTTAAAATACATTCCAGACTTTACATTCAAAACTTCCTGAGCATCTTCATATGTGAATCTGTGATCAGAGTTTATGATCGTTTTGCCAAAATGTCTTTCAAGTACGTCACCTTTTTCATTTAGAACAAACCATGCAGAGAAAGTAAGCTTGTCTTCATGTGGATTAAGACTACAAACGTCGTTTGATAGGACCTCAGGAAGCATTGGTATTGTACGATCTACTAGATATATGGAACAACCGCGCTTCAAAGCCTCTTTATCAAGTTCTGAACCTACTGCTACATAATGAGATACGTCGGCAATGTGTACTCCGATTTCGTATTTGCCGTTACCGACTTCCTTGAATGAAATAGCGTCATCGAAGTCTTTTGCATCAAATGGATCGATAGTAAAAGTAAGTGTCTTTCGGAAATCGACACGTTTTGGAATCTCATTTGCTATGTCGGTGTTTTTGTTCTTCTCGATTGTGTCAGCTTCGGCTTCGACTGCAGGAGGGAAGTTGATCTCGAATCCTTTCTCGAGAACAATAGATTCCATCTCTACATTGTTATTACCTTTGCGTCCAAGTATGCGGATGATGTCACCCTCAGGGTTTACCTTTGGATCTGTCCATTCACGCATTTTGACGTAAACTTTGTCACCTATAGATACCTTGGTCTGATCTTCTTTTGATAGGCGAATAGAAGCATAGGCCTTTTTATCATCAGGATATGCTGTTAGAACTCCTTCGCGAGAATCAACTATACAAACAAAAGAGTCACGAGCTCGTTTTATAACCTTTGTTACTTCAGCTGTTTGCTGCTTGAATGAATTGGTCTTACCTAGCTTAACCTCTACAATATCTCCGTTTAGAGCTGTATTTAGATTACCTATTTCAACTATTATATCTTTCTCTGCATCCTCTGGGTTTCTTATGTATCCGATTCCTTTACGAGTAGTGATTATTGTACCTTGCATTATTACGTCTTTTTTCATGTGAATACTATAGCTTAAATATGAGCTTGTATCAATGTATGTGTGGTAAGTGTTGACGTTTTTTATGCATTCTGCTAGTATATCTCCACATGTTAATGATACGTCTACAACGAGTAGGAAGAAAGCACGAACCAGTTTTTCGTCTTGTTCTTACTGATTCAAAAAATAGTACAAAGAGTGGCAAGTACATCGAGGTACTTGGTTCATATGATCCAAGACAAGAAAACAAGATTGAGCAGTTCAATCTTGCAAAGATCAAGGAACATATGTCAAAGGGTGCTAAGCTTTCAGACACAGTTCATAACTTCCTAGTTAGTAAGAAGGCAATAGATGGAAAGAAGAAGAATGTTCTTCCAAAGAAGACTCCTATAAAGAAGGATGCCCCTGAAGGTGAGGCAAAGCCAGCTCCTGCTCCAGCAGCTGCACCTGCTGCTTAGTTTGTTTGAATGCCGGTGTTTTTAATATATTTCTATATATTTGACACTGTGTAAAACTCGCTTTTAATATATCCATAGTACGGTACAATTATCCAGAGACGATTATAAAATAAGAAAAACAGAAATGAACAATATTGACCAGCAATTTTTAGACTACGTAGTTAAAGGACTAGTAGATAATCCAAATGATGTAAAGATTACAAGAACAGTAGATGAAATGGGAGTACTTTTGACACTAGAAGTAAGTGCGGCTGATATGGGAAAAGTTATCGGTCGTTCAGGTAACACAGCAAAAGCTATCAGAACTCTACTTCGCGTAGTGGGCATGAAGAATAATTCAAGAGTGAACTTAAAGATTAATGAACCGGAAGGGGGGATCAAGGTTCCCGGATCAACAATGAAAACAGTTGATGAAGCAATGGCGGATTTGAATCTATAATAAAAAATAATCTCAAAACAGAAGCCACTCGAAAGGGTGGTTTTTGTTTTGCTCCTATATAGACCATATACTCATGATGTGGTATATTGTTGGCTGGTAAGAGAAAGGGTAATAGATGAAACATGCTAAGTTAAAAGAATCGCCACTTGACGAAGTTGTGCATATACATGCCGTAGCACAGCACAATATCGAGGCGTACGAGAGAATGCCATTCAAACGCCTCGTCGGTCTGCTGCCGCATCTGCTCACAACCATCAACTGCTGGTTGCATCAGACTGATACCAAGATGCTCGGTCTGTGCAATGGGAATAAGGCTTCGCTCAGGCGCTGGGCAAGTAGGGCCGACTTGATTCTGCGACACATCCACAGTCTTGAGCGCCTAGCGTCTCAAGATAAACCGCCTCGCCAAGAGGTAATTGCACAGTTGGCATTGATTGAAGCATATCGAGCTGGTGCCAGCTCAACCCTAGCCATCAACGGTGTCCTCTAGGACACCCCTTTCACAACTTCGCGCAGCCACCTTTGTGTGGCGCGCGATTTTCTTTCAGCATTTTATAAGTTGAATTATTATTAAAAAAACGTATTATGCTTAGGAAAACTGCACTACACAACAAAACATAGAAATAAATGAGCAAAACATTCATCAGGGTTCCAGAGTATGAAGTAGCTTACATCCAAGGATTCACATCACGATGCATGGTTGCTCTGCAATCGCTAGTGGGTAGAGATCTTAGTGATCTAAGAAAGATGGTTTCCAATTATCGCAGTACCTTTATAGGACTCGGGGCGTCGATGATGCAACTACTCAAGGATGATGTTACTGAGTCTCATAACTGGACCGTCAGATTCGATCAAGTCATGGCTATGATTGATGAGGTTGAGCAACTACTCACCACTTATCCTGAAACACCCAATGACTGGCAAAAGGTGATAGGACGGATTGCTATCATTGAGGCGTATCGTGATAGTACGGATTGTACAATTCGAACCAACATCGCGCGCGCCTCAAATGAAGGTGAGATACAGTCTCTTTCAGCTTGAAGGTGATCTCTCGTGACAAATTCAACATTCCGTGGTATTGTGTGATAACACCTACCACGGGATTTTTTTATGAAATACCACATAATCACATTGTTTCCGCAAAGCCTCGATTCATATCTAAGTGAGTCTATTTTGAAACGCGCAATAGAGAAAAAGAAAATAGAGGTTAAGTTCTATAATCCTAGAGAATTCGCAACAACAAAGAAGAATCCAACATACTCAGACCTACGAGTTGATAACAAGCCATATGGCGGCGGTCCAGGAATGATAATCGAGGCACTTCCAGTTATTCGTGCTATCGACAAAGCGGTTGGTAAAAAATTAAAAGATAAGAAAACTAAGTCTAAAGTTAAAATAGTCTGGTTTAGTCCATCTGGTAAACAGTTCGATACTGAGCAGGCCAAAACTTTTTCAAATAAACTCACTGACATAGTATTTATCTGTGGAAGATATGAAGGGATAGACGCTAGAGTTAAGAAAGCTTTTAAGGTTGAAGATATATCAGTAGGACCATTTGTCCTTACAGGAGGTGAATTGCCAGCTATGATCCTGATAGACACAATTTCTCGTCAGATAGAAGGGGTACTTGGAGACCATGCTTCACTAGAAGAAAATAGAATAGCCAGTCCAGATGTATATACTCGCCCAGAAGTAGTACAATATAAGGGTAAGAACTACAAAGTACCAAAGGTACTTCTGTCGGGTAACCACAAACTTATAGATGAATGGAGAAAACAACAGGGTCAGAAATAGTCTCATAGTAGTTACAGCTACTGTCCCATTTATTTTTATTGCTCTACTTTTTTATCTAAAACCAAATCAAATAAGCTTTGATCAATACACAGCTAACCATCACTATGTTCAGAATGTAAAACTTTTGATAGTTGGAGACATTATGCTTGATCGTAATGTTCGAAATATTATAAATAAAAATGGATTCGAAAGTTTTTTTGCTGGTGTTAGAGATCTCATTCAAAACGCCGACATATCGATTGCAAACTTAGAGGGTGCATTTACTACAAACCCTTCAGTTACCGCTAGTCTGGTTAGTAAGGAATTGATTTTTACATTTGATCCTGTGCTTGCACCAAAGCTATCTGTGCTCGGATTCGATATTATGGGGCTTGCGAATAACCATACATATAACTACGGTGCCAAGGGTCTGGAATCTACACGTAGATACGTAGGTACTGCCGGTATGCTCTACTACGGAGATCCGTTTAATAGGACTGAAATAAGTACGATAATAATAAAGAATGGAATAAGAATAGGTGTGGTCGGTTTTCATGAGTTTTATTACACTAATTTTAATAATGTATTTTCAGAGATATCACGCTTAAGAAGTGAGGTGGATGTACTAATAGTTACTCCACATTGGGGTGTTGAGTATCAGAAAGAACCAACAAAGAAGATGAAAGAGTGGGCTCACGCATTCATCGATAGTGGCGCCGATGCTGTTGTCGGTACTCATACTCATATAGTAGGTGATACTGAGGTATATAAAGGTAAGAAAATATACTATTCACTAGGGAACTTTGCTTTCGATCAGTATTTCTCAAAGGCAACTAGTCAGGGATTGGCTGTCATTCTCGATATTGGAAAAGAAAGTGAAGGAATAACTATAGACTTTACAGATATACCAGTATATATAGACCGAACAGGGGTAAGAGTAGGAAGTATTTAACCCACTTGACAAATATCCTAGATATGCTAGGATATTAGAGGATCAACAGGGAAAGTCTATAAAAGCCAATAGGCTCTTTCAAGGGGATCCACAAATACAAATTCTCAAAAAGAGAAAGGAGTTAGCAACTCAGAACCCGATGTCTGCAGCCAATGCAAGCTAGGGCTAGTAAAATTAAGTTCATGCAGAAATAAAACCGGCCGTAAAACGCCGGTTTCTTCTTGTATACCGATATATATAGACCTAACAGGGGTAAGAGTGGGTAGTATTTAACCCCCCTTGACAAATATCCTAGATATGATAGGATATTAGAGGATCAACAGGGAAGTGTGCCGCTAGGCACCTTCTAGGGGATCCACAAATACAAATTCTCCAAAAGAGAAAGGAGTTGACCACTCGGAACCCGATGTCTGCAGCCAATGCAAGCTAGGGCTAGTCGACAAGTATTAAACCTACGGAATTAACGAAACCTACGTAAGAAGAAAGGCGCTAGTAACTAGTCACCCAAATGTTTACAGCAGCCAAAACTACCTTCCCAGAGGTAGTCGCCGTAAGCAAGGGCTGGTAAAAGAGTAAAAAAAATAAAACGAGTTGGTATTAAAGAAAGAATAAAATGACCGGCGTCCTCAGAGGATCGCCGGTCTAATCTTTTATAAAAACCCAAAAACTGTGTATAAACCCATTGACTTCTCTCTATATCTCTGCTAAGCTCACCCTAACTTCATTAGATTGTGTTACTCTTGCAAATTGAAGGATTTCGTTAGTATTCATTAGGTAGTGAGCGCACCCATTGAGTTTTATTACTAATTATTAATCCTTAGCATTTTTTGCTATTTTTGTTTACACTTTTTATGCATACAACAAAAAAGTATTTCAGTCGTTTCAAGGCACCTCTGACCGAGATGCCAAACCTGGTAGAATCACAGGTTAAATCATTCGAAGTTTTAATAGAACAAGGTATAAGTGAAGTTTTGAAGGAATTTTCTCCTATCAAAGACTATGCTGGTAAGAAATTCGAACTATCATTTGTAGGTTTCGAACTTGCTAAGCCAAAGTATGACGAGCATTTTGCTAAGAACAACAAGCTTTCATATGAAGGTCAGATCAAGGTAAAGGTAAAGTTGAAGAACAAGTTGCTGGATTCAACAAAAGAGCAGGAAATGTTCCTTGCTGATTTGCCATTGATGACCGATCACGGTACTTTCATCATTAACGGTATCGAGAGAGTGATAGTTGCTCAGCTAGCACGCTCATTCGGTATTTTCTTCACAGCAAATGAAGCAAAGGGTAAAACTTTCTTCGGTGCAAAGGTTATCCCAGCTCGCGGAGTTTGGATGGAGATCGAATCTGATTCAGACGGTACTATATATGTAAGAATCGACCGCAAGAGAAAGTTCCCAATCACATCTCTTCTAAGAATCCTAGGTGCACAGACAGATGCTGATATCCTAGCGTACTTTAAGGGTAATGAATTGGCTGTAAAAGCTATAGAACTTACTCTAGCAAAGGATCATGCAAAGACAGTTGATGATGCCTATGTTGAGATTCACAAGAGATTAAGAGATGGTGATCTAGCTACAGCAGACAATGCTCGTGAATTCATCGGAAATATTTTTAATCCAGAAAGATACGACATCAATCGTGTTGGACGTTTCCGTTTCAACAAGAGATTCAATAAGTCTATGGATGAAAAGGAATTGGAGAGACGTACAGTTAATGCTGATGACGTTGCTACAATTATTTCTCATATCGTAGAGCTAAACAATACTCCAGATGCAGTTGAAGATGATATTGATCACCTAGGATCAAGACGTGTTCGATATGTTGGAGAGCTTCTACAGCAAAAGCTTCGTGTTGGTATGACACAGATGAAGAGAAATATTCAGGACAGAATGTCTACAGTAGAGCCTGATGTTACTTTGCCTGTGAATTTCGTTTTCCCACGTCCACTACAGGCACGTATTAAGGAATTCTTCACAACAAACCAGCTATCACAGTTCATGGGTCAGGAAAACGTTCTATCTGAGATCGAAAACCTACGTCTTCTAACAGCACTCGGTCCTGGAGGTCTTACACGCGAGAGAGCAGGATTCGAGGTTCGTGACGTTCACCCTTCTCACTACGGAAGACTATGTCCGATCCACACACCAGAAGGTCCAAACATCGGTCTTGTGCTACGTCTTTCAACATATGCACGTATCAATGATTTCGGAATGATTGAAACTCCATATGCAAAGGTAAAGAATGGAAAGGTCACAGAGGAAATCTCATATCTAAACGCTCTTGAAGAAGAGAATTTCAGAATCGCTCACGCAGCTATTCCTTATGATAAGTCAGGTAAAATCACAGCTGATGAAGTTGAGGTTCGTATCAATGGTAAACCAGGTCTTGCAAAGGCAAATGACGTGGACTATATCGACGTATCAACAAACCAAGCCTTTTCTATCGGTACATCATTGATTCCTTTCCTAAACCACGACGATGCAAACCGTGCACTCATGGGATCTAACATGCAAAGACAGGCTACTCCTTGTATCGTAACTGAAGCACCTCTAGTTGCTACAGGAATCGAAAAGCAAGCCGTTGTAGATACAGGAAGAATCGTTCTAGCTCCAGAAGACGGAGAGATCGTATATGTAGATGCAAAGAAAGTTATTTTTGAAGGTAAGAAAGTTGGAAAGAAGGAATACAATCTAGTTCACTTCTCAAGAACAAACGGATTTACATCTTTCCACCAGCGCCCAATCGTTAATCTAGGACAAAAAGTAAAGAAGGGAGATGTTCTAGTTGATACATCGACATCAGACAATGGAGAGATCGCTCTAGGACAAAACATGCTAGTAGCCTTCATGTCATGGTCAGGAAACAACTACGAAGACGCTATTATTCTTTCAGAAAGAGTTGTTAAGAATAGTAAGTTTACATCAATCAACATTGAAGAATTCGTAGTAAACGTTCGCGATACAAAGCTAGGACCTGAAGTTACAACTTGCGATATTCCAAACGTCAGTGAAGCAAAGCTAAAGAATCTTGCAGAAGATGGAGTAGTTCGTGTTGGAGCAGAAGTTCGTCCAGGAGATATCTTGGTTGGTAAGATTTCACCAAAGGGTGAGACTCAACTTACACCAGAAGAGAGACTGCTACGCTCAATCTTCGGAGAAAAAGCTCGTGATGTAAAAGATACATCAAAGAGAATGGAAGGAGGAAAGAGAGGACGTGTTATCTCAGTTAAGATTTTCTCTAGAGACAGAGGAGACAAGCTAGAATCTGGAATCATCAAGAAGATTTACATTGAAGTTGCAGAACTAAGAAATGTATCTGTTGGAGACAAGCTAGCTGGTCGTCACGGAAACAAGGGAGTTATTTCAAGAATCCTACCTGAGGAAGATATGCCATACATGGAAGATGGAACACCAGTAGATGTTATTCTAACACCACTTGGAGTGCCTTCACGTATGAACCTAGGACAGATTCTAGAACTTCACCTTGGTCTAGCTGCAAATACTCTAGGATACCAGGCTATTGTTCCACCATTTACAGGAGCTACTGATGTTGAAATCAAGGAGGAGCTTGTAAAGGCAGGATTCGATGCTTCAGGTAAAATGAAACTACGCGATGGTAGAACAGGAGTACATTTCGATCAGCCAATCGCTGTTGGTTATATGTACATCTTGAAACTTCACCACATGGTTGAGGATAAAATCCACATGCGTTCAATCGGACCTTACTCTCTCATTACTCAACAGCCACTTGGAGGTAAAGCTCAGGGTGGAGGACAGAGATTCGGAGAAATGGAAGTCTGGGCACTTCTAGGTCACGGAGCAGCACATACACTACGAGAAATCCTAACAATCAAGTCAGATGATATCCAGGGACGTTCACAGGCATTCGATTCAATCGTTAAGGGAGAGAGAATGAAACAGCCAAACCTTCCAGCATCATTCAACGTGCTTCTAAAGTCACTACGTGGCTTGGCTCTTGATGTAGAACTTATTAAAAAGGGTCGCACTGAGGAAGAAACAGAGTAATACAATAATTATATGAATAAAATTATAAAAATAATTATTGCGACAATTGCCATCCTGCTTATTGGCGGAGCTATATATGCTATAAAATATTACGATCCGAAGGCACCAAAATATAGCAAAGAAGTAAACACTTCCGTTTCTGATTGGAAGACTTATACAAGTACTAAATTTGGATTTGAAATAAAATATCCTAATGATTGGAAGATCGATGAAAATACTGGAGGATTGGATACTTCTATTTCTATTTACAAGCCAAATAGTTCAACAGGAGGCAATGATGTTTTAGAAAACAGAATACATATAGATATCAACCCTTCATGTGATTCGACAGCTTGGACAATCAGTGGAAACGAAATATACGATTCATTTAATATACTTAATGTGTGTTTGGATTCTAGTAAGTCATTGCAAGCAAAATTAACGGCTTTAAATGATGATTATAAAACTATAGAAGATCTAATTATTTCTACGTTCAAACTTACCTCTCCAACAAATACTTCATCAACACAGTCATCAGAATCAATAGGTATTCAGGTAATTTCTCCTAAGTCAGGTGATAAATTGGTAATTGGTAAAACTTACGACGTAAAGTGGTCAAATTATTCTGGCCAAGAGAAGCTAAATATAGTGCTAGTTGGAAAGAAGTCTTCAACGGTAATCACTTCAACATTAAAGGCAGCTAACGTCGGTACTTATACAATGACAGTACCAGCTGTTGATACAAGTGATACTTATAAAATAGAAGTATATCCAGCAGGAGGTAGAGAGCTAGTCGGAAGAAGCGGAGAGTTCACTATTACCAATTAATTTCATCAAATAATATAAAATATATGGAAAAATATACAAACAAAAAAATGAATGATCCTCAAGATTTCGATGCTGTGAAGCTCGGAGTTGCTTCTCCAGAGAAAATCCTTGAATGGTCATTTGGTGAAATCACAAAGCCCGAGACTATCAACTACAGAACACAGCGTTCTGAGAAGAGCGGTCTATTTGATGAAAAAATCTTTGGTCCAGATCGTGACTATGAGTGTTACTGTGGTAAATACCGTGGTATTCGTTATAAGGGAATTATCTGTGAAAAGTGTGGAGTTGAAATCACACGCTCAATAGTTCGCCGTGAGAGAATGGGTCATATCGAGCTAGCTACTCCTGTATCACATATCTGGTTCCTACGCTCTATGCCATCAAGAATTGGTCTAGTTCTTGGAATGACTACTTCTGATCTAGAAAAGGTAGTTTACTTTGCTGGATACATCGTTACAAAGATTCACCAGGGAGAGAAAGATTCATTCCTAAAGGAATTGGATTCTGAATACAAGACAAAGGTAAAGGCAGCTCAGGACGACAAGACAAAGGAAGCTCTAAAGGAACTTGTAGTTACAGCTCGTCGTGAAATCGAAAGTCTAGAACCTGGATTTGTTATGGATGAGGTTCAGTACCACAAGTACTCAATGAAGTATGGTTCACTGTTTGAGGCAGGAATCGGAGCTGAAGCCATTTTTGAAATATTAAAAAAGACAGATATGGTAAAGCTTCTAGAATCTCTAAATGCAGAATTCGAGAAGGCAAGTGCAATCGAGAAGGAGAAGCTTTCAAAGAGAATTTCTTTGATCAAGTCTATGATCAAGTCTGAAACACGACCTGAATGGATGTTCCTTACAAGAATTCCAGTTATTCCACCAGCACTTCGCCCTATGGTTGCTCTAGATGGAGGACGTTATGCAACATCAGATGCAAACGATCTATACCGAAGAGTTATCAACCGTAACAACCGTCTTCTAAAGCTAAAGGAAATTGACGCTCCAGATGTTATCTTGAGAAATGAAAAAAGAATTCTTCAGGAAGCTGTTGATGCCCTAATCGACAACTCAATCCGTCATGGTGCAGCTACAGGAGCAGCAGCTATCCAGGCTCAAAAGCGCGCTCTGAAGTCACTTTCAGACAATTTGAAGAGTAAGAGAGGTCTATTCCGTCAAAACCTTCTAGGAAAGCGTGTAGACTACTCAGGACGTTCTGTAATCGTTGTTGGACCTGAACTAGCTCTTGACCAGTGTGGACTTCCAAAGCACATGGCTCTTGAACTTTTCCGTCCATTCGTTATCTCAGGACTATTGAAGAGAGAACTAGCATTCAACATTCGTGGAGCTGGTAAGCTTATCGATGAAGGTGCAAAGGAAGTTTGGGAAATTCTAGAAGAAGTTATTGAAGGTAAGTACGTTCTACTAAACCGTGCTCCTACTCTACACAGACTAGGTATCCAGGCTTTCCGCCCAACCTTGATCGAAGGTAACGCTATCCAGGTTCACCCTCTAGTATGTACAGCTTTCAACGCTGACTTCGACGGAGACCAGATGGCCGTTCACGTTCCACTTGGAGTTGAAGCTCAACTTGAAGCAAAGGAGATCATGGCTTCAAATAAAAATATTCTAAAGCCAGGAAACGGAGATCCTACTGTTGTAGCAAAGCTACTTGATATCGTGCTTGGATGTTTCTGGGTTACAAAGGCGGTTGATGGAGAAATAGGAGAAGGTAAAATCTTCGAAAGTCCAGAAGCAGCTCTTTCAGCTCATAACTTCGGTGCAGTGTCATATCGCTCAAAGGTAAAGGTTCTTCCAGGAGAAGGTAAGAAGTACGAACAATTTGATGGAAAGCTATTCGAGACAACAGTTGGAAGAATTCTTTTCAACAATATGCTTCCAGCAGACTTCGCATTTATCAACAAGGAAATCGATCGTAAGAAGCTATCAGGAATTATCGATGAACTTATCATTTCACATGGTATTGCTCAGATCCCTGGTATCCTAGACGGAATCAAGGCATTCGGATTCAAGTATGCTACTCATTCAGGTACAACTTGGGGTATCGATGACGTTGTAATTCCAGAAGGAAAGAAGGATGTTATCGCTCAAGCAAAGGTAAAGTCAGAAGAGGTTATGAATCAATTCGGTGAAGGTCTTCTAACTGATGAAGAGAGACTACGTAAGAATATTGAGATCTGGCACAAGGCCAAGAACGATGTTGAAAAGCTAATCCCTGCGTCACTAGATAAGATGGGATCAGTTTACGACATGGTTAACTCTGGAGCCAGAGGATCATACTCACAGATTACACAGATGGCGGGTATGAAGGGTCTTATCGCATCTACATCTGGAGAGACAATCGAATTCCCAATTCTATCTTGTTCAAAGGAAGGTCTAACACCTATCGAATACTTCATTACAACTCACGGTTCAAGAAAGGGTCTAACAGACACAGCTTTGAACACAGCTAAGGCTGGTTATCTAACAAGAAAGCTTTTCGTTGTTGCTCAGGACGTTATGATCAATGAAGATGATTGTGGTACAAAGGACTCAATTATCATCAAGAAACAAACAGCTTCAGGAATCAACATTCCACTTTCAAAGAACATCAGAGGAAGAGTCCTTGCTGAAGATATCGTAGACAAGAGTGGAGCCGTTCTTTTCAAAAAGAATCACCTACTTACAAAGCTTGAAGCACAGAAGGTTGAAGAGACAGGAATCGAATCAGTTCATGTTCGCTCACCACTTTCATGTAAGAGTATTAAGGGAGTTTGTGCACAATGTTATGGAGTGGATCTAGGAAACAACAAGATTGTTGAACTTGGAGAAGCTGTTGGAACAGTTGCAGGACAAGCTATCGGTGAACCAGGAACACAGCTAACAATGCGTACATTCCACGCCGGAGGTACAGCGTCAGTTGGAGGAGACATCACTCAGGGTCTACCACGTGTTGAAGAAATTTTTGAAAAGAGAAGACCAAAGAATCCTGCCGTTATCGCAACAGTTACAGGAACAGTTACAGAAATCAAGGATCTTGGAAAAGAGAAGTCAATCAAGATTATGCCGGAAATGGAAGATCGCGCAAAGGGCAAGAAGGCAAGTGAAGTTGAATATCTATTCAATGTAAAGCGTGTACCTTTCGTTAAGGTTGGTGACCAAGTGAACAAGGGAGACATCATTACAGACGGATCAGCAGATATTGATGAGAAATTCGAATATGCAGGTGCAGAGAAGGCAAAGAATTACGTTATCGGAGAAATCGCAAAGATTTACGAACTTCAGGGAGAAACCGTTGCTCGTAAGCACATTGAGATTATCGTGAAGCAGATGTTCTCAAGAAGAAAGGTAACTGAGACTGGAGACACAAATCTAGCAGAGGGTACTATCGTTGATGATCTACAGCTACAAGAGGAGAATGCAATGGCAAAGGCAAATGGAGGAGCACCAGCCAAGGCAGAGCCAGTAGTTATGGGTATCACCGAAGTATCACTATCACGTAAGAGTTTCCTATCAGCAGCATCATTCCAGCACACAACACGCGTACTTATCAACAGTGCAGTTCGTGGAAGTGAGGATGATCTAGTAGGTTTGATGGAAAACGTTATCATCGGCCGCCTAATCCCAGCAGGATCAGGATTCGTTGGAAGTCCAAAGCAAAGAATGATTGCAGAGGTACAACCAAAGGAAGGGGAGGACGAAGAGAATTACTAATATTTTGTAGACTTAAGTAATATATAAAGCAAAGAGGGTCCGAAAGGGCTCTTTTTGCTTTGTTTGACAACGATATATATTTTTTATAGTATTTGGCTGTTACTCTCGGTAACCAAAACTAGTACAGAAGGGTTAAACATGACTATAGATCTCGGTGTTTGTGCTTGGGTGATTCTTCCAAAGAGAAGGTTCGACAAAGTATGGACTTACGTTCATCAAAATGATATGGAATCTGGATTCTGTCATCATAATATTGGACCTGAATATTCAGTAAGAAGTTATCATCACAGCGAAGAGGAGCTCTTCATTAATCTAATGTCAATAAGAGAGTGTATTGTTGACTACGATGTCCCTGGTGGAAAAGAAGATGAGCTTGAGTATACTAATTTGTATAAAGGTTTGTTGCGTATCCTAAGGCGCCATGTCTTTAAAGCGAAAGAAGTAAATATTGATGACCTTCATATGATCTTACTTCGTGTATCTGCTTAGTTCTCGTGTCACGCAGCAACTACGTACACACCGACGAAACGGTGCGGTGTTCACTCACCAACCCTGGCGATTCCTCACGGATTCGCCGGTTTTTTAATCTAAATGAGTGGAGGGATCTGATGACTTCATATGCTCATTACTCTTTGACATGGGTGTTGTTTAATGATATTTTGTTGTGTGTGGACTGGCGTGCAAAAGTAAGCCGTGATGGTCCAAAGTACATATAAAACCTGGTTATGATAACTAGAAAGACTGTCTGCATAGTCACTGTGATTGTGATGGTCGCTTGCGCAAGCATTGGCGTACCAGTGTTGGTTGCATACGAAGAGGACTTCGTAATCGCTGTCAATTCGTTAGAATCTCATGGCAGAGACACGACGTATGTCTGTCGCTGGACTGACGGAAAGGTTGCACTGATGCACAGTTCCACTGGTGAAGTTTGTATTCTCTCTATTCAATGTAACTTCCAAAACATCGCGGTGGGCGAAACCTACACCGCCATGCCGGGACTTACATGTAGATGGGGACGTCTTCCTGGACAACTCAGGAAGGTATAACAGTTTACATAGCGTTCACACCGACGAAACGGTGCTGGTACAAAATACCAACCCTGGCGATTCCTAGCGGAGTCGCCGGTTTTTTTATATACTACTTCAAATACGTAATATCTCTTGGATAAAACGTATTTGCAGTCCACTCGCCAGCTATTTCAAAACGTTTACGCCATGATAGGAAGTTGAATAGATAAATTGTTCTCCATACCCACCACATTATTCTTCCACTTACATTTATACCAAAGAAATTTCCGATAGCATACCACTGACCAATAGATATGAGGAGTCCTTTTGATTTGAAATCAAAAGATCGTGGTTTTTTATTAGACTTTGTGGCTATTATAAAAATATTATCCGCTAAGACCTTGCTTTGCTGTACCGCAACCTGTGCCAACATTGGAAAGGTTCCAGACGCATCTCCAAGTGCAAAGGTATGTGGATCATTCTGACTGTGGAGTGAAGAGTCTACCTCCATACGTCCTTTTGCTCCTACTGCTACGCCTTTTATCTCGGATAAAGTTGGTGCTACACCTGCAACCCAAACGAGTGTATGAGCTTTTAAGCTACTGCCATCTTTAAAACTTAGAGCATATGGTTCAACCTTGGTAACTATAGCGTTTGCAACTACGTTTATCCCAAGCTCGCCCAACCTTTTAAGTGCCAATGCCCGCATTTTCACTGGGAACTGAGAGATAATATCTGGTGTGGCAGTGACAAGTGAGATATGTATATCTGACTCAACAAAACCAGATCTACTATAGTAGGTTTTTAGCAATAAATGCATATACTCAGCGTACTCTGCTGCCAATTCAACTCCAGTAGGTCCAGCGCCTACAATAGCAACTTTCAGCATGTCTTTGTTGCCAGTTTCGACTGCTTGCTCAAATGTCTGCAATATATGGTTGCGTAGAACTATTGCATCGTGAAGACTCTTTAGAGTAAAGCAATGTTCCTTTGCGCCTACGGTACCAAAATAGTTCGTATCAGCTCCAGTCGCAACAACAAGAAAGTCGTATGAATATTGAGATTTGTCTGTAATGACTCGCTTCGAATTTTGATCCACTTCAATAACTTCATCCTCAACAAAGTTTACACATGTGCCACGAAAGACCTCGCGGATAGGCTCTACAATACTTGTTGGAGATAGACCACCAGTAGCGACTTCGTGAAGTAGTGGAGTGAAAAGGAAAAAATTGGAACGATTGATTAAAGTGATTTCTATTGTATTTTTTTCGAAAAGTTTTTCGAGACGGCGAGCAGTATAGACTCCACCGAATCCTCCACCTACTATAACTATTTTTGTTTTTTCTTTCATTGCTTTTCATTATATAGCATTTAACTTATAATATAAACATGAAAAAAATAAAAGTTGCAATAAATGGTTTCGGTAGAATCGGAAGAGCTTTTTATAAACTATCAAAAGAGAATCCAGAGTTAGAGGTTGTTGCAGTAAATGACCTCACATCGATAGAGAATGTGGAGTATCTCTTAAAGTACGACTCTGCATATGGTCAAACAAAGTATACCCTCGAAGGCGTAAAGTATATTAGCGAGAAAGATCCTACAAAACTTCCATGGAAGGAATTGGGTATAGATGTTGTTGTAGAGTCTACTGGACTCTTTACTTCAAGTGAAAAGGCTCAAGCTCACATTGTAGCTGGAGCGAAGAGAGTCGTAGTTACAGCACCGATAAAAGACGAACCAGGATCAGCTATCAAGGGCGAGACTATTTTGATGGCAATGAATGAGGACAAGCTTGCGAACTGCCAGATTTCATCAAATGCTAGTTGTACAACAAATGCTGGAAGTCCACTACTAGCCATCCTAGATGAAGCAATTGGTGTAGAGAAGGCACTTTTGAATACCGTTCATGCCTACACAGCAAGCCAGTCACTAGTAGATGGTCCAAGCAAGAAGGATATGCGAGAAGGACGTGCAGCTGCTCAGAACATCGTACCTTCATCAACAGGTGCGGCTATTGCTGTAACAAAGATCATGACAGGATTAAAGGGACTTTTCGATGGAATCTCTATCCGTGTTCCAGTAGTTACAGGGTCAGTAGTAGACATTACTTTTATTTCAAAGAGAGATACAACAGCTGAGGAAGTAAATGAAATATTAAAAAAGGCAGCCGCTCTACCAAGATGGAAGGGGATATTTACAGTTACAGAAGAAGACCTGGTGTCTTCAGATATAAAGGGTAATCCACATGCGTCAATAGCAGACCTAGCATTTACAAGGGTAGTAGGAGGTAACCTAGTGAAAGTATTGGGTTGGTATGATAATGAGATGGGGTATACAAATACCTTGGTGAGACATGTGATTGAGGCGGGGAAGTTAATTAATTAAAATGAAACAGAAAAGATATTGGTTAAGAATTGGGATGCTTGGAATCATACTCGGACCAATTGTCTGGTTTTGCTATTTAAAATTAGCAATTCCCACCTCGGTTGAAGTTACGGAACTTCCATTATATGATGCAATAGTACTCGGTCTGATAGTTTACGGATCAGCTGCATTAATAGGATTTATCGTCGGATCAATAATTGGTTGGATTTACGATAGTGTGAAAAAAAGAAAGTATATAGTAAGTGGAGATAAATAAATATATGGATAATACAACAAATAAAATAGAATATTTTAATAAGCGAGCAAGACTTATACTGGATGAACGTAAAACACCAGGACAAGATGCTCAAATATACTCTGATCTCGGAGATGCTCTTGCATTGATCTCAAATAGGGTATTTGATCTTGGAATCGAGTCTGCTCAAAGGGTTTGCATGGCATTGAAAGATGAAGAATTAAACAAAATTTTTGAAGAGTTAAAAACCATAACTAAATAGAGCAGAAAATCCGTAATGTAAACATATCTTGCTCTATTATACAATCTATGGTATTGTGTGGTCTGCAGTTTTAGAGAAAATCAGTAAAAATCAACAGTTCATTTGTTATGAAAAGTGCGATTCGTCTATTGGCCATCATTGGCCTGCTCTTGGGAATCAACATCGGTTCAAGTGCTGCAGACATGCGCAGTGTGTTTGAGTCCCCGAAGTCTACTGCCTCGATGCCTGGCAAGGTCGTGTTCGACCGCGACATCGAGGGTTCGAAGTTTGTGGCTATCAAGTCCGGCAAGACCACGTACGTCCAGTATATGCTGGCTACGGATGTGAATCTTTACTCGATCGACCCCGTGAGTGGTGGTTCTTGCATCACCCTTAGGAAGGACAAGCGTCGTACCATCGTCTTCTTTCCCATCCCGTTCCCGGACAACAAGGATGAGAGCGTTGAGTGGGTACAGCTCGAGGAAGCCGATTTCAAGAAGTTGATCGAGGCTCTCAAACCCTGAACCTTCTCATCCCCCCACCCACAAGTCCCCGGCTGCGCCAAAAGCGTACGCCGGGTTCTTTTTTATATTTATTGTGATAAAATACCAACATGAAAATATTACTTGCTAGTGACCATGCTGGTTTCAAGATGAAAGAGGAAATCAAGGCATTTCTAAACGCTGAAAATTTTAATATTGAAGACCTCGGTGCACATGTTTTTGCGGAGAATGATGACTACCCTGAGATCATGCTTCCAGTTGCAATGAGAATCGTGAATGACCCTGTTGGTACAAAGGCAGTTATTTTTGGCAAAAGTGGCAATGGTGAGGCTATGATCTGCAACAGATTACCCGGAGTTAGGGCTGCTGTTTACCACGGAGGCAACCTCGAGATAGTAAGACTATCTAGAATGCATAATGATGCCAATATCCTATCAATCGGTGCTGGTTTTATGGAAGACGAAGAAGTAAAGGAGGCTGTGAGACTTTGGATATCTACGCCATTTAGTAATGAGGAAAGGCACATCAGAAGAATAGAAAAGCTAGATGCTATAGAATAGTCTTGAATATTAAAATGGAAATCATACCTGCAATATTGCCTAAGAATTTTAGAGAAATAGAGGAAAAGATCGGACTTTTGGTTGGATTGAGTAAAAAAGTACAAGTAGACATTTGTGATGGAAAATTTGTACCAAGTATTACATGGCCATATTGGAAAGCTAACGAAAGACCAGATGAAAACTTCGAGGCAATCCTCAGGGAAGAAAGAGGTATGCCAGAGTGGGAGGATTTTGACTATGAATTCGATCTAATGATAGAGAATCCTACTGCAGACGACGCTAGAAAGTGGCTTTCTGCTGGTGCGGAGAGAATAATACTACATCTACACTCATCAAAAGACTTAGATCCAGTTATAGGAGTATTGGACGGCCTGGTACAGATAGGAATCGCAATAAATTCGACTACTGATGTTAACGATTTGAAAAAATACGCTGATAGAATTCAATACGTACAGGTAATGGGTATAAGAAAAGCTGGATTCCAAAGGCAGAAATTTGAAATGGCAACGTTGGATAAAGTTAAAGAAGTCAAAACCACATTTCCAAATCTACAGGTACAGGTTGATGGAGGTGTAACCCTAGAAACTGCAGAAATGCTGAAGGAAGCTGGAGTAGATCGAGTTGTTGCTGGCTCTGCTGTTTTTGATTCAACCGATATTGTGGATACCTTGGAACAATTCAGAAGTATTTAGGTGCTATAATATAGCAAATGCCACTGAACCCACTAAATGATGAGAAAGCCAAACTTCTTTTTGATAAGGCTTACGCCATAAGAAAGTCTATTATTGAAATGCTCATAGAGGCAAAAAGTGGTCACACGGCAGGACCTCTGGATATGGCTGATATTTTTGCATATTTGTACTTTCATGCATTAAGACATGATCCAAAAAAGCCCGATTGGGAATACAGAGACAGACTAGTGCTTTCAAATGGGCATATTTGTCCAGTTCTGTATGCAACAATGGCCCATGCAGGATATTTCCCCGTTGAGGAACTCAAAACTCTTCGCAAGTTCAAGTCTCGTCTGCAAGGTCATCCACATCGCGAATTTCTACCAATGCTCGAGAATTCATCTGGACCACTAGGATCTGGACTATCTCAGGCTGTAGGAATGGCACTAGCTGAAAGAATTGACCATGGCAAAACATCAAGCAAACAATTCGTCTGCCTTTTGGGTGATGGAGAACTCGATGAAGGTCAGAATTGGGAGGCTATAATGCTTGCTGGCAAGGAAAAAATCCAAAATCTCACAGTTTTTGTAGATAGAAACAATATTCAAATAGATGGTTTTACCGAGGATGTTATGCCACTCAATCCACTTGCTGATAAGTGGCGTTCTTTCAACTGGCATGTGCAGGAAATTGACGGGCACAATTTCCGCGCTATCGATGAGGCTTGGGGACAAGCTCAGGCTGTGTTCGACAAGCCTTCGGTGATAATAGCAAATACAATATCATCAAAGGGAATTCGGGATTATGAGCGCAAATACGAATGGCATGGCAAACCACCAACAGCTCCAGAGGAGATAAAGGTGGCAAAGCATGCATTTGGAATTATTTAATATAAAATTATGAAAATATTTGAAATCATTTTAAAAGTTTTGTTTCTGGCTGGGTCTATTTATTCAATTCGTGCCGAATCTATACAAACCCCATACTTGATCGCATATTTGGTCATATGTTTGGTACTTGGAGTTGTTCTATTCTTCAACAAAAAGCAAAGTTATGGCTATGAACTAGCAAATAGAGAGATTGTGATCAGGAAGATTGAGGGAGTACTGCTAGGGGTTTTTGCTATATTCGCTTTCATTGTTCAAGTACTTAACTTTTAATCAGAAATGTTAAACGCAATTCAAAAACTTAATCCAAAACTATTCGACAAGGATGTCGAGCAACTTCCTATTCGCAAGGGATTTGGCGAAGGGCTTTTGAAAGCTGGGGAAAATGATAAAAGAGTGGTTGGGTTGTGTGCTGACCTGACTGAATCGACATACATGCACCTTTTTAAAGAGAAATTTCCTGAAAGGTTCATTGAGATGGGTATTGCTGAGCAGAATCTTGCTAGTGTGGCATCTGGAATGGCTGCTATGGGTAAGATTCCATTCATTACTTCATATGCAATGTTTTCTCCAGGTAGAAATTGGGAGCAGATTCGTACTACGATCTGCTATAACGACCGTCCAGTGAAGATTGCAGGCTCACACGCTGGAATCTCGGTCGGACCTGACGGAGGAACTCATCAAGCTATCGAGGATATCGCTATTACTCGTGTAATTCCAAATATGGTAGTTATCTCTCCATGTGACGCAATAGAGGCACGCAAAGCCACTATCGCATGTGCAAGTACAAATTTTCCTACATATCTACGTCTAGCAAGAAACAATACCCCAGTTATAACTACAAACGAGAGTCCGTTCGAAATCGGCAAGGCTCAGTTATTGTTCTCATCCACCAAGAAGGCTGAAGTGGGAATAATAGTCACTGGGGCTCTGACATACAGGGCTTTAAAGGTTGCAAACGAGTTAGAGAAGGTAGGAAAGTCCGTTAAGGTTCTAAACATCAGTACTATAAAGCCACTAGATGAACAAGCTGTATGGCAACTGGCTCATGAAGCCGGAGCTATCGTTACCGTGGAGGAGCATCAGATCGCTGGAGGTCTCGGGGGATCGGTGGCGGAGTGTCTAGCAAAGCATTATCCGACGCCAATGGAATTTGTTGGGGTAAAGGATCTATTCGGACAATCTGGAACACCAGATGAGCTCGTAGAACACTATGGAATGGGTGAAAAAGACATACTTTCTGCTGTGCATAAGGTAATGTTGCGAAAAAAATAAAATCTGGTATATTTTTTACATGAATTTTTATTCACAAACCAACTATCACGTGATTAGTCTCTTCTGGCCAAAAAGTTCCAGAGTTGGTATTGTGATGTATCTATAATCGATAAATCTCAATAACGAGCTCTGGAACAACCCAGGGCTCGTTCTGTATTGGAATACAGAAGCACAAAAACATCAGAACAAGTTTGTTATGAGTGATGAAATGTTTAGGAACAAAGCATTGACGACTCCAGTCGATGGCAGGCCAACTCATGGCCTCATCGGCTGGAAGGTTATTGATGGGATACCGATGGAGTATATCTACATTACAGAAAAGAGGGGTTGGGTACTTATGGAGACACATCGCAAGGAGAAAGAGGAAGCGAAGGCTAGAAACATCGAACTCTACTCCAGGCCACGAGAACTTCCTCAAGAGAATAGTACAGGTAATTGCGGTACCGCAAGGCTATTCTGGAGAGTAAGTCCTTTTGGAAGCGCATGGTAGCTCCAAGACCAGTTCTTAATCCACCACCTCGAAAGAGGTGGTGATTTTTTATATATAAAAGAAAGCAGCGTCCGTTTCCGAACGCTGCTGCAGGAGTGGCTCCTAACTCTACCAATTCGCTTTCCACTGATCCACGATGTATTTCAGAGAATCGAACTCGGTACCAGCTTGAATTTCCGGCAAGACCCTGGTGTTGCTGATTCTAGCACCGAAGTAACGCTCAAACTCCTTCCTCTGAGAAGGATGTAGGACAATCACCCTGAGCAAGGTCCTGTCACTACCGACCGTGATGTTTTGGACAGCTTCCACAACTTGCAGTGACTGGCAGTAAACACCTGTCCTCCTCAACTCCTTCAGTGCTCCATACCAGGCATGTCGATTCTCGACACGACTCGTAATAACTACCGAGACCGCCTTGAGGTGTTGGATCGCAAACGCGACTCTTTCCGCAAGGTCAGATGGTATTTCACCCCAATGATAATCCTGCATGTGGTGCGCGATCGTACTGCACAAGCCTTCGCTAAACATAGCTTGGACTCGGGATGCATTTATCCCATGTTGGCTGTTCGACATAATCAATGTACTATAACCCAATCGGCTACCAAGTCACAGCGTACACACGTACACCAGAAAAATTGATAAGCAAAAGGATTGTTCAAAAAAATAGTATCATTGTAATGTAGACTGTCAATACTAATCAAATACGCGAATATAAGATATAGTTATGTCAAATGCCACTTTTTGACCTATCCAAAAACATGTCTCCTGCGGGAGATCAACCAAAAGCGATCGAGGCACTGACCAAGGGTCTCAAGAAAGGTTTGCGCAAGCAGACTCTATTTGGCGTTACAGGATCAGGTAAAACATTTACTATGGCGAACGTTATAGCCAATAACGGCAAGCCTACATTGATCATTGCTCATAACAAAACATTAGCTGCTCAACTTGCTCAAGAGTATAGAGAATTTTTCCCAAACAATGCCGTACACTATTTCGTATCATATTACGACTACTATCAACCAGAAGCTTACATGCCAGTGACTGATACATATATTGAGAAGGAAGCTATGATCAATGAAGAAATAGATCGTTTAAGACATGCCTCAACACAAGCACTACTTACTAGAAAAGATGTAATCATTGTCGCTTCCGTTTCTTGTATATATGGATTGGGAAGTCCAGAAGAGTATGAAAAAGTGAATATGAAGATTGCGGTTGGTATGGAGGTCTCTAGAACTGAATTGATACGCAAGCTTATCGATATACATTTTGAAAGAACAAATGCCGATATCAATGCAGGACAATTCCGTGCTTTGGGAAATATGATTGAGATAATGCCTGTAAGTGATCGAACAATCTATAGAATAGAATATGATGCAAGTACTATATCGAAAATCATTGAGCTTGACCCTGTAACTATGTCTATACGTGGCGAGCACGAGATAATTTTTCTTTTCCCAGCAAAACATTTCATATCTACAGATGAGCAGTCAAAAAGAGCTTTCAATACCATCAAGACTGAGCTCGAATCAAGATTAAAGGAATTGGAAAAGGCCGGAAAGAATCTCGAGGCTGAAAGATTGAAGAGGCGAGTAAAATATGATCTGGCACTTATCAAAGAAGTTGGGTACTGCAATGGTATAGAGAATTACTCAAGACATTTCTCTGGCAAAAAAGCCGGCGAAGCACCTGATTCTCTTTTGGCATATTTCCCCCACAAAGCTGATGGAACTCCAGACTTCCTAACTGTTATAGACGAATCACACGTAACTGTTCCACAACTAGGTGGAATGTATGCAGGGGACGCTTCACGTAAAGACACCTTGATCGAGTACGGTTTCCGCCTTCCATCAGCTCGTGACAATCGCCCGATGAAGTTTGAAGAGTTCGAGAAGGCAGTTGGCCAGGTAATTTACACTACCGCAACCCCCGGCAAGTTCGAGAAGGAACATTCAGAACAAGTTGTTGAGCAAATCATTCGCCCAACAGGTCTGATAGACCCTGTGATAGATGTTCGTCCTGTAGCAGAGAAAGGGAACTATAAGGGGCAGATTTTTGACTTTATAGAGCAAGCCGAGGCTGTGATAAAGAAAGGCGATCGCGTAATTGCAACAACTCTAACCAAGAAAATGGCAGAGGATTTGAGTGAATATTTGAAAGAAAAAAAGATTAAAGCAGAATATCTACATAGCGATATCAAAACTATTGATAGAATTACGATTTTAACTGAATTCCGTCGTGGTAAATTCGACGTTCTAGTTGGAGTTAATCTACTTCGAGAAGGTTTGGATCTTCCAGAAGTTTCTTTGATTGGAATTCTTGATGCTGATAAGGCTGGATTCCTGCGTTCAGAAACTTCTCTCATTCAAATCATCGGTCGTGCAGCGCGTAATGTGAATGGCCGAGTTATCCTTTATGCTGATGTTATGAACGATGCTCTCAACTATGCAATCGCCGAAACTGAGCGTCGTCGCAAGATACAAACTGATTACAATACAAAGCATGGTATAACTCCAAAGACGATAATAAAGAAAATTCAAGATATTACTGATCAACTTCAGACTGAGCACGATAAAGCCGTGAATGAGCTAGTGAAGATAGACGAAAAAATGATGGCGGAGAATCCAAAGAAGCTTATCAAGATGAAAGAAGATGAAATGAGCGAGGCTGTGAAGGTCCTAGACTTTGAAACTGCAGCTATGCTCCGAGATGAGATTGCGATACTAAAGAAAAGAATGGTATAATCTTGCCATGAGAGAAAAAGTACTAGTCGCTATAAGTGACTTGAATCTAGCAAAAGTATTATTAGAACAAGTTTCTAAAGAAGGTTTTGATGCTTACAGTGTTGTTAGCGGTTCAGATGTGATTCCGAAAATGAAAGAGGTCAAGCCAGATATACTTTTGATAGATACGATGCTTCCAGATATGAATGGTTATGACGTTTTAAACGAGAAAAGTTTGGATAAGGATGTAACAAAGATTCCAGTTATAGTTATTTCAAATTCCGGAGCACCAATACATGTAAACAAGATTCCATCTACACCGATGATGCGAGATTACATCGTCAAAGCGCACATAGAGCCGTCTGAAGTTATAGAAAAGATAAACAAGGTATTCGGTAAGTCATTAAATACTGCAGATTCAGCGAAGCAGAGCACTGGTGGAAAAAAGATTCTATGGGTAGAGGACGATAGACTTTTGAGTACAATACTATCAAAGAAAATAACTGCATCAGGGTATACATTACTAAAGGCAAATCAGGGTGACGATGCATTTAAAATATTGGAAAAAGATACACCTGACCTCATAATGCTAGACATAATGCTACCTGGAATGACTGGGCTTGAGGTTCTACAGAAGATCAAAATGGATACAAAGTTCAAAAACATTCCAGTTATCATGCTTTCAAATACCAACAAGCAAAGCTATATAGAGAATGCAAAAATGTTGGGAGCTAACAAGTTTTTGGTAAAGGCTGCAGTATCACTAGATGAAATCATAGCTGAAGTAGATAGACTAGCGAAATAGTCACGAGACTGATATAGTAGGCTATTATACAAAATATGCCCAAAAAAGACCCCAATTTTACACATAGAGGTGATGAGAAAATCATTGTTAAAGGCGCTAGAACACACAATTTGAAAAATATCAGTGTGGAGATGCCTCGTAACAAAATGGTTGCAATAACTGGCCTATCAGGATCAGGTAAGTCTTCTCTTGCATTTGATACTATTTTTGCTGAAGGACAAAGACGTTATGTTGAATCTCTTTCATCATATGCGCGCCAATTCCTAAAGCAGATGCAGAAGCCTGATGTGGATGAGATTATAGGTCTTTCTCCAGCCATTTCTATTGATCAAAAATCTAGATCGAACAACCCCCGCTCAACTGTTGCAACAATCACAGAGATCTACGATTATCTTCGTATTCTTTTTGCTCGTGTTGGAAAGCCTCATTGTCTTATCTGCGATCGTGAAATTCATCGTATTTCAAAGGAGGAGATTCTTGAAACAATCATAAAGCAAGTAAGTAATCACAACAAGACTGGCAAAAAAGTCATGGGTGTTGAACTTAATGAACAGAAAGTAAAAATCTACGCTCCAATTGTAGTCGGAAGAAAGGGTGAATACTATCAGCTACTTTATGATCTACTAGGCAAAGGTTATGATCGTGTAAAGGTTGATGGCAAGGTTATGCGTCTTCGTGAACAGATCATTCTAGACAAAAACAAGAAGCACGATATCGATGTTCTAGTTGATGAAATGTTCCTAAGCGAGTTCAAGCCTGCAGTAAAAGTTGCAGCAATAGCTGGCAAGTCTGGAGACAAGACTAGTGAAAAGGCTGGGAAGAATACAGAGCGTGCGAAGCAGGTAGACAATGCACGTGAGAGACTTTCAGAGGCACTAGAAAAAGCAATAGAAGAAGCACAGGGTCTCATCAAGATAGAATTCCCAGACGAAGAAAAGCTTATGTCGGTGAAGTTTATGTGTCCATACGACGGATTCTCATATCCTGAGATCGAACCTCGTCTCTTCTCTTTCAATTCTCCATATGGAGCTTGTGCAACATGTAATGGATTGGGTACAAAGGAGTTTTTTAGTAACGAGGAATGTCCTGCTTGTAAAGGTGCGCGTCTACGCGAGGAAGCTTTGAATGTTCGTCTAGATAAGAAGAACATCATCGCTATCACAGCGATGTCTATCGAGGACTGCATGGAATTTTTTAAGAAAATAGAGCTTACCGAGACAGAACGTGGGATCGCGAAGATCATCCTTCGTGAAATCGAGGCTAGATTACAGTTCATGGTAAACGTAGGTATTGAGTACCTAACCCTAGATCGTCGCGCACATACACTGTCTGGTGGAGAGGCGCAACGTATTCGTCTAGCATCTCAGCTTGGTTCAGGGCTAGTAGGTGCATTGTACGTACTTGATGAACCAACAATCGGTCTGCATCAGCGTGATAATGATAGATTGATCAAAACCCTTACAAGTCTACGAGATCTTGGTAATACAATTATAGTTGTTGAGCACGATGAGGATACAATGTTTGCCTCTGACTATATAATCGATATCGGTCCTGGCGCAGGAGTTCATGGTGGTAATGTTGTCGTATCCGGTTATCTAGATGAATTACTTACAGCAAAGAAAAATACTTCAAATTCTCTGACTCTTTCATATCTACGCGGAGAAAGTAAGATAGAGGTCCCAGATACTCGACGCGAACCTAAGGGCAAGATCTCGATCAAGGGTGGCAATATCTTTAACATTAAGAACATGGACGCAGACATTTCACTCAATTGTCTGAATGTCATCACAGGAGTGTCTGGATCTGGTAAATCATCATTTATGTACGAGATTCTACACAAGAACCTTGAGGCTAGACTGGAGTTTAGACATAGAACAGCGCAAATATTTAACTGTTCTAGTTTTACTGGAACTGAATACCTAGGAAGAACAATTCTAATAGATCAGAGTGCAATAGGTCGTACTCCAAGATCAAATCCAGTTACATATACTGGCGCATGGACACATATTCGTGATCTTTTTGCTAATTCTCCAGAATCACGAGCTCATGGTTGGGGCCCAAGTCGTTTTTCTTTCAATGTAAAAGGTGGACGCTGTGAAGCTTGTCAGGGTAATGGTGAGATTGCAGTTGAAATGCATTTCCTTCCAACGGTATACGTACCTTGCGAAGTATGTAATGGTAAAAGATTCATGAAAGAAACATTGGAGATAAAGTACAAGGGTAAAAATGTATTCGAAGTTCTAGAAATGACAGTTGAGGAAGGGCTGAAGTTCTTTGAGGATATCCCATCGGTATCAGACCGTTTGCAGACATTGGGTGAAGTAGGTCTTGGATATCTAAAACTCGGTCAATCTGCAACAACACTATCAGGTGGAGAAGCGCAGAGAGTCAAAATCTCTTCAGAACTTTATCGTGCACATCTACAGAAGACTATTTACCTTCTTGATGAACCGACCGTAGGACTACATTATGAAGACGTGCGCAAGCTCATCGAAATTCTACAGAGACTTGTTGAAAAGGGAAATACTGTGGTGGTGATCGAGCACAACCTAGACTTGATCAAGTCAGCAGATTACATAATAGACATCGGTCCAGATGGCGGCGCTCGTGGAGGTAAAATTGTTGCAAAGGGAACTCCAGAAGATGTTGCGAGAAATGAGAAGTCTTATACTGGGCAGTATTTGAAGAAAGTTTTGAAGAGATAGTATACGTATTTTTCTCTGCATTGTAATATAATGATATAGATTCTATGACTATAGATGATTTTAAAAAAATAAATCTACCCGAAGCACCAGGAGTCTATTTTTTCAAGGATATTGAAAATAATATCCTGTATATTGGTCGTGCAACTTCACTACATGATCGTGTGAAGAGCTATTTTAGTAATGACCTCATCGCTACACGAGGTCCATTACTAGTGGATATGGTTACAAAGGCTAATACTATTGAATTCATTCAAACTGATTCAGTGCTTGAGGCGATAATTCTCGAAAGTAACCAGATAAAAGCCAATCTACCTTTTTACAATACTAAAGAAAAGGATAATAAGAGTTATAACTTTGTAGTTATTACTGACGAAGAGTTTCCAAGAGTCGTAATCGTTCGAGGAAGAACTTTGGATAAACTGGATGAAAATGAATTGGGTTACAAGATAAAATATCAATTCGGTCCATACCCTCAAGGTTCTCTTCTTCGTGATGCTCTGAAGATTGTGCGCAAGATTTTCCCTTTTAGAGATGAAAAAGCAAGCCTTAAGCATCAAGAATCTTTCTACAAATCTCTCGGCCTTTCTCCGAAAACCGACAGTCCTGAGGCCAAGCGAGACTATCAATTAACTATTCGTAACCTAGTCCTATTTTTTGAAGGCAAAAAAGAGAAGTTGATCAAGACTTTGGAGAAAGAGATGGATGAATATGCCAAACTTGAGCAGTTTGAGAAAGCAAAGGAGGTTCGCAACACTATTTATGCTTTGAACCATATTCAGGACGTATCTTTGATCAAAAGTAATACTGAAGTTGATTATGCTGATGGTTTTCGAATAGAAGCATATGATATAGCACACATGTCCGGCAAGGATACCGTGGGTGTGATGACGGTCGTTGTAAATGGTGAGCTACAAAAAAGTCAGTACAAGAAATTTAAATTATCTAAAGATGCAAACAATGATACAGCTGGACTTCGAGAGATCCTGACTCGTAGATTTACTCATCCGGAATGGAAATCTCCTGACCTAATCGTTATCGATGGTGGACTTGGTCAAATAAACACTGCTATTGAAGTAGTAAAG
The DNA here is from genome assembly GCA_964600255.1 of uncultured Candidatus Saccharibacteria bacterium. GTDB lineage: Bacteria > Patescibacteriota > Minisyncoccia > Phycocordibacterales > PALSA-1337 > CAIOGI01. The sequence goes on from CAZRIX010000002.1 coordinate 65,295, forward strand.
AATATTCCCATAGTCTCAGTTGTTAAAAATGAGGCACATAAACCTGATCATTTCCTGGGTGATGAGGCTATGGTCAAACAATATTCAAAAGATATACTACTAGCCAATAGTGAGGCTCATCGTTTTGCAATTGCATACCACAAGAAGGTTCGTGCAAGGAATTTCATAAATAGGTTGATAAAGTAGGGATTAGTGGTAATATTGATATGTATTGCCCTTTGTGTAAATAAGTATCGAAGAGTCCTTTGAGACTCCCTGACACTGACCATGTCTGAGAACGGTAACAATATCCGTACCTCGATGCTTTCCGGCCCCTCCTCCTGGGGGCCGGTTTTTCTTTATGTGAGCTAACTTATCCACAAACGATGCGATACTTACGGTAGTTACTTGATACAATGGTATGGATATAAAAATCTATATATTCAAACAAATATGCACAGAATACGAGCAGGAATAATACGAGGTGGACCAAGTAGTGAGTATGACAACTCGCTTAAAACTGGTGCGAATATATTGAAGCACCTACCACCTGACAAATTCTCAGTTAGAGATATTTATATAGATAAGAATGGTGTATGGTACATGCATGGAATTCCGAGTACTCCACACGAGGTGCTCAACCATCTAGATGTGGTCATCAATGGTCTGCATGGACACTATGGTGAGGACGGCAAGATCCAGCAGATTTTTGAACAACATGGAATACCTTTTACAGGTTCTGACTCATTCGCATCAGCCATTGGCATGAACAAGAAGCTCGCAAAGGAAGTTTATAAGAAAGAAGGTATAAAAACTCCAGAATCAAGACTTATAGAATCATTGGCTGAAGTGAGCAAGGAGGCCCACAAAATATTTAGGACATTCTCTCCACCCATGGTAGTTAAACCTAACCGTGGCGGTTCATCGCATGGAATAACCATTGCAAAGGATTTTACTGCTTTTGATGATGCTGTTCGTAAAGTATACGAGCACAGTGGGTCTGTTCTTGTAGAAGAATTTATTAATGGAAAAGAAGCAAACTGTGTAGTTGTTGATGGATATAGAGGTCAGGATTTCTATACACCACCTCCAATAGAAGTCCGAGGCAACGAACATTTCTCGCCTGGTTTATTCACTGACAAGGAGAAAGAAGAGATTTCAAGTATGGCAATTAAAGCTCACAAAGCTCTAGGACTGAAGCACTACTCAAGTTCAGACTTCATCGTGCACCCCAAGAGAGGAGTGTTCATACTTGAGACTGACTCTCAACCAAGTTTGGCTGAAGAATCACTTTTCCCAAAAGCACTGAGATCTGTAGGGGCGTCACTTACACACTTTCTTGAGCACATAATCGACCTTGCATTAAATAAAAAATAATGTAAAATCATTAAATCCCTCGTAAAGGGCTCGTAGCTGTCATGGTAGATATACAACGGATAGCTTCAAGCTAAGTAGGAAATCAAATAGTAAACAAGGGCTTGTGGCTGTTATGGTAGGTATACAACAGATAGCTACAATCAGTGATTAAGTTAGTATAAGTTACAAGGGCTCGTAGCTCAGATGGTAGAGCAATCGCTTTGCAAGCGAAAGGTCAGGAGTTCGAATCTCCTCGAGTCCACAACTAAAGAAAAGACTGGCGTTTGCTAGTCTTTTCTTTTGTCTGAAACTTGAAAGGAGATGAGAAAAGCGGAGCTATGTCGAGCCAGCAGGCGAGACTGCGAGCTGGGGTCGCGGAAAGTTCTGAACGTCGGTGAAGAACTTATCCGTGACCGAATCTCCTCGAGTCCACAAAAACAAACCCGCAGCCAACACTGCGGGTTTCGCTATTTGCTTTTCATACACTGTGCTAACACAGTAGTAATTGAACCGTCCTCCATTAAGACCAGATTTGTTGGATGGTCACGTGGATGACACCTACAGGACTCACCGAGAGAGGTCCGAATCTTCACTCGATTGCCCTTGTTCGTCTGGTGATAGTACCAGCGCACACCAATCTCCATTGTAGGTACTGGAGAAAGCGGTGCTGGACGTTTCGCTACGTGTTGCCACCTTGTATACCGTACACCATTGTCATCGAGCGCTAAACTTTGTCGACAAAGCCAAGTGAAACTTACCATCAGGATTGGTCTGCCGGACGTTTTTTTAATACTCCAATTGCAGACCTCACCTCGGTAAACACCGACCTCTACAGACTCTAATTCTACTTGTCCACCATCTGACAGCCTGAGATCTTCCAGCCAACCCATAAGGCGATCTGGACACCTAAGATACAGATGCATTTTACCTCCTTTCTGTTTCTGACGAAATTATACCACTAGAGATAGTCTTATACATACTACGAAACATAAATATGAAAAAGTATACTAATCAGTCTTTGCCACCTGAACATTCTTGTATTCTGGTGCTTCGGCTAAATATCTAGCTTGGATTTCAGCAATTCCTAAGCCTCTCTTGTAAATACCGACTTTATCTAGAGTACCGACTGTTGAATATGTTGATGTATTACCGGGGGCTCCGAAATAGAAATAATAATTGCTATTATCCCATAGAGTATATAGAGCAAACGAATTACTTCCAACTTCTTTCCCATCTACATACAGTCTCGTGACTTTAGAAACTGCATCAACACTATAGGCTATAAAGTACCATTTACCAATTGTTAGAACAGGACCACTACTGATATTAACGGTTAAGCCTGCTCCTGGAACAATATATGTAAAAGCTCCAACTTTATTGCCTGTCATTGTAATCCCTGAATGATTACCTTCTCTACCCATAAGCATTCTGTTTACACCTGGCTGAGCTTCTGTTGGTTTAAACCATAATGCATAAGTGAATGAAACATTAGCTGCATTAGTTGCCGATCTATCCTCACTATTACCTGGAATAAATCTAGCACCTGTATTAGTACCACTGCAATACAATCCTTTTCCACCCGTAGTCGGAGAGTCGTTGACGATACTACAACCACTTGGCATAGCGATTGAATATCCGTTACCTATACTATCTTTTATTACAGAGGTATCTGTATCTTCAAAATCAAAGTAAGCGATTGAGTCAGCTCCGTATCCTCTAAAAATAGATCCACTAGCCTGCTGCCCAGCAGCAATTCTAGCTTTTTCCCTTGAACTGCCGAGACTAGCAAGCACCACAGATGACAGGAGTCCTATTATTGATATCACTACGAGTAGCTCTATCAATGTAAAACCTTTCCCGTAAGTTACACTAATTTTCATATAATTATCATATCACACAAATATAGATATTTGTATAATAAATTAGAATAAGTGGTATAATTATATCTATGTTGGATATTAATGTTGTGCTAGCTGCAATCGCATTTTTATTAATAATCGTATACTGGATTTCTGTATTCATTATTTTCTACCACCTCGTGCGATTTGGTGTTGGTCGTCAGCCCAAAATTCTCTCAGCGTTATTCGTCCTAGGATCATTTATACTTTTCTTTATCAGTATTGTTTTATTTTCAAATATAAACACAGGACAACTCAACATTCAACTCCAAAGTATTATAAATAGTAACTCATCATTTTTTAATATTAATCTAATCTAAAATGGCAACACTTTTCTCAGTATTCAAAAATACATTAAACACATTTCAGGGTCAGGAGCCGGGGGAACGTGTATTACTGTTCCTCAGAAGACATCCGATTACCATAATACTAAGAATAGTGGGGCTTCTTATAGCATACGTAATACCGATACTTCTCAGTTTTATCTTTGTAGAGTTCATAGTAAACAATGAGCTTATGGTCGTGTACCTATTTATACTAAGCATATGGACTCTATTCGTGTGGGTGATAATTTTCTACTCTCTTACGATGTACACCCTGGATGTGTGGATAGTTACTGATACAAGAATAATAGACAGCACTCAGCATGGATTCTTCAATAGAACAGTAGCTGAACTTCACCTATCTAGAATTCAAGATATATATGTAAAAATGGGTGGGCCACTAGAAAACATTGTAAACTTTGGAAACCTTATGATACAAACTGCAGGAACTGAGGAGAGATTTGTATTTGAACAAATACCAAGACCAATACAGGTAAAAGATACGATAATGGAAATATCATTTCCAGACAATCACCAACCAAAAACTAGTGTTTAAATCATAGTTATCCACAGATTTATTTGCAGGTGAACGTACGTTCACTTATAATGTACTCATACAAGAATAATTTAAAAACTTATGAGTAAAATTACACTAGCACATAATTTAAGAAAGGAAATTAAGAAGTTGAACCGCGAGATAGATCTAAAGATTATAAAGGGTTTACCATACAAAGCAGAGGCACGAAGACACAAGTTCCTAGTATCACAGTTCTACGGCTTTTACGAAAGTTCAAAGAGAAGCTGGTTTCAGAAGACATTTAACGTTTTTGCTAGCTTTGTTCTATAATAACAATAATGAACGAATACAAAGACAAAATATTTTCTTTCTACGAAAGACAGAAACGAATGCCAAGCTATGCGGAGATTATGAATCTTCTAGGATTCAAGTCTAAGAATGCAGTCTACAAACTTATAAACAAGCTTATAGACGCGGGCATTCTAGAGAAGGACAGCACTGGCAAGTTACTGCCAACCAACTTATTTCAAGAAGTTAAGCTTCTCGGTCTAGTTGAAGCTGGAATACCATCTGTAGCTGATGAGGAAGTTTTGGACACAATCAATCTCGACAGTTATCTCGTTAGGAATCGACTAGCCTCATATCTACTCGAAGTTAAAGGAGATTCCATGATTGAAGAGGGAATCCATGAAGGAGATTTGGTTATAGTAGAGCGAAGAAGTGATGCAAAGGAGGGTGACATAGTAATAGCCGATGTGGATGGAGGTTGGACTATGAAGTACTATAGAAAAAAGGGTAATCAAGTCTATCTTGAGCCAGCCAACAAAAAGTATAAGCCTATTTACCCAGAAAATGACCTAAAAGTCGCTGCTATAGTCAAAGGTGTAATCAGGAAATACTAATTTGACTTTTACTTGTAAAAAGGGTGGATTTCGGCTAGAATTGCCGGTATGAATAATTCACATTTTCACACAATACCACAAAACAAAGCACCCGAGATTCTTAACCTAATTGTTGAGATAACTCAGGGCGAATCAAACAAGTATGAGTACAACAAGGAGCTTGGAATACTAGAGCTTGATCGTGTACTTTTTGGACCTATGTTCTATCCAGTAAACTACTGTGATGTACCTTCTACATGGAATGAGGGTGACAATGATCCGCTGGATGCTGTAGTCTTTAGTACATATCCAGTACTACCTGGAACTCTTGTTAAGGGTCGTGTTATAGGTGTTATGGAAATGATTGATAACGGAGAGGAAGATTACAAGATCATTACAGTTAACAGTAAGGATCCTAGATACGCACATATAGACCATGTAGATCAACTAGCTCCATACGAGAGAAAGGATATCCAGACTTTCTTTGAAACATACAAGATACCTCAGACAGGCAAGGATACAGTAAAAGTTGGCAAGTTCCTTGGACCAAAGGAAGCTTACGAACACATCAAGAAGGCGATGGATTGCTATAACAAGAAGTTTGGCAAATAATAGCACCATCATTTAAGTTAGAGTAAAATTCAAGACCATGGCTGAAGCATTAGAAACAATCAAAGAGGCACTAGGAAAGCTATCATTCTTCATAATGTGGATCGTTGTTGGTGTCCTAGTACTTCCTTGTGTCTATGTTGCAACCGTCTACTATCCAATGTGGGAAAAGTGGGGTGAAGATTTCTAATTTATTTTGTTTAAGTGCTTGAAGTGATAGAATACCCTTATGTCGCCAACGATTTTTATTATTCTCGGTATTACTGGAGATCTAGCTGGCAGGAAACTACTTCCTGCGCTTCTTAGTCTGTATGTTAAAAAAGAGTTACCCAGCAAGTTTGCTATTGTTGGTTTTTCTAGACGTCCTTTGAACCGTGCAGAGTTCCGAGCCTTCATTAGAAGTCATATGCATATCAAGCCTGGTCAGTTCCACGAAGAGGATGTGAAGCACTTCATAGATCATATGTACTATGAGCAAGGTAATTTCGACACATCGGATTCGTACGCGCACCTTTCTCAAAGATTAAAGAGTATTGATGATATTTTTGGTCAATGTTCTAACAAACTTTTCCACCTTTCAACACCACCGTCGCTATACGAATCAATTTTTACTCAGTTATACAACTCAGGACTAACAATCCCTTGTGGTGGAGATGAGGGTTGGACTAGAATATTGGTTGAGAAGCCTTTTGGGAATGATATTGAAACAGCAAAGAAGCTCGACAAAAAACTTGGTGGTCTCTTCAAGGAGGACCAGATTTTCCGTATAGATCACTACCTTGCAAAAGAAGCTTTGCAAAATATTCTCGCATTTCGTTTTGCCAATTCTCTTTTTGAATCACTATGGAACAGAAACCACATAGACAAGATTCATATCAAGCTAATGGAGAAAATAGGTGTAGGGACTCGAGGATCTTTTTATGACGCTATCGGAGCATTGAAGGATGTGGGACAAAACCACATACTCCAGATGCTAGCCTTGGTTGCTATGGAACCTCCAGCAAAGATGGATGCTCACTCTATTCGAGAAGAGAGGGCAAAGGTCCTATCTAAACTTCAGCTAGCAAATCCAAAAAATATCTCATCACGTGTTGTTAGAGGACAGTATGAAGGATATAGATATGAACCTGGAATAAAGGAGCATACACAGACCGAAACTTTTTTCCGTATAGAAGCCTTCATAGACAATCCTAGGTGGAAGAATGTGCCATTCTATATCGAAAGTGGCAAAGAAATGTCAGAGCAGAAAACTGAGATCAATATTTATTTTAAGAATGATAAAGACGATAAGACATACGAGGACAGACAGAACGTACTAACATTCCGTATTCAGCCAGATGAGCTTATAAAAATTGGCTTCTGGGTAAAGACGCCAGGTTTTACAATGGATGTTGAACCAAAAGTTTTAAAATTCAAATACAGTGACCACCCTTCACACGCTATTCTGCCTGATGCATACGAGAGAGTGCTCTATGATTCAATAATAGGAGATCAGACACTGTTTACCAGTACGGATGAAGTGCTCCATGCTTGGAAATATATTACTTCTATTATAAACTCATGGAGTTCAGTGCCATTAACAATATACAAAAAAGGTTCACAGGAGGTGATATAATACTTAAATAAAATAAATATATGTTTCAAAACTTTCTACTTAAGCAAATGTTAAAAAAGCAGATGAAGGATGTGCCTGCAGAGCAACAAGAACAGATCCTGGCTATGATTGAGAAGAATCCTGATTTCTTTATGAAGGTAGCTCAGGAGGCGCAAGAGAAAATAAAAGGTGGCATGCCACAACAAGAGGCTATGATTGCGGTAATGAAGGCGCATGAAGCAGAACTTAGAGAAGTAATGGGTAAGTAGCGAGCGAGGAGTGGATAAATGTATTGATGTAAAATCCTAGGTCTGATAAGATTTTGTTTGGAAGGAGAAAACATGAGCTTAAAATATCATCTAGTCATGGGATTCTTTTACGTCGTTCAGCTGGAGCAGCGTTATCCGTCACCGGAGAACTGGTGTTCGCACCCGAGGGACGGGGACTACATCGAGGATGTCCACCGTTGGAGGGGGATCCCCCATACAGTCTGTGCAGGCGGGATATTCCGACACGGTTTTAACAGGGGCCAATAGCAGGCTCCTGTACAGGTAAGCAAGCCCGCCGACTCAGAGTCGGCGGGCGCTTTACTTGTCAAAATTAATCAAATAGTAAGACAAAAGGCGCCTGTAGGGGCGCCTTGTTGCGTGTGAAAGAGGTGTCAGATAGACATTCTCAGAAGTTCAAAAAGTGGTACGTAACGCCTATGCGTGAAGATACTCAGTATTCCGACACCGAGCTCGTAAACAGCAAACGCTACGAAACCAAGCAAGAACAAGAATACGCAGACGAATAGAGCAGCTGCGATTTGAAATACAAACCATAAGGCTTTTAGTGCGTTCATCTCGCAATATACTACCATTTTTCGTCCTCTTTCAAAATACCCAAATATCTGCTATTGTTTTCTTCATGTCACTATCAATAGGAATCGTAGGTCTACCAAACGTAGGTAAATCAACACTTTTTAACGCCCTTACCAAGAAGAGTGTTCTTGTCGCTAACTATCCTTTCGCCACAATAGACCCTTCTGTGGGCGTTGTGGCAGTTCCTGACGAGCGTCTTTGGAAGCTTTCTGATTTTTCTAAAACTCAAAAAACTGTTCCTGCAGTAGTCGAATTCGTAGACATTGCTGGTCTAGTAAAAGGTGCATCTGATGGCGAAGGTCTCGGTAACCAATTCCTTACAAATATTCGTGAGACTGACGCTATCGCTGAAGTGGTGCGTATTTTCGAAGACGACAACATCATTCACGTCGATGGTAAGGTTAATCCAATCAAAGACATTGAGGTTATTAACCTCGAACTCATTCTCGCTGATCTTCAAACCGTTACGAAGCGTCTTTCAAATCTTGGAAGAGAAGTTAAATCTGGCCGCAAGGAGGCTATTTTGGAAAATGGTCTATTAGAAAAAATAAAGGTTGCATTGGAAGCCGGTAAACTTGCATCAAGTGTTGTTCCTGATGAATTCGAAGCTCCTTTTGTGAAGTCACTTCATCTTCTAACTTCAAAGCCTTTTATGTATATTCTAAACAAAAAATCTGGCGGCAAGAATCTAGATGAATTAAAGGATGCACGCTGGGATGCTCTCATGTCTTTCTTTAAGGAGAATAACGCTAAATGGGTAGTAGTTGATGCAGGAATCGAACATGAATTAAAAGATATTGATGACAAAGATAAAAAGGAACTACGCGAAGGCCTAGGTGCCAATGACGATGGCATAGATAATTTGATAAAAAAAGGTTATGAACTTCTAAACCTTATGACTTATTTCACTACGGGTGAAAAGGAAACTCGTGCTTGGACAATAGGTAGAGGTTGGAAGGCACCAAAAGCAGGAACAGCTATTCACGGAGATTTCGAGGAGAAGTTTATCAAAGCAGAAGTAATAGAATGGGACAAACTAATAGAGTCAGGATCATTTGCAAACGCACGTGAGAAGGGACTTTTGAGAACAGAAGGAAAGGAGTATGTCGTGCAGGATGGAGATGTGATGGAGTTTAAAATCTAAACAAAATATGTTCCAATCATTATTAGAGTAATGGCAACTATTTTTTGTGCTAAATGCTTTTTAGAAAGAGATTCGATAGATATTTGGGGGAAAAATAATGTTAGGATAACTCCAATAACAAGCACGAATACTGGTTGAAATGCTCCAGCAAGCAGCACAAGAGCCACTGGGGCTAGCAAAGTTGCATAACCTACGCATCCATCAGCGAGAATACTGAGTGTCTCATTAAATGAACTTAGCGACAGAACGCTAATCTTATTACTCCTTAAAACATTCAAAAACTGATTCCTGTACACAGGTACAAATAGTAGGAATATGCCTCCGAGCACCACTTTTCCAAGCAAAGACCAGAACGTAGATAGCCAGAATCCCTCATCTATAGCAACTAGTTTAAACAAAACTGTGCTTATAGCATACAACATTGAGGCGGTTAGCATATAAAGTACAACTTTGCCTTTGAAACGAATTTCGCTTACACCAAGATCAAACGATAGCACCACAGCTCCTGCAATAATCACCAGAGAAGCCACAGTTTGAGTTAATGTTATACTTTCTCCTAAAATAAAATAACCGAGAATAAATCCGAATATTGGAACTGTTTGATAGAAAGGCACTACGTTAGTTGCTTCGTCCTCAGATAGCGCATACAAATACAAAAGAATCGCAACAACCGTCATCATACCGGTAATAGCCAAGACCACACCTTGCAATACTGTTACAGAGAACACGGCAGGGTACATAAAATAAACAATGGGTAGAGCGAAGATACTGAAAATTGCTGAGAAAATGATTAGTGATCCAACCTCACCACCCTTGAGGTACTTGGATATCAGGTACTTATCAAGATGATTCGTTGATGCGTAGAATAGGGAACCTAGAATTGCAATAATTAACCAGCTCATGGGAAGTATAGTAGCATACAAATACATCGTGAGTCTAAAATATATTCCCCTGGATGCGCAACAAGGGACCCGAAGACACGGGGTCTAAGGGTCCCTACAACCAATGCCGTGGGCATTCTTAACCAGGTGGTCCCGGTGTCGATGCGCCTTTCGTTCGCCACTACTCAGCGCAGTAGGTTGCATAGCCAGCTTATCAAAACTTTACAATCCCAGACATATGGTCAAATATATACAAGTGTGGTATAGTATGGCAAATGAAAAAACGCTCTTTTCGGATCCTGCAACATCTCGGCAGACACACTTATAGTGACAAGCCGGAACGATTCGGTCAGGATATGTTTATGGTGGTGCTCATCATAAGCATCGTATGGGCCTTTCCAAAATAGGCCCGTCAACAAATTCGAGAAAGCCCCGCGTCTCTTCACGACCGGGGCTTTTTGTTATATGATGTCTAATACTATGAATCCATATGATCATACAAAAGTTGAAAAGAAGTGGCAAAAAGTTTGGGAATCAAAGAAACCAAACAAGGTAAAAGAGGATCCGAAGAAACCCAAATTCTATGCACTCATAGAATTCCCATTTCCATCTGGTGCAGGACTTCATGTAGGTCATATCAGAAGTAATACCGCTATGGATATAATTTCCCGTAAGCGAAGAATGGAAGGTTACAATGTTCTATATCCAATCGGTTGGGATGCATTTGGATTGCCAACAGAAAACTACGCCATCAAGACTGGTATCCAACCCGCAATAGTTACAAAGCAGAATACTGACAATTTCCGTAAGCAACTGAAAGCTCTAGGATTTTCTTTTGACTGGTCACGAGAAATAGATACAACAGATCCAAAATACTACAAATGGACGCAGTGGATTTTCCTACAATTTTTGAAAAAAGGATTGGCATACAAAAAGAAGATGATTATAAACTGGTGTCCAAAAGACCTTATCGGACTAGCAAACGAGGAGGTGGTCAACGGATGTTGCGATCGCTGTGGAACACAAGTTGAGAAAAAAGAAAAAGAGCAGTGGATGCTTGCCATTACCAAGTATGCTGACCGTTTGGACAAAGATCTAGATGAGACTGAATTCCTAGAGAAAATAAAGATCCAACAAAGAAATTGGATTGGAAAGAGTGAGGGTGCAGAGATTAATTTTCCAATAAAAGGTAGTAGTGACAAAATTAAGGTTTATACAACACGTCCAGATACATTGTTTGGTGTGACTTATGTTGTACTTGCGCCAGAACACCCCTTTGTCCAGGAATATTCAGGCAAAGCAGAGAATACAATAGAGATTGCAAAGTATATTAAAGATGTAAAGAGTAAGACCGACATCGAGCGCACAGACACAAAGAAAGAAAAGACTGGGGTTGAATTAAAGGGAATTAAAGCAATTAACCCAATTAATAATGAAGAAATACCTGTCTGGGTGGCAGATTATGTACTAGGTGACTACGGAACTGGGGCTGTTATGGCTGTACCTGCACATGACGAAAGGGATTTTGAATTTGCAAAAAAATATGGGTTGGGTATGAGACATGTTATTGCTCCAAGTCTAATTGATACAACAAACCCACCACAGCAAGGAAAGCAGGATACTTTTAGAGAAATAATTCTAGCTATAGTTTACGATCCGAGAAACAAGAAGTACTTAACGCTTAAATGGAAAAATCAGCCTTGGACAACTTTTGTGACCGGCGGAATTGAAAAGAATGAGAGCGCATTAGAATCGGCAAAGAGAGAAATCCTGGAAGAAACAGGATATAAGAATATAAGACTTGTAAGAAGCCTTGGAATGTCTGAATCCTTTTTCTACGCAGCTCACAAGGGAGTGAACAGAAGGGTTCATGTCGAGCACTTTTTATTTGAATTAGTAGACGATGCAAGAGTGGATTTAGGTGAAGTAGAAAAAGCTAATTATGATGTGCAGTGGCTATCCACTGAGGAAATTTCAAAAACAAAACTACAGCACGTAGAGTTTAATATGCTTTGGAAACGTATTCAGACAGGGAACGACACCTTTATTGATTCAGGAACTATTGTAAACTCAGGAGATTTTACAGGCAAGAATTCTGAAGAAGCTAAGAAGGCGATGACCCTAGTAGCCGGTGGCGAATGGGTTACAAAGTTCAAACTCCGCGATTGGGTTTTCTCTCGCCAGCGATATTGGGGTGAACCTATTCCTGTTGTTCACTGTGAAAAATGTGGAATAGTTCCACTTCCAGACAAGGAACTTCCTTTGAAACTTCCTAAAGTTAAAAACTATGCACCTACTCAAAACGGTGAGTCTCCGCTTTCAGCTATAGATAAGTGGGTAAATACAAAGTGTCCAAATTGTAAAGGTAAAGCAAAAAGAGAAACTGACACTATGCCAAACTGGGCAGGAAGTAGTTGGTACTATTTGAGATACACTGATGCAAAAAACAAAAAAGTTTTTGCTGATCCAAAGAACTTAAAATACTGGACTCCAGTAGACTGGTACAACGGTGGTATGGAGCATACAACACTTCACTTACTGTATTCCCGATTCTGGCACAAATTCCTTTATGATCTTGGTCTAGTACCTACGAAGGAGCCTTACAAGAAGCGTACATCTCACGGTTTGATACTTGCTGAAGGAGGGGCAAAGATGTCTAAGTCAGTTGGTAATGTAATCAATCCAGATGATTTCGTAAAAACTGTCGGTGCTGACACGTTGAGAATACATGAAATGTTTATGGGTCCATTTGATCAAGCTATTGCATGGGACACAAATAGTATTGCCGGCTCAAGAAGATTCATCGAGAGAGTTTGGAAACTTGTAGAAAAGATTGGTGAAAATAATATTGAAAAGATAGAGGTGGCAACACACAAAACAATAAAAAAAGTAGGTGAAGATATTGAGAAGATGGGATTCAATACTGCGATCAGTTCAATCATGATTTTATTGAATGATTTGGAGAAGGAAGACAAGATTCCAAAGGAAATTTATGAGACTTTACTCAAAATTTTGGCCCCCTTTGCACCCCATGTTACCGAGGAATTATGGTCATTACTAAAGAACAAAGGTTCAGTTCACGCCAACTCATGGCCTCAGTATGATCCATCAAAACTTATAGAGAGTACGGTAAGGATAATGATTCAAGTAAACGGGAAGGTTAGGGGGGAGATGAGTATACCAGCCGACACTGCAGATGCCGAGGTTGAGAAAATGGCTCTAAATATGGATGAAATAAAAAAGTGGACATTTGACAAAGAAATTAAAAAGGTTATAGTTATTAAAAATAGGCTGGTGAATATCGTGTTTTAGAGACAGATTGGGGATTCGTAGCTAGTGTAAGTTTTCCATAGATTTGACATATTATAAATGATAATGTAGTATCAAGAATACAAAACAAACAAAAATAGCATGGCCAACATTCAATTCAAACCAAAACAAACAACAAAGAGACTGCTTTCAGTTCTACCTGATCGTGCACGTGAGGTATTGATAAAAAGATACGGCCTTGGCAAAAGTACAGAGAAAATGACTCTTGATGCTATTGGAAAACTATATGGTATCACTCGTGAACGCGTACGTCAGATCGAAAACTATGCACTAGCAAATATTCGTAAGTCTGAATCATACAAGACAGAGAAGGTAGCCTTTGCAGAACTAGAAACATTGATCCACAGTTTGGGAGGTATAGTTGTTGAGGAAGATTTCCTTGGTCATGCTTCAAGAGATAAAGAACTACAGAACCATATTCACTTTATCCTAGTCATTGGTGATATCTTCAAGAAGAGAAGAGAGGATGACGAATTCAAGCATCGTTGGCATGTAAATGAAGAGCTAGCAAAACAAGTAGAGGATTCTCTAAAGAAGCTTTACAGTGGTCTTTCAGATGATGATCTACTTCCTGAATCTGAAATCGTAGGCAAGTTCCTAGGTCACCTAGAGAATGTTTCTGAAAAATACAAGAATCAAGAAATCATAAAGAGATGGTTGGGTCTTTCAAAGTCTCTTGGCAAAAATGCTATGGGAGAATGGGGAGTTTCCAGTTCATCAAATATAAAGACAAAGGGTATGCGTGACTATGCATTCCTAGTTATCAGAAAGCATGGTTCTCCTATTCACTTCAAGGAAGTGGCAAAGCAGATCACTCAAGTTTTCAACAAGAAGGCCCACATTGCAACAACTCATAATGAGCTTATAAAGGACAAGAGATTTGTACTAGTAGGAAGAGGACTTTATGCACTAAAGGAATGGGGTTACATGTCAGGAGTCGTGAAGGATGTTATAAGAAATATCTTAGAAAAGAACGGTCCTCTAACAAAAGAAGAGATTGTGGATAAGGTTATGAAGGAAAGATATGTGAAGGAAAACACAATCATGGTAAATCTTCAGAATCAGAAGCATTTCAAAAAAACTAAGGATGGTAAGTACGAAGTGGTAGGTATTGCAACTCCTATTTCAGCTTAGTTTGATCTAAAATTTCTATACTTTAAACATGTGTTAAAACATGTGATATAATATTTCCTGTATGAATTTCATTTCAGTGCTATCTAATCTACTTTCTGAGCAACTCGTAACGACCGTGAGGGATCTAGTCATTCCAGTGATGCCAATGATGTTGGCATACATTCTCTTTAAGCTATTTTGGCCACTGTGGATAAACTATATTCGATCTGACACCTTTGCAAGAAGGAAATTCACCGTACTTGAGGTCAAACTACCCAGAGACTCTTTTAGATCACCAGCTGCTATGGAGCTTTTTATCAATGCACTACACAATACATCAGATGGTGGATTTTTTGCACAATATTGGAAAGGGGAAAAGAGACCTGGATATTCTCTGGAGATCATATCTGTCGAAGGAAAGGTGAAATTTATGATCTATACAGAAGATCAAAGAAAGAATGGAGTTATGGCTGCATTGTATTCACAGTTCCCAGGAATAGAAGTTATGGAGGTACCTGACTACACTAGGGGAGTTCAATTTGATCCCAAGGAATCGACTATGTATGCAGCTGAGTTTATTTTTACAAAAGAGGATTCAAGTAAGAACATGGCACATGTGTATCCCATAAAGACATATGTTGACTATGGACTTGATAAAGATCCAAAGGAAGAATTTAAAGTTGATCCGTTAACGCCTATGATAGAGTTCCTTGGTTCTGTCGGCGCGAACCAGCAAGTTTGGTTTCAATATGTAATAAGGGCAAACATAAAAGAAGTTCAAGGTTCTCACATATATTTTAAAAAAACACAGCCTTACAAGGACCAGGCAAAGAAGGTTATTAACGAGATCATGGGTAGAGATCCAAAAACAAGGATAGCTGGTACAAAGGATAAAGTATCCGGCAGAATTACACCACCCACACTTTCTGATGGAGAAAAGGAAATAGTAAAGGCAATTGAGCGTAACATGGCGAAGCCAGCGTTTGATGTCGGTATTCGAGTCATATACATGGGAAAGAAGAATGTATTCGACAAGCCAAACGGAATCGGTGGTATTGTTGGGTCTTTCAAACATTTTAGTACAGAAAACTTCAATGGTCTGAAGCCAAATGGAGACAAATATTCATCCAAATTCTCTGGATTACCATGGCAAGACTACAAAAAGATGAGAGAGACGAAGCAGATGAAGATCGCACTCGAAGCATACAAGAGAAGATCATTCTTCTATGATCCAATAAAAAGTAAACATGTAATAATGAGTAGTGAGGAACTTGCAACTCTATATCACTTCCCAGGTGCTGTTGCAGCTACTCCAGGTCTAAATCGTATTCCTTCAAAGAAATTCGAGGCTCCTTCAAATCTACCTATATAGTATGCTTAAAAATCATATGAAAAAAATTACAGGAGTCATAGTGTCTTTGATAATCGTCATCGTTGCTGTAATCCTGAACCTATCTTCAGCTCCAGATAATTTTCCTAAAACCCCGTTTGAGTATTCGATTCCAAAAGGTGGTTCACTGTACTCCACATCAAGAGACATGGAAACTAAGGGCATGATCAAGTCAGCTACATTTCTTAAGTACGCAGTAGCTGTACTTTCATTTAACAGAATAATTAAAGCTGGTGACTACAAATTTGAAGGGCCAGAATCAAGCATACAAATAGCACGAAGACTATATAAAGGTGACTTTAGGCAAACTAAAATTTCAGTAACAATACCTGAGGGCACAAATGTACGTGATATGGCCCTTATTCTCCTAAAGAATATACCTGGTTTTAATGCACCATATTTCGTAAAGATTGCTAATAAGGAAGAGGGGTATCTATATCCTGACACATATTTATTCTTTGAAAATGTTAAAAGTGAAGAGATAGTTAGAACTATGAAAGAAAATTTTAATAAAAAAATCTCATCAATAGACCAGGATATAAAAGCTACACAGAAGAGCTTAAGTGATATTGTAATAATGGCGTCTCTAATTGAAAAGGAATCTAACAATTTAGCTGATAGCAAAATAATTTCAGGGATACTTTGGAAAAGATTGGAGGAGGGCATGCCTTTGCAAGTAGACGCACCCTTCTATTATCTAACAGGGAAGACAGGACCATATACGTCAGTAGACTTGAAAATAAAGTCTCCATACAATACATATTTGAATAAAGGCCTTCCGGTAGGACCCATTACAAGTCCAAGCTTAGATTCAATAAAAGCTGCAATTAATCCTGTTGACTCGAAATATTATTATTATCTAACCGGCACTGATAAATTAATGCATTACGCCGTGACGTATCAGGAACATTTAGCGAATAAGGCTAAGTATATTAAATAGAAAATCACCCGACTAGCGGGTGACGTTCAGCACAATCTGGTTTCGTCTTGCGACTACTTGCCACGCAAAGTGCTCGGGGTGACAGGCCTTATCTGTCTATCGTCCTTACTACCAGAAATTTGGACGATGGGTGTGAAGTTCGTGTCTTGCGGTCCTGGAATTTTCATTCGAGTCGCTAGGATGACAGAGTGCGGGGATATTGGAACGCTATCGATCCGCGATCCCATAGGTAGTTGGTGAAAACTGACCTGTGCTGGCTGTAGAATTGTCAACCAATTTCCATTCCCGTCGTAGTACGACCCGTGCACCTCGTAGGTGCCGTTGGTAATAGTGGTACTGGTTATAACCCACCTATGACGCTTCTTTTCCTCCATTCGAGTTAGTACGGCAAGCACCGTGCACACTGCAAATGAAAACAAGATACTTGCAACTGCCAGTTTACGCTTGCTGTTAACTAAAAACCAGACGCCAACAAGAATAGAAATGGCCGATACACATCCGAGCAGTATAGAGATATTATTCATATGATTTGCGTTGATCCAAAATTAGTTATATACTGCATTTCAATAATAGTCAAGGTATGAATATTTCGAGTAAAAGAAAAGTCTATGTTGGTATGTCAGGAGGAGTGGATAGCTCGGTCTCTGCTGCATTGCTTAAAAAGCGAGGGTACGACGTCACAGGAGTCTTTATCAAGGTTTGGCAACCAGACTGGATAAACTGTACATGGAAAGAAGACCGACTCGATGCTATGCGAGTTGCTGCAAAGCTAGAAATTCCATTTATCACACTAGATCTAGAGAAAGAGTATAAGGAGGAAGTGGTGGACTATATGATAAACGAATACAAGGCTGGCAGAACCCCAAACCCCGATGTGATGTGCAATCGTTACGTAAAGTTTGGAGGGTTTTTCGACTGGGCCATGAAACAAGGAGCTGACTATGTCGCAACAGGACATTACGCGCAGGTTATAGACAATAACCTGGTAGCAGGCAACGACAAAAACAAAGACCAAACATATTTCCTATGGACCCTAAAGAAAGAACATTTAGCAAAAACGATATTTCCCGTAGGTAACATTGAGAAACCAGAGGCAAGAAAGCTGGCAAAAAAGTTCAATTTACCCAATGCAGAGAAGAAAGATAGCCAGGGACTATGTTTCATAGGCAAAATAGATATAAAAGAGTTTCTAACGCACTATATAGACTCAAAACCAGGCATAGTTCTAAATGAAGACGGTGAGAATATCGGCGAGCACGATGGAAGCTTTTTCTATACCATAGGCGAGAGACACGGTTTTAATATAACAAAGAAAACACCGAATGATGAACCATACTATGTGATCTCAAAAGACATAGTCCGCAATACAATCACGGTCGCAAACAAGAATAGTGACGGAGAACTTCCAAATGGAATTACAAGGATAAAGCTAAGAGACGTAAATTGGAATACGGGTGAGGAACAAATAGGAAAAAATCTCAAGGCTCGCTCTCGATATAGAGCAGAACTGCAGGACATAAAGTTTATAGATGAAAGTACGGTGGAGTTTGCAAAACCTCAGTACACTATCTCACCCGGACAGTCACTTGTCATATACGATGGGGAAATATGCCTAGGGGGAGGGATTATAGATATGATATAATCTCCGCATGAATCACCTGATAACCATAACAAAAGCTGACGGTAAGAAGGAACTTTTTGAAGAAACAAAACTCATAGACTCACTTCGAAACGCCGGAGGCAATGAGGTTATCATCGAGGAAATACTAGAACAACTAAACAAAGAGATTTACGACGGAATGCCAACTAGCGAGATCTATTCAAAAGCATTCCATCTTTTACGCAGCCATTCTATGCCGATGGCAGTAAAATATTCTCTTCGTCGAGCGCTATCTGAACTTGGTCCAGACGGTTTTCCATTTGAAAAATACGTGGCAAAGATTTTCCAAACTTGGGGTTACGAAACTTTAACAGATCAAACTGTTTTGGGAATTTGCGTACCACACGAAGTAGATGTAGTTGCTTGGAACAAAGACAAGCTAATCATGGTTGAAGCCAAGTTCCACAATGAACTCGATCTCAAGTCAGACTTGAAGGTTGCATTGTATATAAAAGCACGTTTTGACGATCTAAGGGGAAATCTATTTAACTATGGAGGAATACAGAGAAGACTTGATGAAGGATGGCTTATAACAAACACAAAGTTTACAGAACAAGCGATCCGCTACGGTGAATGTAACAAGCTAAAGATGCTAGGTTGGAACTATCCAGTTCGAGGCAACTTGCAAGACATCATTGAAGAATTACGTTTACATCCTTTCACATGTCTAACCTCACTTTCAAATGTTCACAAAAAAGCATTACTACAAAAGGGTGTAGTCATTTGTATGGAAATTTATGAAAATCAGTCTGTTCTAACTGAAATTGGTATGAAGCAAGATGATATCAAGCTAGTGATTGACGAAATCAAAACAGTTTGCGATATTAAGTAGTAATGAATACAAAACAAATTACCGCATTTAACAAAAAGTATAAAAAGGACTCATCACTACTTGAGTATCTTAATTCTGAGTACTACAAACTACATAAAAAGTATGAGGATCTTTTCTGGAATACATACATGGGTATTTCCAAGGACTTAAAGACGGACGGGGAGAAGAAGATAAAGGCAGAAGCCGCACGTGATGCCTTTAGATCCAATAGACATCTAAAAGCGCTAGTTGACGAGAGAATAAAAACTGCAAAATCTGCAGATAAGAAAAGACTCGAGATATGGTCTGACTTTTTTTCACTATTTCAAATACCAGAGAATGCAGTTCCAATTCGTGAGAAGGTAGCAAAACTAGAAGAGGAGCTAGCTACAAAAGTAAAAAGTAGAGAGGAAGGATACATTGATCCGAAGACTGGAAAGTTCGTTATTGCGTCTAGAAACAAAATGAGAACTACCATGCGCACCGATTCAGACGAGGCAATTCGTAAAGCGTGTTTTGAGGCACTTGAGAAGCTTCCAATGGAGCATATTGATACATATATCGATATCATAAATGGTAGAAACGAATATGCACAAGCGTTAGGTTATGAGGATTTCTATGACTACAAGATTCATCTCGATGAGGGCATGACAAAGGATGAGCTTTTCTCTATTTTTGACAAAATCTATGATAAAACCAAATACGCATTTGAGAATATTAGAAAACTAGAAGAGAGTATGCCTGGCCTACGTAAGCCTTGGAACTTCGGGTACATGATGTCTGGTGATTTTGCAAAAGAGGAGGATCCGTATTTCCAATTTGAGAATGTGATTAATGTGTGGGGAAGGTCATTTTCTGCTCTAGGAATCGATTATAAGGGTGGAGAACTAAAACTTGATCTACTTGATAGAAAAGGTAAATATGACAATGGCTTTTGTCACTATCCAAAACTAGTAACTTACGATAAGAAGAATAGATTGGTCCCAGGATCATCAAACTTTACCTCAAATGCCATACCGAAACAGATAAGCTCAGGTGCAGGGGGTATCCATACTGTATTTCATGAAGCTGGGCACGCAGCAGATAGACTGAACTCGGTTCAAAGAGAGGTCTGTATAAATAGTGAGTATCCACCAAATGCGGTGTCATGGGCAGAAACACAGAGTATGTTCATGGACTCAATATCAAGTAGTATTGAATGGAGAATGAGATATGCAAAGAATAACGAGGGTAAGTCATATCCATTTGATCTATACGAACGAAGGGTCAGGAAGTTGCATCCTTTAATACCACTCGACATGATGTCTATTATGTTTGTTATGAATTTTGAGAGGAGAATATATGAATGTAAGAATCTAACAAAAGATTTTGTAATCAAGACTGCGTATGAGGTCAATAAAATGTATTTTGATCGCTCAGAAGACAGTATTTCAATATTAAATGTCCCTCATATATATTCATGGGAGTCATCAGCGTATTACCACGGTTATGGATTAGCAGAACTTGGAGTTAGTCAGTGGAGGGAGTATTTCTACAAAAAGTACGGCTATATTGTGGACAATCCTAAAGTCGGCAAAGAGATGACAAAGGTTTGGAGATACGCTTCACTTTACAAACCAAAGGTATTGGTAAAGATGGCAACAGGCAAAACATTAACAGCTGATGCATATATCAACGAGATTACTAGAGATATCGACGAGATTCTGAAAACTGCAAAGCAGAGAGTTTCAAGACTAGAAAAAGTTCCGGTAAACAAAAAACCTGTTCGTCTAAATGCAAAAATTACTATGATCCATGGTGCCAAAAAGATTGCTGATAACAAGAAAAGTTTCGAGGATATGGAGAGAAAGTACAGGAAGTGGGTCTTGGAGCAAAAATAGAAAAAGCTAATATTTTATGCTAAACTCATTGGCATGAACAAAGTTAATACAAAGCTAACAGGAGCAGAGATCCGATCTAGATTCCTTAAGTTTTTTGAAAAAAGGGGACATGTCATAATCCCTTCTGCCTCTCTAGTTACTCCAGATGAAAAGGGTATTACCAACTCTACACTTTTTAACACTGCAGGAATGCAACCTTTGGTGCCATATTTACTTGGCAAACCTCACCCTCAAGGTACACGTCTAGCTGATGCACAGAAAGTTCTTCGTACTGTTGATATAGATGATATCGGCGACAAGACTCACGCTACTTTTTTTGAAATGTTGGGTAACTGGTCACTAGGAGATTATTTCAAAAAGGAGGCGATAGAATGGAGTTATGAATTCCTTACATCAAAAGAAGAGGGTCTTGGTCTCGATCCTAGAAGACTGTATGTTACTGTTTTTGAAGGAGATGAAAATGCACCTAGAGACGAAGAAGCTGCACTTATTTGGAAAGACATTTTTGCCAAGAACAATATTGAAGGAAATAGAATTTTCTATTTACCAGCAAAAAATAACTGGTGGGAAGCAGGAGACAACGGTCCATGTGGACCAGATACCGAGATGTTCTACGACATAACAAATAGATTTAATGGTCGTGGAATAACTCACGAAGAACACGTTCAAGCTGACGATGTGCGTGATGTAATAGAGATTTGGAATGATGTTTTCATGCAGTATGAGAAAAAGGATGGGAAGATCATAGGCAAGCTTCCAAAGCCGTCTGTTGATACTGGTGCTGGATTAGAGAGATTGCTTATCACCCTACAAGGTGTTGATAATATTTACGATACAGATCTACTAAAGCCTGCAATGGATTTTGTTCGCAACTCGGCAAAGAATTTTGATCTTAAGTCTGCAAGAATTATCGCTGACCATATTCGTTCTGCTACTTTCCTGATCAGTGATGGAGTAATTCCTTCAAATACAGATCGCGGATATATCCTAAGACGCCTACTTCGTCGTGCCATAGTAAATGCAAACAGAATGGGAATGCCAGAATTCAGTCTAAAGGACTTAGTAAATATATATTCAGAAATTTACTCAGATTCATACCCAGAACTCACAGAGAAATCTGAGAATATTAGAGCAGAGATAAATCAAGAGGAGGAGAAATTTAGACATACTTTGGAAAAAGGTCTGAGAGAATTCGAAAAAGGCACAGATCCTTTTACACTTTTCTCAAGTTATGGTTTTCCACTTGAACTTACCGTAGAACTTTCGAAAGAAAAAGGCATAGATATTGATATTAAAAAGTTCGAAGCAGAATTTAAGAAACATCAAGACCTATCTCGTGCCGGTGCTGAGCAAAAGTTCAAAGGAGGACTCTCTGATGCTGAAAACCCTATGGTTGTGAAGTACCATACAGCAACCCACCTACTTCACCAAGCACTACATGATGTTCTAGGAGATGGTGTTGGTCAAAAGGGATCAAACATTACACCAGAGAGACTACGCTTTGATTTCTCATACGATAAGAAAATGACAGATGAGGAGAAGAAGAGGGTTGAGGATATAGTAAATGAAAAAATAAAGGCAAGTCTACCGATGAACAATGTCATTATGCCAAAAGAGAAGGCATTAGAAACTGGTGCTAGACATTTCTTTGGAGAAAAGTATGGTGATGATGTTTCTATATACTATATTGGTAACAATCTAGAAACTGCATATTCAAAAGAGTTCTGTGGTGGTCCTCACGTAAAGAATACCTCTGAACTTGGAACATTTAAGATACAAAAAGAGGAGGCCAGTTCACAGGGAGTTAGAAGAATAAAAGCTGTATTGACACCATAGATATTTGATGTTAATATATAACTATATAACTTAACGTATGCCTTTATATCCCGAAAGGGGGAAGTTGGGCGATTCAAAGTACATTGTCGTATGAGCAACAGAAACATTTTCATAATGTTGTTGGTTATCGCTGGGGCAGTTTTCGGATTCAAGAAAGTCGAAAAGTCCCAGGAGGAGCTGAATCATCAGATCCTTACAGGGAAGACCTTTGAGGTGATTCCAGTGATGACAGGTGATCGTTGGGTGGTCTCGACCTCAGGCTACTTACCTGAACTCGGGGTCTTCCAAGTGATGACCACGAATGCTAGGGGAAGGGCCATGTTTGGATTCTGCAAGATCCCGATACCGCCCGGTGCCGAGGTGAAGTTTGAAGAGTACCAATTCTATCCACATGTGGATGTTGGGAAGTGCAAACTTTACATGGCTTCCCGGAAGCATTGATTAGGGTCTGCCGTGCCAGTCGCATAGGCAGGCCTTTTCTATTTCTATTTCCACAGCAGCTATATTCATACACATGCTATAATAGACAAATCATGTTCCAACTTTTTTCTAATAAAAAAGAGGGTAAAAGAAGTCTAATCCTAGATATTCAAAGTGGTCTAGTTCGTGGCGCGATAGTTTTAAAAAAAGATGACAATAGTTCTTTGGTCACATCACTAGTCACAAAGGCAATATCAGGCACTACCGAGATAAAAAATGCCGAGCATCTTACAAAACGAACTATAAAACTTCTATCCGAGGTTGTAGAACATTTGGCTCGAGACAATGGATCATATGAGTTAGACAAAATCGAATACATACTCTCATCACCTTGGGTACATTCAAAACTCAAAACCGTGAAGGTAAAATATGACACAGAAACCGTTGTGGACAAGAATACCTTGATGGAAATCATCAAGGAAGATGCAGCTGATGCCAACACAACCAAGGATTCAAGGCTGATAGAGAGAAACATCTTTGATGTAAGGCTAAATGGATATCCAACTACCAACATCGTTAACAAAAAAGCACATGAGCTTGAGGTATCACTCGTAACATCATTTAGCTCAGACAAGTTCCTATCAAAGGTTAGTGCGACTGTGACCAAGTTTTTCAACTGCAAGAACGACACTTTGCATTCGGGATTACTACTACAATATACGGCTTTGCGTAATATCCTAAATGACAAAAATGAGTTCATTTACATACATGTTCATAGTGAATTGACCGATATGATAATCATAAAGGATGGTCTATGTCGGCACATAGCGAGTTATCCTTTTGGGATAAAGACGCTATTGAGAAAAGTATCTAAGAGTACAAAAGAAACTATCGAGTCTAGTGATTCTATGCTTTCACTTTACCAAGGATCAAAACTAAGTGAAGTTGAACAAAATAGAATGAAAGATATAGTAAATCCATTAATATTGGAATGGAATAAACTTGGCAGTGATTCGTTTAAGGATATTTTTGATATAACAAATATACCCAAGACGGTGTATCTATCCGCACACAGTCATTTTGATTTATTCAAACAGGCCCTAATTTTTGATAATAGCTTTAATTTTGATGTCATTTCATATGAATCTATTGATGTAGGCGATAACAATATTATATTCGCAAAAGGAGTAGCTCAGAGCAATATGATGAAAATATATGCGATTGCATTGAATGATAAAATATAAGTATGTTATAATATTTAACAATAAGTATGGCTACCAAAAAAATCGTACAAGATATTGTTCCAGGGGAGAAACACTCTATAAGAGAGGTTACTCTTGATGATGAGATTGTAACCAAACCTAAAATAAATAGACCAGCAAGCAAGCGTAAAATAGTTAAAAAAGTAGTAGAAGAGGATGTAGAAATTGACGAAGAAGAGAGTGAGGATGAGGATACCATCGCAGAAAGTACAAGGGCAACTTCAAGAAAGCCTAAAATAAAGAAAAAGAAGATTTCACTGAAGTTTCTTTTAACTTTTGTAGTTATTTTTGTATCAGTAGTAGTTATTGGTATAGCTCTTTCTCTTTCATATTCAAAAGCAGTAGTTACCATTACTCCAAAAGTAACAAATTTTGACATCAACGGAACCTTTACAGCAAAGAAGGGCAATTCTGAGATAGATCTAAACTATGATGTAATCTCAGTAACTGGTAGTACAAGTCAGATGGTCGTCGCAACAAAGGGTCCAAAGATTCAAACCAAAGCAAAAGGTACAGTAGTCATTTATAATAACTATTCCGACAAAGCACAGTCACTTGTAGCAGGAACTAGAGTTGCTACGCCAGATGGACTAGTTTACAGAACAATATCAAGTATCACGGTACCAGGCAAAAAGTCTGTACCAGGCAGTGTTACAACAACAGTTATAGCAGACCAACCAGGTGCAAACTACAATATAAAGGTTGCTGATCTAAAGGGTGACTTCAAGCTTCCTGGTTACAAGGGTAGTGACAAGTACAATGGATTCTACGCTAGAATGAAGACCGATATGACCGGCGGATTCCTAGGAGAAAAGATGGTGATTGATGCGCAAGTAAAAGCAAAAGCTGTTAAGGTACTAGAGGATGAGCTGCGAGGAACTCTACTATCAAAACTTCAGGCAAACCTACCTGATGACTATGTATTGTACGATGGTGCTTATAGCTTTGAATTTGAGACTCTCGATCCAATTATGAAAGATGCGGCTAGTGCTGAAATAGTAGTAAGATCTACTGTGTATGGAGCAATATTTAAAATAGATCCATTGATCAAGTTTATTGCAGGAAGTGAGATAAAGAAATTCCCCTCATCTACATATCAGATCGATGGCGAGGATGATCTAGCTTTCAAGATATCAAACTCAAAAGACTTCTCAGCAAAGAAAGGTACTCCTCTTATATTCACCCTAAAAGGCCCAATAACAATAAAGGGACTTTTCTCAGAATCTAAGCTAAAGGATGACCTAAAGGGAATCAAACTAACTGATAGTAATGCTGTTTTTGCCAAGTACCAGTCTATAGCAAATGCCCACGCTTTGATAACACCTTTCTGGCTAAGATCCTTCCCAAATTCTCCAGAACGCATTAATATAGAGTATAAGCATTGACTTTTAGTGGGTAGTTCTGGTAGTATATGTAAACGCAAAAATTAATGGATTCCAAGATCAATAATACCCAAAAAACAAAGTCTACGACAACAGCATTTGGTGTTGTAACCGAAGCTCTGCCAGACACTTTGTTTAAAGTTAAAATTGACGGTAAGGAGGAAGACCAACTTGCGTATTTAGCAGGTAAAATGCGAATGCATCGCATCCGAGTCCTTATCGGAGATAAAGTTGAGATGGAGTTGGATTCATACGGAGGTAGGGCACGTATTACAAAGAGATTTTAATAGCTTACTCATAGATTTTTAATAAAAATGAAGGTAAAGGCATCTGTAAAGAAAATTTGTCCAAAATGTAAAGTAGTTCGAAGAAAGAGCTACGTTTATGTTATTTGTAAGTCAAACCCAAGACATAAGCAGAGACAAGGCTAATAATACAAACATATGAGAATACTAGGTATAACAATTCCAGATACAAAAAGACTTGATGTTGCACTAACTGTTTTATACGGTGTAGGTAGATCAAGAGCTACTAATATCCTAAAGCAAGCAAAGATTGATCCAACTATTAAATCAAAGGATCTATCAGTTGAACAGGAGAACGAAATCCGTAAGATCATTGAATCATTTAAAATAGAGGGAGACTTGAAGCGTGAAGTTGCTTCAAACATAAAGAGACACAAAGATATCAAAACATATCGAGGTACTCGTCATATGAGAAGACTTCCAGTAAGAGGCCAGAGAACAAAGACAAATTCTAGAACTGTCAGAGGTAACATAAGAAAGACCATGGGTTCAGGAAGAAAGAAAGAGGAAAAGAAATAATACTGAATAATAATCAAGAACAATATGGCAAAGAAAATAGTTACAACTACAGAGACAGCAGAAGTAAAGGAGAAAGCTCCCAAGGTAGTTTCTGCTTCATCAAAGAAGCGTCTTTCTTCTGGAATTTTACACGTTCAGTCTACATACAATAACACTAAGGTATTACTTACAGACAATGAAGGTAATGCTGTTATGTGGGCATCTTGTGGTAACCTAGGATTCAAGGGTGCAAAGAAGGGAACTCCTTTTGCAGCTGCAAAGGTAGGTGAGACACTAGCTGCAAAGGCTGAGCTTCTAGGTCTAAAAGACATCAAGGTTGTAGTTAAAGGAGTAGGCTCTGGTCGCGAATCTGCAATCAGAGGCTTTATTTCTAGAGGGGTAAATATTTCTTCTATCAAGGACGAGACTCCAGTTCCTCATAACGGACCTCAGCCCAAGAAGCCAAGACGAGTATAATATTTAATTTATAAAATTATGAAAATTGGACCAAGATACAAAATTGCAAGAAGACTAGGGGTAGGTGTTTTTGAAAAAACACAGACTCAGAAATTTACTGTACGTACAGAACAGAAGAGAGCAAATAGTAAGTCATCAAAGCCTCGTGCAAAGAGTGAATACGGACTTGGCATGATCGAGAGACAGAAAGCTCGTTTCGGTTACGGTATAACAAGTAAGCAATTTTCTAACTATATCGAAAAGGCTATCGACAAGAAAGGCAATACTGGTGAACAACTAATCAGTCTACTTGAAGCTCGTCTAGATAACGTAGCTCTACGTGCTGGATATGCAACTACTCGTCAGGCTGCTCGTCAGGTATCTTCTCATGGTCACCTAACAGTTAACGGCAAGATCGTTACTATCCCTTCATACCAAGTTAAGGTTGGAGATGTGATCGGAATAAGAGAAGGAAGCAAGAAGAAGGCCCTTTTCAATACTCTAGATGATAGATTCAAGACAATCAAAATCCCCTCATGGTTAAAACTAAATTTCGACAAGAAGGAAGTGGAGGTTGTTGGTATACCGCATGTTGCCCCTACGGAGTTATTGTTCAATGTCGGAACAGTTTTGGAATTTTATAGTCGTTAATTATTAAGGGATTTCAATAATTTTAAATAAAAATATATGTCAAATCATTCAATTATAGTTCCATCAAAGCCAAAGATAATCCGCGAGGAGGGTTTTAGTGGTATTTATGAAATTGACGGTCTATACCCAGGATACGGACATACTCTAGGTAATTCTCTAAGAAGAATTATTCTTTCATCTCTACCAGGTGCAGCTGTTACAAAGGTAAAGATCAAGGGTGTAGAACATGAATTCTCAACGATCGAGGGTGTTAAGGAAGACGTTATCGCTCTTCTTCTAAACTTCAAGAAGCTGAGAATTCGTTTGATCACAGATGAACCTCAAGTTATTACAATCAAGGCAAAGGGCGTAAAGACAATCACAGCAAAGGATATCGAAACACCAGGACAGGTTGAAATCCTAAACCCAGAGCTACACATTGCAACTCTTACAGACAAGTCATCTGACTTTGATGTAGAACTTACAGTTGAAAAGGGTCTTGGTTATGTTTCAAAGGAAATCCTTACAAAGGACCGTGTTGATATCGGTACTATCTCTCTTGATGCAACATTTACTCCTATAAGAAAGGTGAACTACGAGGTTGAGAATATGCGTGTTGGAGACAGAACAGATTTCAACCGTCTAAGAATCTCAATCGAGACTGATGGAACATTCACTCCAAAGGAAGCCCTTGAGAATTCAATCGCTCTTATGATCATGCAATTGAAGTCAATTGTAGGATTCAAGGAGGAGGAAGTTGTTGTTGAGGAAAAGGCAGAAGCTGGATCTGAAACAGACGGAGGAGAACCAAAGCAAGAGATGGATGTTGAGTTCCTAAAGACACGCATCGATGCTATCGGACTTTCTCCAAGAACAACAAAGGCTCTTACAAGTGCAAACATCCGCACAATCGGAGGTTTGGCACGCAAGAAGGAAGTTGATATCCTAGATATCGAAGGTCTTGGAAGTAAGGGTATCCAGGAGATCAAGAAGGTACTTTCACAGTACGGTATAACATTAAAGTAAACAGATTAATATTTAAAATAATTTTATGAGACACCATTCAGTTACAAGAAAATTCGGACGTGAGAAAGATCAAAGAAATGCTTTGATTCGTTCTCTTGCACGAAACCTCATAAACGAGAACAGAATCCAGACTACTCTTGCCAAGGCAAAGGAGATCCGTCCTTTTGTTGAAAAGCTAGTTACAAAGGCTAAGTCAGGAACTCTTGCTTCACGTCGTACAGTTATTTCACAGCTAGGTGGTGAAGCAGAGACAAAGGTTCTCTTCGACACATTAGCAAAGAAATATGCTGATAGAAAGGGAGGATATACAAGAATTATTAAAATGGCTCCTCGTGTGCTTGACGCAGCACCTATGGCTATGATTGAATTTGTATAATCATAATATAATACTGAAACATATGAATCACACTATAGATGCACAAGGAAAGAAGTTGGGAAGAGTAGCTAGTGAAGCTGCAGCACTTTTGAATGGTAAAATGTCTGTAAGTTTTTCTAGAAACGTAGTTTCTGACGTAAAGGTTAGTATCGTGAATACTAGTAAGGCAGATTTTGATATCAAAAAGTTAAAACAGAAGGAATACATCACTTTCACAGGTTTTAGAGGAGGTCTATATACAGAATCTCTTGAACACCTAATCGCTCGCAAGGGTGCAAAGGAGGTTTTTGAAAGAGCTGTTTACAGAATGCTTCCTTCAAACAGTTTGAGAAAGCAGAAGATGAAGAATTTAACTATCACAGATTAATTTATATGACAGCAATTAAAACAACAGATAAATACATTGAAGCAATCGGACGTCGCAAGACTGCTACAGCTCGCGTAAGAATCGTTCCTGCAGCCAAGACTACTTACGATGTAAATGGTAAGACAGTTGAGGACTATTTTGCAACAAAGGAACTTCAAGCAGTAGCTACTGGCTCAATGACTGAAGCGGCACTTACAGAAACAAAGTTTAAGGTTACTGTAGTTACAAAGGGTGGAGGTGTTAACGGCCAGGCAGAGGCTATGAGACACGGTATCGCTCGTGCACTTATCGATTGGGACAAGGAACTAAGAGGTAAGCTAAAGAAGGCAGGAATGCTAAAGCGTGATCCTAGAGCAAAGGAAAGACGTAAGTTCGGTCTAAAGAAAGCTCGCAAGTCACCTCAGTGGAGTAAGAGATAATAAATACAAAAAGTCCGGCTTGCCCGGATTTTTTGTTTCAAGTATACTACCTTCACATATGAATGAAGAAAATGATATCAAAATAGAAGCCGATGAGAATCTAGATGATTCTGTAATCGCAGAGGAGAATGCTCTAGATACCATCAAATCATTAAAGGAGAAGCTAAAGGAGGCTGCTGCGGAGAAGCAGGAGTATCTTAATAACTGGCAGAGGGACAAAGCTGAGTTTCTAAACGCCCGCAAGCGCGACCAGGAGGCTCAGAAGGACTTTGCACGTTTTTCAAATGAGAATATTATTTCTGAACTTATTCCTGTCCTAGATAGCTTTAACATGGCAATGGGGAACAAGGAGGCTTGGGAGAAGGTAGACAAGAATTGGAGAATAGGTGTTGAATATATTTCAAATCAATTGAAAAAAGTTCTCGAGGATTTTGGACTAAAGGAGATTGACCCTATTGGCAAGCAATTCGACCCTATGCGCGACGAGGCGATAGAAGATGACAAAGACAGCGATATAGTCACAACCGTGGTTCAGAAGGGTTATGAGCTAAATGGTAAGGTCCTAAAGGCACCTAAGGTAAAGATTGGGGAGAAGAAATAGCACAAATGCCCCTCATGCATTGCAATTGGGGCATTAAATCAGATTTGGTAATACCAAGATCTGTATTCCGCATTAGCGAGCATTTTGCATGCCAAACGGTATGTACCTTTCCTCTTAACAATTGATAGTTGTTCAACTACTAATCTTATAGCTGGAGTCGATAACTCTTTCTCCTTAAGCATTTTCCAGATCAACTTATGATATTCCCGATACTCAGTATGGGAATATTCAACAAACAACTTCCAATTCTCAACTGTTGGGTACAAAGACAACAGTTTAGCAAACCACCAAACACCGCACTCCTTGCCACTCTCCCTGAATCGCTTTAGGATATAGTGTAACTGATCTTCCCGGGGGATCTCCATCTCAGAATAGAACCATCGATAAACCTTCTCGTATTCATGAATATTCCAGGTATTATCGTTAGGCTTCCTCTTCATGATGATCTGAACCTCACGGAACAGTTCGCGTAACTTCCTTCTCGTCATTTATCTCACCTCCTTTCACTTTTCATAGATTAACACAAATTAACTGCGTAGTCAATGTAACTGGGTAATTAATATATCCAAACGAAAAGGCGGTCCATGTGGGGGAGCCGCCTATGTGGGTGACTTGTGATGTTTGAAGGCGTCACCCGGAGCCTTTAACAAACGAGCCTTAATGGGTAGCTGTTTGTGTACCTTTGGAGCCTCCCGTCTGTACCTCGGCGAACGTTGAGGATGGCAATCACAACGACAGTAGCAAGGACTCCGAGTATAATAGCAACACGAGTTTTCATTTCTATTAGTATTCTATCATACTATATTACTTTGTCAATACCTTCGTAATGATTCAGAACCATCTAAAGTACCACCTAGACAACCCTGAATTTGTTGTTATAATACACACATGTTAGCTATTTCAAATAAACAATTGAATAGCACCTTTGAAAGAATCGTTCGCGACAAGAATGGGGTACTTGTTCGTGTTCGCTTCATTGTGGTTGAGGTTAATGGTAGCTTCCAAGCTCAGATCGTTTCTGCTGAAGCTATTGCGAGTCATGTAAATACAAATTCTAATACTCAATCTACTAAGCCAGAGTCTGAAGTTTTCTTTTTTCCTATATTTAAAAAGTCAGTAAATTTCCACAAGGAAGTTAAACACTTTGTTGAGTCATTCATTTCACCATACCAACCTCTCGACTTTTTAATGAGTCAACCAACTAGAGCGCCGTCTATGTAAAAGAAAAGGCGGTCCTGATGAGGGAGCCGCCCATTTGTACCATTTTCGGTTTAGACCAGACAGATATCATCAACACGACACCACGTTTCTCGTTGATCATCTTCGAAACTAATCCTAAATGCAACACCATGCGGAAACGCAATTGTCGCATAAGTACCTTGTGGAGTAGTTACCGACCCACTTTCAGGAACAGGAATTATCTCAATAATGGTCGCGGTCTTACCGTTAATGGTAAATTGGCCATGAACAGATTCAAATTTGACCCTGTCCTTGACCTTGAATTGGTGAACTAACGATGTGCTCATATAATCGGATATTATCAAAATATATATAATTAAACAAATTAACAACCATGTCCAAAATAATCGGAATTGATCTAGGAACTACCAACTCAGCCGTCGCTGTGATGGAAGCTGGTACTCCTAAAATATTAGAAAACGCAGAGGGTGCTCGTACGACTCCTTCTATCGTCGCTATGTCTAAGACTGGCGAGCGAATGGTAGGACTTCTAGCGAAGCGCCAAGGTGTTACAAATCCAAAGAATACAATTTATCAAATAAAGAGATTCATCGGTCACACATTTGATGAAGCAGCTGTCCAGAAAGACAAGGCTTCTGTACCTTTCGAAATGCAAAAGTCAGCTAACGGAGGCATTGAGGTAAAGATGGGAGATAAGTGGTACCGACCAGAGGAGATTTCTGCAATGATTCTAGGAAAAATGAAAGCGGATGCAGAAGCTCGTCTAGGTGAGACAGTTACAGAAGCAGTTATTACCGTTCCAGCATACTTCAATGATGCACAGAGACAAGCAACAAAGGATGCCGGCAAGATCGCAGGTCTTGATGTAAAGAGAATTATAAACGAACCAACAGCCGCAGCTTTGGCTTATGGTTTCGACAAGAAAAAGGATGAGAAGATCGTAGTCTTCGACTTCGGTGGAGGAACATTCGATATCTCAGTTCTAGAGGTAGGAGATGACGTTGTAGAAGTAAAATCTACAGACGGAGATGCTCATCTAGGAGGTAAGGATATCGATCAGAAGATCATCAACTGGCTTGCAGAAGAATTCAAGAAGCAAGAAGGAATCGATGTAAGAAAAGATGCACTAGCTCTACAGAGACTAGATGAAGCAGCAGAGAAGGCTAAGATTGAGCTTTCAACTGCAATGCAAACCGAAGTAAATATTCCTTTCCTAACTTCAGGAGCAGATGGACCAAAGCACTTGCTAGTTACAATGACACGCGCAAAGCTTGAAGAGCTTACACGTGAATTCATCGATCGTGCAATGGAGATCACAAAGCGTGCTATGAACGCTTCACCTTTCAAAATAGCTGATATCAACGAAGTTGTTCTCGTAGGAGGACAGACACGTATGCCAGCTATGCAGAAGGCAGTGAAGGATTTCTTCGGTAAGGAGTTGCACCTTGGTGTAAACCCAGACGAAGTGGTTGCGGTAGGATCGGCTATTCAAGGAGGAATTCTAGCGGGAGACGTAAAAGGCGTACTTCTACTAGACGTTACACCTCTGTCTCTAGGAATCGAAACAATGGGTGGAGTTGCTACAAAACTTATCGAAAAAAATACTACGATTCCAGCTCAGAAGTCTCAGGTTTTCTCAACAGCAGCAGACAACCAGACATCAGTAGAGATTCATATTACACAAGGCGAGCGCCCAATGTCTGCAGATAACAAGTCACTAGGTCGCTTTATCCTAGACGGAATCGCTCCAGCTCCACGTGGTATGCCACAAGTTGAAGTTACTTTTGATCTAGATGCAAACGGTATCCTTTCAGTTAC
>CAZRIX010000003.1:0-71588 GCA_964600255.1 uncultured Candidatus Saccharibacteria bacterium
GCTTGTCATATTCAATCTTTGATACTGATACCCACATATCGATTCTATCAATAATTGGTCCAGATATTCTTTTATTGTAATTGCTTATATCTCTATCACTACAAGTGCAACCTTTTTCTTTACCGAATCCGCAAGGGCAAGGGTTCATTGAAATTATTACTATACATTGTGCTGGAAAAGTCAGACTACCTTTGGCTCTAGAAATGGTAATATGGTGGTCCTCTAATGGTTGCCTTAGGGCTTCTATAACTTTTTTATCAAACTCGGGGAATTCATCAAGGAAAAGAACTCCGCGATGTGCCAGGGTTATTTCGCCAGGTTTTGGAAATGGTCCGCCACCGACAAGTGATGGATATGATGAGGTATGATGTGGTGCTCTGAATGGAGGATCAGTGATGAATGGTTTATCGAGTATGCCAGCAATAGAGTGTACTCCAGTTACATCTAGTATTTCATCATACTGAAGTGAAGGTAGAATACTCTGGAATGCTTTGGCTAACATCGTCTTACCAGTTCCAGGTGGTCCGTACATACCGATATTGTGGCCGCCTGCAGCAGCTATCTCTAGTGCCCTTTTGGCATTCTCTTGCCCTTGGACTATGTTGAAGTTGTTTTCAAAGATGGTCTTAGTTTTAACTAGTTTAGTATGTGACTGCTTTTTTATTTTTGCTCCACTCCGCTCGATTAGGTGGTCTACTATTTCATTCAAACTTCTTACGGGATATATACTAATTCCTTTTACTAGAGCGGCTTCACGAGCATTGTCTATCGGTACATATATTTCCTTGAAACCCATTTCCTTGGCACCTTTGGCTAGAGGAAGCACACCACTTATTTTTCTTATATTACCTTCCAATGACAATTCACCAAGGAAGACTTTCCCCTCCGGATCAAAATCAATATCTCCACTAGCACTCAGATATGCCAAAGCCATTCCCAAATCAAACGAAGGCCCTTCTTTGCGAAGGTCTGCCGGTGCTAGTGATATTATGACTTTATGATTCTTCTGTTTTGGTGATACATAGCCACTATTCTTGATCGCGGCTGATATTCTATCTTTGGCTTCGTCTATTGCCTTATCCCCCAGTCCAACTATTGAAAATGAATGTAAGCCGTTTGAAAGGTCGACCTCAATGTTGATTACGTGAGAATTCAGACCTGATAATTGCATACTGTATATTTTTGATACGCTCATACCACAATCATATACAAACAGTATTAAAAACTATTCAAAGCAAAATAAAATCCCTATGAAATTTTCATAAGGATTTTATCTGTTTTAACGTATCTATGTCTCTACCTAGTCATGCATATGCTTCTTGCATGTCTTTGCTGATGGATTGGCTTCAAGTCTGTCTATCTCTATATCACCTCCACAAACTGCGCATAGTCCGTACTTATTCTGCTCGATTCTTACTAGAGCAGCGATAACTTCATTTAGTTGTGGTTCTAACTGACTGACGATTATTTCATTTTCCTCTAGTTCTTCAAATCTGTCTGCTACTTCATTTTCATCTGCACTGTCAGTTTCTATATCACCACTAGTAGCTTTCCAGTCACTGCTATTTTCAGAATCAACCTTACCAACACTTTTTAATTCATCCTCTAGCAAAGTCCTCTCCCTCAATAGTTTTTCCTTAAATTCCTGTATTTTTTTCTTTTCCATGGCTATATTCTATCGTAGAAACGTTTGTTTTTCAATGCGATCGATTATACCCTTTATGGCAGATTCTGATGTGGTAATTACGATAGTATTTTTGTCTATAAAAGTATACAAAACTACGATTCTGCCATCTGATGTCGTAAATTCACGTACATCTCTATTCATCACAACCTTGTCCTTGAATGTACCTCTTATTTTAAACAACCCCCCGATACTTTTAGCTGTACTTGCTGTACTCGTTGCGTTTGTCGTACTTGCTACACCTTGTGTATCATTATTGATAGTTTCAGATTCTCTGTAATTGAATATTTTAGAAAGCTCTTCAGGCATTGAATTCTCCCACCTTAACATTCCAGAGTATGCATTTTGAAAAAAGTCTGTTGTTAAGATGATAAATGGATAGCTGTTAGATTCATTTGATATAACCCCAGTCATCATTCTGTCGGTTAAGGCTCGTTTAAGTGTATCCAGCATACTAAAGTTTGCGGCTTGTACAAATTGAGCAGATCCAATCTTTGA
This sequence comes from uncultured Candidatus Saccharibacteria bacterium, assembly GCA_964600255.1. Classification (GTDB taxonomy): domain Bacteria; phylum Patescibacteriota; class Minisyncoccia; order Phycocordibacterales; family PALSA-1337; genus CAIOGI01. The sequence continues at coordinate 2,183 of CAZRIX010000003.1, forward strand.
TGTTACTGAATCAGTTGATTGTGTAAGTACGAATTCTCTAACCTCATTCTGATTAGAGTTAGTTGTAGAAAAATTTTCAGATAATACCTCAATAAAACTGTTAGTTTGCAGAGAGCCCACATTAACAATCTGCTGCAGATTAGGATTGATAATACTTGGAACTTTGGCTGGTTGTTGTGGAACTGGTTCAATAGCAAGAGGACTATTCATGTAGAAATAATAACCCCCAAGTAGTCCTGCAGAAATAAATATTAGACTAAGTAAGAATATAAATATTTTCTTCCCTGTTTGTGAGGGTGGTTTGTTCGATATACTCTCCCCCTGATTCTTGGCCTTACTCTCTGCAATCGCCATTGTCATTACAGATGTTTTTTGATTAGCAAGCGCTTCCGCTATATCACTTTCATATGTGCGGATTGGTTTTTGTAACCAGTTATTTTTTGGTGTAGGTGCTACTGGCTTATTCGCAGGGTCAACTTGATTGTCTAACATGTGTAGAGGATGATCCTCTGTTTTAGGAATTGGATTACCAATTACAGATTTAATATCTGCTGATTTAATGTTCGGATTGCCAAAGGGAGATGTGAATTGATTCTGATCCATCAAAATTATTATAGCATAGAGCTATTTACTAAAATCACGGCACTCATCGCACAACTATTCCTGCCCTGAAAGATCTGCTATATCGTCCGCTATTGTTCCAAGTGTTGCATCCTTCGGTCCTCTTTTCTTATTAAAATTGTTCCTCTGGTTCTTGCCTTTATTTTGAAAACGATTCTGATGACCGATTAGGTATTTGTTTGGATTCTCATCTAGATCAAAGAAATCGTCTACAACCGCACGCAAGAGTGATGATGTTGATTTGCCAAATGAAACTACCTCTACCTGACAACCTTGATTGACCTGCAAGTACTCTACTAGAGGCGCATGGTCTCCATCCCCTGTTACAAGGATAACTGCATCGAGTTTTGGTGCAAGCTTCACTGCGTCGATGGCCATTCCAACGTCCCAGTCTGCTTTCTTTGCTCCACTACTAAAGATTTGTAGATCCTTTGTCTTGGTCTCGATTCCCATTTTTGTTAGAGCTTCAAAGAAAGCCTTCTCATCCCCTGCTTCTGTTGTGATAACGTAAGCGATTGCTCGGATTAGAGATCTTTCCCCTACTGCATCTTTTACTATTGCTCCAAAATTCACTTTTGAGTGATAGAGCATCTTTGCACTGTGATAAATGTTTTGTGTGTCGATAAAAACTCCGACACGCTGTTCCTTATGTTTAATTACTGTCATATAAAAATTATATGTAAATACTGTTAAATTATTAAAATTATTCTTTTGTTAAAAGAACATGTCACAACCATATTATACACCTAAAATTAAAAGGTGTATTCAAATATTATAGAAAAGAGAGTGGGCTTATTTAGCCTTGATGTCTAGCTTCTTTGCAATACTGTTGAAACGCTTTGGGTGCTTCTTCTTTAGATAGTTCATGTGAGACTGTCTATCAGCTACCATAGCTAGAAGTCCACGTCTTGAATGGTTATCCTTCTTGTGCTTCTTTAGATGACCTGCTAGTTCATCAATTCTTTTTGTAAGAATTGAAATCTGGACCTCTGGAGAACCAGTGTCCTTGTCGTGTATTGCTACTGTTTTTATAATATTTGTCTTCTGGCGTGTTGTTAACATGATGGGAATACGATAGCACGAATGGCTTTAAAGTGCAAGTGTATATAAAATCTAACCCCGCAGTCCTCGGCCAGGACTTGCGGGGTGTACTCTTGATTTTGGGGGAGGCCCCCTAATAGAATGGTTTCATATGAGCGCGCGGAGGGTTTAGTTGACACCGGTGGTGATCGTACCAGTGATGGTGAAACCGGTGCTGGTAGCAGCACCCGGCGGTCCATGAGCCTTCATTTTGAAGTCCTTCTGCCAGTGTTTACATGGAATTCTGGTTTCCATACTTACCAAGAAGATCGTTACGACCTCTCCGGGTCTAATCTTTCTAAGTAGAATATTACTCCGTTGTACGTGTAAGTCAAATTTTGTTGTGGATATCATTAGTTTAAACAAAAGCCTCCCCCAGTCTGTACTGGTGGGAGGCGAATGGTAGTGTTACCACTACCAATAATCTCTATTTCCTTTCATAACACCTTTCTGCTGCCCCGGGTTGATTGGGGCTACCGGCGGCCGAAGCCGAGGAAGATATAAAGATGTTTGAGGTAGTTGTAATTGTGCTCGGTCGGAGGTGCGTTCATAGCATCCTTTCGTGAAAGCAGGCAAAGTGCTTAATTAGTCTATTGTGGCAATACCAATTGCTACTCCAGATTTCATTAAAGAACTTCATTCCCGCTATCTACCTATACCCTACCACATCTAGATTAATTGTCAAGTAATTTTGTTTATATTATTAATTTATCTATATTTTAAGCCATATTCATAAAAGTTCGGTCAGCCGAACTTTTTCCTCTAACTTCTTTTTCTATTAGTGCTATAATTTATCCATGTCGCAAAATCTACAATCATTAAAGACTGAATTTCTTCAATATGTAGAGATAGAAAAGGGGCGAAGTCTCAATACAGTTCGCAATTACGACCAATATCTCAGCCGTTTTCTAGACTATACCAAGCTAAAGGATCCAAAAGATATCACCGATACAGTTGTGCGCGACTTCCGCATCTGGCTCAACCGTCAGGAGACCAAGAGTGAGAAAGGTAAAGCTCTTACAACCCTAAAGAAGCGCACTCAGAACTACTATTTGATCGCTTTACGTGCTTTTCTTAAATATTTGGCCAGACAAAACATAAGTTCAATGTCCCCTGACCGCATAGAGCTAGCAAAAGTTCCTGAAAGGTCACTGGATCTCATTACTATAGAGGAGCTTGATCTAATCCTGAAAGCTCCAGACACCTCAACTCTAAGAGGCTTGCGAGACAAGGCAATGCTAGAAATGCTTTTTTCTACAGGACTTCGTGTTTCTGAGCTCTGTTCCCTACCGAGAGATATTAATCTCAAGTTAGACGAAATGTCAGTGCGTGGTAAGGGAGAGAAAGTAAGAGTTGTGTTTATTTCTGATGATGCAAGGAATGCAGTACAGAAATGGCTAGATAAGAGAGATGATATGGACGATGCCCTTTTTATTCATCTAAAAGAAGGAAAGGATGGAAAAAGCAAAGAGAAACTATCAAAAAACAAAGATTCACTGAGAATAACTAGCCGTTCAGTAGAAAGAATCATAAAACAGTATGCAATTAACTCCGGAATATCAAAAAAAGTAACGCCACACGTGATTCGTCACAGCTTCGCGACAGATTTGTTGCGTAATGGAGCCGACCTACGTTCTGTGCAGATACTATTAGGACATGCAAATATAAATACCACACAGATTTATACGCATGTGACAGATACCGAACTAAAGAAGATACACAAGAAGTTCCATAGGAAGGGAGAGTAAAAGGAAGAATCTATTTGTTCGTGAATTCAAAACGATTTTCTGTTACTATATACCCATGAAAATCATCTGCTGGAATGTTAATGGTCTACGTGCCAATGTTAAAAAAGGTGGATTTGATTGGTTCCTGCAACAATCCCCTGATTTCTACTGTATTCAAGAAACCAAGGCTCACCCCGAACAACTAGAGGAAGGAGTACGTAATCCTGTCGGTTATATATCATATTTTGACCACTCAAAGATGCGTAAAGGCTATAGTGGTGTTGCTATATATACAAAACACCAAGCAGACAAGGTAGAATACGGCTTTAACACTAAGGGAGCCGAGGATCTAGACATGGAAGGCAGGTTTATAGCACTTTTCTACGAAAGCAAGGACTTGCTAGGTAAGAAATTCGTAATAATCACCACATACTTCCCTAACGGAGGCGGTGGTCCAGAAAGACTGGACTACAAAATGAGGTTTTATGATGAATTTTTGAACTATATAAACAAACAAAGAAAAGCAGGATACGAAATTATTTTCTGCGGAGATGTAAACACAGCTCACACTGAGATTGATCTTGCACGTCCAAAAGAAAATCAAGAGAACACAGGATTCCTACCACAAGAAAGAGAGTGGATTGATCAAGTAATTGATGCTGGTTTTGTAGATATTTTTAGACATCAAAATCCAAATAAAATTGGTGCATATACATATTGGGATATGAAATCTTCTGCAAGAGAAAGAAATGTTGGTTGGAGAATTGATTATTTTTTCACAAGTCCAGGTCTAGTTGAAAAAGCCAAAAAAGCCAATATTTGCAACACAATTTTAGGTTCAGATCACTGTCCTATTGAATTAATTTTTTAGATAAAGGACAAAGTCTTTTATAAAAGACAGAGATAAATAAAGTTATCCACAGTTTCGTTTGCATATGTCCTTTACATGTCTTTTAGAATTGCTATAATGATCCCAGATCAGTTTCGGTTTTAACCGAGGATCACCGAGACAGTTGTTCTTTGGAAAATAAAATTTGGGTAGCACACTCTTTTTAGAATTCGATTCTGAGGAGACGCAACCTTTTCTTGGACTCCCTTGGGTCATTGCATAACTTCGCACTATTAAATTTTTGGGAGTTATTATGCACCACCCTCTTAGTCTGGGGATCGTAGTCAGCTTCGTTGGGCTTTTGGACCTGTGGGTCCTATGTATTGCCCACCTCGCTATTATCGAGTTCTGTGTTCTTTGTTTCTTTTGTGTAAGCTGTACATGTTCAGTACGTTCATCTAACCTCGAACGTCTTGTGGATGTACAAATTACACTCGTTTCCAACAGTCGCAGGTGTTTGTCTAGCAATCGCGTAAGGTACGCATGATTGTGGGCAGGTACATGCGACTGTTTTTGTTTGTCTGATATCGTTTCACGTGAAAGACATGGCCAATAGAGCTATATTATTAGCCATTTTTTAATATTCAGACCGCCGATTCTTCCCTACCAGATAAATAATGTTACTTATGAAACGTGGTATTTCTTCTTTATTTCCTCAAGATTCTCACTTTCAGCCTCCTTTTTCTTTTCAATACCTTGTTTACCAAGAGCTGTTAGTTCAGCGTCGGGAAGAGATAATAGCTCAGTTGAGCGCTTTTCTAGGTATTCAGCTGTGTTTAGCTTAGGATCCTCAAGTACTTCTTCTAGTAGAGCATTAAGAATAGAGCCTATCTTGGGTCCAGGAGTTACATGTGTAACCTCCATAATACGTTTCCCATCTATTTTCAGCATTCCTACAGATACAGGATCCACCATAGCTTCTTCAATCATAGCCTTGTATTTCCTTAATCTATATGGATTCTCCTTAGGTCTACCTGTACCAATACGGTCACATATACGTATATTCATAAGGTCCCAGATGTTTTCACGACCAACATTTGCAATCATGCGTCTTACAGCAGAAAGGGTTATTGTCTCAGTATCTGAGAAGAACATGTGCCAACGAACCATCTTAACAACCTTATCAATAGTTTTCACAGGAAACTTCAATCTTTCTAGGATAGTCTTTGTTACACGTGAACCAACCACCTCATGTCCGTAGAACGTTATTTGATTGGTTTCATGTGAAAATCTCTTAGTTTCGGGCTTAGATATATCGTGGAACAGGGCAGATAGGCGAATATCCAAAGGCCACTCCTTATCAGCTGCATGTTGAAGGGTTCTAAGTAGGTGTTCCCATACATCATAAGCATGAGCCTGGTTTTGACCAACGCCACGTGCCTTCAATAGTTCTGGAGAGATGTAGGTAAGAAGATCAAGGTCAGCAAGTAGCTCTATCCCAGCCTTTGGATTCTTTGACATCAATATCTTGGTAAACTCGTCACGGATCCTCTCTACTGATATCTTAGAAAGTAGCTTAGAATGGCTCAGTATAGCCTTTCTGGTTTCAATGTTAATCGTGAAACCATGTTCAGTAGCTAGGCGTGCCGCTCTAATCATACGTAGAGCATCCTCCATGAATCTATCGTCAGCATTACCCACAGCTCTAATAGTCTTGTCTTTTATGTCCTTTAATCCTCCGAATAGATCAACGATATCCTTGATCGCTCCTTTTGATAGACTCACTGCAATCGCGTTAATCGTGAAATCACGACGTTTTAAATCATCTTCAATACTTTTACTGAATTTCACTGCATCAGGGTGTCTGTGGTCAGTATAAGAGCTTTCAAGACGGTATGGAGTGACTTCTACAATCTTTAAACTCTCATCCAAAGTATTTTCATTAACGACTCCTACCGTTCCATAATCATTTTCATAAAAAGTTTTGGGGAATAGGGGAACGATCTGCTCTGGTGTGGCGTTGGTTGTAACATCCCAGTCTTTTGGAACCTTGCCTAGTAGTAAGTCACGAGTACAGCCTCCAACTAGATACGCTTCATAACCAGCCCCTTCAAGCCTCTCAACAATATTTACTATTTCTTGGGGGATTGCTTGGTTCTTCATGAGATTATATTAACACCATTCCTATATTTTTCCAGTAATCGAATATATGATATGATATCATACAATATGGTTTATACTATTCAATTCATCAAAAAAGCTAGAGAAATGAGGCTTTCTGGGGCTAGTCTTTCGGAAATTTCCAGAGAAACTGGTATTGCCAAGAGCACTTTATCTAATTGGTTGAAAGATATACGCCTAACTAAGGCTCAACAAGGCGATATTGTCGAGAAGAATAAAAATAAGATGAGTAAGGGAAGGCTAAACTCTCTGATTACTCGCAAATCCAAGAGGATACATAGGGAAAATAGTATATACACACAAGCTGAGAAGGAGATAGTTGAGTATATGAAGGATCCTTTTTTTAACTACGGACTGGCGCTATATACTTTAGGTGGATCAAAGAATGGCAATGCTGTGCAGTTCACCAGTTCAAATAACCAGATCATTAAGGTGATGATTAAATGGATTGAACGGTATTTAGGAGTGGATGGTGAGTTAATTAAACAAAGGGAATATGGAAGCCATAGAAGAATTGAGATTAGTAGAATAGACGTACTTAGGAGAGTCTTGTCTTGGCAGAAGCTAATAATTAAGTATTATGATAATCTATAGGAGTTGATATGCACCCGTAGTGAAATGGATATCACAAGTGCCTTCGAAGCATTTATTGTAGGTTCGAGTCCTACCGGGTGCACCAGTTTGTGTTAGGGAAGTGGTGAAATAGTTGGAAAAAAATAGATTTAGTATATAATATCGGAATATTGCGGGTATCGTTTAGTGGTAGGACACGTCCTTGCCAAGGATGAGGTAGGAGTTCGATTCTCCTTACCCGCACAATAGTTTGTTTGCAGTGCACTATAGACTTTTCATTTACACAGATGTATGTGTAAAACACATCAAAACTGTGGATAACTATGGGGACAGTGGGTATAAGACATTCAAAATATGGCTTATATTCGTGTCTTTTGTCTTTTTACTTATACACAAATGAAAGGTCCGTTTAAACAGAATAATAGAGAAATCGGTAACAGAGGTGAGGACATTGCCTGCTTTTATCTTGCTAAACATGGATATTTTGTACAAGAGCGTAACTACTATAAAAAGTGGGGTGAAATAGACATCATTGCGGTCAAAGACGGAATCCTGCACTTTATTGAGGTTAAGTCTGTTGTTGATAAAGGAAACAAAGGACACAGGCCAGAAGAGAATGTACACGAATTGAAACAAAGAAAACTCAGGAAGATCATCCAGACATATTTGAATAGTCATAAATATGACCCAGAAGCGGAGTTCCAATTTCATGTCATTACGGTTGTGATTAATAATTCAACAGGGAAGGCTAGAGTAAAAATGCTGAAAAACCTGATTCTATAGAAAAAACGTTAAATATGCTCCGCCTCTTTGGTTTTCTCAATCATTGTGCTAGTATAGTCGATATATCGGAGCGTGGTGTAACGGCTAACATTCCTCTTTTGGGAAGAGGCGACTCCGGGTTCGAATCCCGGCGCTCCGACAATTTAATCTTTGTGATATAATTTTCTCATAAAACTTGTTTTTTATGAGAATAAATAAGTCACCATGGATACAGCAACTAGATCAAGAGAGAAAATCTATTTCTCTTAATAAGGATCTAGATACCGATATAGCTATAGTTGGTGCAGGAATAGCTGGAATCTCAACAGCATTCTTTATTTTAAAGTATACAAGTCAAAGAGTGGTGATGTTGGAACAGGGAAGATTGGCTCATGGAGCAACAGGACACAATGCTGGGCAGGTAGTCGCACGTTTTGAAAGACCATTGGTGGATATAGAGAAAGAATTTGGCTTTGATATGACAAGTGAAGCTATACGATCACTGCAGTCGACTTGGTTACTTATAGATGAAATGTACGAAGATGCAGGATTAGATATTGTATTCTCTAAAACAAAGGGTAATATCGGTTATTCTAATCTATATCAGGTACTAAGAGCGCTTGCTGACTTGGAGTTTGAGGTCAGATCAGGTTTGCAACAGAATACTTTTTGGATTAGTGAGACTGCTCCTTTTTTAGATTCTATACCGAGAATATACAAGAATCTATATAAGCTGGTACCACAATCTGAGATTTTGAATAGAATGGAAACAAAAGACCAGAGTTTTCATGCTCTATACGCTGATGATGCAGCATGTATGAATTCAGCTCTGTTCTGTCAGGAAATAGCTGTTTTTTTAATGAAAAAGTACGGAGATAGATTCTCACTATATGAAGAAACAAGGGTTAACAAAATAGTTCTGAAAGATAAGTACGGCTTACTTGATGTTGAAAAAAATACTATCAATGCCAGTAAGATCATATTGTGTACCAACGGATTTGAGAATTTCGATATAATTAACCATGGAGGATTGACTATAAACAAGAACTTCCATCACTTGGTTGGTGGAAAGGTTGGTTATATGTCTGGATACTTAGAAAATATAAACAAGTCTCCAACGGTAATAGCGTATTGTACTGATGAATATGATCCAGCAGATGCAGAATCAGTATATCTGTACCTAACTAGACGTCCACATGAATATGGTGATAAGAAGCACAACCTAGTGTGCATGGGAGGACCTGAGGTGGACTTGGGTGATAAGGCGGAATATATGAGAAATTATGATTACCCAGATGAAATACCAGCAAAAATAGATCAGTTTATTAAAGAGGAATATAGTGCTGATCCAAAGACAAAGATTGATTATGAGTTCACCTGGCACGGACTTATGGGATATACACCAAACAGGATAAGGCTGATAGGGGAGGAACCGAAGAATAGGGTATTACTATATAACCTAGGTTGCAATGGTATCGGTATAATACCATCTGTGTATGGTGGACGTAGAATATCTAGAATAATATCAGGTGAAGATCTCAGACCTTCTATCTTTGATCCAAAGTAATGTTATAATGCATTCATGATAAATAATGTTGTTGATTTCTTTGATAAATTTGAGGATAGGGTAAGAGGGACTCTAAGTCATTACCCTATAGCCTACACCCTTATCGGCTCTACATCTATAGTATTGTTTTGGAGAGGTGTATGGAATACAGCAGATGCTTTGATGGAAAAGGGAGGAGTACTTGGTTTCATCTTTAACGAAGGGATAAGTTTGGTTATTGTAACCCTTATACTTCTTGCTACAGGACTTTTCGTATCATACTTTATTGGAGACGCAATATTGATTTCTGGTTTGAAACAACAGAAAAAGCGCACAGAGAAAACGAAGAAGGACATAGAAGATGAGGAGGAAGAGATAAAGGCATTAAGAAGTACAATCAAAGAAATGAAGAAAGAGGTTGATGAGATAAGGGATATAGTAGGATCTATAAAAAATATCAGTAAAGATTCAAATATTGGCAATTAGATAGATTTTTGGTAGTATAGCTTTGTAAATGTAGTTTTCTACTTTTACAAAAAAGCGGGGCTAGTTTAATGGTAGAATAGAAGTTTTCCAAACTTTTGGTGGGAGTTCGATTCTCCCGCCCCGCACATGAATAGGGTTATTATCACTGGCGCTAGTCGTGGAATAGGAAAAGCCCTCGCACAGAAGTTTTTAAGAGAAGGTTTCTTTGTGCTTGGAACATCAATAAATGGTGTACTAGACTATTCCCATAAAAATCTCCAGGCTGTTCAATTGGATTTGTTAGACAGTAAGAGTATATTAGATGCAAGTAAAATAGTTAATTCAATAGAAGGTAGTTTTGATATTTTAATAAATAATGCAGGTGCACTGTTTGATGACGGAGAAAATGAAATAGTTATAGATAAGTTAAGAAAGACACTAGAGGTTAATCTAATCGGTCCAATAGATTTTACTCAGAAAATACTTAGTAAAATAAATAATGGTGGACATATCGTTAATATTTCTTCATCAGCAGGATCATTAGAGAAGGTTCATCATACGAATTATCCTTGCTACAAAGTATCTAAGGCTGGTTTGAATATGTTTACTGTGTATTTGTCGCATCTACTAAAAGATAAAGTAACTGTATCGTCAGTTCATCCTGGTAGAGTTAAGACAGAAATGGGTGCTTGGGAAGGGGATATGACTCCTGATGAGGCTGCTGAATATATTTATAATACAGCCACAAACAAGACTATTGAGTCAGGACAATTCTGGTTTAAAGGAGAAAAGTTTCCTTGGTAATACAAAAAACCACCTCGATGATAGGTGGTTTTTTGTTTATAAGGGCTCGAGCGAGTCTTTATAATTATTTTACTGCATCTTTCAAAGCCTTTGCAGCTCTGAACTTTGGAACCTTCATTGCTGGAACCTTAATTGTCTCTCCAGTTCGTGGATTACGAGCATCGCGTGCTGCTCTTTCCTTTACTGAGAAGATACCAAGTCCTGCAATTGATACTTCATCACCTTTCTTTAGAGAATCGATGATTGAATTGATTACTGTATCAACAGCTTGTTCAGCTTGAACCTTTGTTCCACCCAAGACTGCATGTAATGCATCTACAATTCCTGCTTTGTTCATAATAATTTATATTAGAATGTTAATAATTTCTAACCTCCACATAATTATATAATATGGCCCTTTTTAAGCAATAGGGGTAAAATAAGGCCACACTATGTGTGAAATATCAATTTTATGCAGTTAATAGATGTACGGAACAACTCGTCTGCTCGGAATTCATAGGACCTATCTTGCAAAATCAGTAACTCTAGTCTCACGAATCAGTGTAACCTTGATTTCTCCTGGGTATTTGAGATCTTTTTCTATTTTTAGCGCTATATCACGAGCCATATTTCTAGCTTCTAGGTCGGTAACCTTCTCTGGTGTAACAAAGATACGTATTTCACGGCCAGCTTGTAGGGCATATGACTTTTCTACTCCTTGGAAGTTGTTTGCTATAGCTTCTAGGTCACCTAGTCTCTTTAGATAGTTCTCAATACTGTCGTGTCTTGCTCCTGGTCGTGCACCTGAGATTGCATCAGCTGTTTGAACGATTCTTGATTCAACAGTTTCGTATGGGTACTCTTCATGATGAGCTTGCATTGCCTTTACAATATCTTCACTAGCTCCGAATTTCTGTAGGATTCTTCTACCAATCTCAACGTGACTTCCGGATACTTCATGATCCAAAGCCTTGCCTAGGTCGTGGAGTAGGGCACCGGCCTTTGCTACAGCGACATTCGCACCTATTTCCTCAGCTATCATACCTGCAATATGTGACATCTCTATAGAGTGCTGTAGAACGTTCTGGCCGTAACTTGTTCTGAAATGTAATCTTCCCAGTACCTGTAAGATTCTTGGATCAAGACCAATAACTCCACATTCATACGCAGCTTGCTCGCCTTTTTCCTTTATTATTTTATTTATACTCTGCTGAGCTTCTTCTACAACCTTTTCGATCTTTGCTGGCTGAATACGGCCATCCTTTATCAATTCTTCCAAGGCAACCTTGGCAACGTGTCGTCTTACAGGATCAAATGATGAAATGGTGATCGTTCCAGGTGTATCATCTACGATAACCTCCACACCAGTCATTCTCTCAAATGCCTTGATATTTCTACCTTCTTTTCCGATAATCTTACCCTTTATGTCATCACTAGGTATAACGACTGAAGTAGACATGATATCTGATGCAACCGAGTTTGCTAAACGTTGTATTGAGGTTGCTAGAATGTCTTGAGCTTTCTTCTCTAGTGTTTCCTCGCCATTTTGTTCAAGTTTCTGAATGCGAACCAATAGGTCTTGTTCTGCATTTTTCTCAATACTCTTGAAAAGGGTATCGCGAGCCTCAGTTTCTGACATCTTGGCAATACGCTCCAAAGCTTGTGCCTTTTCTTGCTCAAGTTTATCCGCTCTCTCCTTTATTAGCTTTATTTCATTGACCTTTTCCTTTATTTGCTCTACTTCTTTGTCTATATCGCTCTGGCGTTTATCAAGAAAATCCTCCTTTTTTATAAGGCGGGATTCGGTTTGTTGTATCTTCTCTTCTTTCTCTTTTATGTCTAAACGGGCCTCCTCTAGGAATTTCTTTGATTTAGCATCGGCTTCGCTGGTAATTATCTTGGCTTCTTCTTTTGCAGTTAGAAGCATTTCTTTGATCTCGAGTTCCATCGATCCCTTTTTACCCAAAGAGATGATTAGGCGCAGATAGTAACCGATTGCTATTCCGGCTACACCCGCAATACTCAAGAGTACTGCTACGGTTTTTAATGATGTCATGCGAATATCAATTCGCCTCTAAGACTCTAACTCAGTGTTATGTCGTTTCTGAATAGTGGAAAATATATCGGACACAGGTTTCAAGTGATGTAAGGGAACTGAAAAATTAAATTTATAACAAGCTCACTGTATCACTACTAAAGGATTTTGTCTATGATACCGTACTTTCGAGCTTCTTCTGCATCCATAAAGAAGTTACGATCTACGTCCTTTTCGATTTTTGATAGTGTCTGACCTGTGTTCTTTACTAGCATTTTGTTTAGATTCTCACGAGTCTTTAGGATATGCTTTGCGCCGATCTCTATATCTGAAGCTTGTCCTTCCGCACCTCCTAGTGGCTGATGGATCATTACTTCTGAATTTGGCAATGCGAATCTCTTACCTTTCTTACCTGAAGAGAGGATTAGTGCACCCATTGATGCTGCGACTCCAACACATACAGTAGATACATCGTTCTTGATGTTATTCATTGTATCTATTATGGCTAGGCCAGCTGTAACAACACCTCCTGGTGAGTTTACGTATAGTGTTATGTCTTTCTTTGGGTCTTCGGCTTGTAGGAAAAGTAGCTGAGCAATGACTATGTTTGCTACATGGTCATCTATTGGTCCGGCAAGGAATATAATATTCTCCTTTAATAGTCTTGAGTAAATATCATAAGCCCTTTCTCCCATACTTGTCTTTTCGATTACTGTTGGTATTAACATGTGTTTCAAATTTAAAATTAAGTAATATTCTCATAATACCTTATGCTTTATTTTTAGCAACAATCTATTTTTCCATACCTTTCAATACTTCAAGGTAAAGTTCTTCTACTATTTTTTCCTGTGCCGCTCCGGATTTGGCATAGTGATCAAGTCCTGGGGCAGAGTTGATCTCAAGAATCCAGTATTTGTCGGGCTTTTCACTTATGTCACCGCTGATCATGAGATCTACTCCACATAGACGGAGTCCCATATCTTTTGTAAGTGAGACTGAGAGTTTTGCAAAGTCTTTATGGACTATATTTGTTACATCAATAGAATCTCCGCCGGTAGATAGGTTCGCATTGTCGAGTAGGTAGACTAGTCGATCTTTTTCTATTACAGATTTTAGATTGAGATTCTGATGTCGCAACTTGTCCATCATTCTTTGATCAGAAAAATTTATACGCGTGTCTCGACGGTCGCGAATAAATTGTTTTTGTTTTTTTATAAGTAATTCACGAATTGAGGATTTGCCGTCACCTGTAACATTAAGGGGAACTCTTTGGTATGCAGAAATTATTTTTCTATCTAGAACCACAACTCGATAGTCTTTGCCACGAACTGGACTTTGTACCAATGCGATTCTATCTCTTCCAAACACTGATCGCATCGCTTTGTAAAATTCTTTCTTGTTATGTACTAGTGCCACATTCGTACCCTGACTACCACTGTTCGGTTTTACTATGACAGGAAATTTTATTTTTTTTGCGTATCGATATGCTCCATCAATATCTCGTTTTGGTAAACCGACTTTTTTAGCAAAAGATTTTGTAAAAAAAGTAAGGCTGTTTGGTACTGTTGCGTATCCCATTTGTTTCATAAACATATTCGCATAGTCCTTGTCCAAAGCAATCTCGGATGCTCCAAGAGTATTGATATCGATACAAGAACCACGGAAGTATCGTCTTCTCCCATTTTTGAAATTTATCTGGCCGACGACTTGCCAACGAGGTTCGATAACCACACTAGCGCCAATACTTGGTGCTATCTTTTTTAATACCTGACCTAGGATTGGTGTAACTGTTTTTCGTCTCATTTTTTAGTGTCAGGCTATTATGTGGTTTAACATGGTTACATGTCAATGCTTACAAACATTTTAAATAAGTATATAATCGTTACATGAAACTAAATCGATTTTATTGTGAAGAAAAGTTGGTGGGAATGACCAATGGCTCTATTACCCGTGATACCCTAGTCAATCAACTGAAAAATGTTTTTCGGTTAAAGACAGGTGACGACATTATATTATTCGATGGTTCTGGCTACGATTACTTGGTGACAATATCCGGATATGAAAAAGACACCGTTTCATTTACTGTAAAAAGTGTTAATGAAAACGTTGTGTTACCCACACGAGAAACATATCTTTTTGCATCAGTTGTGAAGAAAGATAACTTTGAGTGGATAGTTCAAAAAGCAACCGAGCTTGGAGTTTCACATATTGTCCCTATTGTGTCCGACCGTACAGAGAAAAAGGATATAAATACAGAGAGAATGCAGAAAATTATCACGGAGGCGGCAGAGCAAAGTGGTCGTGGAACATTGCCGATTCTCTACGGTGTAACCGAGCTTGAGGAGGCGTTACACAACTATGCGCATGTTCGTTCTATAGCATGGCACACAGTTGCACCGAAGTTCGTTTCACAAGATGTATCTGACTCTATCGGTGCATATATTGGTCCTGAAGGTGGCTGGTCTCCTCTCGAAATAGAGATTTTTAAGAAACATGGAGTTCATACTCGTTCACTTGGTCCACAAGTCCTTCGTAGTGAAACAGCTGTTATTGCTGTGATTTCAAGATTGGTTTTCTAGTTTAGTTCCGCTGACCTACGTAGCTCCTTTTTCTATTCGACCCCTGATTAGTCTCATAGAAAAAGGACTACTCCGGTCAGCATTATAAAGATGCTTGTAAATCTCAGATAGAATCCGGTGAGGAAGAAGCTAAGTAGGTCCGCGTTTAGTAAATTTTGATAGAATCCTTGCACTCGGAAGCTCCTTTTATTTTTACGCTTCGCTAGAAAATAAAACGACTTCCTCACCGGATTCTATAGAGATTTACAACAAGTAATCGTGCAATAAAAAACCACCTTACGGTGGCTTTTTATTTATCTATTTAATTGCTTCTAGGAATTGATATGTCTTCTCATTTGTTAATACAGTCTCCGCATAAGTGTATGCATGTTCCTTGTCTGCATCTTTGTAGTGATCTAGAATATGCTTCACCTCTGCTTCTATTTCTTTAACATCAACTTTGATTTTTTCTTTCTTAACAATTTCATTTAGAATCAATTGCAACTTCGCTTTCTTCTCAGCTGGTTGTCTCCACTCTGCGCGAATCTCTTCAATTGTTTTCTTTGCATGCTTTAGATAATCTTCAATCTTTACACCCATGCGATTGATATCATCATTGAACTGCATCTCAATTCTTCTTGTTTCGCTTGCTATCAAAACTTCTGGAATTTCAACTTCTGTTGTTTCAAGAATTTTATCTGAAAGTGCGATTCTTTTTTTCTCTTGTGATTGAAGTTTCTTGTCTTCAAGTAGGTACTGTTTCAATTGCTCTTTGGCTTCTGGTGAATCATGATCGTGTCCTTCGTGGTCTGTGTGAGACTTCTTTATTCTTTCCAAAGCATCTTCAACTTCCTTGTCTGTTACTTCAAACTTTTCTTCAGGTGTGCTGTTTATTTCTTTTGCAATTTTTTTGAAATCACCAAGTTTTATTTCAGGAGATACAGCAGTGACAATTTTGAATTCAAGAGGATTGTTCATCGCCAACTTTGTAATACTGATCTCTGGGCGACCCAAAGCATCGATCTCTTCTTTTACTACAATCTCTGGATATGCTTTTGATATTGCAAGCTCAGCCATTTCTTCTAGGATTGCCATTTCACCAACTTTTGATGTGATGACATTTTCTGGAGCTTTACCTTTTCTAAAACCATCAATTGATATTTCATCATTGATATTTTGAATAGCCTGCTTTTTGAATGCAGTAAATTCTGGTGTATCGATTGAACCAGTAATCTCGACCTGAGACTTCTCTAACTTTTTGATTTTTATGTTTTTATACATGATTTTGAAAGTCTACCTTAAAAACGGAATTTGGCAAGTAAAGCATAGATGACGTATCGAGACGATTCAAACAGGGTATATGGTTAATATAAAAACAAAAATACCCGACTCTCGCCAGGTATTTTTGTAAAATATGGATTAAGTTTTAGAAGCTGTAATCTATATCCTTTAGTTGCATATCTAGTTCAGCTTGGATGGCAGCTGCATCATTTGGAGTAGATGTTCCACCTGTTGTGTCTGTCTCGACAACGGTTTCTTCAGTTATGATTGGAGCACTCTCTATTTGTTCTGATGTTGTGTTTAGATTCTGGCTAAAGAAATATAGCGCTGCAATAACTACAACTAGAACTATCACTAGGATTCCCACTATAGGCCCAACCTTCTTGTTGTCCTTTGGAGTAAGTGGTAGTCCATTTAACATACTATTTGAATTTTTGTTTGGTTCCATATTTGTTTATATTAATTTCTGATAGGTGTTGTACTTGCAGTATTGCTTCTAGGTCCAATAAGCTTTACAACCTCTTTTAGTGAATCTCTTGCATCCTTTACTGCCTTGATTGCTGCATCACCAGTCTGTCTTGGCTTAGCTAGATCAGTTTCAGTTGATGTAGAAGCTTCTGATGTAGCTGTTAGGGCTGCTAGTGCTTCTACTGCTGTTTTTGCTGCTGCAATCTTTGTATCAGCTACTGCTAGAGCTGCTTTTGCATCAGTTAGAACCTTGCCTGATGCTTCTTGTTTAGTGATGATTTCGTTAATACGAGTTCTTGAATTTGTTAGATTCTCTATAGAAATGTTTAGTTGTTTAACCAATGCATTTGCTCTTGTCTTGAATTCATCTGTCTTCATCTTCTTCAAAGCATCCTTTCTTGCTGTTTTGAAGTTTTCCATAGCTTCCTTGTTTGAAAGGCGAATCTCCTTTCTCTCCTCTGATGAACTAGCAGATCTAGGATCCTTTCTCTCTGCAAGCATCTTATCCTTCAGATCTTTTACCTCGTTCTTTGTTGTTTCTTTGATATTTTTAACTTCAGCTTTTTTCTCATCTCTTACCTCCTTTCTCTCTTCTTTTATTTCCTTTCTAACTTCAACTCTCTTTTTCTCTGGATTGTTTGTGTTGTTTACACTACTGTCTGTTTGAGCAAGTGCGGCATTTGATACTAGGAAAAAACCAAGTATCAATACGGCAAATGATAGATTATTTTTATTTAATTTCATTTGTATATGATTAATGCTAAAAGGTTTAAAAACCTTGCATCAATTATACACTAGCAGCTTCTGATTTTGTACCAGTAGACTGGATATCTATTTTCCAACCTGTAAGTTTTGCAGCAAGTCGAACATTCTGACCGCCTTTTCCGATAGCTAGAGATTGTTGATCTTCTGAAACATGAACTACAGCTCTCTTTTCTTCTGTATTTAGATCAATCTTCTGGATTTTTGCTGGTGAAAGAGATTCCTGGATAAATACTGACGGATTCTCATTCCATTGTATGATATCGATCTTTTCTCCTGCCAATTCACTCATAACTGTAGAAACTCTCACTCCTCTTTGACCTACTAGAGAACCGATAGGGTCAATGTGACTATCTGAAGAGAATACTGCGATTTTTGAACGTGCACCTGCTTCACGTGCTATTGCCTTTACTTCTACTACACCTTGTGCGATTTCTGGAGCTTCTACTTCAAAAAGCTTAGATAGGAATTTTGGATGTGAGCGAGATAGCTTCAAAAGGATACCCTTTGGTGACTCTTCTACAGCATAGAGGTAGGCACGGATTCTCTCTCCTTGCTTGTAGTGCTCATTTGGAATCTGGTCTTCATATGAAACTATACCCATAGCACGGCCCATGTCCACGAAGATTGCTCCTCTTTCTACTCTTTGTACTGTACCTGAGACAATTTCACCTTCTTTTGCAGCATATTCGCCTAGAACTGATGTTTTCTCAGCTTCCCGAATCTTCTGTATTATCACTTGCTTTGCTGTTTGAGCAGCAATTCTTCCATAATCACCCTTTTCTTCAAGAGGGAAGATGATTTCATCGTCTAGTTTTGCATCTTTTTTGATTTTCTTAGCATCGTTAAGTAGCATGTGGTGCTCAGGATTGAAACGAACGCGGATATTCTCCTCGGCCATATTCTTGATATCCTGCTCATCCTCCTCGTCCTCCATGATTACTTTTGACTCATCTACCACGATTTTCACCTGGTAAAACTCAACTTTTCCAGAGTCATTGTCAAAAACAGCGCGAACAATCTGGCCTTTCTTGCCATATTCCTTCTTGTAGGCTGTTGCTAGGGCAAGCTCAATAGCCTCAAGCATCTTAGCCTTTGGTATACCACGCTCCTCCTCAAGCTGTTGTAGAACCGAATGTATTACTTTTAGATCAAACATATATTTAATTGTATTAACTTTATAATGCGGACTTATTGATGCAAACTTACTGATAATTGCTAAATTTTTCAAAAAAATGAGCTCGCCTCAAGCGAACTTCTTGTAAAAGAGTATATCATGACAACGGGATATCCACAAGTGGAATAGTTTTATCTCTAAATAGACTATATAATATGTATATATGAATATTAAAAAACTAACATTAGGATTATTAGCTTCAGCATTTACTTTTGTACTAGCATTCTCTTTTTTAACTAGTCTGGCAAATGCGGGTACATCTGAACTAACAGGGTGGGGATGGTCTCCAAATATCGGTTGGATCAGTTTGAACTGCTCAAATACAAATACCTGTTCTACTTCGAACTATAAGGTCCAGATCGCCACAAGTACAGCTACAGACGGGGTCTTTTCTGGATATGCATGGTCTTCAAATATTGGTTGGATAAAGTTTGAGGGTGACAAGTCTCATGAAGGTCCTACTATTGAACTTGATAAGGGATCAATAACTGGATGGATAAGAGCATGCGCTGGTACAGTAAACAAGGATTGTGCAAGTGTCGATAGAACAGACGGTTGGGATGGTTGGATGAAGTTATCAGAGCCAGGTACTATTTATCCCACACGAAAAATAGATGGTACTGGAGGTTTGACATATGATCCCGCAACAGGTCAGTTCGTAGGGTACGCTTGGGGAGGTCTCCTAGGTTGGATAACGTTTAGCCCTAATGTTCCTCCACCGTCAAATGCAAAGTGCCCTGGATGTAATGGTGTCACAGGTGGTCAGAACATAACCGCGAATTGTCTGATTAATCCATCAGTTATAACCCTTACACCACCAAACACAACCACTACTATAACTCCTAGTGTAGGTTCATATTCTGGAGGAGTCGGTTCATATTCTTTCTCACCACAGACTTTCACATTAGGAGTTGGTGTTGGTCAGATAAACTCAGTAACAGTCACCGATAGTTCAGTTCCACCAAAGACAGGTGTGGTTGCATGTAATCCAGTCACAGTTAATATGGGAGTTGCGCCAAGTGGGTTGAATATGTGGGTACCACCAGTGTCAGGCGCTGATACAAAATCAAATAGTTCAATTAAAATAAAGCCAGGACAGAATGCGACAGTAAAATGGGAATATCCTGCGGGAAGTACACTTGAAAGTTGCGAGGGTTACATAAACGGCACGCTACTTACTGGCGCTGATGCAATCACATGTAATGCACAACAGAAAATAATAAGGACTGGGCTATTACCACAAGGTATACATAAGTATTCAATGGTCGGTACAGATTTGACTATAGGCAGTCTAACCAACGGCCAAGTCTTAAATGCACGAGCTCCGAACGATGAGTACGAGTTAATAATATATGTTTCAAATTCAAACATTAAGGAGCAATAAAATATAAAAATATCAAAGTAAAAGGGCGTTCGCGAGGAACGCCCTTTCTTGTTTTAGCCAACCCTACTTGAGGATCGGCACACCATCCACCGGGACTGCCCGGTAGAATTGTTGCACCCCATCCATGTCTGCGTAGACGGGATTTTCGTATGCGGGGAGGTTGATTACCTTCCCGCCAGGTAGATCCGTCCACTTGCCACCGAGTGTTGGTGTGGACTGGATCATGTAGATCCTCCCAGGCTCCCCATCCTTTACGCTAAGCGCGATGGAGGTAGGTTGGGTGAATGACTTGACTCCGCCTGTTGCGGCGGTCACTTGAAGATCTACTCCGACCTCTGCAGGCTTCTCCGGCCTGAGGTTACCGCTCTCATCAAACACCTTGAAGGTGTTCTGACTCGTGACCACCCTAACGGTGGTCTTGAAAGAGTCACTCGACACAGCGTGGTGTGTCGGGATGAAAATAAGGGATCTAGCAAGGTGAAATCCTTCTTGAGGATTCGAGTCTGAATTAACACTCCTGACAAGGTAACCATTGCTGGACACCGTGTCCACTTGAGCCCAAGCGTACTTGGGAATCTCGTATACCACGAATTCTGACGGAAACTCCATGGAGATATCCGTAAGATCAGGTGGTAGGGAGTATGTATTTCCGACCTTGACCAAGTAGAACACCTTGTATGCTACAAAGTAGTAGACGCTGATGTAAGGTACACCAGGACCATTTACTCGTTTGTAGTATTGCGCGTGCAAGATGAACGGTTCATCCCGGTCCTGTCCAACATTCGTATCGATTGCCCCTTGGGCAAGTCGATGGAAGTTAGACCTGAAGTGATTTTCCAAATCTA
Source organism: uncultured Candidatus Saccharibacteria bacterium (assembly GCA_964600255.1). Lineage (GTDB taxonomy): Bacteria > Patescibacteriota > Minisyncoccia > Phycocordibacterales > PALSA-1337 > CAIOGI01. The sequence continues at coordinate 23,260 of CAZRIX010000003.1, forward strand.
CCCTAGCGGTAAAGTTGGTATTCCATCCATCGTTGCCAATACCGATCGCTCGGCCATTCAATAGTTGTCCTACACTGAGACTAAAGATCGTCCCAGATTTCAGAGAATGTCTCTCGACCGCCTCCTCGCTCCCGATGAGCAAGTTGGTGATCTGTGCGCTCAAGCCTTCCTTGCAGAAGGCTAGAGCGAAGATCACGAGCGCAAGCGCTCGAATTTTCTTGTTCATAATGTTCCTTACAGCAAGGTGCCATTAGCGCACCTTCGTTTTTTTTGTTGAGTTTTACTCATGTTTGCACATTTCGATGTGCTGAGTCTGCATATATTATACCATAAGTAGTACATAAAAGTAAAGCAAGGGGTATGTATGTGGATAAGTGGGTATTAAGGTGCTTTTTGATTGAAAATTCAGTTTAAAATGCTATTTTGTCGTACTTACTACTTTCCCAGAAAGTCTACGGGTATAGATATTTCTACTGTAGCACCCAAGTTTTCTCCGTCAGAACTTATTTCAAGTTTTCCATGATGTGCTTCGATTGTTGATTTGGCTAGGTTTAGGCCGATACCCATACCTACAGGGTTTGTAAGCTTAGCCCTGTCGCTTCTATAGAATGACTGGGTTTCTATGTTATTTTTCTCTGATGTGGTTAGACCTATCCCACTATTTTTTATTTTTATATTTAAAACTCTGTCTTTTAGAGTGGTTGAGATGTCGATATAGCCTGATTGTTTATTGTATTTGATAGCATTCTCAATAACGACCATTAAAGCATCTTTTAACTTGTTCCTATCGACTCTAATATCCGGCCATGAATTTGTGTCTGTGTGGTAGGTGATATCTAGTTTTAATTTGTCGATCTCTACTGCAAGCTCCATTAGTATATTTTGTATAACTGGCAGTAGGCTGACAGTCTTTAGATTAAGGAAATTATTTTCTTTATTGATTCTAGAAATACTTTTAAAGTCATCAGCTATTTCGTTTAAGTTGTTTAGAGATTCTTTTGTATCGCGGAGCAAGCGAGCTGACTCTTCGTCATTTCGATCTATGTTTCTTATTATTCTATCTATTTTATTTCTAATACTTGTTATTGGAATTCTCAGGTTATGTTGAGCTATGGAAATAAAGCGGTCTTTTGTTTCAGATAGTTTTATCAGTTCTCTGTGAGCATTCCGCTCTAATTCGTAGGACTTCTTGATTTCTGCTGTTTGAGCTGTTACCCGGCTTTCGAGATTCGCATTCAGATCCTTTAGCGAAGTGGCGAGGGAAGAGATTTGAGAAAGGTGTTTAGATTCGCGGGAGGTAATTTTAAGTGACACTACACTCATTAGTGTAGTTAAACACAGAGTTGCAATCATTAGCGGATGGCCAATACGCATGTCCTGAATAGCAAGCAGTGATCCATTCATTATTAAAATAGATATAATAATTATCTCAGAGATTAGTATTCTCAGGTCTATTGTTTTATATTTACGAATTGAATACAGAAGTATTAAAAAGAATACTGGCATACCAAGTAAACCAAATTGAGCAACTAGCCAATTATCAGTAATGCTTCCCACCACTGCCCCCCAAGAGAACGTAACTAAGAAGATTATCATCCCAGTAGATAGTAGTATCAGCTCGTTTATTGTAACTAGGCGCCCGCTACTCTTAAATGAGATTATTGAATAAACCACAATGAGTAATGTGTATATTAACTCAATTATGTATGAGTAATACGAGTAGATTGTCTCATTACTTAAACACTTATCTATCGCAAAGTAATCTATCATGTAACTTGTGGGTGTAATGATAACTAGTGGCAAATAAAGTAATAGAAGAAATACAGTAAGATTGTTACTGGCTGGTTTTTTAAAGACTGATATGTGGAACAGCAATAAGCATAAAAGATGTACCATTGGCTCAATCAGTATTTGAATTGACCATACAAACATGATTATCTTCGGGGTATTTGTTGACCAAAAAACTAGATCTAAAAATATCCACAATGAAAATACACTCGCGATTAGTAGTATTAGTTTGCATATAAGACTGGAAGTGTTTCTGCTGTATAGATATATACCAACTATTAGAGATACTAAAAGTATTGGTATGTGTGAAAAGTATATTATTTCAGGTACATGTTTAGAAAATATTAGCAGTGATGGTGGTCCAAAGTTACATAGCATATCATCAATTTGTTGACACAATCATATTTAAATATGATTTGTTTGTAAAGTATCTAGATAAACAACAGTTGGGGAGTATAATGTCTAAATGAGAGATACAAGCAAAACTATAATAGTTACGTTCATAATTTTTATGATAATATCTATTCTCATTACATCAATAAGATATCTCTATTTTGAGAATTTCAGTATATTGGGAATTTGATTAAGGCTTATAAATTATCACCAATATAGCCCCAGTCTCGAAGTAGTTTCTGTGTTTCGTTCATGAATTTAAGACCAATATCATTCCTATATAACATTTTAGGTATATGTATTTTATCTATTATGCTATATGCATCACGTCGTGCCTCCTCAATGTTTTTACCTGTTCCAGTAACATATAAAACGTAACCACGATTATCTGAAACATAATACTTATTTGTAGATTTATTGTAAGATATTTCTTCGAAATGAACTTTACTCAAATCACTTGTTTTCCAATTATCATCGAAATATAAGTTCGTGCCTACCTGAGAGTGTTCCTCGATTTTCTTTGCGTATGGAAATGGAGGTAAAGCAATAACCACAACAATGCCAATACCCCTCTTGTACTTTAAAAGACATTTACTCTGAGTGGCAATCGACCATAACACTTTAGACCATGGTGTGATATCTAATTCAGTTTGTAAGTGAATAATTGGTGAACCAGGTCTACTAGTTGCTTCAAGTGGATATGTACCATCTTTGTTAACTATACAATTGATATCAAACACACCCCTGTAGTCGATTTCTTCGAGATATGGCTTAATCTTAGCTAAAGTATCTACGAATAACTTATTATTCTCATTCTCATCGTACCAACCTATGGTACCCATTTCACTTGTAGTCGGGCCGAGATCACCCGGAAAAAACTTTTTGTGCTCAATATTTATCAGTGTTGGTCCTATCCAGTCTTTACCATTAAAATACCGACTAGCTGCTATTTCTATACCCACTATCTTTTTTTGAAGTGTAATTACCTCAGTGCCATATCCATTCTTCTTATAAGTTTTGAGCATGTCAATTACATCTCTATTATCCTCATATTTACCTACGTAATTAAGGCTTTTGCTAGAAGATCCATTTTGCTTGATTACCCAAGGGCCAGGGTTCTTTTTTACAAACTTCAAAACCTTGTCTATGTTTTCAAAATTGAATATAGGGACAGTCTTTATGCCGTACTTTGTAAAAATCTCCTGAGCGTGAACCCTATCTTGCTCTAGTAAGTCTCCTAACTCTGATCCCCCAAATACATTGTATCCTTCTTTGCGCAAGGTTGTTTGGTAGTGTCCAAAGCCAATATCATCAAAAACTATCAACCCTTTTTTTGTGACCCAGGCTAGCTCCTTACGCCAATCAGCGGTTTTTTTGACTAAATTATGAAAATTTGATCGTCTACCTTTCTCATTGATAAAAAGCCTTACCTGATGTCCTTCTTTTGATAAAAGATGGGCAATATTTCCTGCAATCAGGTCGTTTGAGATAAATAGGATTTTCATGTTATTATTTATTACGTAAACAAATATATCACTCGATGAAAACAAATACAAAGTTTAGCGCTTTGGTTCTAATAATATTGATTATGGTTATTGTCTTTGTTACCTATTACAATACCATCGTTAAGCGTGATTTTGAGATTATAAATTACGAAGTACCTGTTGCAGTAGAGCAGTAATAAAATAGACTCTTATCTATTGCGTTGCTTTACTGCTATAATATAGATATGAACTTCAGTGGTTTTTTTAATCAAGTCTGTGGTAATGAAATTCCAGGGTTACTAGGATTAGATTTCAGTGTTGCGCCAAAGTTATTATTCTATTCCTATGTGCCTATTATTGTCTTGTCGCTACTTATCTCTATATACATATATTATAGAGATAATAGATCAACCCAATCTAGTTTACTTCTGATGTTTACTATTTCTTTCATACTTTGGGTTGTAAATGTTGTTCTACAATGGATCGCTTCATATCATTACGTTCTAATGTTTGCATGGCAGTTAACAGTATTGTTTGAGCTATTATTATATCTTTATGCATTGAAGTTTTCATACTTCTTCTACTTTCAGGGGAGTTTTAATAAAACTTACAGCATTATTTCTAATACACTATTTTTAATTGTGGTGGCTCTATTGCCAACAACTTACAATATTGCTTCGTACGATGTGAATAATTGTGAGGGTGTGCTTGGTATAGCTTGGAACTTAGTATATGTTTTAGAAATATGTACAATTGTACTTGTTCCATACTTGGGATATGTCGGCTATGTGAGAGCCAAGAGTGTTGATGTGAAGAAACAAATACTTATATTCGCATCTGGGATGACTATTTTTCTTACTACATTCTTCATTTCAAACTTCTTTGGTGAGTATACAGGATTTTACGAGTTTAACTTGTGGGGTCCGTTGGGTATGATAGTTTTTTTAAGTCTATTATTCTATTTGATTGTAAGATTCAGGACTTTCCACGCTAGATTGATTGGTTCTAACGTTCTAATCCTCTCCCTCTGGTGTCTTACTGGCTCATTGTTGTTTATTCAGGATATTAATATTAGTCATGCTGTTACTGCTGTTACTTTGATTATCTCGATTATCCTGGGTATTTTTATGATTGAGTCTGTTAGAAAGGAAGTTCGTCAGCGTGAGCGTATTGAATCTCTTGCTAACGATCTTTCTGTGGCTAATACTCGTCTTCTTGAATTGGATAAGCAGAAATCTGAATTCGTTTCTCTTGCTACCCACCAGTTGCGAGCTCCGCTTACTGCCATGAAAGGGTATACTTCACTTATTCTCGAGGGTGAAATGGGGGATATTGCTCCTGAAACTAAGCAAGCTGTGACTCGTATTTATGATTCTGCCAATACTCTAACGAATATCGTTAATGATTATCTGAATATTTCACGTATTGAGCTTGGTACTATGAAGTACAGTTTTGATAGTTTGGACTTTAAGAAGTTGATCGAGGATGTGATTGGTGAGCTTAAGCCAAATATAGAGAAAAAGGGCCTAGAATTCACGTTTAACTGTGATGCAAACCAGAAATACAAGGTTCATGCAGACGTTGATAAGCTAAAACAAGTAATTGCGAATCTAATTGATAATTCATTGAAATACACTCCTTCTGGCAAAATTGAGCTATCTTTAGTTAGAAAGAATCTAGAAAAGAAGCTACTCTTCTCTGTAAAGGATACGGGAGTTGGTATTGCACCTGAGGTTATGTCTAAGCTTTTCTCAAAATTTGTCAGATCTGACAATGCTAACAAGCAAAATATATATGGAACTGGTCTCGGATTATATGTTGCTAAACAGATGATTATCGCGCACAAGGGAAGAGTGTGGGCAGAGTCCCTAGGTGATGGCAAGGGTTCAACATTCTTCGTTGAGCTAGACGCTGAGGTGTAATCCACTTTTTTCTAGATTTATCCCTACTTTATATTTGTATTCTTGGTATAATTTAACGGATGTTCATCGAAGACTCACAGCTAAATAAATTCATTTTAGATTCAAACTTAGTTTCGAAGTCTGATTTGGATGCTGCTCAAAAAGAGGCAGACAAGAAAGGTGTTAGAATCGGTGAAATACTCGTCAGTAGTGGCAAGCTAACAGAGGATAACCTACGTAGAATGCAGGCGTATGTTCTAGGTATTCCTTTCGTTGACCTTAAATCGAAGAAAATCCCATTCGAAACTCTATCTCTGATTCCTGAACCTGTTGCCCGCACACACAACATAGTAGCTTTTAAGAAAGATAGTGATACTTTGGAGGTTGCTATGCTTGATGTGGATGATCTGTCAGCTGTAGATTTTATAAAGAAAAGAGTAAACCTCAAGATTCTTCCTCGTCTTACTGATGTTGAGTCAATGAAGAATGTTATAGTTCAGTATCAGAAGAGTCTAAAAGCTGAATTCGGCGATATTATCCAAAAAGAATCAGCTACACTAAAGACAATAGCTGAAGAATCTGGTGAGCCTGCTACCGAGGAGGATTTGAAGAAAATTGCCGAGGATTTGCCTGTAGTTAGAATCGTAGATACTCTTTTAAAGCACGCTATTCTACAAGATGCGTCTGATATCCATATTGAGCCTATGGACGATCAACTCCTAGTTCGTTACAGAATAGACGGACTATTACACGATGCCATGGTTTTACCTAAGAATGCAGAATCATCAATTACTGCTCGTATTAAGGTTCTATCAAACCTAAAACTTGATGAAAAAAGACTACCACAGGACGGTCGTTTCAAGATTGAAATGAATAACGAGAAAGTTAGTTTCCGTGTATCTATTCTACCTACATATTATGGTGAGAAGACAGTTATGCGTCTTTTGAGAGAGAGTGTGTCTGGTTTCACTCTAGATTATTTGGGTTTTCATGGAGAAGGACTGGAAAGAATTCATGACGCCACAAAGCTTACTACGGGTATGATTCTTACAACTGGACCTACTGGATCTGGTAAAACTACAACTTTGTATACAGTTTTGGATATTTTGAATCAACCTGACGTAAACATTTCTACTATTGAGGATCCGGTTGAGTATCAGATGAAAAGAATTAATCAATCACAGGTAAAGCCTGAGATTGGATTTACTTTCTCGTCAGGACTAAGAACTCTTGTTCGTCAGGATCCAGATATTATCATGGTGGGGGAGATCCGTGACAACGAAACGGCATCACTCGCTGTTAATGCAGCTCTTACAGGTCACTTGGTGCTCTCAACTCTCCACACAAATAGTGCCGCTGGAGCTATACCACGTTTGCTTGATATGAAGATAGAACCTTTTCTTTTGGTTTCAACAATAAACATCATCATTGCACAGAGACTAGTGAGAAGGCTTTCAGATAAGAAGGAGAAACATATTTTAACTAAAGACGAATTAGCAGCACTTTCAAAAACCGTTGATCTGGACCGAGTTTTGAAAGCTTTAAGAGATGAAAAAATAGTTAAACCTAGTGATGATTGGAACAAGATAGCATTCTGGAAACCGATAGCAGGAAAAGACGATGATGGATATAAGGGACGAGTAGGTATTCACGAAGTGCTAAAGGTTACGACAAGTATTAAGGAGTTAATTATAAAAGGGGCGACGAGTGATGAGATAGAGGTACAAGCAAAGAAAGAGGGAATGTTAACAATGCTAGAGGACGGAATATTTAATGCGGTGCTAGGAACAACAACAATAGAAGAGGTGCTAAGAGTAATCTCAGAATAATAAAATGTCACATTTTACATATAAAGCAAAAAGGTCAGATGGGGAGGTCTACAAAGGCGAGAAGGACGCCAATGATCGTTTTGAATTGTACAAAATGTTAAAAGAGTCTGGAGAAGAAGTTCTCGATGTTCAAGAAAAGAATAGTTCAAGTATGTTTTCAAAGGGAATGACTATTAATCTTCCGTTTATGCATTCAATAAAAATGCAGGACAAGATTAATTTCGCTCGTAATTTGAGTTCCATGATTAGTGCTGGTCTAGCAATGTCTAGAGCGCTTTCTGTTATGGAAAGACAAACAAAAAATCAGGAGTTAAGAAAAATCCTAGTATCACTACAGAAAGATATTAGTGAAGGAAAGACACTGAGTCAGGCAATGTCATCTTACAAGAATGTATTCTCAGCATTGTTTATATCCATGGTTGCTGCTGGAGAACAGAGTGGTTCTCTGTCTGAATCTTTGAGAATAGTTGGTGTACAGATGGACAAGACATATGCACTACAGAGGAGAGTAAAAGGTGCGATGATGTATCCAGGTATCATACTTTCAGCTATGGTTATCATAGCAGTTTTGATGCTTACATATATCGTTCCAACTTTGATGAAAACCTTCACTGAGCTGAATGTTCAGTTGCCGGCATCTACAAGATTTGTATTGTTTTTAAGTAATGCGCTTCGAGACCATGGTCTACTTGTTTTTCTCGGCTTTGTTATACTAGTTGTGATATTTATTCTTCTGAAAAGAAGTGAACAAGGAAAAAATACCATTGACTATGCAGTACTCAAAATACCTGTAATTGGCGAAATCGTAAAAGAGGTGAATTCTGCAAGAACTGCAAGAACACTGTCATCACTACTTAGTTCAGGGGTAGACGTGGTTGAATCTGTCAGAATTACTGGAGATGTTATCCAGAATGTTCGCTACAAAGATATACTAAAAAGAGCTGGAGAGGCTATAGAAAAAGGAGAGCCTATATCAAAGATATTTACACAGAATGAAAAGTACTACCCGCTATTTCTTGGTGAAATGATGAATGTGGGGGAGGAGACAGGAAAAATCGGTGAAATGCTACTAGGTGTTGCAAATTTTTATGAGGAAGATGTCGATCAAAAAACAAAGGATATGTCTACAATCATCGAACCTTTCCTAATGGTTATTATAGGAGGAGCCGTAGGATTCTTTGCAATATCGATGATTTCACCGATGTATTCACTAGTTAATGTGATATAAATGTCATTAATTTTTAGTAAAAATAAAAAAGGATTCACTTTGGTTGAAACTCTAGTTGGAGTAGCTGTGTTTGCTGTAGTAGCAACTGCTACTTATCAAGCCTATGTGAGCTTGTTTCAACTTATCAACGTAAACCAAACAAAAATAGTAGCTTTGAATCTAGCAAATGAGCAGTTTGAGATAATCAGAAACCTGCCATATTCTAGTGTTGGAATTCCGGGAGGTATACCAAACGGAGTCATTCCTCATGTGCAGACTGTAACTCGATCTAATATACAGTTTACAGTTACAACTACTATAAGAAACGTTGATTTACCTTTTGATGGACAGATTGGAAGTACAACAAAGCCAGATCTTTCACCAGCGGATAATAAGACCGTAGACGTAGATATAGATTGTAATACCTGCAAGAACTTCCAGACCGTGAGTCTGAGTACTAGAGTTGCTCCCAAGAATCTTGAGACTTCTTCTACAAACGGTGCTCTGCTTATAAAAGTATTTGATTCAAATGGTGTACCTGTTGCGGGCGCAAATGTAAATATTGTTAATAGTTCGGCTACTTCAAGTATAACCATAAACGACGTTACCGATGTAGATGGAATTCTGACTGTAGTTGATGCTCCACCCGGCGTGAATGCATACAAGATCACGGTTACAAAATCAGGGTACTCAACAGATAGGACATATACACCAGGAGTTGGTGGTAACCTAACACCAACAAAGCCTGACGCAACGGTTATAGTCCAACAGCTGACACAGATAAGTTTTTCAATCGACAAGCTGTCTACAGTGTCTTTCTCTAGTGTGACGCCATCATGTACCGTGGTACCGAACATGGATTTCTCTTTGACTGGAGAAAAGTTAATAGGTACAAATATATATAAATATTTTCAGAACGTTAGTACAAATGGTTCTGGACTTCTATCAAGTTCAACTATTGAGTGGGATTCGTATACAGTAAGGGGTATAGATAGTGCGTACGATATAATAGGAGTAAATCCACTGAACCCAATAATAATAGGTCCAGATATAAATCAGAGCGTCTCTCTAATCGTGCAGCCTAGAAGTGCAAGAACACTACTGGTCACGGTGAAGGACTCATCAACACAACTACCTATAACTGGAGCAACTGTTGATGTTACATACAATTCATATAACAATACACAGACTACTGGACGAGGATTCACTATACAGTCTGATTGGTCTGGAGGTGATGGTCAGGTAGCTTTTACAGAGACCGACAGATATTTTTCTGATGATGGAAGTATAAGTGTAAATAGTCCAGCAGGGGAGTTTAAACTGAAGGATGCTTTTGGAAGTTATAGTGCAAATGGGGAACTAGTATCTTCGACGATAGACACAGGATCTGCAAGTAACTTTTATAACTTTGCATGGACACCAACCGACCAACCTGTGACTACAGGTCCAAACAGTGTAAGATTCCAGATAGCAACTAGTGCCTCATCAACTCCAGATGAATGGATTTACAAGGGTCCGGATGGCACCACTTCTACTTACTATGTGTCACCAAATACTCCAATAAATGCCACACATAATGGTGACAGGTATCTCAGATATAAGGCACTTTTGTCTACACAATCATCCACATCAACACCAAATATCTCCGACGTGTCGTTTACCGTTACATCTTCATGTACACCGCCTGGACAGGTAGCATTCTCTGGCCTATCAGACGAGACTTATACTGTAGTTGTTAGTAAGTCTGGTTATACATCAAGTACATTTACAGTGGAGATGGATTCAGATTGGATTGAACAGATTGTAACTTTATCGCCGTAGTAAATACACTATAATATGCACAATAAAAATATAAACAATCTAAATAGAGGATTCAGCTTAGTAGAAATAGTTGTAGTGGTAGGTATATTCGGTATCATAGCTGTTGCAATAAGTACATTTCAATTTGGAATTTTGAGGAATAATAAGATTGCTCAAGATTCACTATCAAGTGCCCAAGATGCAAGAAGTATATTGGGTATGATGGTTCGAGAACTGCGTTCGGCTTCTCCTGGAAACGATGGATCATTTACTGTTGCTCAGGCTGCAACGAATACTATAGTCTTCTATAGCGACACCGATGGAGATGGTTTGAAGGAGAAGATTAGATACTTCCTAGCCACAACAACACTCAAGAAGGGAACTATTAAACCTACAGGTAGTCCACTTTCATACAATATTGCCAATGAAAAGCAATCATTTTTGGCATATAATATAAGAAATTCTACGAGCACACCGCTTTTCGAATATTTTGATACAAACTATACAGGAACATCTAGTCCATTGACTCAGCCCGTGTCTACGACCTTGGTAAGATTGGTAAAGATCAACCTGGTGATAGACCTAGATCCAAATAGAGCACCGATGGTTCGATCATTTACTTCTCAGGTGAATCTTAGGAATCTAAAGGATAACTTATAGAAATATGAAAAATTTAAATCATAAAGAAGGATATATCTTGATCAACGTACTGGTGTTTGCTGTCGTGGCTATTATCGTAACGTCTGCGTTAGTGAACTGGGGTGCTGCACTACTAAAAAGCACTAGACAGTTGGCAGCAAAAGAACAGGCTATGCAGATTGCTGAAGCTGGGATCGATTACTACAGATGGCATTTGGCTCACGCCTCAAACGACTACAAGGATGGAAATGCAACAACCACAAACGGTCCATTCATACATAATTTCGAAGACAAAGATGGAAATGTTATAGGGAAATTTGCTTTAACTATAACTCCTCCGATCACAGGTTCCACTCTGATCAAGATACGCTCAAAGGGAACTGTGGAGTCAGATCCTTCTATTAGTCGTACTATCGAGGTCACACTTGCTATTCCATCATTTGCAAAATTTGCTGTGGTAGCAAACGATAAGATGAACTTCGGAGTCGGTACCGAGGTGTTTGGACCTATTCACTCAAATAATGGTATTAAATTTAATGGATTTACCCACAATGTAATAACTAGTGCACTTAGTAAGTATATCGATACTGACGAAAGTAACTCCTGGTATCAAATGGCGGTTTATACAACAAAGAGTCCTTCCGAGCTTAATACAGATACGACCCCTCCGACTACTATACCTACCCGACTTGATGTATTTGAAGCAGGAAGACAGTTTCCGGTTGCGGCGGTAGACTTTAACGGTATCACTACCGACCTATCTACAATGAAAGCAAATGCAATATCAACTGGTAGATATTTTGCTGCATCAGGTGGACAGGGATATCGTATTGTACTTAAAATAAATGATACTTTTGATATTTATAGAGTAAATTCTTTAAGAGCGGCACCAAACAACTGTAGTAATTCACAGAGCGAGACTGGATGGGGAACTTGGAGTATTGCTACACCAAACAATTCTCAGACATTTTTGGCAAACTATGCAATACCTGCAAATGGAATAATCTTCGTTGAGGATCATCTATGGATAGAGGGCAAAATAAGTTCAGCTCGAGTAACTATAGCTGCAGGTAAGTTCCCAGACAGCTCAAGTACTTGGAAGAATATTATCGTGAACAACGATCTATTGTATACAAACTATGACGGTACTGATTCTATAGCTTTGATAGCGCAAGGGAATGTTACTACAGGTCTATATAACGATGCAGACGGAGATGAGAATATGAGAATAGATGCAGCCTTGATGGCTCAGAATGGACGTATTGGTAGATATTACTACTCAAGTTCATGTGGATCAGCGTATTTGCAGAATACACTAACTCTCTATGGTATGTTGGGTACTAATAAGCGTTACGGTTTTGCCTGGGGTAGTGGAAGTAATATAACGTCTGGATATCAGAATCGTGACATTATATACGACGGAAACCTTCTATATGCTCCTCCACCAAGTTTCCCACTTACATCAAACCAATATTCAACGCTATCTTGGCAAGAGATAAAGTAAAATACACTATGTTATAATGTGTGCAAATGAAAAAAAAGATTATAGTAGGTAATTGGAAGATGAATCCAACAACTCTTGATGAAGCCAAGAGAATTTATAAATCAACAAAGGCATCTGCGGGCAAATTGAAGAATGTTACTGTCGTAGCGTGTCCACCTTTTATTTATACTAGCGCTTTTCTAAAATCAAAAACAGATTCTTCACTGGCTATTGGCGTACAAAATGCATATTTTGAACCACAGGGATCATTTACAGGGGAGATAAGTCCATTGATGCTCAAGGATTTGGGAGTTAAGTACGCAATAATAGGACACTCAGAGAGACGAGTGCGCGGAGAGACAGACGAAATGATAGCAAAGAAGGTGCAGCTATTACTTGAGACGGGCATCAAGGTGATTCTATGTGTTGGAGAGAAGACTAGAAATGAAGATGGATCACATTTGGACTTTATAAAGGATCAAATCAAGAGTTCTTTGGATAAAGTAAATGCAAAAAATATTGGCAATCTATTGATCGCATATGAACCTGTTTGGGCTATTGGGGCAAAAGAGGCTATGGATTCTGCAAGTATTTATGAAATGACTCTATTTATTAAAAAGGTATTGTCTGATCTATACGGACATGAAGATGCTATTTCAACTCCAGTTCTATATGGAGGTTCAGTAAATTTCCGTAATGCATCCGAGATATTTATCACGGGTAAGGTAGATGGATTGTTGGTAGGTAGAGAGAGTGTAAATCCACCAGGTTTTGCAGAATTATTAAAAGCAGTAGACTCAATATAATATGAAGAATATTACTGAACTAGCTGATCTCAAGGATGTAAGAGTGCTTGTCCGTTTGGATTTGAATGTGTCAATCGACCAATCTGGTCATGTTGTGGATGACTTTCGTATTCGTAAGTCACTTCCAACCATCAACTACCTAAGAGAGAAGGGTGCTCGCTTGATTCTAATAAGTCATATTGAAACAAAGGACAAGCCTACACTAGAACCTGTGGCAAAGCACTTTAAAAAGCTTGGCGTTGATTGTTTTTTTGAAAAAAACTATAAAAAAGTATTGGCTAGTAAGGAAGACATAATTTTACTCGAGAACCTACGTGAGCATGAAGGGGAGAAGAAGAATGATAAAAAGTTCGCAAGGGAGTTGGCCTCATTGGCTGATATTTATGTAAACGAGGCATTCTCAGTTTCTCACCGTGAACATGCATCTGTATGTGCGATTACGGAGTTCATACCAAGTTATGCAGGATTTCAGTTTGATAGTGAAGTAATGGAGTTGGCAAAGGTTTTTACTCCAGAGCATCCTTTTATTTTTATCCTTGGTGGTGCAAAGTTTGAGACAAAGCTTCCTTTGGTTGATAAGTTTATAGATATAGCTGACAAGGTATTCATCGGTGGGGCATTGGCAAATGATTTCTTCCGAGCTCAGGGCCATGATATCGGAGACTCACTAGTTTCAAATCCAGCACCTGACCTATCAAAATTTTTGAACAATTCAAAGTTGATGTTACCATTTGATCATGTGTTAAAAGGCACTGCTATTATGGATGCGGGAATGAAGACGGTTGAGGTTCTGCGTAAAGAAGTTGAGAAAGCTAAGTTTATTCTATGGAATGGTCCAGTGGGTGCTTATGAGGGTGGATACAGGGTAGCCACATTGGAGATTGCAGAAATGATCGCTGAAGCAACAAGCAAAGGCGCCAAGTCATTCGTTGGTGGTGGTGACACTTTGGCAACAATCGCCGAGCTTAAACTTGAAGATTCATTTACCTTCGTATCAACAGGGGGAGGAGCTATGCTCGACTATTTAGCCAAGGGAACATTGCCAGGGATAGAGGCTTTAAAAAATAATAAATAAATAATATGAAAACAGCTTTGGTGTGTGGAGCCGGAGGTTTTATTGGTGGTCATTTGGTTAAAAGATTAAAGAGTGAAGGATACTGGGTTAGGGGAGTAGATATCAAGAGACCAGACTTTGGCGAGAGTGCTGCAGATGATTTTGTGTTGGCAGATCTTAGAGATGATGCAACTTGGTTAAAAATATTGGACCGAGCATTTGATGAAGTGTACCAGCTTGCAGCGGACATGGGTGGAGCGGGATATATTTTCTCAGGTAATCATGATGTTGAGGTAATGCATAACTCAGCTAGTATAAACCTAAATGCCTTAAACTATGGTTACAAAGCTGGTATAAATAAAATCTTCTATTCATCATCAGCTTGTATTTATCCTGCATACAATCAGCTAGATCCAAACAACCCAAAGTGCAATGAATCTTCTGCATATCCAGCGGAGCCAGATAGTGAATATGGTTGGGAGAAGTTGTTTAGTGAGAGATTATATTTTGCATATATGAGAAATAATGGAATGGATGTGCGTGTGGCACGTTTCCATAATATTTTTGGACCAGAAGGAACTTGGACTGGTGGTAAAGAGAAGGCACCAGCAGCTATGTGTCGCAAGGTTGCCGAGGCTCAGGATGGTGGAGAGATAGAGATATGGGGAGACGGCATGCAGACTCGCTCATTCCTATATATCGATGAATGCTTGGAAGGTATTCGAAGACTGATGGACTCAAAAGACTTTCATGGTCCAGTAAATATCGGTTCAGAGGAAATGGTAACTATCAATCAACTAGCCGAAATGGTAATGCAGGTTGCTAACAAAAAAGTTACACTGAAGCATATAAATGGACCGTTGGGAGTTCGTGGAAGAAATTCAGATAATAAGTTGATAAAGGAATCACTAGGTTGGGCACCAAACTATCCACTAATAAAAGGATTGGAGAAAACCTATAATTGGATAAATGGGGAGGTAAAGAAGGGGAAGGAGTAAGGATCTACTACAAAGAAATCCATTCATTGTTATTCTTTAATAAGTGTGGTATTGTATTTTGCGGATTAATCTCGTGTGAGATTGACCTTTAGAATCTAAACTTCAGATAGGCTGGCTGAAAGGCTAGTCTGGAAGGAACAATGAAAAGTAATAGTGACCTGATTCATCAACGACTAGTTGCGGTGTTAGCTGATCCAGCTGATATTAGGGCGTATTCGATGTCTGATGCATACGAAATACTTCAGCGCATGGTTCAGGTAGGGTACTATTCTCAATGTCTGCAGGCAATTGAAGAATTGGGATCTGACCGGCTCGATGCGTCGCGGATTGTGAGCAATAGGAGAGAACTAAATACTCTGCTCCAGACAATGCGCAGTGATGGCTTGGATCTGCCGGTACTGAGGAATGTTAACCAAGACAGTTTCTGGGAGATGGAGATCCGGGCTAAGCTTGCCAAGCGTGATACTCTGAGGACTTGGGAGCTGATCAGGAGTTCACAGAAAGGTAAATCCAGAGCGGGCCAGCTTTCCAGGTCCATTTTGGAGTTGCTTGTTTCAGAGCTCTATGATCTCATGGTCCGGAAGAAACAGTTGAAGGATGTGGACCTTGCCCAGAACCCACCACCAACTCGCGTCTGTTACGCGGTTCGCGAACGTTCCCCGGCAAAGTCTGATCGACTCGGAAGACGGCGCAAGCCCCGGACGTATCAGCTACATGGTCGTGCTCCAGGATTGGGCTTTGCCAAGGCATTCTCGGTATACACAGAACAACAAGGTTGGTCTATGCAAGAAACGAGCCTGAAAATTCTTGCAATCGCGGCGTACTTCTCGGAAAAGAAGCGTCGGCGATAAACGAACATTTGTTCGTCACACACACACCTCCGCCCAGCCTATGGCTCGGGCGGTTGTCTTTTTATACCAAACTCTCTACAATCTTTTTCTGATTGGCTACAAAATCTTTTTTCTCACCAGCTACTTCTTTGTTAGGGAATACCCATATATGTGCGTGGTGGACTTCCTCACCGACTACTTTACTTAAAATAAAATCAGTATCGAAAGCTTTTCTTTGTGCTATGGCTATTTTTTTGGATACTTCAAAATATTCTCCAGCATTTGGCACGTCCCAAACCCAACGATAATGTTCCTTAGGAATTATAAGGGTATGGCCAGGAGATAGTGGATCAATACTTAGAAATGCTAGGAAGTTTGAATCTTCATAGACTACGTAAGCTGGAATTTCCTTTTTTACTATTTTACAAAAGATGCAATTTGTTTCGTGTGTCATATATGTATTATAGCAAATTTAATTTTTGGTAAGAAAATAGGCCCGACCACAAAGTGGCCGGGCCGTTTGATGCTGCGTTCTAAAGTGCAGCTAAAATTTCCTGAGGTATACTCCAACGGTCGCCTACCGTTGCTATGATGATGTTCGGATGATCTAACCCAACCAGTCGAAGGGTTTCAACAGTCTCACCCTTCCACCTAGGATCATAAGGAACGATCTCCGAAGCTTTCTCTTGGCAAAGTCGAAAGCATTCATAGGCATCGGCTTGTCTCTTAAAGAAGCCAATGGGCCTGCCGGTTGCTGATCCGGTTTGTATGGTTTGGCTTCCTAAGATAATGCGGTCGTCACCGGCATTGCCGTATTTGACTACCGACTTCCTAGAAATTCCAACCCAGTATCCTCTTCGTAGGACGCCACCAACAGGATTCGCAAGGGGGTTTCCATCAGGACGGACTGCGGAGTCTGCCACCATCTTCATAACTTCTGGCGATGAAGTATAATTGATCACTTTGATCCTATATACAGAATGAAGAGTGCAGAAAAAAACCGTACCAATAAAATGTGTCATTGTGTCATGGAGTTATGGGTTGAAGTGTGCTTTGTAAATACTCTACTCCGCTAATATATCTATGTCAACCGAGTCATTGTGATATACTCTGATTGATGAAAAACTACTCCATACGAGAAAGATTGAATGGTGATTTGATTGATAATCTTCTTTTTTATCGTGGTATTAAGTATCCAGTAGAGAAGGAGGCTTTCTTGAATCCTAGTTATGACAAACACATCCATGATCCTTTTCTTTTAAAAGATGCCGAGAAAGCTGCCAGGAGAGTTGTTAAAGCAATAGAGGATAAAGAGAAAATTGTGATTTATAGTGATTATGATGCTGATGGAATTCCGGCTGGAGTCGTTTTTCATGATTTTCTAAAGAAAATTGGATATGAAAACTTTACCAACTATATTCCACATCGTCATGATGAAGGTTTCGGCTTGAATACTGATGCGGTGGGGGAATTTATCAAAGAGAATGTTAGTCTGCTCATCACTCTTGATTGTGGTATCTCTGATATAGAGGCGGTGAAACTGGCACAGGATAACGGTATCGACGTGATAATTACTGATCACCACGAACCCCACGCAGAAGTTCCGCCAGCTTTTGCTATCGTCGATCACAAACAAAAAGGCTGTAAATATCCTGAGCAGATTCTATGTGGTTCAGGTGTTGGATTCAAACTTATTCAAGCGATTCTCAAAGTGAATCGTTTTGGTCTGAAGGAAGGTCACGAGAAATGGCTTCTCGACATGGTAGGGCTCGCAACTCTTTCTGATATGGTGCCATTGGTTGGGGAGAATAGGGCTTTGGCGCATTTTGGTCTGAGAGTTTTGAAGATGAGTCCACGCAAAGGCTTGATGAAGCTTCTAAAGCATTTGAAGATTAACCAAAAGAATCTAACCGAGGATGATATTGGCTTTATGATTACTCCACGTATAAATGCCGCTTCACGTATGGGTGTGCCGATGGATGCTTTTCGACTACTTGCGACTGATAGTGATGATGAAGCGCTGAAGTTTACTTTGCATTTGGATGAAATAAATAATGAAAGAAAAGGAAAAGTGGCAAGTATAGTCAAAGAAGTGAAGAAAATAATGTCAGATAGACATAAGGATGAGCCAAGGCCAGTAATTGTTTTTGGTAATCCAGAATGGAGACCGTCACTACTTGGGTTGGTTGCAAACAATCTGGCTGAAGAATTCGGTAGACCAGCTTTTCTCTGGGGTAGAGATGGCGACGGGATAATAAAAGGTTCATGTCGTTCTGGAGGCACAGTCAGTGTAGTTGAAATAATGAATAGAACAAAGGCTGGAACATTAATGCAATTCGGTGGGCACTTTGCCTCCGGAGGTTTTGCGGTATCGAATGAACATGTGCATTTCCTCGATGATCACTTGAATGATGCATTTTATGTTTTACAGAAAGATAGTAAAGATTCTTTGATAGAGCCTACTCATATAGACATGGAGTTACAGCTAGATGATGTAAAATGGGATAGTTATAGACAAGTAGAAAAGCTTGCACCTTTTGGAGTTGGGAATCCAAAGCCGCTTTTTATTTTCAAAAATATTAAAATAACTGGAATCAAAGAATTCGGCAAAGAAAAGAATCATTTAGAATTATCCTTTAGAAAAGAAAATGGAAGTACGGTGAATGCAATGGGATTCTTTATGGATAGCAATACCTTTTTAAATAAAGATGGAGAGAAGTTGAAAGTGGGGGATTCGATAGATTTGGTAGCGACAATGGAAAAGTCACTTTTCCGTGGTAGGGCGGAGTTGAGGTTGAGGATTGAGGATATATTTGAGATAATGCCTTAATGAACAAAACAACTATTTTTACAGACGGCGCTTCACGAGGTAATCCTGGCAAAGGGGGATGGGGTGCTGTTGTTGTGACTTCAGACAAGGTTGTTGAGCTCGGAGGGAGAGAAGATAATACCACAAACAATAGAATGGAGCTGTCTGCCGTGATTGCTGGACTTTCTTGTGTCGACAATAAGGAGCGAATTACTGTGAATACGGATTCATCGTATGTGATTAATGGTATTACTAAATGGGTAAATGGTTGGCAGAGGAATGGCTGGGTCACAAAGACCAAAGATAGTGTCATCAATCGTGACCTATGGGAAAAGTTGGTAGATGCAAAGTATGGAAAAGAGATAGAGTGGAACTATGTCGGCGGTCACTCTGGAGTCGTAGGTAATGAGCGATGTGATGTAATAGCTACATCATTTGCGGATAATGATCCAACTGCACTCTACGATGGATCTCTTTTAGATTATCCAATTAAAAATATCCTAGACCTATCTCAAATCGCAGAAGTTGCCAATGAAAAGAAGGCCAAGAAAAGTCACTCAAATGCTAAAGCATATTCATATATTAGTAAGGTGGACGGAAAAATAGAGACTCATAAAACATGGGCAGAATGTGAAGCTCGAGTAAAAGGAAAGAGTGGCACGAGATATAGGAAGGCTACTTCACCAGAGCAGGAGAAGGATATTATTGCAGAATTCAGTAAGTTCTAGTTGCTGAGATTAAAATTTAATGAAAATTTCATACGCTTTTTATTATTACTTTTAATATTTTTTAACAGCTTCTGCTAGATTTAGTTGGTGGAAATACAGCAAAGAAATTTTAATTTAATCCTCACAACAATTCTTGTACTTACTATTGCTGTACGTTTCTATTTTGCTATACAAAATGATAGGGAGGATATAGTAAATAAGTATAAGGGTAAGTGGGTTGCCCTAAAGGGCATTGTTGCTAGTGAACCACTGGTCAAAGATTTCAACAAAACTTTTGTTGTTGAAGCGAGGACTATAGATTCGGAGCCGGTATCAATATCGGTTAAGGTGACAACAGATCGCTATATGGATTATGAGTACGGTCAGGAGTTAAGTTTGGATGGTAAACTTCTCGCCCCAATAAATTTTAAAAGTAATGGAGGTCGAGTTTTCAACTATATAGATTTTCTATTGAAAGACGGAATATATTTTGAGATGAAAAAGCCAAGGATAAGTATTGTTGCGGTCGATCGGGGTAGTTTTATTAGCAAATACCTATTTAAACTAAAGAGAGGCTTTATCAATAATCTAAAGCTAGTGCTCGGAGAGCCACATTCAGCATTGGCTGGCGGTTTGGTGGTGGGAGAGAAGAGTGCATTGGGTAGTGAATTGATTGAGGATTTTAGAAAGTCTGGACTGATACATATTGTTGTATTGTCTGGGTACAACATAACCATTGTTGCAGATTCTATCAGGCGAATGTTGGTTTTTCTCCCGAGGAATATAGGTATTACTATTGGTGCATTGGGGATTGTGGCATTTGGAGTTTTGGTTGGTGGTGGAGCAACCGTAGTCAGATCATGCTTCATGGCGATTATCGCGCTAACCGCTTCACTTTTGAGAAAAGACTATAACGTAAGCAAAGCACTCTTTATTGCGGGTGCCATAATGCTAATCCATAACCCACTGATACTGCTATACGATCCTTCGTTTCAGTTATCGTTTCTTGCTACACTTGGCCTGATTGTTCTATCTTCTCCCATTGAAAAAAGATTGGGATTTGTAACAGAAAAACTAGGTATTAGGGGTCTGCTGTCTTCTACTTTAGCGACTCAAGTTTTTGTATCGCCATATATTCTATATATGATGGGGCAATTGTCGATAATCGGTATAGTGGTGAATATACTTGTTCTGCCAATAATACCAGCGACTATGGGAATAGTATTCCTTACTGGAGTTTTGGGTTTTGTATCGGTTAGCGCATCACAAATACTTGGTTGGATTGCTCATATACTACTATCGTATGAACTATTTATTGTTAGGTTCTTTGCTGATTTATCTTTTTCATCGATCAATCTGCCAAAGTTTTCGTTTTGGATCGTTGTCGGTTTTTATTTGAGTTATTTTGTTGCGTTCACGAAATTTTCTTCAATCTTTGACCAGTTTAGATTTAGGAAAAAATCCTCAACATAGTTCTTCTTGCCTGATGGGGCATAGTCAGCGACAAATGAATGTTCCCACATATCAAGAGCGAGGATTAATGAACAATCTTGCAACTGACTTATGTGTTGTTCTTCCACCCAAGTACTGATCAAAGTTTGATCTTTGCGATCATAATAGAGCATGGCCCATCCTATACCTCTTGTAAGAGACATAGCCTTGAAGTTTGTAAGCCAGGCATCAAATGATCCAAAGTCAGCCGTGATTTGAGCTTTTAGTTTACTTGAATCTGCTAACTGATTGGCTCCTCCTTCTAGACTCGCAAAATACACTTCATGATTCCTCATTCCATTATATTCAAAACCTAATCTACGGATGTCTTGTTTACCATCGAGAGTTTCATTCAAATTCTTTACATATCCTGCATATAGCTTCAAATGCTCTTCAATAGTTTTAGCTGAAATTCCTTTTAGAGTTGGTATATTAAATTTTATTTCATTGAATTTTTTCATAAATACATTCTATCATGAAACATAAACTTAGATTTTATACATTACTATTTGTGTCGATCGTTGCGATAGTTATGGTATTCGCCTATGTATATAGATGGGAGCACAGGGAAGCGAGGCTTGAAGTTAATTTCTTTAGTCTGAAAAGAGGCAGAGCAATATTTGTTCGAACACCTGCAAACAAAACAATATTGGTGGGTGGAGGTCAGAGCTCAGAGGTCATTCGCGAGATCACTAAAGCTACACCGTTCTATAGTAGAAAAATAGATTATGTATTCATCCCAAGTGCTACTCCGGCGCAAATCGGCGGTTTGATAGAGGTCATCGATAGGTATGAGGTGGGAGAGGTATTCATTCCTGAACTTATAGCTACAAGTACAGTTCTGGAAAAGCTGATGAGGAAAGTTATCAATAAGAAGATACATGTAAGCCACCTTGGAAAGGGTGATGAACTACAGTTGGGAGGTGTAGATATAAAAATCCTGTTTCCAATTAAAGACTTTAAGTACAATAAAACTAGTTTGCCGGAGCTTGGTATGGAAGTGGTATATAAAGATACGAGATTGTTTTTGATGGGGAATCTGTCAAAAACAACTCAGAAGAAGATTACTGAAACAATGAAGATAGAAGAGTCTGAAAATCTGGTGGAGTTTTACCATAGCGCTAGTAAAGCCAAAGTATCAGCGGAGCTTCTAGAAAAGACTAATCCAAAGTATGTTTTCTCCACAAAAGAAAAATCCACCAGATGGGTTTCTGATGGATTTTCCTGGGATAAGATTTGAGTCTTATATAATCCCTGCTTTCTTTAGAGTGGCGAATGCGCCTCTTTTCTGGATTGTCTTTAGACCTCTTGTTGAGATAGTTAGGTTAAAAGACTTCTTTAATTCTGGTACGTAAATCTTCTTCTTCTGTAGGTTTGGATACTTGCGAACCATTCCTGTTGGGTTGAATTGAGTAGCACGAGTAGCGTTAGAATAGCCACCTGCCACCATTGAACCTCTCTTTGTTATTGCGCATACTTTAGCCATAGTGTTTAACATGCTATCATAATAAATATATAACGCAAGTACATGATAGACCAAATAACAATATTTCAAATATTAATCCTAGTTATGTCAGTGGTAATACACGAGCTTTCTCATGGCTATGTAGCTGACATGTTGGGAGATCCTACCCCTAGAATACAAGGTAGATTAACACTAAATCCATTCAAACACCTAGATCTAGTGGGTTCATTTATCGTACCACTTACAACTTATATGCTCGGCGGTTTCGCATTTGGTTGGGCCAAGCCAGTTCAGTGGAATCCATATAATGTAAAGAATAAAAGAACAGGGGAGTTACTCATATCGATAGCAGGGCCACTATCCAATATCACAATCGCTTTAGTTTTTGGGATGATATTGAGATTCTTTGCAGAATCTTTACCAATACCATTTGTTCAGATATCAGCATATATAGTTGTGATCAACCTCGTTCTGGCTATATTCAATATGGTGCCAGTGCCACCACTTGATGGCTCTAAGGTATTGTTTTCAATCTTGCCGGTCAAATATATAGGTATACGTGAGACTATGGAAAGATACTCAGTAGTGCTGTTTGTGTTTATGATATTTTTTCTCTGGGGATTCGTGGAGCCTATAGTGCCTTTGGTATTTAAGTTGATTACGGGGTTGGGTATTTAGTTAATGTAGGGGTTTGCTGTTTTTATTTGCCTTTTCCTTCTAATGTGATAGAGTACTTTCACGTCCAAAAACGGCAAAGGGGTGAGTAACCGCTTGGTGAAAACAATCAACCCAATGTGATCAATCGCAAGAAAGATATAGTTTTGGAGATTTATTAAGTGCCCTAAGGTCATTTGACCAAATATTAAGAATGCCAACAATCAATCAATTGATTCGTAAGAATCGCAAGAGATTTATTAGAAAGCCAAAGTCAATCGCTTTGACTAGAAGTTTTAATAGTATTGAGAACCGTCCAAGTTACCTAGCATCTCCATTCAAGAGAGGTGTATGTATTAAGGTTACAACAAAGACACCTAAGAAGCCTAACTCAGCTGTTCGTAAGATCGCCCGCGTTAGACTATCAAATGGTCTTGAAGTTACTGCTTACATCCCAGGAGAAGGACATAATCTACAGGAACACTCAGTGGTTCTACTAAGAGGAGGACGTGTAAAGGACGTAGGTCTACGTTATACAGTTGTTCGTGGAGTTCTAGATGCAGCTGGAGTAGAGAAGAGACGCAAGGGTCGAAGTCAATACGGTAACAAGAAGCCAAAGGCAGCAAAGGTCTAACCTATTAACATCAATAATATAAAAATATGAGAAGAAGAATAAAGAATAAGCATGTACTTAAGCCTGAACCAGTATTCGAAAGTGTAAAGGTTTCTAAGCTTATAAACTATGTTATGGACTCAGGAAAGAAGAGTACAGCTCGCAAGGTAGTTTATGATTGTTTTGATGTTATCAAGGAAAAGACAAAGACAGAAACTCCACTAGAAGTTTTTGAGACAGCTTTGAAGAATACTATGCCAGCTATGGAAGTACGTGCAAGACGTGTTGGAGGTGCTAACTATCAGGTTCCTCGTGAAGTTCGCCCAGAGAGACAGCGTGCACTATCTATGAAGTGGATCGTATTGGCAGCTCGCTCAAAGAAGGGAAAGCCAATGGCCGAGAAACTTGCTGATGAGATTATCGCTGCTTCAAAGAATGAAGGAGAGGCAGTTAAGAAGCGTGAGAACACACACAAGATGGCAGAAGCCAACAAGGCCTTCGCTCACTTTGCTTGGTAATCTACTACGTTTACTTATAAAAGAAGCACCCGAAAGGGTGTTTTCTTTTTATTATCTAAAATGATAAAGTTATAGGATTATTTCTTAATTTCATAAATAAATATGAAGAAAAATGAATCATTGCATGAATTGCTAGGTGGTTTGAAGAAATCCATTTCACGTGCACTGAATCATAAGAGGTTGTTTCTAATGGTGATTTTCTTGAGCATTCTTACTGCTGTACTCTCTCCGGTCAACCAGTTAATTTGGTCAAAAGTAATCGATGGCATTACTTACAATTTGGCGGATCAAATAGGTGTGTTTGGATATGTTTTCCCAAGTATATTTGCAACTGTTGCGTTGTATGTAATTTTCCTTACCGTCACCGCTGGACTTGAGAGATATATGTATGTGGTGAATGCAGAGCTTAGAGAGGTTTTGAGGGTAACATACCTAGCTGATCTGGCATATCACATCTTCAGACTTCCGCTATCGGTAACTAGGTCCATTAAACATGGAGAGTTTACAGAAAGTAGTCGAAAGGCTTCATCCGGTCTAGCTGAGCTTATATCCAACTACGTGGTTACTACTGGTTCAGATATGCTAAGTGCTGTAATAGCAGTAGGGATTATATTTTATAACAATCAACTTATAGGTGCGGTAACGGTTGTTGGTATACTAGTAGCAATATTGGTTTCAACAAGAGATTCAGATAAAATACTGAAGCTTGAGAAACAGAGTCTCGCTAACTATAAAAAGGCCGGAGGATTTTATGATGATTCTATTGTAAATATTAAAAACATTAAAGACACTGCATATGAGGGTATTACATATAAGTCATTGTTAGAACATTGGCTTAAAAACGCATTTCCGTTATGGCTAAAACTCCAAACGTTCAAGAGAGTAAGTTCGTACAAAGTATATCTCATCACACAAGTAGTAAGAGCAACCGTGCTTTCGTACTCGGTGTATTTGATCATAGAAGGGCAGTTCACACTTGGTATTTTAATACTCTTGAATAGCTTTGTCCGTGACTGTATAGATCCATTTATAAGTTTACTTAATAATTGGAGAGAAATTCAAACAAGAATTATAAGTATAAATGAATCGGAACACCTACTATCTTTAGCTCCAGAGAAATACAATGAAGGCTCAGGATTCCAGTTTAAAAATGGTGATATAAATTTTGAAAGCGTAACTTTCTCACACCAAGGTAATTCACAGGAGACGTTAAACAATGTGAGTTTTGATATTAAGAATGGTGAAAAGGTTGCGATAGTGGGAGAGTCTGGTGTAGGTAAGACAACAATAATCGATATTATATTGGGTTACCATAACCTAAATAGCGGCAAGTTACTTATAGATGGAAAGCCTCTGACTGATCATGATCTGAATTTCTTACGTACAAATACAGCTCTAGTTCCACAAGATACGGTGCTATTTAACGATACGGTTAAGAATAATATTTTGTTTGGAACAAAGACCGAGGTATCAGAAGAACAATTACAGAAAATAGCCAAGGATTCTCATTGCCTAGATTTTATTAATAAATTTGATTTGAAATGGGATCAATTGGTGGGAGACAGAGGAATAAAGCTTTCTGGTGGCCAAAGACAGAGAATTGCTATTGCACGTGCAATGCTTAGAAGTCCAAAGATATTGATTCTCGATGAACCAACTTCTGCATTAGATGCTGGTACTGAGAAGATTATTACAGAATCACTAGAGAGACTAATGGAAGGTAGGACCACAATAATCATCGCCCATCGTCTATCGACAGTTCGAAAGGCAGATAAAATAATTGTGTTGAAGAACGGCCAGGTGGTTGAGGTTGGTACACATATAGAGCTATTGAAAATAGAAGGCGGGGAATACAAGAGACTACATGATTTACAGATAGGACTGGCCTAGATTTCTTATATATTCAATCTCCGGTACTAATCCCTTTGCTTTTTACCTTATTTTAGGGTAATCTAAACTTCTATATTAGTTCAATTTATTCATTAATTTAATTTATGCAAAGAGACTACCCATTAGAGAAAGTTCGTAATTTCGGTATCATTGCCCACATTGATGCTGGTAAAACAACAACATCAGAGAGAATCCTTTATTACACAGGAATGATTCACAAGATCGGAGAGGTGCACGATGGTGCAACTACTACTGACTGGATGGAACAGGAAAGAGAGCGTGGTATTACTATTACTGCGGCTGCTATTACTTGTTTCTGGAATCCGTCTTACATGCCAAAGACAGATACTTCAAAGAAGGTTCGCTTTAATGTTATCGACACACCAGGACACATCGACTTTACCGTAGAGGTGAAGCGTTCTCTCCGTGTTCTAGACGGTGCAGTTGTGGTTTTTGACGGTGTTGCTGGGGTAGAGCCACAGTCTGAAACAAACTGGAGATATGCCGATGAGAGTAATGTGCCTCGTCTTTGCTTTATTAACAAGATGGATAGAATGGGAGCGTCTTTTGAGAGATCATACCAGTCAATTCTAGATAGACTAAACAAGAAAGCAGTTAGATTCCAAATTCCAATCGGAACAGAAGGAGATCACAATGGTGTTATCGACCTTTTGAAAATGAAGGCCTATTACTTTGAGGGAGAGAAGGGTATAAATATTATAGAAAAGGAAATCCCAGCTGAGTTCATGGATGATGCCAAGAAGTATCATGCAGAGCTTATCGAAAAGGCGGTTGAACACAACGATGTTTTGATGCAACAGTATCTAGATGGTAAAGAGATTCCAGTAGAAACAATCAAGGCTGAGGTTAGAAAGCTTGTTATTGAGAACAAAATGTTCCCAGTATTTACAGGTTCAGCCCTAAAGAACGTTGGAGTTCAGCTAGTTCTAGATGCAGTGGTTGACTACCTTCCAGCTCCTACAGATATCAAGGCTGTTAAGGGAACTGATCCTAATACAGGAGAAGAAATCTTCCGCGGTCCTTCAGATGAAGAGCCATTTGCAGCTCTAGCTTTCAAACTACAGAACGATCCATTCGTAGGTCAGCTAACATTCTTCCGAGTATATTCTGGAACAATAGAGTCTGGAACATATATCTACAACTCAAGTACAGGCAAGAAGGAGAGACTAGGTCGTATCGTTCGTCTACAGGCTGACAAGCGTGAAGAAGTAAAGAAAGTTTATGCCGGTGAAATTGCCGCAGCTGTAGGTCTGAAAGATGCTCTTACATCTCACACTTTCTGTGATGAGAATAAGCCAATCGTTCTTGAAACAATCAAATTCTTGGAACCAGTGGTGTCTCTACGTGTTGAACCAAAGACAAAGGCTGACCAGGAGAAAATGGGTATGGCACTCAAGAAGCTTGCAAACGAAGATCCAACATTCAAGATTTCTTCAAATAGTGAGACAGGAGAAACAATCATCTCAGGTATGGGCGAGCTACACCTAGACATCATGGTTGATCGTATGAAGCGTGAATTCGGAGTTGAAACAACAGTAGGTAAGCCACAGGTAGCCTACCGTGAGACAATCCTTGGTACAGCTGAAGCTGAACACAAGTATATCAAGCAGTCTGGAGGTAAGGGTCAATACGGTCACGTAAAGATCAACATCAAGCCTATGGAGAAGCTTGAACCAGGTGCAAAGGTTCCAAAGAATATTAGTCGTTACGATGATTTCGAATTCATCGACTCAATCAAGGGAGGTGTTATTCCAAATGAATTCATTCCAGCAGTTGAGAAGGGTGTTCATGAGGCTATGGATCGTGGAGTTGTTGCTGGATTTAGAATGGTAAACGTCAGTTGTGAACTTACATTTGGTTCATACCACGATGTGGACTCATCTGAAATCGCCTACAAGATCGCTGGATCTCAGGCATTCCAGGAAGCAGCAAAGCGTGCAAAGCCAGTTATCCTTGAACCTATCATGAAGCTTGAAGTTCTTTTCCCAGACAAGTTCATGGGAGACGTAACAGGAAGTATTTCATCAAAGAGAGGAACAATTGAGGAAATGACAGAGAGAGGACAGGCAAAAGTTCTACACGCTATGGTACCTCTATCAGAAATGTTCGGATACACAACACAATTGCGTTCAATGACTTCAGGTCAGGGAAGCGCAACAATGGAATTCGATCACTACGAGGTAGTTCCAAAGAACGTAGAGGCTTCAATCGTTGAAGCAAGGAAGTAAGTGTTCATAAGTTAATTATATTATTGCAAAAAGGACTGGTATACTTATCCCAGTCCTTTTTGTATTGATTATTATTTAAAACTTATTATGAATAAATTTATTAAAGCCATCAGTCTATTATCATTTGTCCTAGTATTTTGCGTTACATTTTTTGCTCAGAATACTAACGCTCAATCTAGTTATTTAAATACTGGAGTAACTATTAATAAGGCTACAGATCTAAACCCTACTACTTTTGCTGGAACTAGATATATTCCTTATAATACAAATCCAAATATATCTCCTTTCTCCCTCACGTTAAATTTTAGTGGTGGACCTGTTTCCGGCAGTGATTTAAACATGGATGTATATATAGTGCTAAAAAAGGCAGACGGTACGATGACAAAGGTTGCTACTTTCAACTATAATGAAAACGCTTGTACCAGAAGATGTTACGATCAAACCATTCCCACACCTACATCTAAGTGGGGCAGTAGTACCAAGATTCCTTTGTGGCAAACCATTAAGATACCAAACGAGGCTGAACCAGGAAACTATTCTATACGAGTTGCATTTCGTAGAGGAAACACTTATGCAAAAATGCTTCCTGGGCCTGGTGTAGTTGAATACAATGACTCAATCCTTGAATCAGGAGTCATACCATCTTATGAGGTTGGAACATTTGCAGTTGTTGTGCCATGTACAAAAAATATTGATAGTCATTATACATTCAATACGAACTCAAATTATGCAGTGAATGGATTCAGTGGACCAGAAGTTGTAATTCTTCAAAATGTTCTCAAGTCAATGGGATTCTATGAACGTGGCATTAATGGATCATATGATTCTTATACAGCAACTGCAGCGAAGAAATTTCAAAAAAGTATAGGAGTACCTGAAACAGGAATAGGTTTTCTGCCCAGTCTAAATGACTACTGTGATTCACAGGTTAAACCTGTAATTACACGAATTACAAAGACAAATGCTGATGGTAGTGTTGTAGAGGCAAAAAGTGCATATTACGGTCAGATAATAACTATTGAGGGAAGAAACTTTTTTACAGGATCAAACAATAGCTACAAGGGAGGAGCCCTGTCATTGGTAGAGTTTGGACCTTATAATGCATACTCAGTACCAATATCTGTAGAACCAAATAAAATTGTGGCCAGAGCACGAAGTACACAATACTCTGATGACAGCTACATTATGATAGATAATCGTGGGGTAAAATCAGAAAGAATTCCATTTAGAGTAGGAGGAGGTAGTTATGTATTTGGTGAACCAGAGATAACCAAAATTAATGGAAAACCTGCACGGTATGATGCTACACCACCTGTTGTTAAATTGGGTGAGATATTAAAATTGGAAGGTGTAGATTTTAACCTTGGTGATATTGCAAAAGCTACATTTACCGGACCTGTCTCAGAAGTAGTTCCAGTCACAGATGTAACAAATACAAGTGCTTATGTGAAGGTGCCACTTTCTCTAAGTAAAGCGCAAGTTTTTTCTATTCGTTTCATGAATGCAGCAGGGGAGAGCAAGGGTAATTCAGTGTCCGTACGTATCGCGGGAAATATTGATCCCGCTATCACATTCATCACTCCAGATAGTTTATTCCCCGGAGAAGAAATTAAGGCGATAGGTACTGATTTTTCTGGTAATCTGAAGATGTATCTTACAAAAGGTAGTGATAGTGTAATATTGCCTAGTATTCCTACACCAAGTGACGCAAACTATGTTTTAAGATATAAGATACCATCTGATATCGCGAGTGGTGAATATAGTGTGTCATTAAGGACAGGAAACGGAATCGAAGATAATAAGAGCAATTCTGTGCCTTTGATAGTTAAATATAATGACACGGTTGCGCCCTCAGCTCCATCAAAACCAGTGTCTACTCGAATAAATTCAGATTCTATTAGACTGGATTGGACCGCTTCTACCGATAATGTTGGAGTGCTTGGTTATGATGTTTATAGGGGTGGTGCAAGATTGCCAAGAGTTGGTACAAACAGTATTGTATTAGATAAAATTAATCAGACAGTACCCGAGAAGTTTAGTGTGGTTGCTGTCGATGCGGCTGGAAATTATTCCCCATCATCACCATACCTAGAAATAAATTTGCCACCAGCTCCTGTTTTGATTTCGGTAACACCGAATTCTACTAAAAAGTTTCAATACATTACTGTTAAGGGAACTAATCTAGCAACTGTACGTCCTGATTACGCTGCCATGGGAGATCTTTCTATAGTGTTACCAAACTCTTCAAACATAAAATTGCCAGTACTACCACCATACTCTTCTAATTATACCGAGATTTATACCGTAATACCGGATTTACCTCCTGGTGAGTATGGACTGAGAATTAGTACATACACTGGAACATCTAATACATTAAAATTTACTATATTACCTGAAGTTTCTAGTGTGCCAACTGTAGTACGTCAAGCTCCTGTAATTACATCTATTACACCTGGTAAGCTTAAGTCTGGAGAAAAGCTGGTTATCACGGGTAAGAATTTTCTTAGTGATGGAGTCTCTGCCGCTACAGAAGTATCAGACGTAATCCTTACAAACTCAAGTAATGTGACCGTAGCAAGAGCAACTATACTTTCACAGTCAAATACTAGAGTAGAGGTACAAATACCATCCAATCTACAGGGTCTGTACAATGTCGTGATCGTCACTGTAGGGTCAGGAAAAAGTAATCCATGGACGGTCGTGGTTGAGCCTACCACCACCCAGGCGCCAGCTACTCCCGTCACTCCACCAGTAGCTCCAACCAGAACTCCAGCACCAGTAATTAACTCTGTTTTACCTCTAGGTGCTAGGGCAGGAGATACAGTAACTCTATACGGATCAAATTTCACAGGAGTAATATCTGACCTAATATCTATATCAGACTCAAGGGGTTCTATAAGTCCAGAAGTAATGTATTCTGCATCAGCAAGTTCTGTAACATTCAAGATGCCAAATCTACCTGCAGGTACATATTATGTAGAATTAACTGCAAATAGTGGTACATCAAACAGAATTGTATTGAATGCACTACAGCCTACTGTGCAGATATCAACACCTTACATATCATCAATATCACCAAGTAGTGCAAAGCCAAACACCCTCATAACCCTTACAGGAACAAACTTCGAAGGTGTAACTTCAGACCTATTGTTTATTGAAAACTCTAGTGGATCAACTTATCTAGATGTTGTTTCTTCTTCAGCAACTAGTGTAACATTCAGAGTTCCAAACATACCCGCAGGTACATACAAGGTATACCTATTTGCTGACAAAGGTGAATCAAATTGGGTAGACTTTACAGTACAGAGTGGTGTATCAACCCTACAAAGTATTGTACAGACAGCTACAGTATTTGATTGGTTCATATCATTGTTCCGGTAGGTGTTTATAAGAGTATCGCGATCAATAAAATAACTGGTATACTAATACCAGTTATTTTATTATTTAACTTTAATTAACAATGAAGAGATTACTATGCTTAAAATCCGGCTTTCTAGTATTTTTTATATTCATATCGGTTATTTACATTACCGAAGTTTCAGCTGCGCCAAAACCCCCAACATCAGTAATTTTTGATTCAGAAGTTAAAGCATCAGTGTCTGTGGCGTACAGTTGTGTCGATTCTAAACTATGTGAATCGCGATTAATTAATAGATCAGAACGTAGTGATTATCTATTCAGTAGTAAATCACACAAGGGTCCAAGTTCTATACAATCAAATAGTTATACAAAGGAGACAAAGGCCACAAGTGATTCAATGAGATATCCAGACGAGGTATCTAAAAATGGTTCTTATGAGATAGAAAAGGGTACTGGGGATCTATATACAGTATCTAAGAATAAAGGAAGAACACTTACAAGTACTCGTGTAAAAGTAGAGAATCAAAGAGAAGTGGTATGGACTGATCTATATTCGGTTAATGGTAAAGACGAGGTTGTAAATAATGCAGGTGGTGTAGAGTCAAGATTGAATTATGAAGGCAGTGTTGCCAAAGGTCTGGCTTTGGTCGGGGGTGAGCCTAATAAGTTATATAAAGTTTCTGTGGTAGTAGATGCAACTACATGGAAGCTTGGTAATGTGATTTCTGGTGCAAGTATCTCATTTGATGAGAAAGTAAATGACAAAATACCTTGTAGTGCTATAAGTATTAGTACTGTTAAGCTGGACAAGAGCTGTAAGATTGATTTCGAGATGAGTGGCGGTCAGATGATACCCATTACACCGTCAGTTAAGGGTTACCCTAGATATAAATACTCTATTCAAGTACTAAGCATTACAAGTATTAATGGTAAAGCATCACCAACGGCTGTTCAATCTCCTGAGCAAAAGCCAGCCCAAACAATTTCAAAGGAAAATGCACTGGTCACTATTACAGCTACAGTATTTGATTGGTTCATATCATTGTTCCGGTAGGTGTTTATAAGAATAAATAAATGATTGGAAAGAGCTGGTATAATAATACTGGCTCTTTTTATTAACAATTACTTATTTATGACTAAAATTTCAATCAAATCTTTTATACTATTTTTAATTCTTGCTGCAATAATTACCACCCCGGGTGTGGTTTTTGGTCAGAGTATAGGTTCCAAAGCGCAAGCATACTGGGAGCAAGCTTTATATAGATTTGGGTTAATTAAGCAAATAGAACCTGTTTTCCCAGATTCAGATTTGGATACTTATGAATCTGGTAGTCTAGTCGTACCAAACATTACAAATATTACACCTGCGACTTCAAGAGTGGGTAAAATTGTTACAATAAATGGCTCAGGTTTTAGAGGGTTGAAAGCTTCAGATATACATATTGAGAATGGAGTAGAAATAGCTTATGCTACAGTTCTTCCAAATAAGATTAATTTTATAACTCCAAATATAAAGGACGGCGTTTATGATATTAGTGTAGTAGGATCAGGTGGAGAATCAAATAAGGTTAAGTTGAATATCTCGAAATACACTTCAATAATAAAGAGTAAAAACAATAGTAATGTTCAAAAAAATACTAATGTTAATTACCTCAATCAAAATCAGTCTTACCAAGTATACACAAATACACCTACCGTAGAGCAGGGGATTCATGTTGAAAGAAGTAATACACAAAGCATAAATAGAAATGATAATGTTTATATTAATCAATCAACACAAGATGAGACAGAATCTTTCCCACCTAGAATAGTAAGGGTTACGCCAAACCGTGCGAAAACAAATGATCCTATTGAGTTACTCGGAGTAAACTTTTCAGGGTCAGGTATAGAGTTAAGTATATTAACTAGTGGTGGGGGTGTCGTTACCAAGCCTGCTATTACTTCTTCAAATCAGAATAAAATTTATTTTAACACTCCATCAATACCAGCAGGTGATTACAAGATATCAGTTAAGCGTGGCGGAGCTATTTCAAATGAAGTTTCATTTAGTGTTATCGATCAGGTAGTTGTGGTTCCAGAACAGCCTGCTACACCTAATCCCAATACTCCTCCTGATCCAGTGCAGGTAGTTCCAGTATCACCACCAGTTGTTCCAGTCGTACCCGTTTCTGTTCCAAACCTAGTGCCAGCTCCAAAGCCTGCCGCACCGCCAGTACCTACTGTTATATCTAATGATTTAATACCAAAGATTATTTCTATATCGCCTACGTCTGGATCTTTCGGTAATTTGGTAACAATCACGGGATTGAATTTTACTGGTGTTGTAACTGATTTATTGTTTATTACCAATGCTACTGGCTCTATTAGTCCAGAGATAATATCAAAATCGTCTACGAGTATCACATTCAAGTTGCCAAATATACCCGCAGGCGTATACAAAATATATCTTGCAGCTGATGGTGGAATATCAAATGAAGTTGAATTCTCAGTCTATATGCCCGGCAATCAAGTTTCAAATGTGTTTGACTGGCTACTTGGATTATTCTAGTGTGGATAAGTTAGTTGTGACAAAATATAGGTGATGTATAATGTACTCACTACCCAAGAAGGCGTTCTGCAAAAAAGCAGACGTCTTCTTTCTTTTTATTCCTTAAACAAATTAGGAATAGAACAACGGGTTATCAATTAATAAAAATTAACAAACTATATGGTAAGTAAATATTTCAACTATGTATTGGTTCTAGCTATGCTCATAGGAGTAAGTGCACCTTTGCCACAGGTAAAGAATCAGATTACAAGTCTACTAGATTCAACAACTATATCTAGTAACTCAGCTCTTGCATTCGGTTCTGTAACTTCATCACCTTTACAGAGCCAGTGTTCTACACCAGAACAAGTAATAAACATTCTTGCTAGAGCAGGTATAATTCCTACTTCAAAAGTGAACGATGCTTTTAGAATAGTGAAGTCACTTCCAGGTAGTGATGGAAGTCCAGTACCAGTTCCTGAGAATAAAGGAACAGCATCAAGTACTGCATCAACTACTCAGTCAAATGTTGTAGTTACAACTTGGACAGTTGCAAGAGGTACTTCAACCGTTTCGCAGAACGGAGTATGGATCGCAGCATATCCAATGGTATCTATTACTGTTACAAATAATGGAAATAACCCAGCCTACATAAATAAGGACATGCGAGTTGCATTCCCAACTACAATTATGGGCGCTTCAGCGAATGTATCGATCTCAAATGTAACAGCAACAGGTTCTACTTCTGGAGACACTGTTGGTTCATATATAATTAATAATTCAAGAACTTTCAAGATAAACTACACAGTTGAAAATAGAAGTGGATCAAGTACACCTACTATATTAAAGGTGGCGAAGATGAACTATGGGTACGGAACATCAGCTGGTCAGGATAGTAATTTAAGTAGTGTTGAGAATATACAATCACTATTAATACAGCTACCTTAATCAACCAAGGTAGACACAATCAAATATAGTTGACTTAAAAGCGCGTACTATGCTACTATAGCGAGTACGCGTTTTTGCGTTGGTGTGCTTGCTACTCTTAGTTAGTATTACAGTATTAAGTTAAATAGGTATTTATTTAGTTTTATTAATTTATTTTTATATAATTTATGGCAACAGCAGATTTTAATCGTACAAAGCCTCACGTAAACGTGGGAACAATCGGTCACGTTGACCACGGTAAGACTACTCTTACAACATCAATCCTAGCCGTACAGTCTAAGGATGGATTGGCTCAACTAAAGGCATATGCAGATATTGCAAAGGGAGGAACAGTCCGCGATGCAACAAAGGTTGTTACTATTTCTCTTGCTCACGTAGAATACGAAAGTAATACAAGACACTACGCACACATCGATGCCCCAGGACACGCAGACTATATTAAGAACATGATTACAGGTGCCGCTCAGATGGACGGTGCTATTCTAGTAGTTTCAGCTCTTGATGGAGTTATGCCACAGACAAGAGAGCACATTCTTCTTGCAAAGCAGGTTGGTGTTCCTCAAATCGTAGTTTTCCTAAACAAGTGTGATATGGTTCCTGAAGCAGATCTTCTAGATCTAGTTGAAGAAGAGGTGCGTGATCTTCTTACAAAGAACGGATTTGATGGAAAGGGAGCTCCAGTTATCAGAGGATCAGCTCTTGGTGCTATGGAAGGAAAGCCAGAATGGGTTGCTAAGATCAAGGATCTTATGAATGCTCTTGATACATATATTCCTATGCCAGTTCGCGAAGTTGATAAGCCATTCCTTATGCCTATCGAAGACATCTTCTCAATCGAAGGTCGCGGTACTGTAGTAACAGGAAGAGTAGAGAGAGGTACTCTAAACCTTAACGATGAAGTAGAAATCATTGGTTTCAAGGATACATCAAAGACAGTTGTTACAGGTATTGAAATGTTCAACAAGTCTCTAAAGCAAGCTCTTGCCGGAGACAATGCTGGTCTTCTACTAAGAGGAACAGGTAAGGATGATGTTACTCGTGGTATGGTTCTTGCAAAGACTGGTTCAGTAAAGCCTCACACAGACTTTGAAGCTGAAGTATACATCCTAAAGAAGGAAGAGGGAGGTCGTCACACACCATTCTTCACAGGATACAAGCCTCAGTTCTACATCAGAACAACTGACGTTACAGGAGAAGTGGCTCTAGCAGCAGGAGTAGAAATGGTTATGCCAGGAGATACAGTTACTTTCAAGGTAAAGCTTGTATCACCAGTAGCTATGGAAGACAAGATGAGATTTGCTATCCGTGAGGGAGGCAAGACTGTAGGTGCCGGTGTCGTAACAAAGATTGTTGCGTAATATAATTAATTAACTATCATGACTATCGCAACTGAAACAAAGACTGTAAAGAAGACAACAAAACCTGCTCCAGTAAAGAAGGCTGTTAAGGTTGGTGTTGAAGGCGAAGTTACAAAACTTAGAATAAGAGTTCGTGCTTATGAACACAAGATTCTAGATGCTTCTCTAAAGCAGATCATGGATACTGCGATCCGTTATGATGTTAAGTTCTACGGCCCAATTCCACTTCCAACTGAGATCAAGAAGTACACAGTAAACCGTGCTTCATTCGTATTCAAGAATGCTCGCGAGCAGTTCGAGATGCGTGTTCACAAGCGTTTGATTGATATTTTGAATCCAAATCAAAAGATCATCGAGGCTCTTACAAACCTAAGTCTTCCATCAGGAGTAAATATTGATGTGAAAATGATGTAATACTGTAATTAATATACTGCAATGAAAATCAATAAGAAATTTATTCTAGGAAGAAAGGTAAGCATGTCACAAATCTTTGATAAAGATGGACTTGTTCAGCCTGTAACACTTGTAGAAGTAACTCCAGTTACTGTTTCTCAAGTTAAGTCTAAGGATACAGACGGTTATACAGCTGTTCAAATCACAACAAAGAAAGGTAAGAAGGATACAAAGAAGGAATTCAGAGTAAACGATCTTACACAGAAGGTTGGTGACACTATTGATTTATCTCAGTTTGCAGTAGGAGAGACTATCGAAGTTAGTGCAATATCAAAGGGTAAGGGTTTCCAGGGTGTAGTTAAGAGACATGGTTTCGGAGGAGGTCCAAGATCACACGGTCAAAAGCACTCAGAACGTGAGCCAGGTTCTATCGGAGGAGGTCTTAGAAATAAGGTGCCAAAGAAAATGAGAATGGCCGGAAGAATGGGTGGTGATCGTATCACAGTAAAGAACCTAAAGGTTGCTCATATTGACTCAGGAGCCAATACGCTTTATATTTCAGGAGCAATCCCAGGAAGACGCGGAACACTTATCGAAATCAAAGGATAATACTTTTACACAAAATTATGGAAACAACATTATACAATCAAAAAGGTAAAGAAGCTGGAAAGATCAAAATTCCAGAAGCAGTCTTTGGACTATCTTGGAATGCAGACTTGGTTCACCAGGTTGTTGTTTCTATGACTTCATCAATGCGTCATACTATTGCTAACACAAAGACTCGTGGAGAGGTAAGCGGAGGAGGTAAGAAGCCATGGCAACAGAAGGGCACAGGACGCGCTAGACACGGTTCTACACGTTCTCCTATCTGGGTAGGTGGAGGTATTGCACACGGACCACGTGCTGACAAGAACTACGATCGTAAGATCAATAAGAAGGCAAAAACAAAGGCACTTTATACTATTCTTTCAAAGAAGTTTAAGGATGGTGAAGTGCTTTTTGTTGACTCACTTTCATTCGCAACTCCAAAGGCTAGTGATGCAAAGGCAACTCTTATGGCTTTCTCAGGCATCAAGGGATTCGAGAAATTTGCTACAAAGCCTCGCAATGTTGCGGTTATCAGTGTAGACAAGAAGTCTCCAACTATAACAAAGTCATTCAAGAACTTTGGTAATGTTGAGGTTGAAGAACTGAGAAATATTAACCCAGTTTCAATCCTAAATCACAAGTATCTTGTTATTGCTAATCCTGCTGAATCACTAAAATCTTTAAATTAATACTATGACTACTATAATCAGACCAAGAATAACAGAGAAGGCAGGAATAATGAGTGAATCTCTTAACGTATATACTTTTGAAGTAAGCAAGAACTCTACAAAGGAGACAATTGCAAAGGAGGTTAAGACTCTCTACAAAGTTACTCCAGAGAAGATTAGAATCGTCAATCTTCCAGCAAGAGCCGTTGTGGTTCGAGGAAAGAGAGGTACACAGTCTGCAGTAAAAAAGGCACTTGTGTATCTAAAGAAGGGAGATAAGATCAACATTGCATAATTATTAATACCAACATGAAAAGTTATAACCCAAATACACCATCAAGAAGAGGCATGACAACGATTCCATATCGTGACTATATTACTGCCACAGAACCTCACAAGCCTCTTACAAAGGGTATGAAGAGAGATATGGGACGCAACTCATTTGGACGTATTACTGTACGTCACAAGGGAGGTGGTCACAAGAAGCTATACAGAATGGTGGATTTTGCTTATGACAAGAAGGATATTCCAGCAAAGGTACTAACTATCGAATACGATCCTTTTAGAACAGGATTCATTGCTCTAGTTCAGTACGCTGACGGAGAAAAGAGATATGTACTAGTTCCAAAGAGTGTTAAGGTCGGAGACAAGTTTATTGTTTCTGAAACAGCACTAGTAGAAGTAGGTAACAGACTTCCTCTAAGAAAGATTCCAGTTGGTACATTTGTTTACAATATTGAGATCAAGCCTCAAGGTGGATCAAAGCTAGTTAGATCAGCTGGTTCATTTGCTCAAGTTATTGCTAACGACTCTGGATACACACACATCAAGCTTCCTTCAACCGAAGTTCGCAAGGTACACGACAATGCATGGGCGACAATCGGTACTGTTTCAAATGATGAAAACCGTCTAGTTAATATTGGTAAAGCTGGCCGCTCTCGTTGGCTAGGTATCCGTCCTACTGTTCGAGGTTCTGCTCAAAACCCTGTGGATCACCCATACGGTGGAGGAGAGCAGAGAACAGGTCGAGGTCTCCGAAGATTGAAGACTCGATGGGGTAAGCCAGCTGGTAAGGGCCAGAAGACTCGAACTCCGAAGAAGTACTCAAATGTCTTCGTTGTCTCACGTCGAAGAGTCGGCAAGAATAAGGGAGATAAAAATGCTTAGTAAATTGATAAAGTCAGTAAAAAAGTTAATAGATGGAATAATCACGCATTGTTTCCATAAGCTAGATAACTAGATTCTTGACTTAATTCAAAATTTTGATTAGTATAAAAAACCAATGTCACGATCACTTTATAAAGGACCATATGTTGAGGAGCGATTATTGAAAAAGATCGCCGGAAAGAAACCTACTGAAACTGGGGTTATTAAGACATGGTATCGCAGAAGTCAGATCTCTCCAGAAATGGTTGGATTTATCTTCGGTGTATACAATGGACGCCAGCACGTAGAAGTTCTAGTATCTGAGGAAATGGTAGGTCACAGACTTGGTGAATTTTCTCCAACTCGTAAGTTTATCAGACACGGAGGTAAGATGCAGAAGGAGCTAGAACAGAAGGCTAAGGAAGCCGAGATTAATGCTGCTAAGTCAGCAAAGGAAGCTGCAGCAGCTCCTGCTAAAAAATAATACAAATTTATGATAACTGCATCACTAAACAATTACAGACAGTCTCCAAGAAAGGTTAGAAGTGTGGCAAACCTAGTACGTGGTAAGTCAGTTGAACAAGCACTTAACACACTTAATTTCTTGAGTAAGAAGGCAGCAGATCCTCTATACGGTCTACTACTTTCTGCAGTAGCAAACGCAAAGAACAATTTTAATATTGAAAAGGACGGTCTTATAATAAAGGAGCTAAGAGTTGATGTGGGTCCAATCATGAAGAGAAGAATGCCAAGAGCTCGTGGTAACTCTTATCCTATTAACAAGAGAACAAGTCATGTAAACTTGGTTTTGGATGTGAAGCCAGTCAAGGAAGCAAAGGTCAAAGAAGCAAAGGAAAAAGTTAAAAAAGAAAAGAAATAATTTTATGTCACACTCAGTACACCCATTTTCACATAGACTAGGAGTTATACGCGATTGGAAGAGTCGCTGGATTGCTCGTGATAAGAATTACAGAAATGCTCTAAAGGCAGATCTACTTATCCGTAAGTTCCTTACAGACGAACTAAGATCTTTCTACCTATCTGATATTCAGATTGAGAGAAATCAAAAGGCTCTAAGAATCATCATCAGAAGTTCACGTCCTGGTATGATCATCGGAAGAAGTGGAGACGGTGTTACAAAGCTTCGCGACAAGATCCTAGCTATCCTTACAAAGAAGGGAATCAGTCTTGCAGGTCAAGAACTAAAGCTTGATATCGAAGAAGTAAGAACTCCAGAGGCTAATGCTGCTATCGTTGCTATGATGGTTGCTGAAGGTCTTGAGAAGCGTCTACCATTCAGACGTGTTCTAAAGCAGACTCTTGAGAAGGTATTAGCAAGTAAGGAGGTAAAGGGAGCAAAGATCAAGCTTTCAGGTCGTCTTGGAGGTGCTGAAATGGCACGCCGTGAAGATCTAAAGAAAGGTCAGATCCCTCTACAGACTCTACGTGCTGATATTGATTATGCTCGTGAGAAGGCCCACATGACTTATGGAGACATAGGTATAAAGGTTTGGATTTATAAGGGCCAGATCTTCGAAAAGGATCTTAAAAATATAAAATAATACCATGTTATTCCCTAAAAAAGTAAAATTCAGAAAGTGGCACACAGGCCGACAGAACGCAAAGAAACTTGCGACTGCTGTTGATACACGCGGAGTTACTATCGCTTTCGGATCTTTTGGTCTAAAGGCTTTGAACTACGGAAGACTATCTTCAAATGAAATTGAAGCTGCTAGAAAGGCTATCGCAAAGTATGCCACAAAGTCAGGCAAGATCTGGACACGTGTTTTCCCAGACCGACCATTTACACAAAAGCCTCCAGAAGTTAAGCTAGGAAAGGGTAAGGGAGAACCTATGGGATTCGTAGCACCAGTTAAGGCAGGACGTATCCTCTTTGAAATTGACGGAGTTGATGATAAGGTAGCACAGGAGGCCCTACGATCTGCTGGTACTAAGATATCAGTTAAGACTAAGATCGTTAGTCGTAACATGATGTAATAATATTTGAATATGAAAGAATTAAAGAATAAAAATGAAAAGGAACTACTAGCACTTATCGCAGATAAGAAGGCAGTTCTTCGTGATTTCAGATTCAACTCAACAGGTAGTAAGACAAAGAATGTTAAGCTTGGTCAGACAACAAAGAAGGAGATTGCTCAAATCATGACAGAATTAAGTCTTAGAAAGAATACAAAATAATATGAAAAAAACAGTTGTACAAAAGAATATCGAAGTTAAGGACGTACAGAGAAAGACTCTTTCTGGTATAGTAGTTTCTGACAAGATGAAGGATACTATTGTTGTAAGAGTTGGACGTTTCCTTAAGGATCCAAAGTATGGAAAGTTCATCACTTCTCACAAGAAGTATAAAGTTCATGACGCTGGAAATACAAAGAAGATTGGAGACAAAGTGACGATCGAGTCATGC
Organism: uncultured Candidatus Saccharibacteria bacterium; assembly: GCA_964600255.1. Lineage (GTDB taxonomy): Bacteria > Patescibacteriota > Minisyncoccia > Phycocordibacterales > PALSA-1337 > CAIOGI01. Next base: position 65,284 of record CAZRIX010000003.1, read on the forward strand.
AGACCAATGTCAAAGGACAAGTCTTTCAGAGTAATAGCATAAATATAAATATATGATTCAACCTCGCTCAATAGTAAATATAACAGATAACTGCGGTGCAAAGATTGGCCGTATCTTCAAGGTACTTGGAAGTTCAAAGAAGAGATACGCTGAGATCGGAGACCAGGTTATTCTATCTGTACAGAAAGCTGAACCAAGAAAGGCAATCAAGAAGAAGGATGTTCTATTGGGAGTAGTTGTACGCCAGGTAAAGGCATATAGAAGACTAGACGGATCATATATTCGTTTTGATGAGAATGCAGTTGTTATCCTTGAAAAGGGAAAGAAGGAGCCAATTGCAGGACGTATATTCGGTCCTATACCTCGTGAGCTAGCTGAAAAGGGATTCCAGACTATTGCTTCAAAGGCACCAGAAATAGTATAGTAATTTTAAATATATGATGATAAAAAAAGACGACAATGTAATAGTATTGACTGGAAAGGACAAGGGTAAGACTGGTAAGGTCATTAAGGCTATGCCAAAGCTTAACCGCGTAGTAGTTTCTGGAATCAATATGTTCAAGAAGAATCAGAAGTCACGCAAGCAGGGCCAGAAGGGTCAGGTTGTTGAAGTCAATGGTTCAATTGATGTATCTAACGTAGCCTTGAAGAAATAAGCGAAAGAAATAATTTTATGAAAAATACAAACACAGCAACAACTTCATTCGAACTAAACAAAGGTGCTTTTGCAGCTTTGAAGGGAAAGTTCGGCTACCAGAATCCAATGCAAGCTCCAAGTCTAAAGAAGATTGTCATCAGTACTGGAACAGGTTCAGTAAAGGACAAGAAGAAGATTGAGCTTATTGCAGATCGTCTTGCAAAGATTACAGGCCAGAAGCCAGCTCCACGTTCAAGTAAGAAGTCTATCGCTTCATTCAAAGTTCGCCAGGGAGATCTAGTAGGATATCAGATCACACTAAGAGGCAAGAGAATGTTTGATTTCGTAGACAAGCTTGTGCACATCGCTCTTCCAAGAACAAAGGACTTCCGTGGAATCTCAAAGACAGCAGTAGACCAAATGGGGAACTACACACTAGGTATCAAGGAACACACAATCTTCCCTGAAACAGCTGACGAAGATCTAAAGGACGTTTTTGGTTTCGGAATGACATTTGTTACAACATCAAAGGAAAAAGCAGAGACACTAGCATTCCTAGAATATCTTGGATTCAAGTTCAAGAAGGATGAAGTAAAGAAATAAACAACAGCCCCGCAAGGGGTTTTTGTTTTGTATGATTAAATTACTAAACCCTTGCCTTATTTAACCCTTTCTGATAGTATAACCACACGTTCGATAGACAAATAGAAAACGGCCAATTAAGGCCATTAGCGATTGGAAGCAAAAGCCCTCGGGCCTAGCTAACCAATCCTCATTTGTTTATTAGAAATGCATTTATTTAAATAAAAAATGGCAAAGAAATCAACAATCGCAAGATCAAGCAAAGAACCGAAGTTCAAGTCGAGAGTCGTTCGACGTTGTTTCCGTTGTGGAAGAAAGAACGGATACATGAGAGACTTCGATCTTTGCCGTATTTGTTTCCGAGAGTTCGCAAATGAAGGTGTTATTCCAGGTATAAAAAAATCATCATGGTAACAGACCCTATTTCAGATTTTATAACAAGAATTAAGAACGCTAGTAGTGCAGGTAAGGCTACAGTTAGTATTCCATATTCAGCAATGAAGGAGAGAATTGCTCACGTTCTTCTAAAGGGAGGATACATTACAGATATTGCTGTAAACGGCAAGAAGATAGACAAGACTCTAGAACTTACACTTGCTTATATGGGCAATGAACCAAGAGTTCATGGTATTGATCGTATTTCAAAGACTTCAAGAAGAATTTATCAGAAGTCAAAGGATATTCGTATGTTCAAGAGTGGATTCGGAAACATCATCCTTTCAACACCAAAGGGAGTACTTCTTGATGCAGATGCAAAGAAGCTAAAGGTCGGCGGAGAAGTCCTATTTAAGGTCTGGTAATTACTAATATCTTAAATATTTAAAACAAATTTATGTCAAGAATTGCAAAGAAACCAATAGTAATACCAGAGAAAACAGAGGCCACTTTTGCCAATGGAGTTTTGACTGTTAAGGGTCCACTTGGAGAGATTTCAAAGAACCTAAACAATGTTATCGAAGTTAAAATCGAGAACAAAGAGATTGCTCTTATTCCAAAGAATCAATCTCTAGATACTCTAGCTCTATGGGGAACATACGCTTCTCATATTAGAAACATGCTAGAAGGAGTAAACAAGGCATACGAGAAGAAGCTTATCGTTGAAGGTATCGGATTCAAGTCTGATGTTAAGGGTAAGGAACTTCATTTAGCTCTAGGATTCTCACATCCAGTTATGAGAGTTATTCCAGATGGTCTAAAAGTTACAGCCGAGAAGAACATCATCACAGTTACAGGTATTGATGTTGAAAAGGTAGGACAATTCGTCGCACAGGTCCGCTCACTAAAGAAGCCTGAACCATACAAGGGTAAGGGAATCAGATATAGTGATGAGGTTATCAGACGTAAGCAAGGTAAGAAGTCTGTATAATAAAAATTTATGAATACAAGCAAACAAAAACAATTAAAGATCGAGAGAAGACACAAGAGAATCCGCTCAACTTTGAGTGGTACTGCAGAGCGCCCACGCTTGTCAGTATTCAAGTCTCACAAATATATCTCTGCTCAAATCATAGATGATACAAAGGGACACACTCTTGCAACTTTCTCATCAAAGGATGCTAAGTCAAAGACACCTGCTGAAAAGGCAAAGGAGGTTGGTATTGCAATCGCAAAGGCTGCAAAGGCTCTTAAGATTGATAAAGTAGTTTTCGATCGAGGAGGCTATTTGTACACAGGTAAAATTCAGTCCGTAGCTGATGGCGCTCGCGAGGGTGGACTAAATTTTTAAAATAAAATTATATGGAAATAGAAAACAAAACAATTTCACAGGATGCAGTAGTGGCCACAGGAGCTCCCGCTTCTTCAGCTGCTGCTAGACCATCTTTCAGAGATTCAAGACCACCTCGTGCAGGCGGAAGACGTCCACAGAGAGATACAAAGGAGAGAGTAAAGCCAGAATTTGATACAAAGATCATCGCTATTCGTCGCGTAACTCGTGTTGCTTCAGGAGGACGAAGATTTACATTCTCAGTTGCAGTAGTTTCTGGAGACAGAAAGGGTAAGGTAGGAGTTGGACTTGGAAAGGCAGGAGATACTTCTCTAGCTATCGACAAGGCTACTCGTCATGCAAAGAAGAACATGATCAAGGTAAGACTTTCACCAGCTATGGTTATTCCTCACATGGTTGAAGCAAAGTTCTCAAGTGCAAGAGTTATGATTATGCCAGCAAAGGGACGCGGAGTAGTTGCAGGAAGTGCTGTAAGAAACGTTATCGAACTTGCTGGAATCAAGGATGTTTGTGCAAAGCTTCTTTCAGGAAGTAAGAACAAGCTAAACATTGCTCGTGCAACAATCGTGGCGCTTGAGAAATTATCAAAGCACCCTCGCACACTAAAGCAGGACAATAAATAATTATAAATACCATGCAAATCAATAATCTAATCCCAAAGACAAAGAATAAGAAGACAATGCTTGTTGGACGTGGAGGCAAGCGTGGTAAGACTTCTGGAAGAGGAGGTAAGGGACAGACAGCTCGTGCTGGTAATAAGAAGCGCCCAGAACTTCGTGACTTCATCAAGAGAATTCCTAAGCTACGCGGACGTGGAGTTAATCAAAACAAGAGTATTGAGACTCGTCCAACTATCGTAAACCTAGATGTTATAGAAGCTGTTTTTGAAAATGGTTCAGTCATTTCTCCAGCAACTCTTATCGAGAAGAATACTATCGCTACAATTGATGGTAGAATACCTATGGTAAAGATCCTTGGAGCAGGTGATATAACAAAGAAATTTACAATTGAGAATTGTATAATCTCAAAGCAAGCTAAAGAAAAGGTAGAAAAAGCAGGCGGCTCAGTAAAAAGTTTAGTTAAGTAATTTAATTAGATAATTAAATATATGAAAAATTTCCTCGAAAAAATAACAATAGTACTTCGGGACGCTACACTTCGTAAGAGAATAGTATTTACACTAGCTGCTCTTATAGTATTTCGTCTTCTTTCTACTATTCCAATACCCGGTATTGATGTCGCTAGTCTAGGCAGACTTTTGGCAGGTAATCAGCTACTAGGTCTTTTGGATGTTTTTTCTGGAGGAGGTGTTTCTAGGCTATCAATAGTAATGCTTGGAGTTGGTCCATATATTACAGCTTCAATCATCGTGCAGTTGATGACTATGATGTTCCCAAGTATGAAAGCTTTGATGCAAGAAGAGGGAGAAGCAGGACGTTTGAAACTTTCTACATACTCAAGACTTCTGACTATACCTCTAGCTCTACTGCAAGCTTTTGCATTTATCTCACTTTTCCAAAGTCAGGGTGTAATACCAGAACTGACAGGACTTGTGCTTGTTGTTAATATTCTAGTTATCGCTGCAGGATCAATACTTCTAATGTGGATCGGAGAGTTGATATCAGAATTTGGTATTGGAAATGGAGTATCACTCATCATTTTTGCAGGTATCGTTGCGGCTTTGCCACAGAGTGTGTCTCAGATTTTTGTGAAGCTTACAACAGAGGGAGCTTCTCAAATACCGTTCTACCTACTATTCCTAGTACTGTCTATAACAGTTATCATTGCGGTTGTTGTTGTTACTGAAGCAGAAAGATCAGTACCGGTCACATATGCAAAGCAGGTAAGAGGTAACAAAGTGTATGGAGGTGTTTCAACATATCTTCCTCTACGTTTGAACCAGTCTGGAGTTATTCCAATAATCTTTGCACTTTCAATCCTGCTATTCCCACAAATAGTAGCAAATTTCCTTTCAAAGTCTTCAGTTACATTCATCGCTGATGCAGCAACATCAGTTGCGGCTTTCATGGCAAACCCATGGGCATATGCAACTATTTACTTCCTACTAGTATTTATCTTCACATACTTCTACACAGCAGTTACTTTCGATCCAAAGCAAATATCAGAGAATCTACAGAAGAGTGGGGCATTCATTCCTGGAGTTCGTCCTGGTGAGTCTACAATGGAATATCTTGGTAAAATCGTGACAAGAATAACTCTTGTAGGTGCTCTATTCCTAGGTATAATCGCTGTTTTGCCACTTATAGTTCAGGGTATAAAGAATGGTGATCAGACTTTTGCAATCGGAGGTACAGCACTTCTAATCGTTGTTTCAGTAGTTCTAGATTTGCTAAAGAAGATCAACGCCCAGGTTTCAATGAGAGAGTACTAATTCAGGTAAAATTTGATAAAGCCCTTGCGCTCGGAAGCTCTTTTTATTTTTACGCAAGCTAGAAAATAAAAAGACTTCCTCACCGGACTTTATCTAAATTTTACGCTATAATAACCTCATGAATCAAAAATCCTTCATATTTATCGGTAGATCAGGTTGTGGAAAGGGTACACAAGCAAAGCTATTGTCTGAATATCTAAAGAGAACAGATCCAGCTAGAGAAGTTTTGTATATACAGACCGGGGCTGAATTCCGTGAATTTATCAAAGGCGACTCAGACACACAAAAGCTTTCAAAAGAGATTTATGATGTAGGTGGAATACAGCCTGAGTTTTTGGCTGTATATGCGTGGGCAAATGTCTTTGTCAAAAAGTTCACAAAGAATGAGCATGTGATAATGGACGGTATGCCAAGGAAGATGCATGAAGCTGGTGTGTTAGATTCAGCTTTTGAATTCTATAAACTAAATAGACCGATTGTGATTCATATGGACATTAGTCATGATGAGTCTGTGAATAGATTGATGGCACGTGGAAGATTCGATGATAATAGAGAAGAAATATCAAAGAGGTTATCGTGGTATGAAACAGATGTTGTGCCAGCGATAGAATATTACAAAAACAATAAACACTATAAGTTTTTGAGCATTGATGGTACCCAAACTATTGAGGATATCCACAAAGAGATTTTAAGTAAAATATAATGATAACTATTAAGACTAAGGAGGAGATAGCGACTCTAAGAGAAGGGGGAAAGCGACACGCAGATATCCTCCGAGCTCTTTCTGCTATGGTAAAACCTGGTCTTAAATCTAGTGAATTAGAAATTGAAGCAAGGAGGCTGATAGAGGAAAAAGGAGACAAACCTGCATTTCTGGATTATCAACCCGATGGAACAGAACGACCTTTCCCAGCGAGTCTTTGTATTTCAGTAAATGATGAGGTTGTTCATGGTATTCCAAATGAAAA
>CAZRIX010000003.1:71598-77171 GCA_964600255.1 uncultured Candidatus Saccharibacteria bacterium
CTCACCGATAAGGTTACAGGTAAAGTAGTATCAGATTTTAGAAATGGTAATTCCATGGAGGAAGCTATGTTTGGAGCATTAAACTATTATATAAATGAAAAAGAAAAAGTTTTGAATGAATGCGACATTGTAACCATAGACCTAGGACTTGTTCATGGGGGACTTATAACTGACGCTGCTGTAACCGTTCCTGTCGGTAAAGTTTCAGAAGACGTGCAAAGACTACTAGATACTACAGAAAAGGCTTTAAATGCAGGTATAAAGGCTGCCAAAGGGGGTAAAAAGATAGGTGACATCAGTGTTGCTATAGAAAGAGTCGCTATTGCAGGTAAGGTGAGTGTTGTTGAGGAACTTGCAGGTCATGGTGTTGGATATGATGTACATGAGGATCCGTTCGTACCAAATTATGGCAGTGCAAATACAGGAGAGTCTCTTACTCCAGGGATGGTTCTAGCAATCGAGCCAATTTTTAATCTAGGCAATCGACATGTATTTTTGGATAAAGATGGATGGACATATAAAACTAGGGACGGCAAACCAAGTGCACATTTTGAACATACAATAGTTATAACAAAAAGCGGGGCGGAGGTTCTGACTCAGTAGACTATTTACTATTTTCCCAAATATAATTAAACATTATCCTGAATGTTTCGCTTATATATTTACTCTCTATAACAACAGTCAGTATAGATTCTTTGAAGTTTGTTATAGAAACCTTATCGCCATAAATTATGATCTGTGCTGGAATATTCAATTTTTCTGCTGGAATAATTTTTCGGGTCACCAGATTCATGGCGTCCTCTGCTAATCTCTCACTTGTTAATTCTTTTTGTATAGGTGTTATGGCTCTCGTTTGGATTTTTTGTACGGCTTGCTTGGTAATTTGTTCTCTAATTAATTGCAGTGTCTCTTCGTTACTTTTTGCAATTGGTGAACTAATAATCATTATATTCTCGTTTAAATCAAGAATGTCATCATATATTCTCTGCAGTCCTGTGATACCTTCATAGAATTGAACATTGGGACGACCAGAAAGAGCATTAAATTCTGATGATAGTACACCAAAAATAGATGAAAAATCAGATATAGCGTGAGCTAGATTATTACTCTTTTCTTCAATTGCTTGCTTAAGATTTTTTGGGTGCTTTGGTAGGAAAAGAGAAATTTTACCTATATCGTCACGTTTCTCAACTAAGTTTAATTCAATCAATTGGTCAATTATTTTGTATGTAAGCGCTCTACCTACACCAGTTTTAGCAGAAATCTGCTTGGCAGGGGAAAGACCGTTACTTAGAAGATATGTATAGATCTTTGCTTGTTCAATGCTTAAACCACAATCCACTAGTATTTTCTCATTCATTTGTTATGATGTTATGACAATAATATGCTTATAATATAAGGCTATCATAGTAACCGTTATAAAACAAGGACTATACTGTGAATAACTGGCATAATAGATTGACAAATCTATTTATAATGCTATGATTATATAAGAAAGGTATAGAACATGAATCGAAGAATCGTTAACGTTACCCCGCACCCCCTCAACTTCCGGGACCAAGATGGAACAGAGTTCGAGGTGCCTACGTCCGGAGTTATCATCAACGCAAGTGCGGTTGAGGACAAGGTGGAGAACCACTCATCAGGCGCCGAACTTGTCAGGGTTCGTTTCGTTCCGAACGAGGAGTCGGTGGCGGCTCTCGATAGGATCGAGGCTGAGAACCCCGGAGCGGTGATCGTGGGCAGCATCATTGCTGCCCAGGCGTTCCCGGGGCGCGTTCTGGCTCTTACTGCCGCGCCCGGCTATGAGCGGCGACCACCGGCGGAAAAGCGGATGAACCCGAACAAATTCACCACCTTCGCGTAGTGAACAGAAGTTGGTAAACTTCTGAAACTAAAATTACCTTGCGTAGAGGCAATATCCTCTACACTATCTCACGATGTGATTCGTGGCTGATGAGTCCTAAAGGACGAAATAGTAAGATGTGCACATTAAAAATATTCTGTCCTTATCTGAGTGCAATGCCCAAAAATTAAGTGCATGTGCTCAAATGAGGACAGAATAAAAAAACCATAAGGATGCTATGTCAATAAATGATGCAAAGAACCTGCTCGTGGCTTGTGCTGCTGGTTACGTCGCTCGCGATCATCAGGATGTGACTTTGGCAGTGCAGATGGTCGGGGAGGCTAGTGCGAAGTCTATACTGCGTAGTCGGACTTCGCGGTATGATGCCTTCATGCGTCGTGTTGCAGGGTGTTGTGGTTCTCGTAATCGTCAGTAGTTCGTTACAAAGGATCACTCCAACCTTTAAACAAAAGAGTGTGAATGTCACCGTGCTCACATGGTGAATTGGCGTGTAGCGCTACGAGTTTATACTCGTTCTGTCTCGGAATGTGTATTCCGACTGATGAGTTCAATAGAACGAAACAGAGATCTCCGTTTTCAAAGATTTAGATTTCAAAGGACTTGAATGAAAGTTAGAAACTTGATACCAGAGGAGCTTTTTGTAATCATTAGAATTGCCAACGACACATTTGGCATAAATGAGTTTACAAATATCCCTAGCGATGTTGAGGAGGCATATCGTAGGGATCCTTCAGGGGAGTTTTTCTGGCAATTGAGCACGTATTGCCTCTGCTTTTTTCCAAAACAAGCTTGGTATGAAATGACAACAGACTTTGTGGTAAGTCTCGATTCATTTGATAATAGGCTTGGCTTCGAAAACGTTTGTAAGATACTTGAGTGCAGTGCTGAAGACGATGTAGTTGTTATATCAGTTGAAGACCTGATAGATGACACCGGTCGTGCAGATGCTGCCAAGGCCTACCTGACTAGACAGTCCTTCGGCGGTTAATAAGGTTTTGCAATACCTTCACAAAAATGCTAACAGCAAGCACTTAAACAACCGGTGCTTGTTTTTTTCTTTCCAATTCCCCCATGCTATAATCTCCTCATGACACATCCAAAGAAAGAAAAGACTTTAGTTGTTATTAAGCCCGATGGTATTCAGCGCAATTTGATAGGGGAGATTATTTCGAGATATGAGAGGGTTGGTTTGAAGTTAATCGGTATGAAAATGATGGTGCCGACTGCGGATCTTGTAGAGAAACACTATACGCTCGATCCAGAATGGGTGAGACTTGCTGGTGAGAAATCTATAAAGAATGCTAAAGAAAAGGGAAATGCGCCTTTGTCAGAAGATCCTTTGGTTACTGGTAACATAGTTCTAAAATCTCTAGTTCAATATCTAACGAGTGGTCCTGTGGTGGCTATGGTTTGGGAAGGGGTGAATGCTGTTCCAATTGTTCGCAAGCTAGTTGGTGGTACCGAGCCTCTATCGTCAGATGTGGGAACTATACGTGGTGACTTTGTTATTGATTCATATCATTTTTCAAATCAAAATGGACGCGCTATACGCAATCTAGTTCATGCATCTGGCTCAGTAAAGGAATCTGAGGATGAGATAAAGCATTGGTTTAAGCCCGATGAAATCATTGAATATACTCATATTCAAGAGAAGATTCTTTACGACGCTATACAATAATATTTACGTAAATATAGACGAAGTTTGAGTTTGATGTCTGGCTATAGAAAAAGAGCGAAAAAGTATTGTATTTCAAAATAGGAGTAATATAATAAATACAGGTTACATGAGTATTAACTCTATAACTTTTAATTTGGGAGATCGAGAAGCTTCGCGCTTCAATTATGTTGCACCTTGGTGTTATCATTAAGATCACCCACCTAGTATTTTACTAGGCTTAATACTCACGTAGCCTACAGAGAATACCCGCAAGGGTATTTTTTGTTTGTGAGAATTCATTATATAATGGTCGAATGAACAAACTTAAACTTCCTCTGATTACTCTAGTGTCTGTAATAGTTCTATTCGGCTTGCATCTATGGGGAATGAACGATAATCTGTATTTGAAATTTTGGTTTTACGATATCATCCAACATATTTTGGGTGGTGTGAGTATTGCACTAGCAATCTATACTATTGCTTCTGTTTTTAATTTCTCATACATAAAGAATAATTTATTTATCATAATCATTCTGTCATTCATCGCCGGACTAGCATGGGAAATATTTGAAGTTTTGTTTGATATAGCAGGCCATGCAATATGGACTACTGAGTACAATATTGATTCAACTAAGGATCTATTTAACGATACCTTGGGTGCTGTGATAGTATATTTTTTAATAAAAAATAAATGAGTATAAACTTAACATTTTGTAGTGGTGTAGGAAGCGTTACCGGAGCAAACTTTTTACTAGAGATTACTCATGAATCAAAAACGAAAAAGATTCTAGTGGATTGTGGTTTGATCCAAGGAGAAAAAGTGGCACAGAAAGAGAATAGGGATGATTTCCCATACAAGGCTTCCGAGATTGATATGCTATTTGTGACTCATGCACACCTCGATCATGTTGGGCGTATACCAAAGCTAGTGAAGGAAGGATTTAACGGTGTTATATATTCTACTCCAGAAACTATGGCTTTGGCGGAGTTGATCCTGCATGATGCTGTCGGTCTGCTAAAGAGAGAAGCTACAAATGAGGGTGTATTACCTTTATATGAAGAACAGGATATGCAAAAAGCTTTTACTCTTTGGCAAACCATACCTTATCACCAAGATAAATTTTTCCCAGAAGGTTTCTCAGTGTATTTGAAAGACGCGGGGCATATTCTTGGATCATCTATGTTTTTCTTTACTATTGAAGGCAAGAAAATAGTCTTTACTGGCGATTTGGGAAATAGTCCAACACCGCTACTTCGTGACACAGAATCAATCTCAGGTGCAGACTATGTAATCATGGAAAGTGTATATGGTGATCGCAATCATGAACCAAAAGACGAGAGAATCTTAAAGCTCGAATCTATTGTTTTAGATACAATTAAGAGACAGGGAACCTTGATCATCCCAGCATTTTCTCTAGAGAGAACTCAGGTCATATTGTATGAGATTAACAAATTAGTCGAAGCAAAAAGAATTCCAATCGTTCCTGTATTTGTCGATTCGCCTTTAGCTACTAAGGTTACTGATATTTATAAAGCGAGTACCGAGCTTTTCAACGAAAGGGCAAGAGAAGAGATCAGAAATGGTGATGATATTTTTAGTTTCCCGAAGCTTTCCTTTACGGTCAATCCTGATGAATCACGTGCTATAGATCATACAAAAGGTCCAAAGATTATTATTGCTGGATCTGGAATGTCTGTGGGCGGTAGAGTTATTCATCATGAAGAAATATACCTCGGTGATCCGAAGAACACGGTACTTTTGGTCGGATATCAAACACTGGGCTCGGTTGGGCGATATCTAATGGATGGTTCCAAGAAGGTGAATATTCATGGAGTTGAAATTCCTGTTAGGGCAAAGATCGAAACTATTCTCGGCTATTCTTCGCACAAGGATTCTGACCGCCTAGTAGATTTTGTTTCTACGGTAAATGAAAAGAGGAATGGTAAAGTCAAAGAGATATTTGTTGTGATGGGGGAGCCTAAGGCTTCACTATTCCTGGTTCAAAAGATCCGCGATAATCTAGGTATTGAAGCTATGTATCCTGAGAG
>CAZRIX010000003.1:77181-87158 GCA_964600255.1 uncultured Candidatus Saccharibacteria bacterium
CATCTACGGACACGGAAATTCTTTGGTAAGAATTTCCTAGTTCTCAGCTCGACAGCTTCGAAATGTCCTAGGATACCACCTACGTCTTTCTTTTTACTGACTACCCAACCTTCTTAACTAGAGCTGCGAATGACTTTGGATTCTCAAGTGCTAGTGTTGCTAGAGACTTGCGGTCTAGAGCGATGTTTGCCTTCTTGAGTGAACCAATGAACTTACTGTATGAATTCTTTGCATCAATGTTTCTTAGAGCTGCATTGATTCTTACATTCCACAGTCTTCTGTAGTCACCCTTCTTGTCACGTCTGTGTGTGAAGGCGTAAGCTCCAGCGTGTGAGATAGCTTCATAAGCCATTCTCTCCTTTGTACTACGTCCAAAACGGTATCCTTTTACTTGGCTTAGGATTTTCTTTCTTGTCTTCAGGGCATTTACTGCTTTCTTTACTCTTGTCATATATTTATATTAACTTTATGCATTTATTAAAAATCTACTCTTTTCCTTGGCTGTCATATGGAATGGAGTTGAACGCTTCTTTGCAAGCTGAGCACGTCTACTCTCCTTTGAATTGAAATGGTTTTGGCCAGTTGAACGAGCAAGAATCTTGCCTGTTCTTGTTATCTTTAGTCTCTTTAGAAATGATTTATTTGTTTTCATGTTTGTTAATTACTTCTTCTCGATAATTGCTGACAATCCCTTCAATCCTTTTGTTGGAGGACTTACTACTTTGTATTCAGTCGTGATTAACTTGAATATTCTGTCCATTCTCTCCTTATGGAAATTGATATCCATAAACTTCGAACGACCTGAAAGATAAAGGTCGATTTTGACTCTATGACCTTCACTTAGCCATTCTGATGCTTTCTTGGCTTTTAGCTCTAGATCATGGTCTCCTGTACCTATTTTTACCTGAATATTCTTCAGTTCTGACGTCTGGGTACGAGATTTGGCTACCTTTTGCTTTTTCTTTTCGTCGTATTGAAATTTACCATAATCCATGATTTTTGCAATAGGGGGGACGGCATTTGGTGATATTTCAATAAGGTCCAGGTTTCTGGCCTTTGCCTCCTCTAAAGCCTTAGTAAATGGAAGAACTCCGAGGTTTACTCCCTCGTCAGTTATCACCCTTAATTCAGGGGCTTTTATGAAGTTATTTATTCTTACGCGGTTCGTGCTCAAGGTATTGTTTGATGACTATTTATAGCATTATTTTGCAAAAATGGCAACAATTACATGAAATCTCTCAGTAATTTAGCAAAGTAACCAGCAAACTTCTCGAACCAGAAGCGATTGTCCCAGTCTTTTTTCAATACTTCGTATGTATCAAACAAGTCAGTTTTGAAATGTTCCTTAAGTTCTGATGTAAAGTCGGTGTTCGTACTGACTATGTTTGCCTCAAAGTTATATATAAGACTAGCTGTATCCAAGTTCAGAGTACCTATGGTTGACCAAGTATCATCAATTACAACAGTTTTGCTGTGTATCATGTTTCCTCTATATAGGTATATTTTGACACCGGCATCGAGCATTTCTTTATAAAATGCTCTGCTGCACAGATCTACTATAGGGTGATCGCTCCATTCTGGAACTATTATTTTTATGTCCACACCTCTTCTTGCTGAAGCTTTCATAACTCTAGCCAAATGTCTGGTTGGAACAAAATATGGAGTAGTAATATAAATATACTCTTTCGCTTCTCGTATAGATTTTATCAGCTCCTTGTATAGATCGTGTCTACGAGGTAGGGGAGAATTGGTTAGGTATGAAAACTCATCATCATAACCTGCGTTTGTATTTGTTTTTGTATACTTAACTTTCTGTTTGAGTGCTCTCTGCCACATTCTTTCAAATTCATCACGCATTTCGTTTACGACAGGTCCCTGAATTCGAACTACTGTATCTCTCCAATTCTTCATTGCCTCGGCTACACATATACTACCGGTAAAACCAATTTTATTATCCACGACAAGTGTACGTCTATGGTTGCGTAGGTACCATGATCTATAATTGTGATACTCAAAGAAGCTTGGCAATAATGTTTTGAAAAAAACTAGCTCAATATTCTTCTCCTTCAAGTGTTCTACAATATTTGAACCATAAAAAGAAAAACTACCAGCAGCATCCCATAGGAAGCGAATCTTCACACCCTGACTCGCTTTTTTTATACAAACATCGATAAATCTTTGGCCTATTTCATCAGTGATAAAAATAAACTGCTCAAGGTCGATAGACTCCTTTGCATTCTCACATGCAGCAAGCATGGATTCGATGATGAGATCGTTCTCTGTATATAGACTCCAGGAAGTTTTGGCTACTGACTTTGTCATGAGTATAGTATAATACATATATGGACACGAATACACTAATACTTTTGGGCGCTGCAGCAATTTATTATTTTATTTTTCACGGGCCGCTTTCAAAACCAAAAGAGAAGAAAGATGATAAAAAGGGAGGAGCAAAGAAATGAAAATAAAAGCCTGAGCATGTTTCGTTGTAGAGGCTTATGTAGTACTAGTAATTACTCCGACTTGCAGGTTTCTGGATAATATTAAAACCAGGGTGTAGAATGAGGGTATGAAAAAAATCCTACAATTGTTGTTGATAGTCATCATAATCATTCCATCTACAGTACTCGCTTCGTGGTGGAACCCCCTTAGTTGGTTTTCAAGGGACCAAGATGTTTCTCAATCTAGAATCCAGGCACTGGAAGATAAGATATCAGAACTGGAGAGTAAATTAAGTCTGGTCAATTCAAAGAGTGAAGATGTTGTTGGCGCCCAGTCTGACATATCGACTGTTAAACCGCCAACTTTTATTAAAGAAGATGTTGCTAAACAAAAAAGAGCGGTAACTAGTGACGCAACAATTAAAAGTGAAAGCCAAACAACTATCAACAAAGTCGTTACGCCAAGTGTAGATACTCAAAAACTATTTCTTGATGTGTACGGTAGGTATTTGTCATTTATGAAAAAGATAGATTCAGAGATAGAGGATAATCTAGGATCTAGTAGTATTACTAAACAAATGCATGTCGCAGCATTGAGAAAAAATCTGGAAACATTAAAAGATGCACTTGCTGGGTTTGACAGAATATCTGGTCTTAAAAATAAATCAGTGTCCGAGATTGATTACTATGCAGGTTTGTTGGTTAGTGTGCAAAGCGAATACGATACTGAGGCAAATAGACACATGAGAGCTTCAGTGATTGAGTACTTCGTAGACAATAGGGAAAATATATCCGATGAGGATACTCATATTCAAGCTGCAAGGTTGTTAGATATATACGACAGGTTGTATGGAACTCAGTACTCTAAGCAATTCAAGTTAACAAGAACAAAAGTAGAATCAATAGAGTTCATCGACTCGATGCTATTAGATCTGAGAGGAAAATAAATTTAGTATAAAAAATAAAAAGTTATTCACATATTTTATTTTTCTATAAACTATTTTTAATCAATTGATGTTATTCTTTATGTAGTGGTCGATAAAAATTCTTTTTAATAAAAAAATATTTTCACTCAAATGGCAAAAGCAAAAAAAGCAGCAAAGAAGTCAGTAAAAAAGACTTCAAAGAAAACTACAAAGAAGAGCAAGAAAAGCTCAAAGAGATCTAGATAAGTTTTGCAAAAAGCACCGTGAGGTGTTTTTTGTTTTGCCTACATGTATATTGGTGATACAATTTATATATGACACATAAACAACTAGACTACTTTCTTATTTTTTTAATAATCGTTCTAAGTGCTGCGTGTTTGTACTTTATAAATGTAGGAGATAATTCTACTGTCGCATATCAGGCAGAGTACGTAGCTAAGTCAGATGATATAACGGTTATAAACTTACAACCTACATATTCTGTAGGAGACATAGTTTTTGATTCTGGGGATGTAAAGAATGGAGTGGTCGGATATTTTGCCGGTGGGGCATTCGTCACAACTTTACCAGATTGGATGGTGAACAATTGGATAAGTAAAACAGATGACGTGCCTGGAACTACTGTATTTTCTCCAAGAACCACAGACGAGACTAGAGACTTTTCAGATATTGTAGTCTATACAACAGCTACTAGTGAGACTGCCAATGCGGAGTATTTCTTTGAGCGAGATAAAATCGCTGCAAATGTTGCGGAGGTGTTACTAGGCAGAAACGGAGATTTTAGAATATATCATATTGAAACCGAAGTCGCTGGAAGAGTTTTTTCAAGATACTATATCGATGGAAATGGCATGACCGGAATTTTTACTTTTGATGCAAGTTCAAAAAACTATTATAAGTATAGTGTAAAAATAAAAGAATTTATAAATGGTCTAGGTGTAAACGAAAAAGTGAGAGGGTAGGGTGTGTTTAATGTACTAGTATTTTATTTTAGCAAAAAGAAAACCGCGGGAAGCGTTGAGACGAATCTCGCGGCTTCCGCGCGGTGGGGCACATCAAGTGGTGGGTTGTGGTTCTTCAGCCTCCCACTCGATTTGGTTGTCATGGTTGGATGAAATGACCATGATTTCCACTGCTCCAGTGCTGAACAGTGCGTGTGGTGTCCCCCGTGGAACCACGACCGGGATGCCGGTTGGAGCTATAGGAAAAGCGGTCCATTCTCCATCTCGGTAGATGAATACAGTTATCTCATCTGCATCCGACCCGGAGAATCTAAGATACGACTTCTCTTTTGCTGGATGCACATGAACTGGAGTGATGTGTTTTCCATCATAAAGTTTAAGCTTCCGGAAAGAAAGTTCTGCTGCAAATGGGGAATCAGCAGTTTCTCTCCCGCACAGGACGGTGATCTGTTCATTCCTCGGCTTCACTATCGTGGTGATGCCTAAGTTGTACAGATTGATAAGTGACTCGGCTGTCAGACTGGGTGATAGGGTACTCATATTGCTGGCTAAGTTGAGATTGGTTGTATTTGCTTGAAGAGCGTTTAATATAAAAATACGGGAATAGGATTATATTGTCAAACTTTTCGATTAATAAAAAACACCAGTATGAGCTGGTATTTTTTTATGTATGTGGACATAGACCGTAAAACATCGAACACCATCAAAACCTTTGTTTTTGAGTGGTATCAGTTCCTAAATCACCGTAATAACGGGCAATTAACGCTGAAATTGTAAGGAAAATTTATTTTCTAGGTATCACAATTCTTGTATTAGATTTAGTATTATTCTCTGTTTCTTTTCGTATTGGCGCGATTTTCAAAAATGGCTCTAAATAAGGGTATTTTGAGGGTACTAAATTTGCCCTATTTCAGACGGGACAGCTATTGACATATAGCCCATACTATGCTACACTTGTTAGGTAAAGTAAGTTCTTTGAAAGGTGTGTAGTTGAGTACGGAATAAGGGAAATAATCGACTTGCTGGCAATTGCCATGCGGATTAAATCCTTTTACTGTACTCAACCACGAAAGAAAAACACTCCATGAACACCACTATGAACCTCGACAACATCCGTATTTTCAAACCCGTCAACGGCAAAACCCTTCGCGAGCAATTGCAAGGCAAAAAGCTGGCTGGCGCGGACGTCGTCGAATACCTGCGCACGTTTGATACGGAGGAGAAGTCGAAAGACTTTGTCCCTCCGGCGCACTGGGACACGCCAGGTCGTGTGCCCACGAACGGGGGAAACATTTACCTGTTTTCCTTGACCCACATTACCCCTCATCCCGCAGGGGGACACCTTTCAAACGGTGTGTGCTGGGCAACCGACGGTTTCCACGTCGGCCATCAACGCTTCTTTGCGGAAGAAGACGTCCTGGATGTTACGGTCGGCAACGGCTGGGACTCCGGGGACTGGATTCTCATTGAGTCCGAATAGTGGTTTGTCCACTCGGTGAAGTAACCGACGAGTTCAATCCTCGTAAAACTTTCAAACAAAGACGCACGACCTTCGGGTACGGCGTCTTTATTCATTACGGATGTGTAAAAAGTATTGAAATAAGATAAAATGGCTTGAAATGCCAGAAACTAATGATAAGAAAACTTTATATATTTTCATAGATGAATCGGGTAATTTTGATTTTACGTCTACAGGCACAAAATATTTTGCTTTGACGGCAATAAGCACTTTCTCACCTTTAAATTCCCGAGAAGACCTGTTGCATAGGGTGTATGAGCTTAAATATGAAGGTTGGAAAGATGGCCAAGAAGATTACTATTTTCATGCCACCGAGGACAAACAGGTTACAAGGGATTGGGTGTTTTCAGCAGTAAAGAAATTAGATGATATTGAAATAGACGCAATTATTGCTCAGAAGAATAAGACAAATCCATCACTCTATACACACTTTGAACCTGTAAATAATTCAAAGGCATTTTTACCAGTTAAAACTGTTCGGTCCGAGGAAAGATTTTACGATAAGGTGTCTCAAATGCTCTTGCAGTATATTTTTAATCGTCATCAGAAAAATGATGGTATCGAGAAAATAGTTGTTGTACTTGGCTCTTTATTCACTGATAAAAAGCGAGGCTATGTGATTAAGAGTTTGAAAAAATATCTTAAGACTAAGTTTCAAAAGCCTTTCTATATTTATTTTCACACGACCTCATCAGATATAAATTGTCAGGTTGCAGATTATTGCGGTTGGGCAGTATATGTAAAATTTGAGAGAGGAGAAGTCCGACCTTGGGAAGAAATTAAGTCGAAAGTGAAGAGCTGTTTTGACGTCTTTAAGTCAGGGACGAATGAATACTATGTATATAAAAAATGACCACCCCGCCTATCCCTTTCGGGAAGAGCCCGGGGGCTCTTGTCAGCGGGGTGGAACCTTTAAAGTAAGTATACATAATTTTAGATATCTAAGCAAAAAACTGGGGAAAACTATATAATATAAATATGAATAGAGATTTTATTGAAAAACAGAAAAAAGACGCTCAACAAAAGCTAGAGAGTGTTGAGAGTGTAGAAAAACAAAGGATTTCAATAGTTTTTCAGTATCTCACTTCTTTGCTTGAGCCAGAAAAGTATACAGAGGCTGATAGGGAAGATTTGCGCAAGTTAGCTTTGGAGTTAGGTTTCAAAGAAGATACTGTATTTTCTGAATGGGTTGGTAAATAGCTCTTGCATTGAATTATACCTCTACGTATAATATGGGGTATGAAGGAAAAACCTATCGTTGTATGCGGTGACTGGTACGATATTGCTTTCGCTAATTTCGTACAGAAAGATAAAGAATTATATGAGAATTACTACTCTTTACTCCAAGTTCCCCGTTATCGTGTTTCTGATACAGATGAAAAATATCGAGTTATAAATTATTGGGACGAACAAGGCTTGCTCTTGAGCAAGCGAGGGAAAACAGACTCATGGCGCAAGTTCAGTATCCTTGATGTTATTTGGATACGCATACTCCAAACCCTCAAAGGGTATGGCATGGAAAGCGACAAAATCTTGCGTCTCAAGTCGGACCTATTTCAGGTCCAAGATAAAGAAGGACGATATACGGAGTTCGCTTTCTGGGTGAATATGGCTCACCACTACAAAGACGTGTTTGTTATTGTGCTATCAGATGGTCGAGGGACCATAGCCACAACAACCGATATTGAGTTTCAACAGCTTATTGAGCCATTTAAACAATCATTCATTTCCGTTGATTTCCGATACATTGTTCGGTCCATTATCTTTCCAGAAAAGAAAAGTAAAAAGGCTGTTGAGTTCAATCGCAAGCTCGATGAGAAAGAAATTGAGCTATTGAACGCGCTTTCAAATGTAAACGTTGAGACTGTCACCGCGCATTTGAAGAAAGGCAAGATTGACCGTATCGAATGGAAAAGTGTTGAGCAAAATCCTGAACGCCTTTTTGAGATATTGAGAAAGAAAATTGATGAGTCTCCAAACCAGACCATCACCCTCAAACGGCAAGATGGAAAAGTTCTTTTTATAGAGCAGAAAAAGAGTCAAAAATTACCTTGACTCGAATAAGGTGACCGAGTAGCGGAGCCATTATATTTCCCGAGACAGATGACCGAAAAACGGAGTTTGCTCACAAGAAAAATATGAAGTGCTTACTCCACAACAAGCTCGGAAGTATCTCAAGAAACGAGACATTTCCGACGAACGATTGAAAGTGATACTTGGGTATCTGTACGGATTGGTCGAAACAATGATTAAACAAGAACGAAAAAACTATGAGCGACATATCAGACAAACAACACGAGGCTAACAAACAAAACGCTCTTTTGGGCGGTGTAAAAACCGACGAGGGTAAGGCTATTTCTCGCTACAATTCCGTACGTCATGGGATTTTGAGAGAAACCATAACGGAGTACGAGAAGATAGACCATGAACGTATATTCAACGAGTTTGCCGACTTCTATAAGCCTGAAAATCTTATTGAGGAAATTCTGGTTGAACGTTTGACTGTTGCTTATGTAAAAATGGCTCGTGTTTCTCGGGCAGAAAACGAGCTTATGAAAAGTGCTATGGACCCTACAATACCTTTTGGCGAAGGTGTTTCCTACTATGAAAAGATTGGATATAAAGTGGTCCTACCATCGGATAAAGTGACACTACTTTCCGATGTTTATGCTCGATATGAGACTGCTGTAGAAAAGCGTTTCTATAGAGCTATGAACACTCTTAACGAACTTAAAAAGACATACGCATGAGTACTCAATCCTCAAAAATGGGTTTGTTTGGTAAAAAGCTCAAGATTGAGGATTATGAGTTCGCTCTTAGCTATTGTCGTGTATCCTCAAAGAAACAAGAGCTTGAGGGTAGTGGGCTTGATAGCCAAGAGACTCGAAATGAACAGCTTGCAAAATATCACCATCTGAAAATCGAGAAGGTTTTTCGAGATACGTTCTCTGGTGGTGGCGATTTCATGAAGCGTCCCGACATGCGTGAGCTTATCGAATATCTCGACGCACACCCGTACAGAAAATATGTAGTTATCTTTGATGACCTCAAGCGCTTTGCTCGTGATACAAAATTTCACTTTGAGCTTAGAACGGCTCTTGAGGCTCGCAACGCTTTACCTTTGTGCTCGAACTTTGTCTTTGACGATACACCCGAAGGTGTCTTTGTTGAGACAATTCAGGCGGCACACAATCAGCTCGAACGTGAGCAGAATAGACGGCAGGTGATAGAAAAGCAGAGAGCATGTCTTGAACGTGGCTATTGGGCTTTTCACTCGCTCAAGGGCTATTCAAAGACCAAAACGAGCATTGGCAAGCGTGATGAGCCTAACGAGCATAATAAGTACATCAGAGAGCTTTTTGAGGGCTTCTTTTCTGGTCGCTTTCAGCAGTTCATTGACGGAGCACGTTTTCTCAAAGAAACGAAAGTGCTCGGAAAAGCACACCCTGAAAAATATATTGAGACAGTTAAAAGTATTTTGACGCAACCTTTCTATGCTGGCTTTTTGGAATATCCAAAATGGGAAGTGTCTCGACGGCAAGGAATACATGAGCCGACTGTCAGTCCTGAACTATTTGAGGCAGTCCAAAAGAAAATCACTCGCAACTACAATGTAGTGAAAGTGAGACAGGACATTAACCCTGATTTTCCTTTGCGCGGTTTGGTGAGCTGTGCCGTTTGCAAAGGTAAACTCACCGGCGCATGGTCCAAAGGCAAAAAACAATTGTACCCGTACTACTTTTGCCAGAATAAAAAGTGTCCTCTCAAGAGTTCTGTTATCCGAAGAAAGGACCTCGAAGATAAATTTGATGAGCTCTTGCAGAAGATGACAACTGACGACGATATTATTGAGCTCGCAAAAGCTGTTTTCATAGACGCAAAAGAGACTGATGAAAAAGAGTCAGCTTTAGAAAAGAAAACGTATGCCAAGCGAAAAGAAGAATGTGAGGCTGATATTGAAAACTATACCGAGCGAGCTGGTAAAGCCAAGGTCCCGTCAGTGATTGCTCAATACGAAAAGAAAATAGAGAAGTTGGCGGCCGAGCTTGAGCAATTGGAGTCAGACAGCCTTGCCGAGTACGACTATGGCGTACCTTATCGAACAGCCTTAGACAAAGTAATGGGCGTG
>CAZRIX010000004.1:0-24206 GCA_964600255.1 uncultured Candidatus Saccharibacteria bacterium
CCAAGTGATGATGTAGCAATGAGTGTATAGCCTCCAGAACCATCACCCATGAGTAGCTCTCCATAGTTTGGTACGGTAGAAATTCCTGTACCACCTAGAGCAATAGTTGCGAAATCAATACCTGATGTCCCACCATGTGTTACATTTTCTACATGAGAGTCTATGTTGGCAGTTGTAGAGTTGTAGATAGAATTATAAATAGTTTCAACTTGGTTTTGGAAGAACTCCATTTCTACATAACTTTTCCCATCACCAAAACTAAGTTGTGATGTGATAGGTGTACTCAAACTGTTATCGCGAATTATTTCTTGAACTCTATCTACACGCGTAGACCCAACTTCTTCAGTAGCATTATTATTTTCTACTTGAACATTTGAAACGGGAATAGTTATCTCGTTTGGAACCACAACTGGAACAAATACTGTATTTGTTTTTTTAACAAAGAGATTTAAAATCACATCGTATACTGAGGCAACAAAGTTATTTACGCTTGAAAATGTAGATTCGTTTATACTAAATACACTCGCCGCTTTTACACTATTTACATTAAAAGTTACTAGAGAAAGGCACAACAAAAATGATGGGATTGCGATTCGTATAAATCTATAATTTCGATTCCACATCGTATTGAATGCGAACTTGGGTTCGTTTATAAAATTATATCACGAATACACCCCTAAAATTGCATAAAAATGTGGATAAATATGACTAAAATATATCTCAGATTAATCCTCAACCGTCTCACTAGTACCAAAGTTTTCACCTTTACTTGCAGTTTGCAATTTTTCAATAATATTATCGAGTTTTCCCGCCATAATTGTAGGTATATTACTCCAAGATTCCTTTATTCTATGATCTGTGATTCTATCCTGAGGAAAGTTATATGTACGAATCTTTTCTGAACGATCGGCGGTACCGATTTGTCCCTTTTTGTTGGCATTGAACTTTTTTGCCTCCTCCTCTTCTCTCATTGCTGAATATTTTGCAGATAGAATCATCATTGCAGCCTCTTTGTTTGCAGACTGACTTCTCTCTGCAGTAGAACGGACCTCTAATCCAGTAGGTTTATGCACGATTCTAACAGCGGTTTCCACCTTGTTAACATTCTGACCACCCTTACCGCCAGATCTTGATGTTTCTATATGTAAATCACTAGGATTCAATTCAAATTTTACTTTCTTCCTTAGCGGCAAAACGGCAACTGTAGCAGTCGATGTGTGTACTCTGCCCATTTTTTCTGTCGCTGGAACTCTCTGTACACGATGAACACCAGTCTCGAACTTTAGTCTGTCGTAAACTGTTTTACCCTTCATCTCTAGAGTTAGATCGTCTACATTCTTTGTGTCCCATCCTTGCTTCTCGGCATATCTCTGATACATCTCCATCAACTCATGGGCAAAGATATTTGCCTCGTCTCCTCCTGCACCAGCACGGACTTCTAGTATTAACTCGGTAGGATTCTCTACTTCCTCTTTTTCAGACTCTACGATTGCGTTTATTTGGTCCTCAGTATTCTTTTTTTGCACTGCAATAACATCTAGATCAGCTTGTGCTAGTTCCTTCATAGAAGGATCTTTTTCAATCATAGCAAATATATCCGCTTCGTCTTTTAAAAGCTTCTCGTATATTTCAGCAAGAAATGCTGTTTTGTGATTTTTCTTGTGTTCTTCTAGATTCATTAAGCCTTCTTTGCAGAAGCTTTTGCAGGCTTTGAGACAGCCTTTGACTGACGAGACTTGAACTTCTCAACACGACCAGCACTGTCTAGTGTCTTCTCTTGGTCTGTATAGAAAGGGTGAGATGAACTTGAAATTTCCACATGGAAAGCAGGATATTCCTTGCCATCTGTAAACTTTACAGTTTCTTTTGTTTTTATAGTTGAAGAAATAAGATACTGTGCTCCGTTTGAATTATCTACGAATACTACTGGTCTATATTCCTTTGGGTGTATGTCTTTTTTCATATGTATTATTGTAGATAAGACTTTATCATAATCCTTGTAATGGGTCAATCATGGTCTTCTGTATGTTACTTGCCTTCGACATTACCTGGTTACCGTAGGTACAACTTGAACCCCCACTACCGTAGTATCTACAGGCCGCACGAATCTCTTTAGAATAGTTACCTCCTGAGGCTCCTAGGTCACTTAGATACACAGAAGACGCAACAAAGGCATGCTCTGGATTCCAAGGGTTTGGAGTTTTTACACCAATAGCACTGGACACTCTATCTTTTACCAGCATCCAAGTAGATGCAATGAACTGTGCTGGACCCATAGCACCACCCCAACCAGCCACACCTGCTATAGGACAAGATACGAGAGTTTTTTTATAATCCATGCCTAAGGATTGAGTAATGGATATAAACGGCGTAACATCTCGTGAAGGCTTCATGACATTCGGAAACTTATTACCAGATTTAACACTAACGCCTTCACCAGTATCAGGATCTGTTAGGTAACATGAGCCGACATTCTTACCAAGCGCGGATTCTTGCGTCAAAATCGCAAGTAAAAACGCTGGTCTAATCCCAGTAGCTTGTTGTGCTTCTTGTGCGTATTTTAACGCCTCACCGAAAGGAATAGCTTTTGCTCCTCCGGCAAGTGCAAATAGTGCTTCACGGATCTCAGCTGCTTTTGCCTTTTTTGCAGCTAACTCAGCAGCATATGCTTTTTCATTACCTTTACTTATAGACAATAACCTTTGCTTTTCTGCCTCATTTCTTTCTATATTTTTCTTCTCGGTTTGTATTTCAGCCAGAGCGATTTGTTCTTTAGTTTTCTTACTATTGAGTGTCTGTTTTTCTTCTTCTGTTTGTTGTCTATTTGCTTTTATAGCATCGAAGGTAGTCTTCAGAGATGACTGAACTGATTGGAAATTGTCTATATCGATAAATACTTCTGATAAGTTTTGATTTGCAAGTATTACCTCAGGGAAACTTTGTGAGTCTACCTCATAACTTTTTCTCATTATTTGAGCTAGCGTCTCCCGACCTTTATCAATTCTACCGGAGAGATATTCTATCTTTTCCTGTTTTACACCGATATCTTTACCCAATGTCTCTATTTGCAGATTTTTTGCCTTTATATTGAGCTGAGCAGCCTTAATCTTTGTGGTTAGTATCTGAATATCACGCGAAATAGAAGCACTCTGACTTTGTTGTGCTGCGAGCACTTTTTCAGTTTCAGCTTGCTCTCTTTCTACTTGAGCCAACTCAGCGCGAAGACGACTTTCGCGCTGCTCTGGGGTCTCGGTACTCTGTGCATGAGATAGAACTGGAATACACAAGAATAGTGTTATCAATATAAATCTAATCATTACAAACTAGTATAACAAAAAAAGAGGCTTGTCGCCTCTTTTTTTGTTATTTCTTTTCTTCTGTAGCTTCTGCTTCTTCTCCTCCTTCTTTTGCTTCCTTACCTTTCTTTGTAACCTCGATAGCTGACATGTCTATTGGCTTTGTCTCTTCTACTTCTTCCTTTGCTTCTGAAACTGAAGCGACAATCTCGTCAGCACCAGATATAAGTATTACTCCAGCTGGTAGTTTGATGTCTTTTGCTGTAATAGTACTTGAAAATTCTACGAGTGAAGATATATCTACCTTTAGATCCTGTGGCAATTCACGAGGTGAAGCTTCGATCTCTAGGTCACGGGCTACCTTTACTAAAATAGCTCCCTTGTCCTTTACTGCAGGTGAAACTCCTTCGAATACAAGAGGAATGTTAACCTTTACCTTCTTTCCCTTTTCAATAATATAAAAATCTGCGTGACGTGGAGCTCCTGTTACAGGATGAACATCGATATCATGGATCAATGCCTCGTGTTCAGTATTGCCTTCCTTTAGGATGATAACTGAAGACTCTCCAGCTTTCTTGTATGCCTTAATAAAATCTATAGTAGAAACAGTCACAGATGTTGACTTCTGCTTTGGTCCGTAGAAAACGGCTGGTAACTTGCCTGTTTCTCTTAATGTTTCTGGACTTGTCTTCAAATCCCTTGGTTCAGTATTTAATGTAATCATGTGGAACTATTATATACATAATAGGAAAAAAGTCAAAAGTCTTTTAATTTTGGTTCACAACGAGACTGTTTTCAACTGGACCATGGCTAGCTAGGCCATCTTCATATATCTTCCTAATATCAGTTGCAACCAAAGATTGAGAGTATAATCTCACATCGTCAAGTAGACCATCAAACGGGTAACCATTCACAGCAATTTTTCCTAGATATAATCTAGAAGTACCCAGAGTTGAATCGTAATTAACATCTCTTTTAACCTCTTTGCCATCAACATATATTACAGTAATTCCAGTGTTTGATCCTAAATTTGTATGAGTAACTGCCACATTATACCAAGTACCGTAACTACGAGAACCAGTCTCGTCCATTAAACACTGAGTTACACCACTACAGGTAGTTCTTGTCATAGATGTACCATTAATTGAAAAACGGAATCCCGAAGTTAGAAACCTAAGATATGTACCGCCGCCGCCAGGATTGAAGAAAATTCCTGTTCCAGATCTAGCCATAACCCACATTGACCATGTCCACGTAGATCCATACGGTATATTCGTATTAGTATCAAGAAAATCACTATCAGTACCAGGAAAACTTATAGATTGCGACGAACCATTTGGTGTTGTTATGCTTCTTGACACAGAACCGTTAAGATTTAATGTGTACTTTCTATCCACTGAATCATAGGCGGGTCCTGTTCCACCTTCCTCAAAATCATAAAGCGCTATTGCATCTGCTCCATATGCATGGTACAAACTGCTAGTAAACTTCTTAGATGCAGCTAATCTAGCCTTATCTCTTGCACTTGATACTACTGCAAGCACAACAGAAGACAAAAGGCCCACTATAGATATAACAACTAGTAGTTCTATCAGAGTGAAGCCTCTTTGTCCTAACTTTATGCTAACCATTAATCTAAATTTACTAAGAAAGATAATGCACTATAAGATAAGTCGCAACGACATTTGCTAGAAAAGTCAGACCTAAAACTATATAGATTGAGATAGGCAACTTAACTTTGTTTCCATTTTTGTCTTGCATAAATTAAAATAAGAAATAATAAACTACGAATAATGTTACGACTAAATTAAAAACCACAACACCCAACAATACCCCTTTACCCTGTGACTCGTCTTTGATGATTCCCTTACTTATAAGCCATCCAGTCATACCTCTACTTGACTGAGTAGCGTAAGGATTAACGAAACCACTTTGGCTATTTGTTGATGATGCTTGTCGTGGATTAAAATCTTCTTCAAATTGAACGTTTGACATGTAATTATTATACTATGTTATTAAATAACTTCAACTTCTCCTCCACAACTTTTTGCATAGCAATACGTGCTCCCTTCAAATACTTGTATGGTGCTACCTGATCTGGATCTTCTTGCAATGATTTTACAAGACCGGAACGGAAAGCTACACGGAGTTCGGTATTGATATGTATGATATTTACCCCAGCTTTAATAGCTGCTCGTATATCTTCAACAGTATTACCAGAAGCACCATGGAGTACTATTGGAATTTTTACTGCATCAGCTATTTCCTTTATTCTCTCAATATTTAGATCTGGCTCACCACCCTTGACCATACCATGAACATTACCAACAGCTGGTGCCAACATCGCGACCCCTGTTTCTTTCACAAAGTTCACCGCCTCATCTACCGTTGTGAGTCTTCCTACACCTTCTGGAACAACATCGAGAACCTTCGATGACTTACCTATAAATCCTATTTCTGCTTCTACTATAATGTTAGGGTTTACACTTTTTGCATATTCAACACTTTTCTTTGTTGTTGCAATATTCTCTTCATATGACATCTCAGTACCGTCAAAAATAACAGCATCGTATCCAGCATCTACAGCTTCTTTAACTCGATCAAATGAATATGTATGATCTGCATTTAGGAAAACTGGCTGTCCTGTAGATTCCCTATATGCATGTACCATAGCCGCAAGCTCACGTACACCGATGAAATCTCTTTCACCTTCGGATGCGCCGATGATTACAGGTAGATTCAATTCTTTTGCACCAAGTACAACCGCCCAGAATCCATCACTGTTGGAAATATTGAAATGTCCAATTGCAACTTTCTTTTCTTTTGCTTCTAACAAGTATTGCTGTAGTGACTTATGCACAAATTTATTTTGACTATTCATGATACAATCTTATCACATATGTTCGATAAAAATATAGATTTTTTGGCAATTGGGGATATTACTACAGACGCTTTTATTAGATTACAAGAAGCTAGTGTTCACTGTAAGGTTGATACCGATCGATGTGAATTGTGTATGAAATTTGGCGACAAGATTCCTTTTGAGTATGTAAAAATAGTAAAAGCGGTTGGTAACTCAGCCAATGCAGCTGTATCCGTTTCTCGAATCGGTGCGAATTTTGGAATTCGTTCTGCACTAATGGCACAAATTGGTGGTGATCAGAATGGTAAAGACTGTGTAGAGAATCTAATAAAGGAAAATGTCGATACACGCTATATTAAGGCAAATAAAGACAAACAAACAAACTACCACTTTGTATTGTGGTATGAAGCAGATAGAACAATACTCATAAATCACGTTGATTATGAATACAAACTTCCTGAACTAAAAAAGAATCCAAAGTGGATATATCTAAGTTCTGTAGGCGAAAATTCAAAGCAATATCATCACGAGATTGCCCAATATCTATCAAAGAACAAAGACGTCAAACTAGCATTCCAACCTGGAACCTTCCAGATGAAGCTTGGACTGAAAGAGTTAAAGGATATTTACAAAAATACTGAGGTCTTCATTTGTAACCTAGAAGAAGCACAGAGAATCCTAGGAGTTGAGACGCGAGATATCAAAACTCTACTTGCTGAGATTCATGCAAATGGACCAAAGATTACATTGATTACCGATGGACCAAAAGGTGCGTACATGCTTGATGGAGATCATTTCTATTTCATGCCACCATATCCAGATCCAAAGCCACCTTTCGAGAGAACAGGTTGCGGAGATGCTTTCGCTTCAACCTTTGTCGCAGCATTGATGTTAGGCAAGACTCCACTTGAAGCCTTGATGTGGGCGCCAGTAAATCCAATGTCAGTAGTACAACATGTCGGGGCACAGGAAGGATTGCTCGATAAAGAAAATATAGAGTGGTTATTGAAGAATGCGCCAGAGGACTATAAGCCGAGGGAGATATAGAATAATTAGCACGCGAGTAAAACCCCACATCGGGGTTTTATTTATAGTACCTCCCCAACCACTCCTTCTTAAATCGATCAAACCTCCCTTCAATAATCGACTGTCTTATCTCTTTTACTAGATTCACTATGAAATATAGGTTATGTATTGATGCTAATGTTCCAGCCAGCATTTCTTTTGCTCGGAAAAGATGCGCTAAATATGCGCATGAATGGTTCTTACATGTATAGCAGTTACATTCTGGATCTATTTTTCCTAAATCTTTTATATACTTTGAATTTAAGATATTTATTCTTCCGTCTCGAGTATATAGACTTCCATTACGAGCGATGCGAGTTGGAGTGACGCAATCAAAAGTATCGATTCCGTTTTCTATTCCTCCGAACAGATCAACTGGCTCACCGATACCAAGAAGATGACGTGGCTTACCCTTTGGTAAGATGTCATTTACCCAACCAACCGAGTTATAGATATCTTCTTTATCAAAACTTCCACCAATTCCAAATCCATCAAATCCCCCTGAACCATCAGAAGCTTCCATACCACCTATTATTCTCGCACTTTCCTCACGAAGATCTTTGTGGCGACCTCCCTGCACTATTCCAAACAAAGCTTGCGACTTGGATGCCGGCTGAGCGCGGTGATAGTCGAGCGAACGCTGAGCCCAACGATGAGTACGGTTCATTGCTTCTATTTGATATTCATAACTAGCATGTGGAGATGTACATTCATCAAAAGCAAAAATAATATCTGCACCTATATTGTGCTGAATCTCCATTGAACGTTCCGGAGTGAAGCGATGTGAACTTCCATCAAGAATAGATTTGAAGGTAATTCCTTCTTCATCTATATCAACCAGTTTTGCATGAG
This sequence comes from uncultured Candidatus Saccharibacteria bacterium, assembly GCA_964600255.1. Lineage (GTDB taxonomy): Bacteria > Patescibacteriota > Minisyncoccia > Phycocordibacterales > PALSA-1337 > CAIOGI01. Next base: position 8,077 of record CAZRIX010000004.1, read on the forward strand.
TGCTTTTGTCTTCATCAACTTGATCATCTGGACCTGTCTCTTTCGTCTCCTTTTCGGCACCCATACTTTCTGCAATATCTTTTGAGTTTGAAACTTTTGAGACCTTCTTTTGATCCAAAGCTACGCCGAGTGAAAAAGCTTGGAAACCACCTGAGTCTGTGAACGTAGGAACATTCCATTTTCCAAAACCCTGAAGACCACCAGACTTTTTCATTACTTCTTCACCTGGCTGGAGATATAGATGGTATGTATTTGCAAGAAGAGCTTGAGCACCTAGATCCATTACTTGCTCTACTGTAAGAGCCTTAACGGTAGCTTTTGTACCCACGACAATAAAAGCTGGGGTCTCTATTTTCCCATGTGGTGTCTCTATAGTTCCGACTCTTCCTCGACCATTAGGCAATTCCTTTTCTATACTAAATTTCATATAAAATGATAATAACATGTGTTACAATATTTACCATGCTTAATGAAAAAGAATTGACCGTTGAGAACATCAACGCACACATAGACGCACATATCAGAGATATCAGTAATGAATTTCGAGGTGGTTTTGAATTTCTAAAAAAGTTTCCAAAATCAGTTACGATTTTTGGTTCTGCTAGATTAACCAAGGCAAGCTCACACTACAATGATGCTCAAAAGCTAGCTGAAAGGATAGTAGATGTTTTAAATTATTCAGTTATAACCGGAGGTGGTCCTGGTATCATGGAGGCAGCAAATTTGGGAGCAAATCAAGCTGGAGGTAATTCAGTTGGATTGAACATTGTTATACCTCATGAACAACATACCAATCCATATACAAACAGTAACTATACTTTTGATTACTTCTTTGCTCGCAAGACAATGTTAAATTTTGCTGCAGAGGCATATGTCTTTTTCCCAGGAGGATTTGGAACATTTGATGAGCTTTTTGGTGTGTTAACCTTGGTTCAAACAAAGAAAATCCCATCGGTTCCAATAATTCTATTTGGAAAAGACTTCTGGAATCCACTAAAGGATTACATCAGTGGGCATATGCTAAACGAGCATCACACTATAAGCGAAGAAGATATGAATCTATTCGTAATCACAGACTCAGTAGATAACACTATAAAGATTATTCAGGATGCCCCAGTCTCAGCTTGGTGGAAGATGATAGACTAGTAAAATCACAAAATAATCAGCGCATTGTAAAATCCAAAATAATCCGTGGCGGAGAGGTTTTTTCAGACCGGAGGTATGAAAAAAGCTACTACGCCAGCAAGTGATTATTTTGTGATTTTACTAAAACAAAAATCGCATTGCTGCGATTTTTGTTTGGTTAGTTTAGACGAGTGGTATTACCAATTTCCACGACTCTCACCGCCACGATTGAAATCCTTTCGTGGTGCACGAGGTTCCATAGGACGAGCCTCATTAACAGTTAGATTTCTACCGTCAAGTGGCTTACCATTGAACATGTTGATTGCATTGTCTGCCTCAGCATCTGAACTCATCTGTACGAATCCAAAACCTTTTGAACGGTTTGTCATCTTGTCGATGATGATAGTAGCTGATTCAACTGTTCCAGCTTGTGCGAAGTGGGCCTTTAGACCATCTTCACTTGTGCCGTATGAAATACCTCCTACATATAACTTCTTTGCCATTTTTCTTTTAACCCTCGTCTTTAAAAATAAACGTAAGCGACTAGGATAACTTACCACGATATAGTACAGACAAATACAACTAAAGTCAAATTGTGCGAGTAAATTCTAACCCTCCAATCCTATGACAGTTACTGGAACAATCTTCATCAAAAACACTATGAGAGTAGCAAACGATATCAGTGCAAACGACAAAGCGACCATCTTACTTGCAGTATAGTCCAAATGACTTCTAATAGGTAGCAATTTGCCTGTCAAAGGCTCCAAATCCACCTTAATACCGCTCTTAGGTCTAGATGATAGCAAACCGAGCTTATGAGCCTTTATAGCGTCTTCTGACACAAACAAAGCACCATCCTTTACTCTATGATCAATCACAGCAGAATCACATAACTCCTTGAGATACGCTAGTGAGTAGCCATAAATACCGCAGGCTCTTTTGTCTGAAATATAGTTCTTATTTTCAAAGATGAAATCTGAATTCATTACATGTATATTATACAACCAATCAAGATAAAATATTTTAAAATACGTGGATAAATAATTATGGAATTGTGACAGTATTAAAATAGAAAATGCCATAAAACTGACTTGGAAAGGTCGAATTCGATATATTAATAATGTGGATAAATCTATATTAAACCTTAATATCTTTGTTATAATGTCTATCAAGGTTTACTAGAGTATATAAATACTAACAGTATGGAGAATAAATACATCACAATCAAGCAAGCTGCGAAGATTTTGGGGGTTACTCCTCTAACTTTACGTAACTGGGACAACTCAGGTAAGTTCCCCGCTGGCCGACACCCTATCAGTAACTATAGAGTTTATAAAGTAGAAGATCTTGAGGAGATAATTTACAAAATGGGTATAAAAGTAGACAACAAACACCCTAGTAAAAGCGACATTAAAAAGCTTGTCGTTCAACATTTAAACGACTAAATTTGGCTTGATTTTGACTTATAGGAGATATACTAGCCTATTACCTCAATCAGTAGCTTCTTCAGTAGTTCTGGGTTTGCAGAGCCTTTTGTAGCCTTCATACCCTGTCCGACTAGGAACTGTAGGGCAACGGCCTTACCTGCCTTATAGTCTTCTATTACAGTTGGGTTTGCATTAACAATTTCAACCACTATCTTCTTTATTTCACCTTCATCACTCTTCTGGATTAGGTCGTTCTTGTCGGCAATTACCTCTGGATCACCATCTTCTTTTATCATAATTGCCAATGTGTCTTTTGCACCTCTTGATGATAGCTTTCTATCTTCAATCATTTTCATTAGCTTACTAAAATTCTTTGAATCAATAGTTTTGATTCCTTTATTTTCCTTTTTCAAAAGACCTAGGTAGTCAGTCAGAATGTAGTTCGTAGCTAGCTTTGCAATCTTGGTATTGCCACTTATGACTTCCTCAAAATATTTCGCAACCTCTGGTGAGTCAACAAAAACAGCAACTTCTTTTTCAGTCATACCAAAGTCCTTTGAGAATCTCTCTCGCTTCACCCATGGAAGTTCTGGAGTCTCTTTTGTGATTACATCTTTATTAAATTCAGGAACTTCACTTATCTTTAGTTTTGGTAAATCAGGTTCTGGGAAATATCTATAGTCATGTGAACTCTCCTTCAATCTCTGAGAGAATGTTGATTGAGAATTTTCATCCCAACCGCGAGTCTCCTGAACCACCTTCTCCCCTTTTTGAATCTGTTTGATCTGTCGACTGATTTCATAAGCGATAGCCTTTTCAACTGCCTTGAATGAATTCAGATTTTTAACTTCTGTTTTTGTTCCAAACTTTTTTGCTTTTGTATCTGTTTCTGAAGCAACAGAAATATTTGCCTCAACACGCATTTCACCTTTCTCTAGATTCGCCTCCCCTGCTCCAACATATCTCAAAAGTAATTGTAGTTCTTTTGCAAAACGAACAGCAGTCTCTGCATCATGGATCACAGGTTCAGTAACTAGTTCCATAAGTGGAACACTTGAACGATTGAAGTTGATCAAACTTTTTTCATGAATATCATGAGTTGACTGAGCAGTGTCTTCTTCCAAATGGATACGAGTAAGTTCAACACCAGCGAGAGAGCCACCAGAGACTAGAGGATATTTGTACTGACTAATCTGATATCCTTTTGGAATATCGGGATAGAAATAATTCTTACGATCCCACTCAGTAAAATCCGCGATGTTACCATTTACAGCGTGACCGATCTTCAAAACATGTTTAATAGCTTCTTTATTTAAAACAGGAAGAGTTCCTGGATGACCAGTACAAATAGGACAAATATTCGCATTTGGCTTTTCCTCATCAGGATCATTCTTACAAGCACAAAACATTTTTGAAGCTGTCTTCAATTCTGCATGAATTTCCAAGCCAATTGTAGCGGTAAAATCTTTCACGGGAATAATATAGCATAAATATAAGCCAACCGCACTAGCTTTACATAGGAAAAATATATTGCCTGTAAAAAATACTAATCCCTCAACTTCTTCACAATAGCATCATTCAACTTCTTGATTGAAGCGTCATCTAGAACGGTTACCGTTAGGATATCCTTGTTGAACTTCTGTAGCTTTTTGATAGCTGCATCAACACCCTTTTTGTCTGTCACATCTGTCTTGGTTAGGATGATTGTTTCTTCTTTTTCATCTAATCCCTGGCCATACTGCTTCAATTCATTACGAATAGTTTTGTATGTTTCTACGATCGCAGTGTTTTCAAGTGAGATCAAATGTAGGATTCTTTTTGTTCTTTTAATATGTCTTAGGAATTTGTGTCCAAGTCCCCTACCTTCAGATGCACCTTCTATCAATCCTGGAATATCGGCAATAACGAAACCACCCTTTAGAGCGCCGAGGTTTGGTTCCAAGGTTGTAAACTGATAACTACCTACTTTTACATTTGCATTTGTAATTGCATTTAAAAGACTAGACTTACCCGCGTTTGGTAGACCAACTAGACCAGCATCAGCAACAAGCTCGAGCTCCAAATGGAAATCTGCTTCTTCTCCATCTTTTCCTGGAGTAGATTGAGTAGGAACAATATTTGTAGAAGATTTGAAGTGTTCATTACCTAGCCCTCCTCTACCTCCTTTTAATATCAAAATCTTCTCTCCATCTTCGACTAAATTGTATACTCTTTTTGTTCTAAGGTCAGTGATGATAGAACCTATTGGAAAATCGATTACCATATCTTCGCCATTTTTCCCGTACATACTATTTTTCATTCCGTCCTGACCTCGGTTAGATTCGATCTCCTTTATATTTCGGTATTTCTCAAGAATACCAAGATCTCGCACAGCGCGTACGTATACATCGCCGCCATTACCACCATTTCCTCCAGAAGGACCTGCCATTTCCTTTCCACGTTCATGTAGCCAGCGAACTACTCCGCTTCCACCTTTTCCAGCCTTGATATGTATAGTTAAATCATCGATAAATGCCATAATGAGCCAGTATACACTAACTTGCCAAAGTTATCTAATGTGATGTTTGTTTGTATAAAATTGCACCGGCAATATATCCGATACTATCTAGTAGACTTGTATATCTCAAGCAATGCAACGAGTAGTGCAACGACGAGTGGTCCGGCAATAAAACCGATAGGACCGAAGTATGCCAAGCCTCCCATCACGGCAAGAAGTATCAAGAATGGGTGGATCTGTATTCCACGATTCACCAACATAGGACCTAGGAAATTATCAACCAATCCTACAGCTAATAGAGCCCACAAGAACAAACCTATAGCATGTAGCTGTGTGCTTGCAAAGAATAGATAAAGTATTCCAGGAACTAAAACAAGTGAAGTACCGATACCAGGTATAAGAGCAGCGATAACAGCTAGACTTCCCCACAGCGCTGGGTTTGGAACTCCAAATATATAGAAACCCAATCCGGTCAAAAATCCCTGGATTACTCCAACGAATAGTGAACCTAGCACTACTGACTTTATAGCTTGTCTAAGCTTTGAAAATATCTTTGCATCATAATCATCAGCCAATGGACTAAGAGCAATAACATCTCTTTTGAACTTACCACCGTCTCTCAATAGGTAATATAGAGCAAAAAGCATTATAAATATCTGGAAAGCTAGCTTCGTAAAACCAGAGAAAATAGTATCTAGATTGGCAAATGCCCACTCCAAGAAATTCTGAACATAAGTAGTAATATTGAATGAGTCAAAATTGTAAGCAGGAAATACTCCGTAAAGTTTTGCAGATAGAGACTCTGATAGACTGTTCAAGTCATGTATCAATGTAGATCTACTACCCTCATCTGTAAGACCATAATATAGTTGTTCACTTTCTATATATATCTGTTTTCCAAGTAGCAACATCGGTGTAATGAAAAGTAATGCGACTATAGCGAGTGTTATAAATGTAGATAGTGAACTAGATTCTTCTCCTTTAGAAAAGATTCTGGAGATAAAACGATGGAAAGGTCTAAACATCACAGAGAAGACTAGGGCTAGTAGGAGTGAGGTGAGATATGTATAGAAAATGAAGAATGTAAGTATACCTACACCGATAAGTATCATTAGAAAAAAGTAATAGTGTGTTTTATTCTCCATAAAATAAATTTAGTTTAGTCAAATTATATACCATATCACAACAAATACAAATCTTGTTTCATATCACCAACTCCAATGTACTCAGCCTCACCTCTTAGAATCTTCTCAAATGGCCTGCAAGCGAAGCATCCTCCCTCACCTTTTGGGCAATCGAATTCACTATTCTCTCTGGCATATTTTACTTTTTGTGCCAATTCGTACACTCTACGAAATGAATCCTCTTCATCAGGTAGATCAACATCTATTGGCCTATCGTCTTTATCCAAATACCAGTAACTAGCTCCGGTAACCTTTCTTTTCTGTAGATTTTTGAGTAGAAGCTGGTAAATAGGAAGTTGCAATGAATCTTCATTCTCTTCATTCTTTCCTGTTTTAAAATCCAAGATATGCAAACTATCATCTTCGGGTTTCCAGATTAACCAGTCGATTTTGCCACATAAAATAATATTCTCATCCTCTGATAAATAATAGTTTGGAGGCAATCCGTTTTCTGCCTCCTTGAGCCTAACAATCTTTTTCTGCATAGGATCAGGATTTCTAATAACTCTCTCTATCATTTTCTTGGCACGATCCTTGATCTCTTTTTCTTCTTCTATAGTTTTAAAGCCACCCTTTTTACCAGTTACTCTTTGCCAAGCCACATCCAAATCAGCAAGAAGATCTCTTTTGAAACGATCTTCTGTTTTGTATTTATCCAGACCTTCAAGCACATCGTGAACTGCGAGTCCAAGAGATAATGCCGGACTTACTAGATTTATTTTTCTCCTAGTCTTTGGATCTTTGTATACATTGTGCAAATAGTAAGCTCTAGGACATTTGATAAAGTCCCCCATTGATGAATGAGATACCCATGTAGCTTTGAATGGGTCTTTGGCCATTACTATTTATTTGGTGTAACAACTACCTTATTGATAACAATCTTTTCAAGTGGCTTGTCAGATGGATCTGTTGGGGTATTTGCTATTGCATCTACAACATCCAATCCTGAGATAACCTTTCCGAATATAGTGTAGTTGTGTGGAAGTGGATTGTCAGTATGCATTATAAAGAATTGACTACCATTTGTATTTGGACCTGCATTGGCCATTGCAACGGTACCTCTAGTGTATCCCTCCTTTGCTGACTCAGTATTTGGATTTAATTCATCTTCAAACTGATATCCTGGTCCACCTCTACCTGTTCCTGTTGGATCACCTCCCTGTATCATAAATCCCTTGATAACTCTATGAAAAATAACACCATTATAGAAACCCTTGTTTGCTAGAGTGATAAAATTGGCAGTAGCCTTTGGTGCATCTACATCATAAGTCTGGAAAACTATAACACCCTTATTTGTTTCTAATGTAATTGTATTCATTGAATTTTTATTATTATTCTTAATAATTGGTGCCGAACTCGTACCTACACTGACAGGACTTGTACTGGCAAGTATACTTGAATCATCTTTTTGAATCGGTGCTGTACTTGTTTTTGGCCAGACTATATATAGACCAATCACAACTACTACCAATATAATCGCGGTATATATTTTATTCATAATTTTATTTAATACTTAAGAAATATTATATATTTCTTTTACAACTTTTACCAACTTTTCTGTAGCGCTTGGTAGATCCATCTTTAGCTTTACACCAGCAGCTGCACGATGTCCGCCTCCACCAAGCTTAAGAGCCAATAGTGATACATCAAACTTATCTGCATCTCTTGATCTCAAACTTACCTTTACCTCACCAATCTCCCTTTCAACCAAGGTAGCAGAAATTTGTGTACCTACAACCGACTTTAGTTTGTTAGTTATACCACCAGTAAACATATCGTCGTTAGTGAAGCCATTTTCTAATATCTGACTATTAGAGATAGACGCAATGGCTAGCTTACCGTCAAAGTACGTCTTGCATGAAGATAGCATTATTCCCTCGAAGATTAGACTCTCTCTCCTATTACTATTCTCCATTGTTGATATTACTTTTGGAAAATCTGGAGCAAACTTTGATAGTTCGTGAGCTACTCCCAGTGTCTCAGTCATATTGTTGCCATATCGGAAACTTCCAGTATCGGTGATTATTCCAGTCAATAGATTCAGTGCTATATCATGATTCATCTTGATTCCCATCTCAATAAAGAGATCGTATAGGAGCTGTCCTGTGGCTGGGTAGCTTGGGTCTATACAATTAACATCTCCGTATCCCTTGTTACTAGCATGATGATCGATAACAATAGTGGTCATATGCTTTGGAAAAACCACCTCACCTTTAGCAGAAATCATTTCCTTTGAACCTGAGTCTTGAATTATAAATAGATCAAACTCATTCAAATCTATTTCAAAAAAATTCTTGCCGACTATATCGTTCACACCGGGAAAATCAAAAGACTTTGGTATATCACTATCACCTCTTATAACTGTAACTTTTTTACCAAGCTGTTCTAATGCAAACTTGGTTGCCAAAGCAGAACCCACACTGTCTGGATCAGGTGAAGGGTGGCAATGAATCAGAATACTGTTTGCTGATCGTATTTTATCTAGTATTACTGGAGCTAGTTCTTTGATTATTTTTGTCATTGCTTTAATGTTACTTTAATACTACTGGTATTCTAATCGAAGCATCATTCTCCGGCAAACCAGATGGATTATCCTTTTTCAAAACCAAGGTACCCTTTGTGCCTTTGATATAGTTATTAAACTGGATACTTCCAATAAACTTTACGAAATCATTTGTTTGCCATGTATCTTGTGCTGCTGCATGACTCTCAGCTATCACATTACCGTATTGATCCAAAAGAATGATCGGGAAACTTGCCTCGAAGAACCACGAACCCCTCGCTCTACCAACAACGATGAGAGGGGAGCTTACTTCTGCATTATTTATTGGTGATGAAACTAAGATAATATTCTTCTCATCGACAGGCTTAAGCTCGATCTTATTATCGAATGCGGTAGATAATAGTGAGGATAACCACACTATGACTGCAATAAAGATTGTGATAAAAATTAATCTTCTCATATCTATTTCTTATTCTCTGTTAAATCTAGGCAAACGGAATTGATACAATATCTCATGCCGGTTTTGGTTGGTCCATCATTGAAAACATGACCTAGATGTGAATTACATTTTGCACAGGTGATTTCAACCCTATGCATTCCGTGAGAATCATCCTCGATCTGATTCACCGCACCTGGTATTGCCTTGTCGAAACTTGGCCAACCAGTTCCAGAATCGAATTGAGAATCAGAAGAAAAAATTTCATTACCACACACAACACAAAGGTACATTCCATCTTTTGATTTATGCACGAATTTGCCAGAAAAAGGAGCCTCAGTTCCCTTTTCTCTAAGAACCTTATATTGCTCTGGTGTAAGTTTTTGTTTGATTTCGTCTTCTTTCATATTTTTATTTCTTTAATAATTTTTCGAATCTCTCCTGAAGCTTCTCAAGTTTTGGCGCTATCACTAACTGACAGTAAGGTTGAGCGGGATTGTTCTTATAATATTCTCGATGATACTCCTCGGCTACATAGAACTTTGTAAGTGGCTTTATCTCAGTTACTACTGGTTTCTCGTATGCTTTTAATTCATTTAACTCATGCACTAGTGTTTCAGCTTTTTCCTTTTGTTCATCATTTGCATAATATATTCCCGAACGATACTGAGTCCCTATATCGTTTCCCTGCCTGTTTAATGTTGTAGGATCGTGAGTATTAAAAAACACAGAAAGTAGGTCATCGTAAGTTATCACGGAAGGATCGTACTCAATCTGTATCGCTTCGGCATGGTCACGGATTGCATGATAGTTAGGATTCTCAGTTGTACCACCTGTATAGCCTGGTAAAACTGATTTGACCCCATTAAGCATAGAGAAAACCGCCTCCGTACACCAGAAGCATCCATTGGCGAATACTGCAACTTCAATATTCTCATTGCTTTTATTCATATCGGTAATTGTACACTATTTTGCCTAATTCTATAATTATTAGTATAATCACAAAATGATAATTTTAACTTGCATAGGTACCTTTTTACTCACACTTTTTGGTGGGCTGTTTGCGTTGAAATTCAAGGATAAACTTCATTTAATACTAGGTTTTAGTGCTGGTGCTGTAATCGGAGTATCTTTCTTTGATTTACTTCCAGAAGCATTGGAACTTAGTAGTGGTTCATATTCCGTTTCAACAATATCGACTGTTACGGCTGTAGGATTTGTATTTTACATGATAATAGATAGATTCTTCCTACTACATTCACATAGTCATGAGGATGAGCACGGACATGAGCATACTCATAAACAGAATCGAGGTATTCTAGGTGCTATCAGTTTCTCTATTCATAGTTTCATTGATGGTATTGCTATCGGACTAGCATTCCAAGTTTCAAACACTGTTGGCTCAGTGGTGGCAATCGCAGTTCTAATACACAAGTTTTCAGACGGACTAAACACGGTAAACATGATATTGAAGAATCATGGTGGAAAGTCGGATGCTATGAAATGGCTTATCGTTTCTGCAATAGCACCAGTAATAGGTATTTTAACTTCTTCTTTCTTTCAACTTACAGAATCAACATTGGGACTCATTCTTGCGATCTTTACTGGATTCTTCCTATACATTGGAGCTAGTGACCTACTTCCTGAAAGTCATCACAATCATCCAACTATATGGACTAGTCTTCTGACAATACTGGGTATGATAGTTATATATTTTGCTATTCATCTTTCACACTAAAAGGATTCGTCTCATTTAGACTATTTGACTGTCCTATTTCACAGTTTTGAATTTTAACTAAAAATTACTTTGAAAAAGTGATAAATATACTTCATTGTGATATTTAGAGTACCTTCATCCTTGAACCTTCGAGCAGAAGTTTTCATTTGTAGATTCTTATCAAATTTAACTTTTCCATACTTTGAAACTCTTTTAGCCGTATCAGTATCTTCTCCATAAAAGACGAGAGCGGTATTGTATCCACCTGTTTTCTTCAGAACCTCGGAGCGGATAAAATTATTTCCACCTATTAAAACAGCGCCCTTTTTGATATATGGAAATTGAATGATGGAATTCATTAGATGATATAAATGCTTCTGAATTTGTAATGAAACATTTCTAAAAAGCCAATCTCCATCATGGTAATCATAAGGTCCAGTTACAGCTACAATACTTGGATCTGTAAAATGTCTTACACCATTTGAAAGCCAGTTACTATCTGGCAAACAGTCTGCGTCAATATTTACTATCAAATCCCCTTTAGCATTCACTCTGCCACATTCTCTAGCCCAAAGTAGCCCTTTCCGCTGTTCGTGGACAAGATTTACCGGGAACTTACTCGCAACTTCAGCTGTTTTATCTTTACTAGCATTATTTACTACGATTACCTCAAAGTCATTATAATCCTGAGCCAAAACAGCCTGTATCGTATCGGCTATATTTTTCTCCTCATTATATGCTGGAATTACAACAGATATTTTCATAGTCTTATCTAAACTTTCACCATCAATTTTCTCATTTTAGTTATTTGAATAAAAGGACCAAACACTCCTATTGTTTTAAATATATCTAAAATCATAAAGAAATCTCCGACGATACCCTTAATCCAACCAGCCTTTCTAACCTTATATGGACTTACTACATTATCCCAATTAATAACTGCGATTCTGTAGTTATTGATGATTATTTGGTTATTTATAAAGACTTCTAGACCGAATCTTGGTAATTTGAGAACTTCATCCATAACATCTTCTAGGATTTCTTTTCTAAAAACTCTTTCGCCACTAATATAATCCAGACCGATAGCTCTCCAAGCGCCAGGAGCATTCTGTCTGAGACTTATACTTACATCTGCTTTACTATCAATAATTGGCTGCACCAAGTCCGTCACATTCTTTGCATTAAGTCCTACGAGATCGGCATCTAGAAAAAAGACATATTCACTTGTTGCAGCCCTAAATCCCGTATTTATCGCAGCACTCTTCCCTTTATTATTATCATGAATGATTAGTTTTATATTGGGATACTCTTTTACAATATCTGATGTATTGTCCTTTGATCCATCATCAACAACGATTATCTCGGAAAGTAGTTGATGATTACTAACAGCCTCCAAAACCGTTCTGATTCTAGGACCTTCATTATAGACGGGGATTATACAACTTATCTTTTTCATAATTAACTTTTTATAACCTTACTTCTAACATACTTAGTATATTGTATGAATAGTATAACCAAAACAATTCCACCAAGCACTAGCCCAATCTTACCCATCCATGAATCTATTTGAATATACCACTGACTAAAATAATACCCCACACCAATCAGCAATCCAGACCACACTAGTTGGCCCATAAAATTTACGGCGAAATATTTGTAGAATGGTATCTTCACCATACCTGCAGTAATAAGTGTGACCAGTGAAAATCCGAAACCATTACTAATCTTTGATATGAACAATATTGGATGTTTATGCTTATGAAATATATGTGTAAGTTTCTCAACCTTCACTTCGTCTACACCAACATACTTTCCAAATCTTGCAATGAACCTATGTCCGTATCGTCTACCGACGTAGTACCAGCCAATATCTGCAACTATATCTCCCAACATCAATACAATATATGATGACCAAAAACCAACCACACCAGTCTTTATCATCACCCCAAGAATCATAGAAATAATAGGACCCTCTATAATAGATGCAACAAATATAACAAGAAATAGAAGATAGTAGTGATCCAGTGATAATTGTAGGATGAGGTCTTGCATTATATCCTTATTATTCAGTCAGCCAATCTTTTAGAAAATTTTTAAACTCGCTACTTCTGTCCTCCATTCCTATTTCCTTCATATGCCACACAGGATGACATTCTGGTGTGTATTCGTAGTGTCCACGTATCTCCCCATCTTCAAATATTCGAATATGATACTGCATTGCAAAGTTTTTAACATTTCGCAAACTAACAATCTCACCTTTGTCTTTCCAAGCTATGAAATGGTTACCGTAACCCTGTCCTATAAGAAACTTAACCAAGTCCTCAACTGTTCTATTAGGAGAAAGTTTACCCAACAAAAATGGCTGTCTTATGTCGTGGGATATTATTCCTAACTTTATAAAGGTATCCCTAAAAAAAGGATGGTATGGTGTATAGAATGTCCAGAATATAAACTTTAGTCGATCGTGAAATGATTCAGGATAAATCATTTTAGAATTTGGCAGGTCTATATTCGGTTTGTTCAAGCGATACATGATAATTAATAATAATCACTCAAATATTAATAGTGATATTGAATAATCACAATAATACCACTTAAAGCTGTCTTGGTCTAATCTAACTAGTCGACGAAAGTAAGAGCCTTACCTTTCTTGTTTGCACGTCCTGTTCTCCCTATTCTGTGAACATAGTCGTCATATGTAGCAGGAATATCAAAGTTAATAACATGACTTACATCTGGAATATCCAAACCTCTTGCAGCAACGTCGGTAGCAACTAGAATCTGCACCTGGTTTTCTTTGAAGCCCTTTAGAGCGCGCTGTCTCTGACTGTGATTCTTGTCACCGTGAATAGACTCGGCTTTGAAACCTTTTGCAATAAGTGCTTTTGAAAGCTTTTCAACTCCATGCTTTGTCCTTCCGAAAATAATAACCTTGTTGAAGTCCTCTTTTGCTAGAAGTTCACCTAATACATCGAACTTATTCATACCACGAGCAACGCGTACGATATCTTGTTCAATGTTCTTTGAAGTATCTCTTGTTTTTACTGAAATTCTAACTGGTTCATGTAGGAATTCACCAATCATTTTTTCAATCTCAGGTGAAAGAGTAGCTGAGAAAAATAGTGTATGACGAGGCTTTGGCATACCTGCCATTAGGAATCTCATATCATTTACGAATCCCATATCTAGCATTCTATCAGCTTCATCCAATACGATAGTTGAGAATTGATTTAGGATAATTGCCTTTCTTTCGATCAAATCCTTTAGACGTCCTGGTGTACCGATGATGAATTCGTTTGTATAACGAAGTTCAGAAAGTTGCTTACCGATATAGGCACCTCCAACGCAACATACTGAGAAAATTTTCATTCCTTGAGTAAATCCTGTAAGTTCATTTTGAATCTGAATAGCAAGTTCACGAGTTGGAACCACTATTAGAATTTTATTCTTTCTGTTCTTCAACACCTTATCAATCAAAGGAATTAGGAAGGCAGCAGTTTTACCTGTACCTGTATTAGCAATACCAACGATATCCTGACCCTTTAGAATATGAGGGATAGAGCGATCCTGGATTGGAGTAGGAAGAGTGTAACCCTTCTTGATGATTCCTGCCTTTAGATTTTCTTCAATAACAAAATCAGCGAACTTATGTTCAGGTACAAAATGTTCTACCTCCTCAGTTATGGTTGCTTTATTGATAAAACGAGCATGAGAAATATTCTCACCTTGTGGTCCGCGATTATGACTTCTCTTTGGGAATCTATTACTGCTTGGGAATCTTCTAGGGCCGTTTGAGCTAGCTCCTGGTCCTCCTCTAAATGGTGGTCTTGAGCCGTATCCTCTACTTCCTTGCTGTCCTCCGTTTGATGTTTTTCTATACATATTTAATTGAATATGATAATATATTAAAATCTTAAATATGTCAACTGAAATCAAAGAAAAACCAATATATGACGTGGCGATTATAGGTGGTGGACCTGCTGGACTCATGGCTGCTGGCCGTGCCTCTTCCCTTGGAGCAAAGGTCATAATACTGGAGAAAAATGCCACTTTAGGAGTTAAACTACTAATAACTGGTGGTGGAAGATGTAATGTTACCAACGCTCAATTTGATGTAAGAACCTTTTTGAAAAAATACAAAGACAGTGACAAGTTTCTCTTCTCTGCTTTTTCGCAATTCAGTGTAAAAGACACTTTAGAATTTTTTAATGGAAAAGGAATGCCGACAAAAGTTGAAGCTGAGAATCGCGTCTTCCCTGTTAGTGACTCGTCTCAATCAGTTTGGGATGTTCTAGTTGATACAATCAAACAAAACAATGTTGAGGTACGATCAAATGCTGTTGTAACTGGTTTTGATCATAAGGCAAATAAAATCACAGCGATTAATTTAAAAAATAAAGAAAAGGTATTTGCAAAGAAAATCGTATTAGCTACAGGAGGTACATCGAGACCAGAGACTGGTTCAACTGGAGATGGATTCATTTGGCTCAAAGGTTTGGGACACAATGTAATAGATTCAAACGAGGCACTTGTACCGGTCGCAATCAAAGACAAGTGGGTCAAAGTTTTGTCTGGATTAACTTTGCAAAACATCAAATTAACGACTTTTCAAAACAATACCAAGCAGGAATCACATAAAGGTAAACTGCTTTTTACACACTTTGGAATTAGCGGGCCAACCGTTTTAAATATGAGTAAAGATATAGGTGAACTTCTGAAGTACGGAGAGGTTGAAATCCGTCTTGATCTACTTCCCCACCTAGACCATGGAATGATGAATACAAAATTGCAGGAACTTTTCAAAATTGATGATAAAAAGAAGATCAAAAACTCGCTCGGTTCACTGATTCCCTCAGGATTAGTAGATATTGTGCTTCAACTAAGTAATATAGATGAAAATAAGAACAACAATTCTGTATCAAGAGAAGAACGTCTGAAACTTATCGAGATTATAAAAAATATACCAATGAACGTCGATAGTCTGCTAGGTTCCGACAAGGCAGTTGTCTCTTCCGGAGGTGTAGACCTTACCGAAGTAGATTTCAAAACTATGCAGTCGAAGAAAATTGAGAATCTCTATCTAGTTGGAGATGTTTTGAATATTGATAGACCATCAGGTGGATATAGTCTACAACTTTGTTGGACTACTGGATGGGTTGCAGGGAGCAATATTGTTGACAGCAAGAATTAGTTTGTTATCATGTAGTAACAAGTGGCTTCGGCCTCGCCTCGAAAGAGGCA
>CAZRIX010000004.1:24216-81286 GCA_964600255.1 uncultured Candidatus Saccharibacteria bacterium
CATTATTATTTTTGCCGAAAGTGAAAGTGAAACAAGAGGCAAAAAGTAGAAAAACTGTTAGAGCATGTCTTTAACAGTTTTTCTTATGCTTTCAAATATATTCATGTCCAAATTACCTATCTTTGAAACTAGCCTTCTAGTATCTATTACTCTTATCTGAGATAACAGAGCGCAAGCCTCCTTCCCTCCAACCAATCCTATGTTAGGTCTTAATTTATGTTTATGTGTAGATTTAGTGAGAGGTATAACCAGAGAAGTTGCTTTACTCAATCCCTTCAGTATAAGTACGGGCCGTCGAAACTCTATGTCAGATCCATCTTGTTCAAAACCTATATTAATACCCAGAGAACACCACCATAATTCTCGAGCATGACAAAATGGTGAGCCAATTCGGTCATTTATAATTTTTTTATCCTCGTTCCAAGCATCAAAGACCTTCTTCATATCTTGTATACCTATTATTAGTTAATATATTTAATCTTATCAAACTGAGATTAAATCTTATTTGAAATAGAATACTCTCCTTATGAAATTTTCATAATTTCTTAATAATTTTAAGAATTACTTAATCGCCTTCTCTATCATCTTAAAATGTTTCTCCTCCACCGGCATTATTGAAAGTCTCTGTCCTACTTTTGCGACTTCCATTTTCTTTAGCTCCTTATCTTTCTTAATCTGCTCTAGAGTAAATGGCTTTGTAAACTTCTTAACAAAGGCCATATCTACACATACCCAAGTTGGATCAACCCCTGTTAGCTGGTTCATGATTGAATCTGGATCGTAGTGTTCATCATTCACATCAAAAGCCGTATCATCTTCATGTGGTTTACTTGCAACCTTTGCTACACCGTAAATGCCATTTGGATTTTCATCACTCTTTGAACTTGAATGGTAGAAAAAGACCAAGTCACCAACCTTCATATCATCACGCATAAAATTCCTAGCCTGAAAGTTTCGCACTCCAGTCCAAGCAGTAACCTTATCTTTCTTCAAGTCGTCTATTGAATAGCAATCTCCTTCTGATTTGATAAGCCAATATTTCATCAGGATATTTTAACCTATTTCTCCAAATCAAGCACTTCGTCTATTCTTATCTTTTCTACGAATTCTGGTACGTGTGATACGAGTATCATCGCACCTTCATATTTATTCAAAGCTTCAGCGATAATAGGTATATGGCGGAAATTAATATGGTTTGTTGGCTCATCTAGGATTAACAGACCTGGACGCTCAAGCACAAGTCGAGCAAAAGCAACCAATCCTTTTTGACCTTCTGAGAGACTGCCTATTTTTGTATTTATTACATCAGCAGTTATCAGGAAACCCGCCGCCACCGTTCTCATATCTTCCTCATTCTTCTTAACGGTCACGTCGAGCAGTGATTCGCGGACAGTCTGATCGAAGTTTAGTGTGGAGAAATCTTGTCTGTAGTATCCAACTCGCACATCAGGTGCAATAATAGATCCAGATTTCTCACCAATCTTTATTGATTCTGCAATTGTCTGTAGTAATGTACTCTTTCCAATTCCATTTGGACCCTTAAGCAGCAAGTGGTTGTTACGTCTTAATGTTATGGCTGCCTTACGCTTTGTAGCTTTGTGATTGATAATCACATTGTATGAGTTTATTTTCAAAATCTCTCCTATCAATTCTGGTTGATGAGGAATGGTAAAAGGTCGGATAGTTTTATCCTCTTTACGAACATCAACCATTTCCTCCTCTAGCTCCTCTGCCTCTTCTCGCATTCTCTTTGCAACCAAACGCATTTGTCCTCCCTTATTTGCGAAAAAACCTGCCTTGTCTTTATTCTCCTGAATCTTTTTTGCCAACTGAGCATTCTTCATATTCTCTTTTTCCAAACGAGAAGTGATCTGCTCGCGCACATCGTTATAGTTACCAAAGTATTGCTCTATTTTCTTGGTATAGACATCTAGATAAAGCACTCCATCGGTAAATGAATTTAGGAAATCAGCATCGTGAGAAATCACGATCACAGTCTTCTCATAATTCTTTAGAAAAGCAGTCAGATGTTCAATACCTGCCTTATCTAGATTGTTTGTAGGCTCATCAAGCAAAAGTAAATCTGGATTCTGAATAATAGCAGAAGCAAGAAGTAAACGAGCTTGCTGACCACCAGAGAATGAACGAATGATTCTATCGTGAGGTGCATGAAAATTCACAACCTCCAATACCTCATCGATTCTTACCTTGATATCGTATACTTTTTCCTTGAAGCATCTCTCGAAGAATTCAGTAATAGTTAAATCCATCAAATCACGAGCAATCACCTGGTTTGCTTGAGCTATAGTAGTTCCACCAAGAATGTTTATCTTGCCTGACTCAGGTTTTGAACTACCGTTGATTAGGCTAAACAACGTACTCTTACCTGCACCGTTCTGACCCATAAGAGTCACTTTCATACCTTTGCGCACAGAGAAACTAACCTCATCCAAAATAGGCTTATTATGACCAAATTCAAATGATACCTCGTCGAAACCCAAGATGGTTTCTCTAGATATATTTACAGGTTTGTCGTTTTTTGACATGAACTAGAATATAACACATAAAAACAAAATAGCCATACCTTTCGATATGGCCATTTTGCTAAATTAATCTTTATGATAGGTGCTTTGAAACAAGCTTTGTCATTTCAAACATGTTTACTACAGCCTTTCCTCCAAAAACTTTCTTTAAAGCTGCATCAGCATTGATGTTTCTCTTGTTCTTTGGATCTTGTAGATTCTTGTCTTTAATGTAAGCCCATAGCTTCTTAACAACTTCAGAACGTGGGAAAGGTCCCTTTCCTACTACTTCTGCTAGATCTGCACTAACTGTAAGTGGTTTCATGAATGCAGAATTCTTCTTTGCTGGTGTTGCCATATTTTTTCTCCTATCGGAGTGTTTAATTGATTATTTAATAACCATTGGATTATATCATCCTGATTTTATATGGGAAGACCTGTACAGACTGGCTGTATTATGATTTAAAACTTACCTTGTCATCAAAATCTAGATAATCAAACAGAGTTGTTGTCTTTGGATCCAAACCAAGTCTATTACATTCCCCAATGAACCATCCGCTCTTGTTTGGATCAGTTGAGTATGAGAAATCTGTCTTGAATGCATCTGACCATACCTTTACCTCCTCATCTGTCTTCTTAAGTCCATTTGCCTTGAACCATTCCACAACCTCTTCATCTGTATGACCTGCAGCAAGATATGCTTTTAGATCAGAACCTTTTATACCCTTGAAGTTAAGTAGCATATTATCTACTGGACAGTCAAAGTTATAATCAGCGTTTGTACCTGCTAGTGTAGCACGACCCTTGTCTATAGCACGTGCAAGGATAGCAAATCCTCCTAGTTTCTCATATGCACTTCTTGGTGCTACCTTTGATAAATCTTTTGCTTGAACTTTTGACATATATTTTATTGATTAAAATTGCTAATGAGATAATTATATACTAGTGCTTTACTTTGTAAAGTGTTTACATGTATGTTATACTGTGGCCAATATGTTAAGGACGAAGAATCAAATCAAAAGTATATGTAACGAATGCCCTTTGGCCAAGACCGCTAATATTATTGGTGATACCTTTACACTACTTATAATTCGAGACTTACTTGATGGCGCAAAAAGGTTCGGTGAGATTGAAAAGTCTCTAAATGGCGTGAGTTCTCGCACAGTTACGAATAAGCTAAAGTTCCTAGAGGAAAGAGGACTGGTGACAAGAGCTGAGTTTTCTGAGAAGCCACCTCGTGTAGAGTATTCCCTGACCAAGAAAGGCAAGTCTCTGAGTTCTATTATAGATTCTATGAGAAGTTACGGAACTAAGTTTCTATAACTTACTTCTTTTAGATTCTTTTATAATCTCAAGTTTCTCCTTTCTTGTTAGTCTCTTTAGTTCAGCCTCCCTTTTCCTTACTTCTGAGTATGACATTCCCTTCTCAGAATATTTCAATTTAACTGGACGTCGAATCTTGGTATAGTGAGCGCCTGATTTGAGATTGTTGTGCGCGTGTAGTCTTTTTTCTAGATCATTCGTAGAACCAACATATAGAGTTTTGTCAGCGCATTCAAGGATATAGACAGTGTACATATTATTCTTGTTTATCAAATGTAAACCATTGTAATTTTGTGAATGGTGTATTATATATATTCTCAATTATCCAACCAGCATTGTGGAAATTTGCATCCTTCCATCCAAAACCGACTTTATTTGCAGCTTCTTTTAGAATGTCTTCTGAACTACCCTCTATCTCTACGTATGGTGGAATCTTTGGCCATGTATCTATATCAAAAGTAGCTTCACCTAGAATAAATGTGTGACGGAGTTTTTGTTGCCTTTTGAATAATCTTAAACCAGCTTTTTGAAATAATAATTGTGATTTCTCAAAATCATCTACATGCAACTCGATTTCATAGGTTCCATCTATTGTATGTTTATTATGCTCTTTATAAGAAATAGTTATTTTGTCTCCCGCTTTTCTGATTCGAATAAACCTTTGCTCGGTATACCATTTTAAATCTTGATCATAGAATATTACCTCATCTAACATTTTCTCACCTTCATCAATAGCGCCAAGTTCCAATAACTTTTTAATAAGTTTTTCTTTATCAATACCGACAAACCTACACTCGATTTCAGTTGTATTCATGAAGATATCTTACCCCTGAACTGTGTATTGGACAAATATATTAAAATCTGTGATTTATGCTATATTAGACTGACATGAATAGCCCCAAACTAACTGACCTTTTGAAGCAATACTCATGGCTGACCGTATTTATGGTTGTCCTTGGCTTTTTGACTAATGGACTAAACCTTTTCCTACCCAAAGTTATTGCAAGTGGTATCGACATTTATCAAAAAACGAATCTCATCTCGACAAGCACGATCTGGATCTTCTTCTGGTTATCTGTTGGAACTTTTGTATTTGCATATCTACAAAGTGTTGCTCAAACATATACTTCTGAAAAGGTCGCTCTCGATCTACGCAATAAAATTATAGAAAAAATCTCTAAGCAGGACTATATGTATATACAGAAAGTTACTGCGGGTAAACTTTTAACAAACCTGACTTCTGACGTTGATAACATAAAAGGTTTCGTTGGGCAGGCTATTGTTACGATAATTTCCTCTATTTTCCTTGTAGTTGGTGCGGCGGTACTAATGATTATGATTGATTGGAAATTGGGACTTTCTGTACTAGTAACTCTTCCACTTATATCACTTACATTCATGCTTGTTTTTAAAAGGCTCAAACCTCTTTTTACAAAATCTCAAGAAGTGATTGACTGGCTAAATAAAATCATCAATGAGAGTATCCTCGGTTCGGCAATTGTCAGAGTACTTAACTCAAAAGATCTTGAGAACAAGAAATTCGCTAGTGCAAACCAGAAAGCGGCAGAATTGGGAATCGAGCAAGTAAATATTTTTGCCACAACATTCCCTGTTATCGGTTTTATAGCAAACGGTGCTTCACTCATAATTCTCCTGCTTGGTGGTCATTTTATTATCACTGGTGAAATGACTGTAGGTAATTTCACCGCATTTGTTGCCTATCTAGGACTTATTGTCTTTCCTCTAATCATGATTGGTTTCCTTTCAAGCTCTATAAGTAGTGCGGCTGCTTCTTATGCCAGAATCTCTGGAACGCTAAATAGTGAGAACAAAAAAGATACAGGTACAGTAAAAGCCAAGCTATCAGGTGATATTGAAATAGAGAATGTTAATGTAAATTTTGGGGAGAAAAGTATTCTCAAAAGTATCAACCTAAAAGTTAGAGCTGGATCTAGAACTGCGATTCTTGGACCAACAGCTGCTGGTAAAACTCATTTGATGTATCTATTGATCGGCATTCTTACACCAAATACTGGAGTGGTGAAATACGATGGTAGAGATATAGGTACTTATGATAGTGAATCGCTGCACGAGCAAGTAGGTCTAGTATTCCAAGACAGTATAATGTTCAATCTATCGCTTAGGGAAAATATTGCATTCAATAAAAAAGTTACAGAAGCAGACATAAAGAAAGCTTTAGATACTGCTGAACTCTCTGAGTTTGTTGAATCATTGCCTGGAGGACTAGACGCTATGGTCATGGAACGTGGTACCAGTCTATCTGGAGGTCAGAAGCAGAGAATCATGCTTGCCCGCGCTTTAGCCTTAAATCCCAAGGTGCTGTTATTAGATGATTTCACTGCAAGAGTCGATAATACTACCGAGCATAAGATATTAAAGAACGTTAGAACAAACTACCCAGACGTCACCTTGGTTTCTGTTACTCAAAAGATTTCATCGATAGAAGACTTTGATCAGATTATTGTACTAATGGAAGGAGAAATTCTTGCTACAGGTACACACAAGGAATTGATGGCAAAATCTACTGAATATGTTCAGATATTTGATTCACAAAAAAGTACAAACCATTATGAACTACAAACTTAAAACAAATTCAGAGTTTGATGAAAATCAATCAGTATGGAAAGCGGTAAAGAAAATCGGAGTGCTTTTGGCATATGAAAAGAAGATGATGTTTTTTGCACTTGTGGCAATTATCGTTAACTCTGGAACGACACTACTCGGACCACTTTTGTTTGGTTATACAATAGACAACTATGTTATGAAGCAGGATTACCGTGGAGTCGTGACTTTCTCAGTTATACTTTTATTTGTTTACCTCATTGCCCTTCTTGCCGCCAATCAACAGACAAGAATCATGGGTGCTGTTGGCCAGAGAACCCTCCTAAGACTACGTAAAAGTGTTTTTATAAAGCTACAAGAATTACCTGTTGCATTCTTCAACCAGAACAAGACTGGTGATTTGATATCAAGAATAAACAACGACACTGACAAACTCAATCAGTTTTTTTCTAGATCATTGATGCAGTTTATGGCTAGTGCGTTTACTATTATTGGAGCAGGTATATTTGTTATCGCTATAAACTGGAGGTTGGGTTTGGCAGCGCTTGTACCTGCTCTTTTCTTGGTTATCTTTACGAGATTGATTTCAGGCTGGATTAAAAAGATAAATCTAAGAAGTCTTAGGTCGGTAGGTGCGCTAAGCTCTGAAATCCAAGAGAGTCTGGAGAATTTTAAAGTTATTCTAGCATTTAATAGAAGAGACTATTTTAAAGAAAAGTTCGGTGTAGTTAATACAAATAATTACAAGGCAGCTGTAGTTGAGGGACTAGGCAATAATTTATTCATGCCTATTTACGACTTTGCTTCAAACTTGGCACAGTTGATTGTGCTTGTTTACGGAATATACCTAATCACACAAGGACAACTGCAGATTGGTCTCTTGATCAGTTTTATACTATATATAGCACGCTTCTATGATCCATTGAGGCAGTTTGCTGGCTTCTGGTCTACACTACAGATCGCTCTAGCTGGATGGGAGCGTATTAGCGAGATTACAAACATGGAGTCCAATATGGTCATATTGGATAAAGAGAAAGAAATAGAATCTCATTCAATAATGCGCTTTGATGGAGTTTCATTCTCCTATCCTGAAAATCTAGATACAAAAGTTTTAAATGATATTAGCTTCGATTTGGAAAAAGGTAAAACATACGCTCTGGTTGGTCCAACTGGCGGTGGCAAAACAACAACTGCATCATTGATAGCTCGCCTATTTGATCCTACAGAAGGAAATATATACCTTGATGGTCGTGACATTCGTTCATATACTCATGATTTACGTACAGAGAAAATCGGTTTTATTTTGCAAGAACCTTTCATATTCAGTGGAACCGTCAAAGAGAATATTGTATACGGCAACAAGCAATACGAGAATTCTACTGACAATGAAGTGAGAGAATTGATAAGAACAAGTGGACTAGAGAAACTCCTTGAGCGATTCCCAGAGGGCATCGAAACTAAAGTTGCAGGCAATGCAGATACTCTAAGTCTAGGTCAAAGACAGCTTATAGCTTTTATAAGAGCAGTTCTACGCAAACCACAACTGCTCATTCTAGACGAAGCGAGTGCAAATATCGACACCATCACTGAACAACTTCTAGAAGAGATTCTACTAAAGCTTCCAAAAGAAACTACAAAAGTTATCATCGCTCACAGATTGAATACAATTGAAAACGCTGATGAAATATTCTTTGTAAATGGTGGTAATGTTACACCGGCAGGCTCTATGGAACACGCTGTCGATATGCTTTTGCACAACAAAAGAAGAAGTTAATTTTGAAACACTAGACAATAGAGGAGTATTTAATACAGACTCAAGAAATAGTGATATAATAATCACATGAAAGAAGCCTTAGTTATAGTTGCATCGATACTAGCAATAGTAGGTAACATTCCATATCTTAGGGATATTATAAATAAAAAAGTTGAGCCACATCCATATACTTGGTTTGTTTGGTCTATAGTGTCTTGTATAATTTTCTTTGGTCAATTGGCAAAAGGTGCTGGTATCGGCGCAATACCAACTGCTGCATCAGAAGTTTTTACAATTATAATCTTCATATTTTCTCTTCGATACGGTTTCAAGCAGATAAAGAAGATTGATACTGTTTTTCTAATAATTGCATTATTAGGAATCATTCCTTGGGTCATCACAAAGGATCCTACAATATCAGTGATCATCGCTGTAAGTATTGATCTACTCGCATTTATTCCTACCATGAGAAAAACATGGAGAGATCCTGCTACCGAAACTCCACTACTTTACAGTATGAATGTTTTTAGACACATTCTAATGCTTTTCTCACTACAAGCGTACAATATCGCCACAACATTACACTCAATAGCAATGATTATAACAAATACGTTTATGACACTTGTTATAACCTTAAAAAAGAGGCGTTCCTAACCATTACTTATAATACGTCCGTCATCAAGTCTTACAATACGATCAGCTAGTCTTCCATACTCTTCCTCGTGAGTAACCATGATTATTGTTTGACCTTGCTTATGCAATTCTTTAAATATATTCATTACTGTTTTAGATGATTCACTATCTAGATTTGCTGTTGGTTCATCGGCAAAAAGGATATCTGGATTATGGGCAATAGCACGAGCAATTGAAACTCTTTGTTGCTCACCTCCTGACAACTGGCTCGGCAGGTTATTGAGTCTCTCGCCCAAACCAACCATAACTAGAGCTTTCGTTGCTAGCTCATTTGCTTCCTTGGTTGTAATGTTCTCCATTAAAAGTGGTAACTCAACATTCTCTAGTGCTGTAAGTTCTGGCAACAAGGCATAGTCTTGGAATACATATCCAAACTTTGCCAATCTGAAATTCATTTTTTCTTTCTCACTCAAATTATGGACTTCTTCTCCATCAATATAGATCTTCCCACTATTTGGCTCATCAAGTAAGCTCATTTGATACATGAATGTACTTTTTCCAGCCCCGGAACGACCCATGATTGCCACGAATTCCCCTTTCTTTGCATTAAAATCAACACCCTTTAATACTTGAGTGATGTTCTGTCCATTTTTAAATGATTTTACTAGTTTTGTTACTTTTAACATATATTTAATTTCTACCTAGAATAGAATCTAGTGTGTTTCTCTTTACAATCATTCTAGCAGGAATATATCCAGCAATCATTGTAGATAGTACAAGTAATGCGACTCTTATAAACGTAGTGACAACAGGTGCATATATTATAACCTGACCAAGAGGAAGCTTTAATGGATATGCAGTATTGATTGGAAGTACGATAAAGTACAGTAGCGCTAGACCTATTCCTGAACCTGAAATAGCGTAGAATAATGACTGAAAAATATACGATATTTCAATAGCTTCACCGGAAATACCGATACCTTTTAGAATTCCAATAAACTTCCTTCTAGTTAGGGCGTTTACGAAGATCACAATAAAAATTGTTATTGATGCCACTACCAGACCAATTGAACTTATAACATCACCTATAGTTGCGAATGTTGCTGTTATCTGCGCCACTCCACTTGGTGTTGCCTCAGCCGTTGTCTGAATCTTAGCAAAATCTGTCACCTTGCTCTTTACCAATAAATCTTGAAAAGCAATTGGGTCTTGTCCCGGCTTCAATTTTATACCAATCTCCTGAACACTGAAGTCTCTGACATTATTGAGAGCTATGAACTGATTCTTGTTTATAAATACACGCTGAGACATGTTACCACCAAGACCTTTTACAATACCCTTAATCGTCATTTCTCTAGTAATACCGTTTACCGTTATACGGACCTTTGATCCAGCACCGACTCCCGCCAATGATGGTATTCCTCCCTGTCTTGGACCTCCGAAAGAATATTGTTCGAATAGTTCTGAGCCCATAACTAACATATCGTAATCATCTTTAGTTAAATACTCACCTTCAATGAGATAGTCAGAGATATTTGAAAATCTATCTTGTACATCCAGATCAATTCCAACCAGTGTGGTGTTGACGGTATTGGGTTTTAAGGTTGTGTCAGTTACAGTTTTATAGTTTGCTTCAATTCTCGCACCCGCAGTGAATCTAGGATCTGCAACATCAACTTGTGGCAGAGTATTCAAGAAAGAAATCAATTGCGGACTATTATTAATATATGTTTGAGAATCAAGTGGTGTAATAAATACATCACCAGTGAATTGGTCCTTGTATCCCCTACCAATACCATTAACTAGACCGACTAGAATACCAGTCACACCTACTAGGTTTAGGAATGTTAGTAGCATCACAAAAACAATGAGGCCAGTAGTCCATAGACTTGAACGTCTAATCTGGCGCGTAGCAAGATAGAAACCAATTCTAATATTTAATAGTGAAAACATACTACTGAGTTTTTGGATTTAAAATGACTTGGTCATTAACATTTAGACCTGAAAGTACCTGAACTTCACCTACAGTAGACACCGCCCCCGTACTTATTTCTCTTTCTACAATCTCACCATTTTGTCTGATCTGAACATATTGCTTACCATCTCTGTTCTTGATACTACCTAGAGGAACAATGAATGAATTCGGAATATTTTTTGTTGTTATATCTATATTAGCTGTCATTCCCGGTTTTATTCTTTTATCCTTATCCACAAACTGAAGCGTTGTTTTGTAATTTGAAACACCATTTACAACCGTCTGCGCAGGGTCGATGGCTGTTACGACTAGTGGGAAAGATACGCTACTTCCATATGCATCAAGCGTTGTAGAAGCAGAGTCACCAACTGATAGATTGGATATATAAACCTCTGGAACATTACTTTTAATTATAAAAGTATCTAGGCTGTTTATAGAAATATTTGAAGCATTTGCTGAGGCAATCTCACCAACTCTTGCTTCCATTTTTGTTATAACACCATCAAATGGAGCAACGATTATACTTTTACTCAATTGAGCCTGTGCATTTAACACATCAGCTTCCGCAGCCATAACCGCAGCGTTCTGTGCATTTAAATCATTTGCTGTAGAACCAGACTTATCAAGCAGATATGAGTTCTCTGCAGTATTCATCGCTGTCTTTGTTGTATTTAGTTCTGATGCAGCAACAGCGATAAGATCTCCTGCATTGCTAATACTATTTCTATATGAATTAACCGTTGTTTGTGTGTAACCTTGTGTAGTTGAGAGATTTGCAGTTATTTTTGATATATCATTGATCAAACTTTTTGATAGGCTCATTGTACTATCTGCTATAGCCTGTACATTGTCCAAATCTGTTTTTTTATACTCACCAGCGCTACTATCCAAAACCGTTATCAGATTCTTCCACTTATTTATACTTTCAGTAATCTGGATTCTTTTTTTCTCAATTGCTTGCTGTTGAGATAGACTGTCAGTCAACAACTGTAGACTTGGAGCCACCGAACTACCATTCAAAAATACTGTATCAGCATTTGCAACAAACGCTTGCTCTATTTTCAGATATGAAGAGTGTAGAGCACTTACATATGATGAGACTGAGTCTAGATATTTTTGCTGAGTTATAGCCAATTGCTCTGGACGAGTACCGACTTGTTTTGTTGATAGGTTTGCCTTTTCTCTCGCTAGCACCGCTCTCTTTTGTAGTAGATTAGCCTGTAAATCACCGTTTTCAATATTTGCTAGTACATCACCTCTCTTTACACTATCGCCAACCTTAACCATAACTTGAGCAATTCTTCCACTTTGGGCAAAACCCAAATCAGCCGTCTGACTAGCTTCAACATTACCTGTAACTGAGAGTTTTTGAACGAATTCCCTAGGTTCGATAGTTATAGTATCTGCAACTACCCCTGAACCACCGCTGAAGAAAGCAAAATAAAGTATGACCATTATTAGTAATGGACCACCAATCTTTATGTACAATGGAAACTTTTTAAAGGAATTTTTCATTTCCCGTTCATTATAACATACTATTTTTATAGTAAATCTACTTAATTAACACCGGATTGATTGCACTACCTGTTTCTAGATAACTTATGATATTGTTCGCTGCCATTACAGCCATTTCGTTGCGTGCTGACTCGCGTGCTGAAGCAATATGAGGAGTTAGGATGACATTTGGAAGCTTTGCAAGTCCTTTTGTTAACTTTGGCTCAAATTCAAATACATCAAGACCTGCACCAGCAATTACTTTGTTTTGTAATGCCTTTACCAATGCAACCTCATCTACTACAGGACCTCTTGAGGTATTGACCAGTATAGCCGTCTTTTTCATCATTTTTAATCTATCCTCATTAATCAGATGGAATGTTGAGTCTAAAAGTGGAACCTGTAAAGAAACCACATCACTCTGTTTCAAAACCTCTTCTACCGTTGGCACAAACGTCGCAATTCCCGCCTTTTCAATATTCTCATTTCGTTTTATATCATAGTAAATAACGTTCATTTCAAAACCGTTTTTAGCTTGGTAGGCCAACTTCTCTCCGATATGTCCAGTTCCAATGATACCTAGTGTACTACCCTTCAGATCACTACCGATAAAGTTCATTGGTGACCAACCTTTATATTTTCCCTTACGTACATACTGATCAGCTTCTACTGTACGAGTTGTAAGGCCGAGTATAAGGGCCATTGCATGTTCAGCTATACAGTATCCAAAATCTCCTGGAGTATTCGTAATAGTTACATTACGGGTCTTTGCATCTGATAGATTAAAATTATTAAAACCCATTGCATAGTTTGAGAAAATCTTGGCAGTTGGCACTGCATCAAAAACTTTCGCATCCACAATATCTGTTAGAAGACTCAGTACAGCATCATATGGCTTTGCCTTCAAGTACTTTATCAACTGCTTCTGACTTAGTGGTTTATTATCTTTCGAAACCGTCACTTCGTAGCCCTTGTCTCTCAACATCTTAATACCAATTTCTGGAATCTCTCGTGTAATGAATATTTTTTTCATGGATTTATTAGTATATATTATTCTTTGGATATCTTGTTCCTCTTTTAATGAAATTAGTTTCAACGTCCTTCAGGTCGAATTGTTTCTTAAAGTAATCAATTATAAAATCAGTATTCATTCCATTTTGGCATGTATACACATCCGCACTCACAAATCCCCTCTTTGGAAAGGTATGGATACTGATGTGGCTCTCTTGAATGGTAACGACACCAGTCCAGCCACCTGGATCTTTAGAATCATTACCTGCAGCAAAATATATTACAGGCTCTGATAACTTATTCATACCCAGTAGCCCAGGCAAATCATTTAAACAATTAAAAACTACCTGCTTATCATTTAATAATACTTCGCTTCCATTATATCCATCGATTGTAATATGTTCTCCAAAATGCATATATGTATTATATCACTATAATTGGTTACGCTAGTGGATTGTTTTCACTATGTTAATATATAGTCTATATGATTTTTAAATTAATACTGAGTCTTGGGATAGAGTTTGGTCCAATTGTTACATTCTTGGTTGCATCTGAGTTTACCTCATTTATTTCTGCCGCAACAATATTCGTTGTACTAACCTTCATTGCACTTGTCGTTGGATACATAGAAAGAAAGGAGATCGCATGGTTTCCACTGATCGTTGGTTTGTCCGTTATAATATCAGGTACATTAACGGTAGCACTAAAGGATCCTATATATCTAATACTGAAAGACACTATTTATAACGGTGCCTTTGCTCTTATACTTTTTGTTGGACTTTACTACAAAAAATCACTACTACAACCTCTATTCAAAGGCCTTTTCTCTATGACAGATATTGGATGGAGAATACTAACAATGCGTTGGGCTATTGTTTTTACCATACTTACTGTAACGAATGAGATTGCCAGAATATATCTTTCTCCAGAAGACTGGGTTAACTACAAGAGTCTAGCAACGGTTTCTACGATAATCTTTTCACTTTATCAATTCAAATTATCAAAACGCGAAAGACTACCAGAATCTAGTCCTTGGGGAATGAGGATAAATGACTAGAAGAACTTTGGGAAAAAGGCACTTGTATTCTTCATGTACTCCGCAAACAAAGGATTCTCAGACATACTTTTCTCTAACATAGGAATGCCGGAAACTTTCAATATCAGGAATGTGATAGTAAGTGGACCAATAATTGCAAAGAATCCGTATGGGAAAAGTGACAATGAAATTATCCATATTCCCCACCATTGTGTTACCTCACCAAAATAGTTTGGATGTCGAGTATATTTCCATAGACCAGTTGAAAGAACCTTGCCCTTGTTTTCCGGATTTGAGATGAACTGTTTTAATTGATAGTCACCAACTGACTCAAAGTAAAATCCGAAAGTCCAAACCAACAACCCTAGAATATCTAGAATAGTCCACCCTGCACTGATATTCGAATTCATAAGGATAATAGGAGATGAAATCAACAACAACAAGGCTCCTTGCAAAATGAATATTTGAAAGAATGAACGAACAACAAACCACTTCCCCCAGGTATTTCTCCAATTCGCATATCTTTTGTCCTCCGGCTTGTTTACATTCCTTTTAAAAATGTGATATGCCAATCTAAAACCCCAGATCATTACCAAGACTGCAACTAGCGCTGTACGGTCTATAGAATATCCATCTTTGAAAAATAGCGTGAGCGTTAGAAGTACAAAACCAAGTCCCCATGCAATATCAGCCACATCGTTTCTCTTTATGATTTGTGCAATCACAAACCAGACCGACATGTATACACCAATCAGAGAAATAGAAAAAATAAATGTGTCTAGAATATTCATTTTATTTCAAAAGATTAGTTATATAAACAACTACTACCGCAGTCGCACCTGTTAATAGCGCACCCCATGCCATATCTATAATAGTTACAAGTAGTGGCCAATCTCGCATTGTGGCATGGTTTGTAAGATCGTAAGTAGCATATGCAACGAGTCCAAATAGAGCACCATATAAGAAGATATTCAACAGACTTGTACCCTGTTTCATCGCTGGAAATATGACGAAGAACACTAATCCGAATGTATAAATAAGGTAGAAAATAACAGCTGGCACAAAATTTACACTGTCAGCGAAAAGGTGGTCTAGCCAAGTCCTGTACTTAGAACCCATACTGAAAAGCCAACCTACGTCGATAATTGCAATTGTTATAAGTGTGATGATATATGTTTTCATATTTTATATTATAAATTATAAATATACTCATTAATTTCCTGCTCAGTTCCATATTTCTGTAACCTAGCTTTTTTATACATTAAATATATAGCGGATAGTTTTGAAAATATTTTGACTTGTCTAATAGTTTCTTTTGCAAGTGGTCGTAGCAAATCCCCAGCAAATCCAGCAGCATTACTCATTGAACTCATTCCGGACTGAATTGAATCTGTTGCCAGATTCCCTATGCCCGCTGCGGTTGCCGTTCCAAAATCTGCCACCAGAGCCTTAGTAAACCCTTCAGATCCAGAAATTTTATTTAGTTCCCGAAGCTCGCCAAAAAGATTTGAGTAATTAAAATTTGAATCATTGAATGTATCAATGAATAGGAAGTAGATAAATCTCAATTTTATCTTTAGATAATATATATAAACTGATAATGAGATCAGGACGAACATGAACACGTATATCAATGTATAGTTATCACTAGCTTGTTTTATTAGACCAGAATTTAATACTACGAAACCAATAACTATCATTGAAAATAGTGCGATCATCAAAGGCATCAAGTAATATCGAGTGAAGATGCGTATGGCAAGTTGAAAACTCGGAATGATTAACTTCCAAGCAATACTCCAACTTTTCTTAGAATCTATAGACTTATTATCAAATGCAGAGTCTATCCAAAGATGTTGTTCGATTTTAACAATGATGCCGATTATAAAGTAATATGGCACTACCAATATAACAAATACAGCAAAAACAATTGCAACCATTACTGGATCAGTACTAATTAGTTCATTGATATACTCGGTCCTATATAAAATAGAGAGCGTACCTGTAAAAAGCACGAGTGGCCAGGCCATTAATAATATTCTCTTAAAAAGATCTTTTTTTCTATTTGCTAATTGATGACCGACTCCAACCAATAACTCTTTGTAGGTAGGGTTCACATTTACATTATTTTGTGTGTCCATATGTATAATGATAGCACGAAAATCGCGCCCGTAGAGGCATATACTTCTCTTATATTTTTAAAAGTTAACCGAATCGATAGTCTATTTATTCTTACTTCTCCACCTAGGCGCAAAACGAATCATGAATGTAAAAAACTTAGCTACCAACTTGCTAGTACCGCTTTTAATCATATTTTCATAACACACTCTTTGAAATTCTTTGAGATCGTTTCCTTCATAGCATAGACTTCCATTCTTAAAACACAGACTACAGTACTTTGGATTCTCGCGAATACCTTGATCCTTAGAAAAAGGCATTAGGCAGCTTTCACAACTTTTATTGTTTGTATTTATTGGCATGAGTATATTATATCAATTTCTTCCTATTTTTATTAATAGTATTCATCAACTGTGAGTGTATTGGGCTCGGTAAATTATCCAGCCTAAACCATTCTACAGCATCAAACTTGTGAGGCTCACCGTTTGCTACTTTATTTTTATCAACCAATACCTTGAAATCCATAGCGAGCCAATGAGTTTTTTTGCCATTATTTTCTCTAAATACATCTCTATATCCTAGAAATTCAAAATCTAAAATATCAGTGCAGTATTCTTCCTTGATCTCCTTTCTCAAGGTTTGTTCCAGCGAATCACCGAAGCCTACACCTCCGCCACCAATATCCCATTTACCTTGTTCATCACGACAATTCACACTTCTTTTATTGAAAACGAAATTACCCTCACCATCGTGACAGAAATAGACAACCGATATTCCAATGTAGTCTTCGCCTTTTTTCATTTTTCGATTATACACCTAAGGGGATTTTTGAGCTATTCAAGAAACTATTCCATACCATAAACCCATTTTATGCACATATCTTCATCATGAATTAGGTCCATTTTTAAAGCATCAGTAGGTTTAACCCACATAAAATCTTTATGCTCTTTTGGACTATGCTTTATCTCTGGTTTAACTTTTAGAATTAAATGGAATTGGTGGTATAGAATATCTCTACCTTCATGTTGCACGTAATATGAATCTATAAATTTTAAATCAGTATCTTTAATACTAAGACCGATTTCCTCTTTGACTTCTCTAACCATAGCCTCCGTAGGTGTCTCTCCAACCTCGACCTTACCAGCAGGAGCTCCCCATGTATTTCCTTGAGGTTTGTGATCTTGTCTGTGTAGTAAAATAAACTGACCTTCATGTTCAACAAAAACACCGGCCACATCAATTTTCTTATCGAAGTCTTCAGGTCTTTTCTTGAAAATCATATGGATGATCTAATACAAACTATTAAGTGACAATCTCTGCACCTTTTTTGAAAATGACTGTTTTATCATTCATCAAAATGAATCGATCTTCCTCCCAGTTCAAGCCTGCATGATCGAACATTTTTAAGTATTCAGATTCTTGAGACCCTTCACAATACATCATTGTTGACATGATTGAACTAAATTCTATTGTCATACCATCTAAAGTGTAGTTACCTCCGAATCCATTACAATCTGTAGTGCCACTAAAAGTTCCATCCTTCTTAAAGGTAAGAGTAAATACACCCTCTTTCTTTGGTTTGACGGGTGATAGGCCTTCCATATCTGGGCCGGTACCATAATATGTTTCAGACCATATCCATACATTTGAAGTGATTCTATCAATACTATCCTGGGAGTGGTCCTCGTTAATTGCAGATGTGTATCCAGTAGGATTCATAATAAGATCTAAATTCTCTATATATTTACCAGCACGTTGAATCAGGATTGCCACCACAAACATGACTGCGAGTATTATAGCTATTGATGTATATTTTTTGATTTGCATGCAATTATTTTTATATTAGACCCTCTCCCTTATTTCTTCAAAAATCCAGTTACTGCCTGAATAGTCTCCAATGGAACAGTGAACACTACTGTATTTGATTGATCAGATGATATATCGTTTATTGATTGTAATGTTCTTAGGTGCAATGCTCCTGGAACAGCTGATAGTACGCGTGCTGCTTCTGCCATATTTTGGGATGCGGCTAACTCTCCTTCTGAAGTGATGATAACGGCCCTCTTCTCTCTTTCTGCCTCTGCTTGCTTGGCTATAGTTCTCTCCATATTCTCTGGAAGTTTTACATCTTTCAACTCTACACTGGATACATTGATTCCCCAAGCTGTTGTTACAACCTCAACCAATTCCTCTATACGATTTGCAACTCTGTCTCTACTAGCCAAAAGTTCATCTAGAGTAACTTCACCAACAACATTTCTCATTGTTGTCTGAGCGTACTGCATTATTGCATACTGGTAATCCTCGATATCTAGGATCGCCTTATCAGCCGCATCGACTTTGTAATAAATCACTGCATTTACATTTACAGGAACATTGTCTTTGGTGATAGCGTTTTGATCTGGAACATCGACAGCTTTGGTTCTAAGGTCTATTTTTTGGTAAGACTGAATAATTGGAAAAACCAATCTCCATCCAGGATTCATTAGTTTATGGAATTTACCAAACATAAACTTAACACCTCTTTCATATTGGTTTATCTGTCGAACCGACATCAGAATCAGAACAACAAGCACTATTATTATTGTTGGTAAATATGACATATTTTTAGATTAATTATAATTCCTTAATAAATACAAAACTTTAGTACTAGGCTAAGTATACATCTCCTCCCTGACTTTTTCTAGTTCTGCTATAACTTTCTCATCTGTGATTTTCTTGAAGCGAGGTATCGTCTTTCCATCCTTTTCTACATTCTCCATCCACATTTCAAGAGGGCGATTGTCGCAACAAGGAATCCCTAACTCCTTTGACGCCTTGTACACAGCCGCATCGTATAGAGGTCGGTAAACAAGAAAATGTTCCTCGCCTGGTCGTGCATTGTCTTCGGTGTGGAACCCAACACCCACAACTTCATAGGCGTAGTTATTAATGGAACCCTTTGGATCGTGTTTGTAATGATAATAAAAACCTGGTTTAGGTACGCGTTTTGGCATCGGTAGAGACATATAATGAAGGTTAAAAAAATAATATACTAATTATACTATGTAAAAATCTTGAAAAACACTATATAATCACCTACCCACAAGTTTACACGTATTTCAACATAATTCTATTTTAAATTGATATTAAAAGTATACGCAACATCATTTCCATATTCTTCATTAGGATTCCAGAGGATTTTTAGTATTCTATCTTCTTTTTTAGCAAAGACTTCTTCGTTTACTGCGAATACATATAAATCAATGAAAGCATCAGAGCCTAACCTAGGCTTAGCAGACTCATTAATATTATTAACTTTTATTCGTATTGTATTCTCACCTTGCTTTACTAGTTTTTGAATCATATTGGCACTAATCACAGCACCATTCTCTTTAAACACATATATACTCTTATCATTAAAGAATAATTCTCCAGATGCTCCACTACCAATCTTTGCTTCTAGCTGGTAATACTTAAACTCCCCCTCTTTTATTCTTTCTACTTTTACTATTTTTGTCATATTTATTGATTTATTTAAATTTTCAACTACGGCATCGTTCGCAACAATACCCCACTGCATAGTCGCTGGATCGAGTTTGAGATACACACTTTTACCAACATGCGGTGCATCGGTCATGGCATCACTCGCATCACGATCAGCATAGTTTACCACAATTACATTTTTATTTGTTGGTATGTCACTGTTATTTATATTCTGAGGCGCAATCCTATCACCCAAAAAATATCCATCAGAACCTGTGTATCCTTTTTCCGTATTTAGGGCCGCTACAACATAGTAAAAGGTGCCAGTACCTCCACCATTTTGAGTTACTAAGAACGCAATATCTTCACGACCATCATTGTTTAAATCTGTTTTTAACTCATTTCCAAAATAATTTGTAAACAATTCCACTGAAGACCCCGGCACAAGAATACTTGCATTCTTTCCGTCAGTTAGTTTTATTCTATTTCCATCAATAATATACTCTATGTTTTTGTGATCATTTTTGACTCCAATTTCTTTGACTGTATTGGTATATAGCAAATATGCAGATAAAATAGCAAGAGATAGAATTCCTATTAATATTAATATTTTATTTCTCATGTTTTATATTATACATCAAAGCGAGATGTGAGGTCTCCATAAGCTTACCAGACGATAAGTATTACGGCGATTATGTAGAGTATGTTCGTGCTATAAGTATAGCATTCAAAAACACTTTAATATTATTTGACTGTAAAATTAAATAAATGGATTATCATCATTAAACGCAACCCTTATCAGAGTGCCTTTTTTCTTAGCTAGATCAACCGGACCATGACCATATTTTTCTTTATATAACGTACCTGCTGTACAAAATCTCGCCTTGTCCCAATCAAAACCGAGCTTCTCAGAAACTATTTTTACCCTAGACTCTGAAGTACTTTCAACCTCAACAATTGATCCTAGAAATGGCCATCCATCAATTGTAATTTCAGTATCCTCATACACCCATAATTCTCTGGTCGATTCTTCATACGTTTGAGGAATGCAACCAATTCCCTTCAGTAATTCAACTGTGGCATCAAAGTTATTCACAACAACTAGTGATTCCTTTTGGTCCTCAATTTTTTCACTTCCAACTATTTTAAAAGTTAAAGTTATCTTACTTCCTTCATCACGAACTCGCACGAAACCACCTGGTACTTCGTGGCCACTTGGCATACCCAATACAATTCTTTTCTGAAGAAATTCTGGGCAAGACAGCTTGGCACCTATTTTTTTAAGACGATTCCTTGCGTCATCTTTTGAAATATCTGGGAATGTAGCCTCGTATTCTATTTTCATGATGATATTATATCCTACTCCGTAGTCTTTCCATCACACTCATCAGCAATATCGGCTTCTGCACAAACCACCATCCTCCCCTGTGCACCCTACCTCCCCACCACCTCTCTAGTCTTGGGTCCAAAGTATCCTAGTGCAGGTACTATGTCATTAGCTTGTTGGAACTTAATGAGAGCAGATTGAGTTAGGGTACCGAAGAATCCAGTGGCATATCCTGGTTGTAGATACTCCTTCTGTATTAGGTATGTCTGTAGTGCAGTAACATCAGATCCTTTAGAACCTAGTGTTAGATCTCTTGTATATATAGTAGGTATAGATGTTGTAGTAGGTGGAGTCTGTACTGTAGCTGGTGGAGGTGGTGTAGCACCTAGTTTGTTAATGAATGCACGAGTTAGAGGTCCAAAGTATCCTGTAGCTGGTGTAATACCTACTGATGTCTGGAAGCGTATTAGAGCTTGTCTTGTTAGAGAACCGAATATAGATGATTCTTTACCTGGGGAACCTGCTCCTGTACTAGATACAGTATGTCCTCTAGCATTTAGGAAACGTTGTAGAGCATATACATCAGTACCTTGTGCATTGAGTGTTAGATCACGAGTGAAGATGATGGCGTTGGCGGTGGCTGGGGGGAGTACTCCTGATACTGGTGTTGTTACAGGAGTGGTTGTTATGCGTGAACCTCCACCTCCTCCGCCACCACCGCCACTTGAGACTGTGGGAGTTGGGGTGGATATAGTTTGGGAGCTTAAGTTTGTAACACCTGAAGAAGATATATTTGGTGCTAGGTTTCCTGAATAGTCAGTAACTGGATATGTACCTGCAGTATAGGTGATGATTACGGTATCTGATGAGTATATAGTTGTTGGTATGGTTAGAGTTACTGTAGTACCAGAGATTGATACGGTAGACGGTGAACTTGTTGCGCCATTGATTGATATTATGAAGTCTGTGGTTGTAGGGAGACTGTTTTCATCCAGAGGTTCATTGTATGTTATGTATATACTTGTACCATTTGTTGATGTTGTTGCTGCGGTAAACGTTGGGGCTGTAGTGTCTGGACCGGCGTTGAAGATGGAGATGCGGTTGCTGCCACCACTTGCCCACTGTGCTACGTACAGGAGTTCATTTTCTGAATCATATATAGTATCTATAGGTAATTTGGTTGACCTGATAGTTGTCGGTTGTACTGAAAGTGTACCAGCAGACAACGTAGTAAAGTTTGACTGACCTAGAACATTAATTGCCTTTTCCCCGTTGGT
This sequence comes from uncultured Candidatus Saccharibacteria bacterium, assembly GCA_964600255.1. GTDB lineage: Bacteria > Patescibacteriota > Minisyncoccia > Phycocordibacterales > PALSA-1337 > CAIOGI01. Next base: position 46,731 of record CAZRIX010000004.1, read on the forward strand.
TGTTGTGGCAACATTATACACAACAACACGAGCGTTACTACTATCAGTAACAAAGAGACGATTGCTACTAGGATCGAAGTCTAATCCATTAGTAGCAGACAAACCAGCTTGAGTTGCAGTTGAAGTACTTGTTGTAAAATCTACCTGACCAAGAACGGATACAGCGTCTTCCCCATTTGAAATACTTGATACATCAAAAACAAGAACGCGATATTTGAAATAATCTGAAACAAACAGTCGATTATTTGTATTATCTAAGGCTAGTCCCATAACTTGTCGAGTTGTCGAAGCACCCATACTTGAACTCTGGTTTGCAGTAAAATTTGCCTGCCCAAGAACCGCAACCGCATTCTCTCCATTAGTTATACCGTCACCGATGTTGTATACCGTAACACGCTGAGCACTCCACTGACCGACATACAACATACCTGTAGTTGTACTGTATGCAAGCGATGTTGGGTTTATCATTGTCGCCTGTGTTGAACCTGCAGATGCTGTTGTAAAAAGAGACTGACCGAGCACGGCAATAGCTGGCTCACCATTTGTAATAGCGGCTGTATCATACACAACGACTCGGTGATTTGAATACTCTGCGACAAAAAGTCTATCTGCAACCTCATCATAGAAGGTATCGTATGGTGAATTTAAACCAGTCTGAGTTGTGGAAGCAGTACTTGAGGCAAAACTTGACTGGCCCAATACATAATCTGCCTCGAAATTTGTTATCGTATTATCATTGTTCAGATTAAAAACCAGAACTCTATTGTTACCAGAGTCTGCTACAAACATTCGGTGTCTAACTTTATCGATTGATATACCGCGTGGTCCATTGAAGCCATATCTTTCGACTTGCCCATTATCAATACCTGATTTACTATAATCTGCAATCAGATTATTTGTATCGTGATTTGTATATTGTCCGAGCAAATCCACCGCTCCTTCACCGTTAGATATGGTTGACACGTCAAACATACTTATACGATGCCAACCAGTAGCACCTGCATATAAAGTACTACTTGCATATGCAAGTCCACCAACACCAGCTATTGTTGATGTACCTATAGTTATGAGACCTGATGATGTTGTAAAAGTAGGTACACCTAAAATATTAATAGCGGATTCACCGTTGGTAATCGAAGAAACATCGAAAGTCGAGACACGATTCTCATGGCCGGCAAAGAGATAGTTTCTAACGGGATCAAAACTTAAAGCGGTGACATTGCCAGCAAATCTATTTATTTGATAGAGAGGGTCATCTATATACGTAAAAGATGACTGTCCGAGCACAAAGGCAGCTTGCTCATTGTTACTTGTCGTAGCCATATCAAAAACTGAAATTCTTCTCAGGCCTCCGACATACAAATACTTTCGTGCATATTCATAATATAGAGATGTGGGCTCCGGCACTGATGTCCTGGTGACAGTAAAAGCCAGTGCACTAAAATCAGTTTGGCCAAGTACATTTACAGCACTCTCTCCATTAGTAATAGTAGACACATCAAAAATCAGCACACGGTGATTATATGTATCGGCAACAAACAGACGTTGCCCAACCTCGTCGATGGCAACAGAACTTGGAAACTGAAAGGTTGATGCGGTGGTACCTATCGTATTTGTTGTAAAATCTTGTTGACCCAAAACATATATTGCATCTTCACCATTTGTAATAGTTGTAACATCGTAGACCATTACACGCTGGTTACGATAATCTGCGACATACAAATAGTTGGTTGTAGATGCATAAGCTATTTCACCAGGTTCATATAGGCCGCTGATTGTTGTATTTATATTCCTAGAAATAAAATCGGGTTGTCCCAAAACATAGTCAGCAACCTTATCCTGTAGCGTCAAGTCATTGTTTAGATTAAAAACTAATATTCTATGATTCTTAAATTCACTTACAAAGAGTCTCTTATTTACTTCATCAATTGCTATACCATCAGGAGAATTAAAACCTATTGGTCCCAACTTACCACCATTTATATTAGTTGCAGTGTAGTCTGGCACCAAAGGATCGTCAGTGGTATCTTCATACTGGCCTATGAGTCCGACCGCATCGGCTCCGTTGGATATAGTTACAGCATGTGCTGATTTAAAAGATCCGAGAAAAAAACTTGAGACCACAAGTACAGTTGATAATAATAATAATTTCTGAAATCTAGTTAGCATTATCTAAAATTATACCACACCAAGTATCATTCAATACTGTGGACACTACCTCCCCACCACCTCTCTAGTCTTGGGTCCAAAGTATCCTAGTGCAGGTACTATGTCATTAGCTTGTTGGAACTTAATGAGAGCAGATTGAGTTAGGGTACCGAAGAATCCAGTGGCATATCCTGGTTGTAGATACTCCTTCTGTATTAGGTATGTCTGTAGTGCAGTAACATCAGATCCTTTAGAACCTAGTGTTAGATCTCTTGTATATATAGTAGGTATAGATGTTGTAGTAGGTGGAGTCTGTACTGTAGCTGGTGGAGGTGGTGTAGCACCTAGTTTGTTAATGAATGCACGAGTTAGAGGTCCAAAGTATCCTGTAGCTGGTGTAATACCTACTGATGTCTGGAAGCGTATTAGAGCTTGTCTTGTTAGAGAACCGAATATAGATGATTCTTTACCTGGGGAACCTGCTCCTGTACTAGATACAGTATGTCCTCTAGCATTTAGGAAACGTTGTAGAGCATATACATCAGTACCTTGTGCATTGAGTGTTAGATCACGAGTGAAGATGATGGCGTTGGCGGTGGCTGGGGGGAGTACTCCTGATACTGGTGTTGTTACAGGAGTGGTTGTTATGCGTGAACCTCCACCTCCTCCGCCACCACCGCCACTTGAGACTGTGGGAGTTGGGGTGGATATAGTTTGGGAGCTTAAGTTTGTAACACCTGAAGAAGATATATTTGGTGCTAGGTTTCCTGAATAGTCAGTAACTGGATATGTACCTGCAGTATAGGTGATGATTACGGTATCTGATGAGTATATAGTTGTTGGTATGGTTAGAGTTACTGTAGTACCAGAGATTGATACGGTAGACGGTGAACTTGTTGCGCCATTGATTGATATTATGAAGTCTGTGGTTGTAGGGAGACTGTTTTCATCCAGAGGTTCATTGTATGTTATGTATATACTTGTACCATTTGTTGATGTTGTAGCAGATGAAAGAGTTGGAGCTGTAATGTCTGGACCGGCGTTGAAGATGGAGATGCGGTTGCCAGCTCCAGAACCTTGACTCACGTAAAGTAACTCATTATCACTATCATACTGGACATGCATAGCACGAGTAAGTGAGGACTGAGTGGTTGGATAGGATATTTGACTATTGATCCATGTCGTAAAGTTACTTTGACCTAATACATTGATCACCTTCTCTCCGTTGGTTGTTGTGGCAACATTATACATAACAACACGAGCATTATTGTAGTCTGAAACAAAAAGTCTGTTGCTGCTTTCATCATAATCTAGGCCTCTCGGCGAGTTTAATCCACCCTGAGTTGCAGTTGTGGTACTCGTAGTAAAATTGACTTGACCAAGAACGGATACAGCATCTTCTCCATTTGAAATACTTGATACGTCGAACACAAGAACACGATTTTTAGAATAGTCGGAAACGAAAAGTCGGCTATTTGTGTTGTCCAACGATACACTCATTACCCCGGCAGTTGTTGATGCTCCCACGATCGAAGACTGATTTGAAGTAAAATTTGCTTGACCCAATACTGCCACAGCATTTTCGCCATTTGTTATTCCATCACCAATATTATATGTAGTAACACGCCTAGATTGCTCTTGCCCAACATACAATATCCCAGTTGTGGTGCTATAGGCGATTGAATATGGACTGGCCATTCCAGCCTGAGTTGTTACACCTGAAGAAGTCGTAAAACCAGCTTGACCGAGGACGGCCACAGCCGGCTCACCATCTACAATAGACGATGTATCGTAGATGATAACACGATTATTCTGAGAATCTGCAACAAATAATCTGTCATTTATCTCATCATATGCCAACTCAATTGGTTGTCTGAGCCCTGTCTGTGTTGTGGAAGCGGTACTTGATGCGAAATTAGGTTGTCCTAGAACATTATCAGCTTCAAAATTAGTTAGTGTATTGTTATTATTTAGGTTAAATACAAGTACTCTGTTAGAGAGACTATCCGAGATAAATAATCTATGTCGAACCTTATCTATTACTATTCCACTTGGATTATTAAAATCATATTTACCTACTTGACCATTATCTGGCCCTTTTTTGTTAAAATCTACTACCAAATTATTGGTATCATGATTTGTATATTGCCCAATTATATCAACTGCGCCTTCTCCATCAGAGATACTCGCAACATCGAATACACTAATTCTATTATAAAGAATTGAACTTACATACAAGGTACTACTAGCATAATCAAGTCCGTAACTAAAATAAACAGTAGATGAGCTGACTCCCAAGTCACCCGATGAGCCACCAAAACCTGGCGCTCCTAGTACATTGATTGCTGATTCACCTGTGGTGATTGTAGAAATATCAAAAACCGAAACACGATTTCCATTTGATACAAACATGTATTGCCTTACTGGGTCATAGGTTATAGCTGTTGCAGCACCGATAAAATTAGCTATTCCTGTTGATTGGCCATTCGATGTGAAATTTGACTGGCCGAGCACATAAATTGCTGGCTCTCCATCAGTTGTCGTTGCCATATCGTACACCGTCACACGCTGACCATTGGCAACATACAGAAAATTTCTAGCATATTCATAGTAAAGCGCAACGGGATTACTCATGCCAACCTGAGTGGTAGCAAAAACTGCTGAGTTGAAATCAGTTTGGCCTAGCACATTTACTGCCGCTTCACCGTTAGTAATTGAAGAAATATCAAAAATTAAAACTCTAAAGTTAGACGTTTCTGCAACAAATAGCCTACCTCCCACCTCGTCGACAAATACACCCTGAGGAGAATTCATAGTTGATGCTGAAGTACCAGTAGTCCTTGTAGTAAAATCTGCTTGACCAAGAACATATATTGCATCTTCACCATTAGTTATGGCTGCGACATCATACACAACTACACGATTATTTTGAGAATCTACAACATAGAGATAATTAGTTGTTGATGCATACGTAATCCTCTGTGGAGTATAAAGTCTATTTTGTGCTGTGCCGAAATTATTTGAAGTAAAATTAGGTTGACCTAAAACATAATCAGCCACCCTGTCTTGAAGCGTGAGATCATTATTGAGATTAAAAACAAGTATACGGTTGTTTCCTCCATCAGAAACAAAAAGTCTCTTATTTACATCATCAACTACGACTCCCGATGGGGATGTAAGGCCTATTGTACCTAGCTTACCACCACCAATATTTTTCGCTGTATAATCCGGCACCAACGGATCATCAGTAAGATTTTGGTATTGACCGATGAGACCAACGGCATCAGCTCCATCGGATATAGTTACGGCGTATGCAGTGTTAAAAGACCCGAGAATAAAAACCGAGGTCACAACCAAAACAGATAATATTAGTTTATTTAAACACATGAAGATTAAAATAATTATAACATAGAAGGTACAGTTTACTTGTGTGGAAATCTTTATATTTTACTGTATCTTCCCTCTATCTCCAATATATCGTACCCCTTTCTTACTTCATCTTCAGCAGAAACTCCAAGTGAAAATAGGAATTCATTTAGATCCTTCCTGACCTGATCGACATCTCCATCGGACATTTTCTCTACCTCAATGAATGCGCCGAGTTTTTCTACTTCATCTATACATATTTCAAAGTCCTTATAGTTTGTAGTTCTTCTGACCTTTATTACTTTACTTGCGATATTATAACCCATTAGACCGAGTGCTAATTCAAGCTCCTTGTTGTTCATTATTTGAGTCTCATGCTCAGCTTTAGTTAAGACTTCCTTAGATAGAGGTTTCTTAACTGTAAAAATAAACTTGCCGTCACTTTTTTCTCTAATACGCACGAAATGATCATTTGTAAGATACTCTTCTAAAGTATTTGCTGGGATTCTGGTGTAGACAGTATCAACCCGACGAATGGGTGCTGATAATTCACAACCAAGGTTTCTGAGGTTGGCAATTACCTTAGCTTCGTCTTTCAGGTAAGCTTTGATTTCTATTTCTTTCATATTGCAATTCTAGCACTTTAATATACTTTGACCACATAAAGCAAAAGAACTGGCCCTGCTGGCCAGTTCTTTATTCAAACGGAATAATCTCAATTTCCCATTCGAATTGGAAGTTTCCCATACCCTCTCTCGTTGGTACTTCCTTATCTTTTGCCACATAGAAACGTAGCTTCCTTCCCAGGTGAAAATGGGCGACATGTTTCGTGGACTTCAAGAAATGTGCGGTAATTCTTCTAGCAAGATCGGACTCTAGCGCACCCTCCTCGACTTCCCAAAGACAAAATACGATACCTAGGTTATCTGGGTTCTGGACACTGAACACAATATTGATCTTGTTAGGATGGTATTCATCATCTCTACCCATCCCATCTAACCAAAGACATCGAAAATCCTTGCATGACTGTGGGTGGTTACCATAGACCTTGCAACCCTTACCGATGTCGCAGTTGGAACACCATTCACCTGGTGGCTTTGATAGCTCAAAAATACCGTGCGTTTTACAACACGCTGTACACTGACCACAAGTACGATCCATATTACTGGTCTCCTTTCCTTCCACAAATTAACATTAAAGGATAGAGATGTCTATGTGAGTTGAGGAGATTTAGCAAAATTACTTTTTTAAAAAATAAAAAAATATAGCACACTATCTATAGTCCCACGCGCCCAAATCAAAATTACTAAATTCATAGAACTTACTATTCTCTAGATTATACTGTCCTAGATATGGGTTATCTGTCTTGAGATTAAATGGATTTTTCTGAAACAAATAGACAAGCGCCTTACCTGGAACTCCTGGATATGCCCAAAGTATCCATTCTTCTCTGCCTAATACGTACTCATTCATTATATTAATCTGTTTATATAACAATAAATATGTTACTAAGTTTTCCTCTAGTAGGAAATTAATCTGATCCTCAGTTTTTTCTCTTTTATAAAATTTAATATCCTCATCTATATATTTCTGTAAAAGAGTATCTGTTTTATACAGACTTCTGATCTTTCGTAAATCTCCATCAAAATCTTTAGAATTTAAATATATATCATTCCAATTTTGATATCTAAATGCCTGCTGGATTTGGAGTTGTTGTTTGTTCTTCAGTACAAGCTTCTGTAAAGCATTCTTATGCTTTATGACTTCAATCATAAAAAGTTCTTTGAGAGAGCTGGCCTTTTCATTTGATAGTAGGTATAGAAAATCACCATAAATTAGATTTAAACCAATCTTTGGTTCATTCACTTTATTGATACCAAAATCAAGTATCCACTCTATACACTTCTGAGCAGATTGACCAGTAGCAATTCTGGACATAGATATTGGCATGATAACTATTCCCCATCCTTTAGGAAACTTATTGATACCAAAAAATTGGTTTTTTGCCATCTTATTATTCATACGTTTAGATTCTAGCTCAAGTCTAGACAAAAAGCATCTATCCCTTGTTCATCTCCAGAATACCATTAATGAACTCAATCTTTTGTCGATAATATTCTTTGACCGTAACTCCATTACACAACTCTTTCAAAATTCTATACTTTTCTAGATATTCAGGGTGTTCTCTTAGATATGTCTCAAAAAATACCGCATTTTTATAACCTTCATGATTGATATCAACAATCTTTAAATCGATTTTCTTCCCTTCCTCCCTCACTTCAAATCTGGCTCTATCTGGATATCGAGATTTCACAGCTCCGAACTCCTTTTCTAATTTAGAAATGTAATCATCAAATACATCCTGTGTGGCAAGAATTGAAACATCAATTTCATCTTGTCCTGAAATACCGAAACTACTAGCTCCGCAATGTTCAACAACAACTTCATTACCCAACACTTTATGCACTCGATTCTTTGTAATCTCAAATAGCCTTTCAGCCCTCGTGTCGTAAGGAACAATCACGATTTTACTTTCTAATAGAGTGTTTATCCATTCTTGTTGAGGTTTGGTTAGCATGAATACATTAATTATAGACCTTGCTCGTAATCTAACTAACCTTTCCTGACTGTATGATCTTTATCATTTCATCATGAAGGATTCCATTTGAGACTAAGCATCCAACTCCATCCGTATCGTACCTTCGTTCGTTACCATTTAGATCTGTAACCTTACCACCAGCTTCTTCGGTGATTATTTTTAACGCAGCTACATCGTGACCATACTTATTATAAAAAGCTGATCCAATATATTTTCCGTTAGCAACTTGAATTGCACCATAAATAAATGAAGGGTATTTCATTACATGACATTTCTCTTCACTCATTTTTTTAATTAGTGGTAAATTTGAAAAACCTATATTTTTTCCAGAGGCAGCAACATTAAAGTATGTCTTATCGAGTGTTGTATTTTTCTGTACCGATATCTTTTTTCCATTTCTATACGCACCACCACCTTTGTATGCCCAATACATATTTTTCATTATTGGATCATTTATCAAACCTAAAACTGGTAGACCATTTGATTGATCTACTAGAGCAACTGAGAATACGAAAATTGGCAGACCTGCAGAAAAAGCCATAGTACCGTCTATGGGATCACAAACCCAAATATATTTTGAATTTTCTTTTATTACACTTTTCTCTTCTCCATAAATACTGTGTTCTGGATAATTTTCACCTACTCTTTTAATTACTAGATCATTTATCTCCGTATCAGCAACTGTAAGTGGCGTATTATCACCTTTCCATGTATTTTCGACTTCAAAACTAAAATACTTAAGAGCTATCTCTTCGGCTTCTTTCGCTAATTTCTTTGCAAATTCTAATTCGGCGCTGTAATCATTCATATTCATTATTATAACAAATAGTACATTACCATACCTGGAACTGTCTATTTACCCCACCGGACACTTACTTTTCCCTATCACTGCATAGAATCCACACCAAGAGAATATTGCTTCGAACAACCGTAAATCAATCCGTACCTATAACCTTTAGTTGACTAATTATAGACCGAAATAAATAATTCGTTGCCTCAACACCAGTTAGAATGTCACCATGCTCGTCTAATATGAAGTTACATTTATTCTTTTCAGCCTTATTTTTACTTCCAACAGTATATCCATTCTCAAAATCTAGAAGGTGGAAATCGGCTTCATATTTATCACCTTGGTCAGCTAATCTAATAATCTGATTTTCTTTCAGCCCGTGCCTGTTCATAAATAACTTTAGTCCATTATTTTTATTAATCATCACGGACGAAAGGACTGCTATATTATGATACAAATATGCACTCACATTTGTATTAACTGAAATACTATCGACATATTTAACATATTCAAGCGCCTCGATTTTATCTTTAAACGGAACTAGAATCGCAGTTTTTTTAATAGATATTACATCTTTATACTTATCAAACACCGAACTCAGAGCAGGATTGGCTCTAACGAGATTTATATCAAAATTCTCTGAACTTATTTCATCAAAAGCCAGTCCTTCACTCGACTGCACCATATTATATACATGAGAACCTGCTGAGGTCACAAAACCAATCATTGAAATTTCTCTATCTGATAGATAGCCGGCAAGAAAAGATAGAGTGCTATTTATATCTCTCGCGGTGCATATTATAAATCGAACCCCTAAAATCTGTAACTCTCTGATGTACGCTAATGTTTCATCAGGAATCAAACCTGATTCATTCGTGATAGTACCATCAAGATCGATTGCTAGGGCTTTGATGTTTTTATAGTTTATTTTTGTAATCATGAATTATTTGCTCTAACTTATCTTTTAGATCTTCAACTGCAGACCTCCATGTCAAATTTTTTATTGCAAAACTGCGTGCACTTGAACCAGTTGTGAGTAATATATCTGGATTATCGTACAGAAACACAAGCTTATCTAGTAACTCGTTTTCATTACCTGGTTCAATCAAAAAGCCATTAATTCCGTCCAAAATGACATCTTCATTACCATTATACTTAGTGCTAATTACGCACTTACCACACATCATTGCTTCACACACAGTATTCATAAGACCCTCACCCTCTATCGAAGGAAATACGCAAATATCTGAGAAGTACATATAATCATAAACATTATGAATTTGTCCGACAAAATTAATACTATCTCCCACCTCAATCGACTGAGCTTCGAGTACTTCTAACTCGGGCCCATCACCTATCACCCATAATTTTACGTTGGTATGAATTTTCAAAAACTTTTTGAATGCACTAATAAGAACCTTCACGCCTTTTCTTTGTACCAATCTACCTACAAACACTATATTAAAACTGTTTTTAGGAAAAGGACAACTTAGACTACCCACATCAAATTCATCTACGCCTTTTTTAAGTATGAAATTTTGCTTGACACCACCTTCAATTAACTTATGCTCCCATTTAGAAAATACATGTCTACTATTTGATAGAGTAGCGGTACAAAATTTCATAAATGATCTATAGATTGGGATCTCTTGTCTTGGATAACCGCCTAGGTAGACTATATTCGGTATCGTGAGTGGTTTATATAAAATATCAACAAAGTAATAATTAAAAACTAGATCCAAGTTGAGTTTATCAAGATGATTACGCACTAGATTAGAGAAAAGGAGTGATTCAGCATCCCAACGATCCTGACTACTACCCGCAGGTACATTGAATATAAACTTGTAATTGTTCGGAATTTCAATTTCCGTAATACTTAGATTTCTATTAGCATGCCCGAGTAATTTGGTATACTCACTAGAATACTTTAATCCTTGAGGTTTTGTTGTAAAAACGTCTACGACCACACCCATCTGAGACAAGTACTCTATGTGCCTAATAGCAACCTTCTCGCTTCCACCTACATAATAAGATATTCGAGGTTGAACAATTGCTATTCTCATATAAACTTGTTAAGTGAGGCCAAAATAGCGGGAGCATTAGAATTCTTCATATGTTCTATAATCCCCAACTGATCAATTGGCACTTCTTTTATTTCCGCAATCTCATAATTTAATACATTTGTAGTCAAGTTTTTGTCCGACTCATACCTAGCAAAATAACGCATTTGCAATGATTCAGAAAGTATTTTATGTTGACCATTTAATATTCTAAAAATAACGACTCCAAATAAGGTTAGTGATTCTACGTCAATCTGTAATTCTTCTTTAATTTCCCTGATCGCACACTCTTCGCCTGACTCATAAAGATGACACCCGCCACCAGGCAGTAGAAATCTCTTTGAATCATGTTCACGAACAGCATAAAAATTCAAATTACGATTCATAATAAAAACACAGGCTTGAGTTGTTGGTAAATTTGAATATAATCCAAAGTTTTCAGTAACATATTCAAATTCGTATCTATAATTTTGTTCATCGAACACAGAAATCACATACTCAAATATTGATAGTAACTGACCATTGTCTTCTCTAGCAGAAAAATACTCTTTTGCTAATGTTGTATTGACTAAGTCCCTAATTTTAACCTCGTATGTAGGGGCGAAATTCCAATCCACAGCTTTAATAAAAGACATGGTAATAGGTAATACAGTATTTACCTTCATAATCTTGTCATCAAAATTAGTAGCTAACACATAACCCACTAAGGAGATATCATCGACCCTCACACCTCCCTCCTCAAACGCTTCACGTTTAATTGTGTCAATATATGTCTCATCACCTTCCATTTTTCCACCAACAATGTCCCACCAATCATTCTGTTTTTTTACAACTAAAACATTCTGTCCACCAAATGCGAACGTTAGTGGTGTCGATATAGGTATATCTTTCGGTAGAACTTTGCTTTGAAAAAAATCAAAACACACACTTGTTCCATCATTATTTTTCTTTACGAATTTATTCATATGCTTGATTAATAATTTTCTTGTATATTTTTATATTATTTTCAAGTTCCTTCTTACGCTTATTCTCACTTCCAGAACGTGGATCGTGATTAATATGATACACCCCTGTTCTAAGAAGTGGTACTATGAACCCTCCTTTTGCTATAAACTTGGCTCCGAACAATGCATCCTCCATTCCCCACCCCTTAAACTCTGTTTGAAATCCACCTACTTTCTTGAACATACTTTTATTCATACTCATATTATGACCAATCACAACAGACGCCAGATCATAACCAGATACGGTACGACCATACCCGAAATTCTTGTACAGGTCAGTTTCACTAAGAGACTCAACCACACTATCACTTTTATTATCTAAATCAGTTCCACGAAAAAGTCTCTTATCATCGTAGCTATCTGGAACAGACACTCCACAAAGAATGTTATTGTTTGCAATCGTAGGATTTCCGATATCCAAATTCTTCTTCATAGATAAGAATAAACAGTTTGGAAAAAGCTGTAAACATATCGAATGCTCCATTAAATAATTCGAAGGTAATACAATATCTGAGTCTAGAAAAATCAGCCTTGAGTATCTACTTAACTGTACGCCTAGATTTCTAGCGTTAGACAAGCCAGAGTTTTGCTCTAGACGAATAAACCGCACTGAAAAAGTTAACTTTGAAATTTCATCCTTCAACAATGTAAATAAATTAGCATCGTTTCCGTCATCAATAACAATCACGTCAATAAGTTTTTTTTGTTCTTCATGGATTTCCTGAGACTGAATTGATAATAGAGTTTTGAGAATGGTCGTTTCAGACTTATATGAAGGAATGATTATGGAAAGTGGTTTGAAGTAACTACTCATATTCTCAGTACAAACGCCCGAATGAAAATTTACCCCCAATAGGGAACTGTATATATTCTCATACTTTCCATAATCATTAGACTTAGCAGAAATTATTCTCTGTATGGTAGTTTCGCCGAATGGTTTTAATGATATGCCATGTGTATCACAGTATCTTGTAATACTAGGATGAAGAAGTCCGATCGCATCAAAAATTTCTTCTCGCTTTGTATTTTTTTCAAAAAAATCTTCAATAAATTTTTCTGACAACTCTTCATAAAGATATTTATTATACGTATCTGGAAGTACAACCCCCCTATCAATAACTAAATCACCCATAGGTGTGCCTAAGATAATTTTTATTGAAGATCCTAAATCTGGTTCGAAAGTCATATTAATAGTCTCCTTCCCAACAAATGCATTATCTAAGCCTATTGTTGTGAGAAATTTTAAAAAAGACTTGATATTTCTATTCTCAATCTCCATTGGATAACGCTTTTCATATGAATCCTTGGGTGCAATTTTAGAGACACTTGAATTTGTATAGTTAGCATCAAAGAAACATCTTGAGTTAACAAAATTCACACCGAATACATCTTTTTCCTTATAGAAATACATTGCGCAGCTCGAGGTTACTTTTGGTAATCCAAAATTAACCACCAACATCTTCGCCAAAATATTCCACTCCCCATCCTTTAGTCTATAAATTGTTTTTCTCATAACTAGTGTTCATTTAGATAGTCCACCTCTTGTTCGAGAATACTGGCAACGCGTGGAATATCTAAACCTTTCAATGAGATAGTCTTATACTGACCCGCGATATTAGGTTCAGCTGTTCCTTTCTTCAACTCTTCTTGATAATATTGCCAGCAAATTTTCATCAAATCTCCGACCTTAAAATCTTCAGCGAAAATTCGTCCGTCCCTGGCAACTTCAAACATTTTATTAATTATTGCAACTGTTGAAGAATGGGCAACAAGGACTATGTTTAATTCTGTATCGCCGATCCTATCAATATTTTTTAGAAACTCCAAAACTCCCTCATAATACCTTAGGCAAAGCTGTCTATATGACTCTCCAAATTCTGAAAACCTTCCTACCAACATTGGGTACTTTGGTTTACCATCGACTTCTAGTGGGTCGCCAAACTTGTAATCATAATTTTTATAATTCCCATCCTCATCAAAAGTCTCGCTCCAGAACGAATTCCACGCATCTTTCAAATAGTCTATTCGAGCTTCTCTAACATAGCCTTCTGGTAAAATTGGTTTACCGTGATCGAGTTCAGCAAAACGAGAATCCGAAACAATTCTTGTCTTAATTGACGGATCTTTTTCCACTAAACCATCCTTAATAATTTCAGAAGTCTCCAAGGCCCTTGTTTTATTGGAAGACACAATTAGCACCCTAGATAGTCCTTTTTCCAACGTATTTGTAAAAATCTCATTTACAACACGATCAACCATTTCTTTTGGCTGTTCTGATAACGGCTTTAATTTAGTATCTAAGCCATCTGTAAGGTCATTTATATCTTCAAAATGCCTGCCAACAAAAAATGATTGTTCCATAATTGTTATTGATATAAGTATACTTAATAAAAACAAGATAGTCTATGTCCTAGGGTCTCTAAAAAAGTCCGTTTACCACTAACGTAACCTGATATATAACTATTCTAAACGGGATATTTAGGTACTAGATGGCTAGTGTTATACAAAGTTTTTTGATGACCATCTTAGACATACCTACCCCACCGGACAAGTATTTTTCCCGATCGCTGCATAGAACCCACACCAAGAGAATATTACTTCAATATTATTTACTTCCATTTTAGTAATCGTAAATCTAATGCATTTTCCTACAGTTCTCCAGGGTATATCCCCCATACCCCCCCCGCATGGTCTAGATAAACCGTATTTAATTTCTACTTCAGAACGAGCGTATTATTTTCCACTTTGAACTTATATACCAGGTCTATATCATTAAAACTACCTTGCCCGTTACTCTTTTTAGCTTTAGCATTCACAGTAATCACATTGTCATCGCTAATACTTACATCTGTTATCATCAAAGAATTAAGGCTCCGGTCAATTTGAAACTCGCTTCCTAAAGAGAATGGTTTAGACTCAAATATTGACCCATTCTTATTTAGAAAATGTATATCGATTGATTTTGCTCCATACTTTAAAATATCTCGACGGAACTCATCAAGTGTCGAGGCATGCCCAGAGACAATCAACACGACAGCTGCTGTTTTTTGGGAGTTATATGCAACCTTACTTATTTCGGAAAACGTATATTCTCCTTCAGTACAGATGTTTACACCACTACATACTATTTTTGAAGATTGGAATAGACCATTCTTATAGGTTGTAAAATATAAGTCGTTATTTATATCTATTCCTATCGGTTTCTCATAGGAACGATTTTTAACCTCTTCATCTCTAATGGTTTCTATATATTCTGGTGGGACGTAAAGAGTTGAAGTATTTGAAACCATAAAAGTGGAAACTATACCTTTAGCTTGTTCGAGCGTAAGCTCTTGGTAACCTACAGGCTGCCCTGCCTTATGAGATTGTCCGAGAATAATATATTTTCCATTCAAAAATGGTATGTATAATTCTTGGTTCACATATCCCACTCCAGACATATAATTGAACAGATAACTTTTTTGACCGTTGTTCTCTATGATTTCATAAGTACCACCTCCGCTGTAATGGTCTTTTGCGTAAGTTGAGGCGGTCTTATCAAAATTGTAATCACAAGATATTCGAACACTTAACCCCTCAATACTCTTAGTAGCAATCACTTGATCATAGATAGATGAAGGACTACAATCTAATTGCCGTTGATATTCCAAAGACTGTTCAACTACGTTGCCTAAAGATGAAGGATACTTAAATTCAAAACCATACTTTTCATCTCTGAATTGTTTCCAATCAGATGTATCAATTGAGCTAGTTGCCGTTGAGCTGGCTGATAAATTAGAATTATCAGTAACTTCAACTTGTGCTTTAGATTTTGAATGTAAATAAACTCCAACTCCTATAACAACAAGAGTGGTTATGACGATTGCTGCTATATGTAAATATTGGCCTTTGGTCATGTGGTTCAACATATGACTCTACACCTCATACTCCCACCCTGGTTGCCATTTGAACTTTGTTGAGACTAGTTTTTCATACTCCGCTCCATTTATCCAATACTCCAATCCATATTGAGTTGCTCGATGTCCGATAACCATCACTCTCTTGCCATCGTAATTCTTCTTTAGATCATCAAGAAAATCCTTCATTCTTATTGAAGTCTGTTCGTAACTTTCTCCATTTGGGAATGGTTCTTTAATTCTCTTTGGTTTTTCTAGATCTACTTCTTCACTTGGGTGTTGAGTGAAATCTCCATAATTACATTCTCGAAGTCGAGAATCTTTTACGATAGGCCATTTGTTTCCGAAACCTATTTCTGCACTTTTATAGGCACGCTGTAGGTCTGAACAGAATATAGCATCAAAATGATCATCCTTATATCTAACACCCATCTCTCTAGATTGCTGCTCTCCTAACGGTGAAAGTGCGACGTCGTTCCAACCAGACGAAAGATGGGCTTCGTTATCGAATGTTGTACCATGCGCTTCAAAAATGATTGTAGTCATGGGAATACTTTAACATTTTTGAATATTTTCACAAATAAAATCATAGAATAAGGTTAGATATCTAGCACTTTTAGAATATTCTCATGAATCTTTCCATTTGTAGCAACGATACCGTGAGTGGTGACAGACAAAGGATTGTCTAGAAAATCAGTGAACTTACCACCAGCTTCCTCAACCAACAACTTTCCTGCAAACTCAGGAAATGTGTCCTTGTTTTTTGAGATAGCGACATCGATTCTTCCACAAGCCACATATGCATAATGCACTCCGAGTGATCCGAAAGTTCGCACTGTTCCCAACAGAGAAGTTGCTGTAAGTATCTTGAGTGTTTCTTCGCGGTATGGACTTGTTGGAGTTAAATGTGGGCCAACCAAAATCGATAAGTCTGTTGTACGATCCGAAACCTTAATTTGCTTGCCATTAAGGAAAGCTCCTTTGCCTTTTTCAGCAGTAAATAATTCTTTAGTACTTGGATCATATACTACTGCAAACACTACCTTTCCATTATGAAGATGACTAAGTACAACTGCGTAGTGAGGAAGCCCGTAGATAAAGTTAAAAGTATTACTGATCGGATCAATAATCCAGACATTCTCAGCCTCCTCGAATCGGTCACTAATCTCTTCTGCAAATATGGAATGATCTCCTGGAAAGGACTTTATGAGATTTGTAAGTTCAGTTTCAATCCTAAAATCCCATTCAGTTAACCACGACTTCTTTTCCCCTATGTCAGTAACATTACCAGAGACTGGTAAAATCAGATCACCGAGCTCTATTATTTTTTCTATTACTTTTTGATGATAAGACATGTTTTAAGTTCATTTAGTTTTTACATTCTAGTTTAATCTTTACTGACTTATGGTCGTATCTTTTAGCAGTTCAATTAACGCGTCAGCTGAAATATCTTTATCTGTTGTATGAATCATAAATAACCTACCGTCGTGATCATAAACTAGGTATTTTTCAGTTGCACTAAGAGGAGATTTCTTATATACGTTTTCATTTAAAAAGACTCCGATGACAACTCCCTTATTTTGATTATAATTAAAGTCCTTAATTACTCTTAAAACTTGTCTTGGTGATTCAACCTCCCTCTTGATCCAATTTTCAGCTGTATCTTTTGAAGTCTCAGAAATATTTAGGTAGTTTGTAATTTTTCCAAAATTTTGCTCTACTCTTTCCGAAACAAAAGATAGTGATGTTGAATATGAGGTAAATCGTCCACCATTATCTCGTAGTTTATATCCCTGTGGAATATTACCGGGAATCAAATAACCACTAGGTGGATTCTGTAATTCTTCTGCCTTTCTACGAGCAGCTGCATCATCGACTTTTTCCTGAAGCGCTACTTGCTTAGTTTCTAATTTATTTCCATTTATATAAAAATATAATCCGCCAAGTACAATGATAATCAAAGCGATTGAAATTATTTTTTTCATAGATTAATCATAACATCATTCTACTTCTTGTGGTACGGCACCACAATTCGATGTCGATACTTGGCATGTCGTACTGAACCATCTGAAAAACGAGTGATGCGTATATCGCGACTGCCGTTTTGGAGAACGCGTACGTCTGCCACAAAGTATTCGTCACCTGTCTTGAAAAGAAAACGGAAACATGTAAATTCTGCTTCCAATAGATAATCCTTTGCATTATTCACAATAAAGCTTTTAATCTGCGGAGTTGTTAGTACCAAACGATCATAGTTCTGGTCGATACTACCGAAGATTACAGGATACTCAGCGTCCTCGATTTGTTCATATACCCTAACAGACATTTCAGGAGTAGCATGCTCAACTTTGTCACATCCCCAATTCTTGAAGTCGGGACTAATATAGCTAAATACGTCGGTAGCCGACGCAAGTGTCTCAGTGCCATCAGTAGCACCAATGAATACATTTCTGTTTTCAGAGATGAGTTTGAGGCAGTTGGTGGTTGGGGTGGGATTCATGATTGATATTATAGCTTATGTTTATAATGTGATAATAAATAGACCATAACACAAAACAATCAAATTATCTTGTAATTTGGTCTTTTTATTTTAAGAACTGCTATCATTGCTTCCCTCATACCAGAAGGCACGCTGACTTCTTGAATCATGGATATTTTAATTTCTTCCGATATATCTTCGCCTTCGATAGGGGTAGGAGGTTTCATTCCTTCTTTTATATTCTTAAGCAAATCCTGAATGTCGTATTTTGCATCGAGTACAACTTTATCATCTTTCTCCTCAATAACTTTTATATACTTATATTTATCGTTGTCCAAATGTAAACCTATGTATTTAATGATATCTAGAATATGATATTTATAAATATCCTCAAACTCAAAATATAAGATTTCGAAAGCGCCACTGGGTGTATAAAACTCGACCATCGTGTTTTTTTGAGGTTTAACGTAGATCAACTTAACTGCTAACTCGTTTACATTCTCGTTCCATGAAAACGGGATTATCAAATCAATTACCCTACCCTTAGCAAATGTTTGGGAGAACTTTTCTACACCTGACTTAGTTCTTGGCTTTTTTGTTTCTAACTTCAGATCATTGTTCGAGAGAAAAATATAAAGACCTGCCCTTATCACCCATACAAACTTTTCAAGCTCTCTAAGTTTTGAAGCCAACTCTTCTTTAGTAATTACAAAAACCTCATTAACAATTCCAGTCGAGGCAGACACGAGTTTTATCTCCACCTTTTCATCATCCAACATTGTCCAATGTTCATGACCGGTTCCACCGTGTCTTATACGCATATCTAGTCCCTCAATCAGAGAGGATATGTTGAAGTCAACGATTGCAGGCGAAGCGACCATTATTTGTTTATACTTTTCAGAAATACTAACGTTAACAAAAGCTTCAGGGGTTTTGGCACCTCCTTTCTGACCAAAATGGTATTTCTGGATGTAGTAGTAAATCGGTGTTAAAAAAGGACGAGCGAAGTTCTCGACCAAAGCCGTATACATCATTAAATCTGCCCGAACGGTACTCTTTCCATCTTTTGTAGCTTCCATAGCATCATTGAGTCTTGACGTGGCCTCTAACTCTACGTCTGACAAAAGGGCTGTTATCAAATCGGATAAAACTTCTTTCGAGGCAGAGTCATTCAACATCTTTTCGCATATTTTTATATACTCTTTTACTGCATCAATTTGTTTTCTACCAACCCCATATTGAAACGCCCTCTCACCAAGATCATAGAGAATTTCAAGGTTAGTTTGACCTTCAGGATTTTTAGTAAGTAAAGGGGAAATATACTGCTCAAACCATCTATATTTTATTGCTAAAGAATAATCTTTTTGACTCATAAGTATTAATTTTCTTGAATCTTCTAGTTTTACCTGATAATAAATATATCTCTGTTTGAAAAACCTACCATAAGTTTGACACCAGGCCCAGATTACTCAACGTAATCCAATTGTTTAAACATAGCAACACAATTATCAATTCCATCTTCTCTTGTTGGAAAATATTCATTAAGATGATCTGCACGCCACCGCCATGCCTTAGTATCCGGATTATATATCATCCACGACAAGCATTTCGATCTTTGAGCATCATTATCTAAAATTGCTACATTCGACTGCGAGGTGCTAATTAAAAATACTGAAATATTTACAAATAATACGATAGTGTTAAGTAAAAGTAACCAGGCTTGAGCTTTGTAGTACAAAGGTCTATCGACTTCCTTAGTCAACTTATTTTGCGTTGAACCATCTTGCCGATCATGTGTGAGCATACTCATCATGTAATTGTACTATTATGCTATCTTTAACTCAACAAATAACGTCATTAAATCATTTACTTTCTAAGTTGATGTGAAATATAATCATTCTGCAGCTTTATTTTCTGTCTTGTTTTAAGACGACTTAACTCATCTTTTGCATGCTTAGATTTTTCTCTTAGTTCAAGGTCATATATCAGAACAGTCGCATTAACCTTATAAGCTAAATCATTGATACCAAGTAATTTAATAGCCTTCAAAGACCTCACTCGTGAAAGTGCCACATACCCCATTCCTTCTTCAAATACATTACTTAGGTCAATCTCTGCTGCATCTAAACTCATTCCCTGACTCTTGTGTATTGTTACCGCCCAAGCAAGACGGAGTGGAACTTGTTTTATCTCGGCCAAGACTCGTCCGTCATGATCATAACGCCATGACTCTGGCGTAGCCACAATTAATCTTCCATCATTGGTTCTAACCACAGGAAACCCCTCCGAATCGAAATTGGTTACCAGGCCGAGTGTTCCATTTACATAACCGGCATTAAAATTATTCTTCACAAACATAACCACAGCCCCCATCTTGAGCCTCAGCACTTCAGGTGCCAGACAATTATCTACTAATTGTTTTATAAGTGGTTCACTTGAACCCACTTTTTCCATATAATATTTTCTCTCTGTACCAACAATCTTGGCTAATTCTGAGTAATTTACAGTATCAATTTCTTCGTTTGTGGTATAAAGCTGTGTTACCGCACCGTGATGGTCAATATTGGCACCGTGTCGATCTCGAACTTCGGTAACTGTTTTTTCACCGACGTTATTACTTCGAATATCATTTAGTATCTTTAGAAAACTCTTATCTTTCTGCCTATACTGTTTCCCGAGATAGCAAACTCTTAAATCAGCTTCTTTCCATGATTGAGCCTTGTAAGCAAATTCAGCTGGATTGTTTTGGTCTCTTGAAACTGGTGGTAGTTGAAAAAAATCTCCACAGAAAATCACCTGCATCCCTCCAAAAGGAAGTTTATTACCCTTGAAAGCTTTACTGACTCTATTTACCAAATCGAGTCTTTTTGCATCCAACATTGATATCTCATCTATCACTAAAACTTTTGCTTCGAAGTTCCTTTGTAGGTATGGCCGCTCCATTAAAGATTTTATTTGATTCTCGCTAAGCTCAAGATTAATTTGTATACCAGACCAAGAATGGATTGTGATACCGTTTATATGAGTTGCTGCTATACCTGTCGATGCAGTAACTGCTACTTGTACATGCTTACTTTTAAGGAAATCGATGTATTTATTTAAAACGTAAGTCTTACCGCTTCCAGCAGGACCCGTAAGAAAAACATTGAATCCGAGCTTTAGGATATCTATAGCTTCTTCCTGAGTCATAGCTCTGGTCCTTTGATAAAAAAATAAAAAGTACACAACCGCTAGTACCGTAATGATTACAGATATAATTATAGATTGATCATTCATTTTGCTTTAATGACAGTATACAACCGCTGACCTTACGGGTCTATAGGTTCCATAGACTTGAGTACCGTGTTCTCCGGCTTATAACCATTAGATCAGGCTTACAGATATAACATTAACTTCTACAACTAGCGCAAACCCAAATCTTTCTGAATTGCCGATATAATTTGACTTTCAAGGTCTTCCATATCTTTTGACCATTTTTTTAATCTACTTACCAAAGCCTGATTATTTCCGGCAACAAAGCCACCCTGAACAGGCTTAACATCAGCCAGTATTTCTTCAAACAAAGAGGTTCCGTCTTTAATTAATGGAGCCATTTTTTTTAAAAGTTTCTGTATCTCATCGTTGGCAACCAGGAAGGCAGGAGCGATTTCTCTTTGAAGACTTGTGAGATAGTTAAGTAGAGAAAGTCCGTTTAAGTTTTTGATAGAACTCCCTTGAACTATGAAGTTCATTACATTATCTGCTACACCAGATATAGCGGTAATAGCTTTCATATAAGCAGATTGTTTTATTTCAAAACTTTGCCTAGCTTTGTCTTTAGATTTATCAAAAAAATAATTAACAACCGATGAGGCCAGTGTTGCAACAATACCGGAGGAAAGAGCTATTGTAATGATTTCTTTAGTATTCATATATTTAATTATAGCGACCATAGTCTCCGACCCCATCCGTTCTCTAGGCTCCTCAAAACCTTCACTTCTCGCAGCGCTCTGCTCGAAGCAAATTTTTACGCTTAAAAATTTGGCTGCCGGACTTGGAATCGAACCAAAATTTTCGCTTTCAGAGAGCGACGTACTACCTTTATACGATCCGGCAATACTGTATAAAATACAATAAAATACTAGATATTGCAATCTGAAGCAGACTCCCTACCCCCTCTCAGCAAATACGAAATATCCTAATGGATAGGTTGAAGCCATTTTTTCTTTTGATGTTAGTCGTGCCAAGATCGCATCTAAGCATCGTGCTGCCAATATTACTGGGAATCTCAATACTGAAATCTTGAGTGGATTGTATAGTAACTGTGCAGATGAGGTAAATGGTCCAAATCCTACTGGTGTGACCTTGGTATTTTTAAATCCTGTCTCGGACATTAGTCTCTCTAGAGTCTGGTAGGTATATCTCCAATGATCGTTGGGTGATGGATGGATCTGTACTACAAATGGTACACCTATTGCTATCTTGCCTCCTTTCTTCAAAACTCTTGCACTTTCAAGTAGGAGTGCACGATGATCATAGATATGCTCTAGTACATTTATAAGTAGCACACCATCATAGGTGGCGTCAGGGATTGGTAGTGGCTTCTCTATATTGTGTGCAATATCTACATCCTTGTTACCATCTATATTTACGACAGTAAAACTTGGCTTACCTCCTATCAGTTCCTGATATCCAGACTTTCTAGCACCACCTAGATCAAGCACCTTACCGGGCATACTAATCTTTGATATTTGCTTGTACAGATTGTTTCTCCAAGGTGTTTTCATTTTTAAATAATAGCACATTTTAATATTTGCATACAAAACTGCTTGGAGTTATAATATCTTCATGTGAGTACGAGAAGGCGCAAGCCTAGCTGTCAGTACTTCCAAAATAAAATGTCTACATAAGGTCCTGCCTCGGCAGGATTTTGTGTTTATGGATAGTTATCAACAAATCCCCTCGTTTGTTGTTTTTCTTGACTTATTGCTATAATAAACATATTGTTTCAAGTGTTCACGACCGGCTGTACTCACATCTTAATTTAGACATTATATTTGGAGCTAACACCCGTTCGTGAACATTTGACGCAATGCGTCGATCGACTCAATTTATATGATTCAAAAAAATGTATCTCTAAAGGAATACACGACATTTAGAATAGGCGGACCTGCCGATTTTTTCTCTATTGTCACAAACGAAGATGAGCTTATAGAAGCATTGAACTTTTCAAAGAAAAACAAAATCCCCTTCTTCGTACTTGGAGGTGGCTCCAACCTTCTAGTAGCTGACGCTGGATACAGAGGTATAGTTATAAAGATGGAGATGAAGGGTGTCACATACGAAGAGAACGGTAACGATGTAAAAGTTACAGCATATGCCGGCGAGGATTGGGACAAGTTTGTAGACGAGACAGTAGAGAAAGGTCTTTATGGGCTTGAGAACCTTTCATATATTCCAGGAACTGTGGGCGCTTCCCCAGTCCAGAATGTTGGTGCCTATGGCTCAGAAGCCAAAGATACTATCGACTCAGTCTATGTCCTAGATGTAAAGAACGATGAATACGTCACACTTTCAAATGCAGAATGTAAGTTTGCATATCGCGACAGCCTTTTCAAACATAATCCGGGAAGATACATTGTTATCTCGGTAGCTTTCAATTTAAAAAAGAAAGGCAAGCTCAATACTGGATACAAAGATATACAAGAATATTTTACATTCAAAAAAATAGCAGAGCCTACATTAAAGCAGGTTCGAGATGCTGTCATAGAAATCCGCCAAAGAAAACTTCCAGATATCAAACATTATGGAACTGCTGGATCTTTCTTCAAGAACGTAATAGTTGCAAAGTCTCAAGCTCAGGAACTTCTTGAGAGATATCCAGAAATGATTCTTCATCCAGTCAATGAAAAGAGAGTCAAAATACCAATAGCCTGGGTGCTCGACAACCTATGTGGTTTCCGCGGAGTAAAGAAAGGAAATGTCGGAACTTACAAGAACCAAGCATTGGTCATCATAAACCTTGGCAATGCCACAGCAGCTGAGATTATTGCTCTGGCACAGAAAATGGTAGATGGTGTATATGAGAAGACTGGTATCGAGATCGAACCTGAAGTTGAATACGTAGAGTAGTAGTTGTATTTGTCACACAATATTACATAATATTTTTGGCGAAATATGCCTTTTTTATATCCCAATTTTATGATATATTTAGCCAACTATGGCATTTTCAATAAAGAACATATTCGGTGACCCAAACAAGAAACTTTTAAAGAAATACGAACCTATCGTTGGCAAAGTTAATGCACTTGAACCTAGTATATCTGCCCTATCAGACGAGGCTCTTCGTGCCAAGACCGATGAGTTCCGCGCAAGACTAACAAAAGGAGAAACTCTTGATAACATTCTACCAGAAGCTTTTGCTGTTGTACGTGAAGCAAGTAAAAGAGTTTTCAACCAAAGACATTTTGATGTACAGCTAATAGGAGGAGCGATATTGCACAGTGGAAGTATTGCCGAAATGCGAACTGGAGAAGGTAAAACTCTAGTTGCTACACTACCTGCATATTTGAATGGTTTAACTGGCAAAGGTGTTCATGTCGTTACAGTTAACGACTATCTATCAAGACGCGATGCAGTATGGATGGGACAGATCTATAATTTCCTAGGACTTTCTACTGGAGTTATAAATCACGAGAGTTCATTTATTTATGATCCAAAGCATATCGAATCTGAACAAGAAAAAATAAAAGATGATCTAGTACGCGATAATATCGGTTCATTCAAAGTCGTTCACGAATACCTACGTCCAGTTACTCGTCATGAAGCTTACATGGCAGATATTACCTATGGTACAAACAATGAATTCGGTTTTGATTATCTTCGTGACAATCTAGAGTATGAGTCTGCCAAACTTAGACAGAGAGATTTCAACTACGCTATCGTAGACGAGATAGACTCTATCCTTATCGATGAAGCCCGCACTCCCCTGATCATTTCCGCTCCAACCACGGATTCAGAGAATCTATATATGATTTTTGCCAACATGGTAAGAGACTTCACTAAAGACGAAGACTATACAGTTGATGAAAAGCAGCGAAGTATTTCTCTTACTTCGAAAGGAATAGAAAAGGCAGAGAAAAGACTAGGAGTTGAAAATATATATACAGAAAAAGGTATCAAGTATGTTCACCATCTAGAAACAGCAGTAAAGGCCAAGGCTTTGTACAACCTAAACACTGAATATGTTATCAAGGAGGATGGTATCGTAATCGTTGATACATTCACAGGACGTCTACAACCTGGTCGTCGCTGGTCGGAAGGACTTCATCAAGCTATCGAAGCCAAGGAAGGTGTAACAGTTCAAAAAGAAAGTAGAACTTTTGCTTCTATTACTTTCCAGAATTATTTTAGACTATACAAAAAGCTATCTGGAATGACAGGAACAGCCACAACTTCATCCGAGGAGTTCTACAAGGTATATGGTCTTGAGACCATAGTGATTCCAACAAACAAACCTATTCAGCGTAATGATGCAAATGATTTGATCTTCCAAACCGAGGTTGGCAAGTTCAAAGCTATAGCTCGCAAAGTTAAGGAACTCAACAAGACAGGACAACCAGTACTTATCGGTACAGTTTCAATCGAGAAAAACGAAGTACTTTCAGAATTCCTAAAGGCCGAAGGAGTTAAGCATGAGGTTTTAAATGCCAAGAACCACGAGCGTGAAGGAGAGATTATTGCGCAGGCGGGTAAAAAAGGTGCGGTAACAATCGCTACAAACATGGCTGGACGCGGAGTGGATATTAGACTTGGAGGTAATCCAGGCTCAAAGGATCTTTATGAGGAGATAAAATCAATTGGTGGACTTTTTGTTCTTGGAACCGAGAGACATGAAGCCCGCAGAATAGACAATCAGCTACGAGGTCGTTCAGGACGTCAGGGTGATCCTGGTGCAACACAATTCTTCGTGTCACTTGAGGACTCACTAATGAGAGTATTTGCGTCCGATACCGTAAAGAACCTTATGGGTAGACTTGGTGTTGCTGAAGATGAGGCTATAGAAAACAAAATCATAACTCGTTCACTTGAGAGTGCTCAGACAAAGATCGAAGGTTTTAACTTTGACTCAAGAAAGCATGTTCTAGAGTATGACGATATCCTAAACCACCAGAGAAAGACTGTTTATGAGAGACGACGTGCAATATTGCTTGGCAGTATAGATGAAGTTGAAGCAAAAATAAATGAAGTGATTGGTGACAATGTTGAGGCGCGTAAGGTAATGGATGATAAAGTAGCACAGATCGGTAAGGAGAGATTCCTAGCCGTAGCTCGCCAGCTTATGCTTCAAACAATCGACATGTTCTGGGTTGAACACTTGGAAATAATGGATTATACACGTTCAAGTGTAAACCTACGTGCATACGGTCAACGTGATCCACTAGTAGAATATAAGAAGGAGGGACTAAGACTGTTCAGAGAAATGCAGGCAGCAATCAACAATCAAATACTCAACCTACTACCACACGTTGGAGCTGGAGTAGCATCTCAAGAATCAGTAGAACTAAAGGAAGTTCATGACAGTGCAGTTGTAATAGGAGATGGAGACGGCAGCAAGTCATCTGAAAGCTCAAACACAAAGAACGATAAGCCAGAAACAGGACGTAACGATCCATGTCCATGTGGATCAGGCCTAAAGTATAAAAAGTGCGGAATGATCGGTGCACCAGAGCATAAGAAGTAAGAAGGTTTTAGTCTTGACTCGTTCCATTGCTTTGATATCATACATATACAGTGCCGAAAGGCTCCGAGAAACCCCACCGTTTGGTGGGATTTCGATTTAGCTAAGGAATTTAATCAGTTTCTCCTTTACTACCAAGAAATCAGTATTGTTTATTTCGTACATTTTTCTAATGAATCTTTTACTACTACTCAACCTGAGTTGCGCTAATACTACTGAAACATTATAGTTGCTTGGATCAGTAAAGTTGTAGTAGAAATCAAAACTTTTTTGCTTAGACGATAAAGGAATAACCCAATACATCTGGTTATTGAATTTCTTAACAATCAAAGCAGGTCTGGTAAAATCCTCAGTTGAGCCATCCTGCTCCACGCCGATATTTATACCAATTTTTATGACCCAAACCTCCCCTTCCTTAGGATAGTTTTTTGGTATGTTATCTTGACTGTCAATTTCTATTTTACATTTATTCCATTCGTGAAAAAACTTCATGTGTTTACAAAAACACCCCACTGAGTACCCGCACAGTAAGGTGTTTTGAATATGAAAGATTGTTATATCGACCAATAACCACCTTATACTAGCAGGATGAGATTAAATTCTAATAAAATAAGCTTAATAACTTTATTAAATTTTAACTACATTTTAATCCTACAAAACCTATTTAACTATTCTATCTTTTGCAGCTTTTATAAACTGAGTGAAGAGTGGATGCGGAGCAAGAGGTCTAGCCAAAAATTCTGGATGGAACTGAGTACCAAGGAAAAATGGGTGCACTGACTCAGGTAGTTCGGCTATTTCCATCAGAGTACCGTCTGGAGAGGTGGCTGAAAAAACTAAACCAGCTGTTGTTAATTGATCTACATAAACTGGATTCACTTCATATCGATGACGATGTCTTTCGGTAATAGTAGAAGACTTATATGCCTTGTAGGCGATCGTATCGACTTTGATGTTCGCTGCATATGCTCCTAGTCGCATACTTCCACCATAGTTCTTCTCTAGTAACTTTTTCTTCTGATCAGGCATAATGTCGATTATCAAATGAGGTGACTTTGGATCGATCTCGGCTGTATGTGCTTTCTTGAGTCCTAGAACGTTTCTTGCATACTCGATAGACATAAGCTGCATTCCATAACACAATCCAAAATATGGAATCTTGTTCTCACGTGCATAGCGAATCACATTAAGTTTACCTTCAATACCCTTCTCTCCGAATCCTCCTGGAACTATTATTCCATCGAACTTATCTAAGGCAGAATAATCAGGATTTGTTTTTTCAAAATCATAAGCATTGATAGTATGTATCTTTGGCTTAACCTTTTGAGAATATGCAGAATACTTTACTGCCTCAAGTACAGAAACGTATGCATCTGTTAGAACGAAATCTCCAGTATTAAAATATTTACCTACAATAGCGATGTTTACCTCTTTCTCAGTATTTTTAACTGAGTTTGCAAACTTCTTCCAAGGTGCTAGACCTGGTCCTTTGCGAGTCTTGAGTTTCAGTGACTTTAGTATTATTTCACCAATCTTATCCTTCTCAAAGTTCAGAGGCACATCATAAACACTATCGATATCAGGAGCAGAGATAACATTTTCTTCTGGAATGTTACATGCGATTCCTATTTTCTCTTTTCTCTTTTTATCAACAGGAACTTCTGAACGGGCAATGATGATATCTGTATGAACTCCGTATCCTGAAAGCTGGTTTACAGCATTCTGTGTTGGTCGAGTTTTCATTTCACCAATCTTAGAAGGAATCGGAAGAAAACTTACCATTATAAAAATCACGTCGTCTGGATGCTTTATCTTCAAAACACGTGCTGCCTCGATAAACATAATGTTCTGATAGTCACCAACGGTTCCACCTATTTCTATAATAGATATTTCTGATTTATTTAGTTTTGCTGCTTGCTCATATCTAGTTACGATTTCGTCACGGATATGTGGTACAGCTTCTACACATTTTCCACCATAACCAAGATTTCTTTCTTTATCAATCACATGTTTGTAAACCATTCCAGAAGTCATGTAGTCTTCATGGATCAAATCTCGGTTCATAAAACGCTCATAGTTTCCCATATCCTGATCAGTCTCTAACCCGGAGTTCAAAACGAAAACCTCACCATGTTCAGTGGGGTTCATGGTTCCAGCATCAACGTTTAGATACGGATCAACTTTTGCTAGATTTACATCAAATCCCTTAGCTTGCAAAAGGGTACCGATAGATGAACTAGCGATACCCTTTCCTACTCCTGACATTACTCCTCCGACGACAAAAATGTATTTATGGTTGGTCTTGGAGTTTCTTGCTGCGACCTTTTTTCCACTTCTACCTTTTGCCATCTTTTCTTTCATATCAGTAAATCATTAAAGTAATAATAGGTATTGTATCAAATGTATCAGACTCGTAAATACCTCTTCACTGCAAGATAACTTGATACTCCACCTAGTATAATTCCTGAGCCCAAGATTATTGCAAAAATCTGTCCGAAATTTTGAACGAAATATGAATAGAATACATTTGCAAACATTGAGAAATCATTTACACTTTGTACTCCTGCAAACCTGATGAGAAGTGCATCACTGTAGAATGCAAAGACTCCCAATACAACCAGAGTAAGTAAGCCAGAGATTATTCCGTACATTATACCTGAGACCATAAAAGGCCCTCGGATATAGTAGTTTGATGCACCCACAAGCTTCATAACAGAAATTTCTTCCTTTGATGTAAATATCACCAAACGGATTGTATTAAATGTGATTATTATCGCGATGATAACGAAAAGAATAGTGATTATCGAACCCGCTTTCTCTACAGCTGGTATTATTCTACCTAGTCT
This sequence comes from uncultured Candidatus Saccharibacteria bacterium, assembly GCA_964600255.1. GTDB lineage: Bacteria > Patescibacteriota > Minisyncoccia > Phycocordibacterales > PALSA-1337 > CAIOGI01. The sequence continues at coordinate 76,638 of CAZRIX010000004.1, forward strand.
ATCGATTATTAGTTTATTCTGATTGTAGTTTATTTTGTCTACAATATTTGTACCTGAATCTGTTTCAATCTTTGAATCCAAATAGCTAGCAATCCCAGCATACTGTGAAGGCTCCTTTGCCTTTATATTTAAAACCGCTGGGAATGGATTGCTACCGATCTCATCTAGACCTTGGATTATAAGTGCATTGTCCTTCCACTTGTCTCGGAAGCTTGTTAGAACTTGTTCTTCTGACACGTATTCTGCCTTATCTACTTCAGGTAGAGATTCTACAGTTTTCTTTAATGCAAGAATATCAGTTTCGTTTGCATCTAGTGTGAAATATACGTTTATATCAACTTTATTTTTTACCTCTTTTACCAAAGCCCTTCCAAATGCACTTCCATATATTAGAGCTCCGAAAATTGATAGCGATAGAGTGATTACAACTATAGCAGAGAAAGAAAGGAATCCATTTCTCCAAAAGTTAACGAAACCTGTTCGAATAATTCTTTTTAGATGTGTAAAAATCATTTTATTTATAGAACGTATTTACCGTGCTTATCATCTCTAATAATCTTACCCTTCTCCATCGTTATCACTCTACCCCCAACCTCCTTTACTATATCTTTGTCGTGGGTTGTGAGGATGACTGTTGTGCCTAGTTTATGAATCTTCTGAAGTATCTTTATTATCTCACTTGTATTTATAGGATCAAGATTCCCAGTAGGTTCATCAGCGATGATTATATCTGGCTGAGTAACGATGGCACGAGCGATCGCTACTCTTTGTTTTTCTCCTCCAGAAAGCTCATGTGGGAAATTCCATATCTTATTGCCAAGATCTACAAGTTCAAGAACATGAGGAACGTCCGACTTGATCTCTTCATCTGTTCGTCCAGCAGCTTCCATAGCAAAAGCAATGTTCTCATATGATGTCTTGTTTGCAATCAATCTATAGTCTTGAAAAATAGTTCCTATTCTTCTTCTAAGTTTGTTTATCTGACTTTTACCAAGTTTGTGAATATTGGCAGATTCAAAAAACACAGCGCCGTGAGATGGTCGGTCTTCAGCAATGACCATTTTCATCAGAGTTGTCTTGCCTGCACCAGAGTGACCAACAACGGTTATGAATTCATTTGGCTCGACAGAAAAACTCACCTGATCGAGAGCAATAGACTTGTCTGGATATATTTTACTTACTTTATCGAAATAAATCATTTGGTAATTATAGCATCTTCTCCGCCTCTAGGAAATCGTCGAGGTCACCATCGAGAACTTTATCTACCTGACTTGTTTCAACATCGGTTCTATGATCTTTTACCATCTTGTAAGGATGAAAAACGTAGGAACGTATTTGGTTACCCCACTCTATTGCCGTGGTTTTGCTAATATACATTCCCTTCTCTTTTGCAATTCTTTCATCTTCCATTTGTTTAAAAAGTTTACCCTTGAGAATATCGATTGCCTTTTCCTTATTCTGAGCCTGAGATCGCTCTGAAGTTACATGTACAGATAGTCCTGTTGGCTTATGAACTATTCTTACAGCAGTCTCTCTTTTATTTACATTCTGACCTCCTGGCCCACCTGACTTTGCTATAGAAATTTCAATATCTTTGTCAGGTAACTCTAGGTCCGCGCTGTTTGTCTTTTCAAATTTAGGAATGATTTCAACCATAGAAAAAGAGGTGTGACGAAGTTGTTTTGAGTTGAATGGGGAGATTCGCACAAGACGATGTACACCGCTCTCGTTTTTGAGTGTACCGTATACGCCTTTGCCTTTTATCTCGACTGTGATGTTTCTATATCCGCCATGATCATTTGTATTCTCATGTATCAACTCCATTCCCCAACCTTTATTCTCTGCAAGCTTGCGATACATTCTATACAAAATAGCTGAGAAATCCTCGGCATCGTCCCCTCCAGCACCAGAGAAAATAGTCATGATAGCATCACCTTTATCGAACTTTCCAATACCTTCGAGTGCATCTTTGAGATCTTGAAGTTCCTTTATCATAGCTTGAGCCTTCTGAGGGTTTGACCAAAAGTCACCTCCCTCCATGGCAGTTTCTATTTCTTTTATCCTATTCTCTGTCTGTAGTTTTTTATCCATATCTATAGAGTATAACTTTACACTAAAATAACCTATTTTAAAATCGCCCCTTCTTTCTTCAAAATTTTAATCTTATTCTTACTACCCCTATTGTAGCCACCGGTTTTACCATCACTTCTTATAACTCTGTGACATGGAATGGTCTTGTCGTAATTTTTATTTAAAATGTTCCCCACTGCGCGTGAGGCTTTTGGATTACCTGCCATGATTGCGACTTGTTTGTAGGTTAAGGTCTCGCCCTTTGGTATGGACTTTGTTACTTCATACACTTTTTCAGAAAAAGATTTCATTAACTAAAAGAATATCAGACTAATATTTTCTAGCAAGAAAAAAGACCAGTGCTCAGCAAGCAAAGGTCTTGAAAGGGTTGGTAGTTGTTGTTACCTGGTATATGACCATTGAAGGTTCCACACCAGATCTAGAACTTGCGCACTAGTTGAGTTTTTGATCCCCTAAGGGGACAGTGTTAGAACGACCATCTGATGGGCTGGCGAAGTCGTTGGACACGCCGCCATGGTCGCTGAGCACATGTCATAGCAACAACTACCATAATCAACTTATCAAAAGCATATAAATAAGTCAATTGTATTTATGATTAGAAATTCCTATTGAGCCAAAGGTGAGGATCGAACTCACGACCTCCGCTTTACGAAAGCGTTGCTCTACCAACTGAGCTACATTGGCGATTGTACTGTCCGTCTTAACTACCAAGACAGCTACATTGGCGATTATTCTACTTTGCGGTTATGCTGCCCGTTTTAACTACCAAGACAGCTACATTGGCGATTATTCTACTTGGCAATTGTGCCTTAAAATATACTATCACATGTTTGCATTAATAAAATATCAAAGCTACAATTATACAAATGTTTGATTTTATTGAACTAAAAACACTTTACGTTATCGGTCATATATTTGGTGCGATCATTGGTGCAGGTGGCGCCTTCACAAGTGATGCCATGTTTTTTAGTACGATTCGCGATGGAAAAATAAACAAAGATGAACTCAGGTTCATGAAACTCGGTAGTAAGCTCGTTTGGCTCGGCTTTATTATTCTAGTGATTTCTGGAATATTACTAATCACTACTGATCCTGATAAATATCTAAATTCTAGTAAGTTATTAGTAAAAATAACTATTGTTGCTATTATTTTCATCAATGGTCTCATATTCCACCTTATACACATTCCGCACATAGAAAAGCATATGGGCTTCAAACTCATATCATCAAAAAGTTTTATGAAAAGAGCTTCTTTTATAATGATAAGTGGAGCGATATCAATGACATCTTGGGTGTCTACTGTAATACTCGGAACTCTCAGGAGTGTCCCGTATACATACATAGAAATACTATCTTTCTATATTCTACTAGTTATAATTTCAATGATTGGAGCACTTTCCATGAAAAAAGCATACTTGGTTTATAAAGAGATAAAATAAAAGGAGCCGTTGTCCGGGATTGAACCGGAGACCTCGTCATTCACAAATACCTCAATTTCGTTTCCTTATATGAGGGCTAGACTGTATCTTACGCATAAAAATGAAGCGTCCCTTGTCAGTCGTTCGGGCGAACTTTCGCCACGGTCTTACCCACTTTGTGGACTTTAACCGTAATTCGGGTTACATCAAACTATTTCTAGTATGAAGGGCAATTTACTTTACCAATGACGTGCTCTACCAACTGAGCTACAACGGCACATGTCTAACGGCACATGTCTCAGGTTTAACTACCAAGACAGCTACAACGGCTTAAATTGGGTACTTGTTAAGAATAGTCTATTTACTTAATATTTTCAATCATACTGCAGATTATCTTTTTGAGTTTAACATTATTAAAATTCAAAATAGCAGTACCATACATTGTCTTATATTTATAAGTGCCTTTACCTCTCACTTTCACTATTTGAGGTTTATAGAAATATTTTTTATCAATTCCGAGCTCTTTACTCCAATACTTAAGCGATTCCCTCGGGGAAATATCTTTTGGTATTTGTATACTAAACTTGAGACGAGCCTTATTTATCCTGAAGAACTTTTCCAGGAATTCTATAAATTTTCTCATGAGTTTTGGGTCAGAATTACTTAATCGTACTCCGCCATTTCCTCTCTTTGTTCCTTCACCCCAGTATAAAGCCAGACCCATACCAAATAGAATACTATCTTCTAAAGTCTTGGGCTCCAACAAAGAAAACGGATCTCCATCTGGATTCTTGTACTCATACATTGCTTCAGAGATTGTACGCTTTCGAATTTCGCATTTGTTTAGATGATAAGAAACCTTATTCTGTGAACATTTCAGTTTAGCTGCTATTTGAGCAACGGACATCTTTTGAAAAACATATAGCTCCTCTAGATCATTACATGTAATCACGTTTGGTAGACTAGATACTCTCATGATATTAGTCTACCACATCCTTGGTGGATATGTGATACTACTATTCACCTAATTAATTAGGCTATTTAAAGTTTTTTTCAATGTAATGAAAATGACCCAGTATTTCTACAGGGTCATTTACAACTGCGCGATTGGCGGGACTCGAACCCGTAACCTCCCACGTG
>CAZRIX010000005.1:0-51188 GCA_964600255.1 uncultured Candidatus Saccharibacteria bacterium
TGCCACAAGTTGAAGTTACTTTTGATCTAGATGCAAACGGTATCCTTTCAGTTACAGCAAAAGACAAGGCTACAGGTAAAGCAAATAGTATAAAAATTACATCAAGTTCAGGTCTTTCAAAAGAAGAAGTAGAAAAGATGAAGCACGATGCAGAAATAAATGCCGCTGAAGATGCAAAGAAAAAGGAAATGGTTGAAGCCAAGAACATGGCAGAGCAGCTAATCCACACTTCAGAAAAGTCATTGAAGGATGCAGGCGACAAGGTTCCAGCTGATCTACGTAAGTCAATTGAAGACAAGATTACAGATGTAAAGACAGCAAAAGAAGGAACCGATCTAGCAAATCTAAAGAAGGTTACAGATACACTATCAAGTGAGCTTTCAAAGATCGGGGAGATACTTTCAAAGGCACAGCAACAGACTCCACCAGCAGGTGATGCGGGAGCAAACGGAGGAGCAGGTGCACAGGGCCCGGAAGGGGATGTAAAGGATGCGGAGTTTAAGGAGAAGAAATAGATAAATATATCATTCAATTAGTAAAAAACCACAATCTACTTGTGGTTTTTTACTTTATGCTTTTTTGCTATAATAAAGAAGCCGATCTAGGTTTTACTAGATTTAACTCAATCACTCCAGTAATCTTCCCGGGAATTTGAATAGAATTTTAGTGCAGAGGTTTTACTACTAATTAATACAATTAAATATGATAAATAAAAACATCGTTAAAAATGAGGATGGTAAGCTTGTATTATATACAGGTGCGAATGGGGCGGTGGAGCTTAGAGCAGATACAGATAAGGAGACGATTTGGGCTAGTTTAGATCAAATCGCCGAGCTATTTGATCGTGATAAGTCAGTTATATCTAGACATATTAAGAATATATTTAGTGAGGCAGAGCTTGATAGATCGTCAGCTGTTGCAAAAAATGCAACAACTGCATCAGATGGTAAGGTATATAATGTTGAGTACTTTAACCTAGACTTAGTCCTGTCCGTTGGCTACCGAGTTAGCTCCAAGAAAGCAACTCAATTCCGTATCTGGGCCACCACCACACTTCGTGAATATCTAATCAAAGGTATTGTAGTTAACAATGAAAAGGTATCTAGACTTCCAGATAAGATACTAAATGATCTGGATGAGAAGATCTCATTTATTCAAAGAACTATTAGAAGCAGAGAATTGGATCGTGATGAGACCAATAGTCTACTTTCAGTCATTCATGGTTACGCCAACTCTTGGAAGTTTTTGAAGGAATATGATGAAGGTGAATTGAAGTTAAGGAAAGGTAAGGATGTCGAGAAGAGACGTTTTGACTACGAATTCATTCGTGGATCTATTGATATTCTCAAAGAAGTTCTGATTGATAAGAATGAAGCTACTGATATATTTGGTTATGAGAGGGATGGAAGCTTTCAGGGTATCCTTAAAACCATTTATCAGACTTTCGATAGTAAGGAATTATATTCAAGTCTAAATGAAAAGGCTTCTCACTTGCTGTACTTCATCATCAAGGACCATCCTTTTTCAGATGGCAACAAAAGAATAGGTTCCTTTGTCTTTATATATTTCCTGAGATTGAATAGAATGGATATTAGGCATAATGGTGAAAAGAAAATAAATGACAATACTCTAGTTGCACTTGCTCTACTTATCGCAGAAAGTGATCCAAAAGACAAGGAATTGATGGTAGCACTGGTCTCAAATTTGCTGATGTAAAAAAGACCGGCATCCCAAGTGGGGAAGCCGGTATTCGTGTGTGTCGGGTACTACACCCAGAACGCCCGCCGCTCGTAGTCTTCGACAAGCAAGCGTCCGTTTTTAATTTCAACTTCATCCCAGCGCTTTGGTTCGGTACACAACCAATCCTTAGCACCGCCTACATCATCCCTGGTTAGATACCAAAGAAGACGGGTGATTCTGTTTGAATGGCCATCATCCATAAGCGAAAGTGCCTTATCGGCATACTTTCGTGCCCGAGATCTTAGGACCTCGTTACTGATAGCGTGGTGGTACCAAAACCACAACACCTCAGTGAACCACAGTTTTTCCTCCTCACCCAGGACATCAAAATCCATCTGCTCAAGAATTACCTTGGCTCGATTAATGATGAGCTCCGGGTTGTATGCACTCCACTGACGACTTTTCATCAAAGCCTGATCATGGAGTGTGTACGCTCTCTGAAAGTCGAATGGACCAGAAACGCCGAAAAGCCCGTATGCTTGCCGTATCAATTCTTCATTTGTCAGCTCCATCTCTTCCTCCTCTAATCAAATTAATATCATGAAAATAATGTAAAGTCAATATAAGTTTTAAATCTAAGTGTAATTTAGTTAAAAAAACGCCGGCGGGGGTTAGCCGCTCGGCGCTCTGTGAATGGAGGGAGACTGCGTCTCCTCAACCTGCTGACGTCGCGGGCCAGATGCCAACGACTTCGATGATGTCCCCGTTTGGGGGGTCTACGTCCTTCCGTGCACAATCAGTAATTTCCTCTGAGAAATTGTGTTTTGCACGCCACACCAGTGATGCGACTGTGATCGCCACAGACCACTTATCACCATCAGACTCCTGACAGTAACGGATGAGGTCCGCAGCATAAGTCTTCAGGGCCACGACACATTCATCGTCTGTACCGTCATAGTCCCTTTTCGGCAGTGAGTGGTATGCGGATAGTAAATCCTTCTTACAGTACTCAGCCGCTCTTTTCAGCAGCAATAGTACTGCAGAGGCGACGAGGATCCGAGGATAGTTATCGCCACCCAGACCCCTGTATAGATCCGTAGCAAGGTCTAGGATTGCCTTGCAGATCTCTTGTTCCGTCCGATGAGAATTATTCATAAGTTTTAAGGAACCGACTACAAAACCATATCACTTTTATATATTACCGTCAATACTTAAGTACCTTTGATTTCTGCTATTATTTAACCTCATAAACCAGCCAATATGAAAGACTATTACAAAACACTAGGCGTCGAAAAGGGCGCATCAAAAGACGAAATAAAGAAAGCTTTCCGTAAGCTTGCTCATGAATATCACCCTGACAAAAATAAGGGGGATGATTCAAAGTTCAAGGAAATTAACGAGGCATATACAACATTGTCAGACGATCAGAAGCGTCAGCAATACGATACATTTGGCTCTGCAGGTCCTGGTGGTTTTGGCGGTGGTCAGGGAGGTTTCAATGGAGGTGGTTTCAACGGAGCAGGATTTGATTTCTCTGGATTTGCTAGACAGTACCAAAGTCAGAATGGCCAGTCATTTGAATTCGACCTTGGAGATATCTTTGGTGAATTCTTCGGAGGCGGTGGTGGTCGTAGACCAAGACGTGGTGCAAATATAACTGTAGATGTACAACTTTCATTCAAGGAGTCTGTATTTGGTGTAGAAAAAGAAATGAATATAAATAATGAAAAACTATCAGTAAAGATTCCAGCAGGTATAGATAATGGACAAGGACTTAGAGTTTCAGGAAAGGGAGAAGATGGTCCAGGAGGCAAGGGTGATCTCATAGTTCGTGTATGGGTAGAAGAACACAAGGTATTTAGAAAGGAAGGTTACAACCTTATCATGGAGTTGGACCTAAAACTTACAACAGCACTGCTTGGAGCAACTATTGATCTTGAAACTCTAGATGGAAAAATAGAACTAAAAATCCCATCAGGCACAACTCACAATGAAATACTTCGCATAAGACAGAAGGGTATTCCAGATGAGCGCGGACGTCGTGGAGATATATTGATAGTAACAAAGGTAGAGATGCCAAAGAAACTTTCAAAGTCTGCTCAAAAAATAGTGGAGGAACTCAAGAAGGAGGGGCTCTAGAATATTACATAGAACATTACAAAGTAAAGTTTCAGTTTTCAGTCTTTTTTGCTATAATCAAAATATATGAAATTTTTAACTTACATACGCAGTCACGTGGTGCTTTCCAGTGCACTTGGAATTATTGCAATAGTAATAATGATAATTGCTGGTAGAGTTGCATCTAGGAATCAGTCAGTAGCCCCAAATACATCCAATATAAAGAAGGTTAGCCTAGTTGACGTAGCTAGCTTTAGAGATAATAAATCAATAGTATCAGCAGATGGAATCGTAGAGTCTGTATCACAAGCAGAACTCAAGAGTCAGATTTCTGCACCAGTTAGTCAGGTGTTGGTACAAGTTGGAGATGATGTATATGCTGGCCAAACTCTAGTTACACTACAGAATGCAGATACTCGTGCACAACTTGATCAAGCAAGAGCAGGGTTGAAGCTGGCTCAAGGACAGTTCGCTGGAAGTGGAGTATCTCTAGATTCTGCAAAGACAACAGCAATAGAGACACTTAATAGTAGCTACAGTACAGCTGATCAGATAGTTAACGTTGATATAGATCAGTTCCTATTCAAAAGCTCAGGTAGTAATCCAAAACTTACTTCTTTCATTTCAGATGCAAAGCTCAATAGCTCATTGCAAGATTTCTATCTTGGATTCAAAAACAGGCAAACGGATTGGAAAGCTAGTATAGATGCATTGAATGCAAATTCAAAAGAGTCGGACATATTAGCTGCAGTTAACAAGTCACAGAAAAACTTTCAAGACATTTCAACATTCCTAGATCAAATATCAAAGGCTATTAGTGAGGCAAATGCATATACACAAAATACTAGTCTAGCAACAACACTTAGTGTATGGCAGAGTACAGTAAATGCAGATAGGACAATAGCAAACAATGCATCTAAAGGTTTAATAGCTGCGGGTTCAGCTCTATCAAATGCAAATATAGGATACGGTTCAGTGGCAAATGCACAAATACTCGCAGCAGAAGCTATTGTAAAAAACCTAGAAGTCCAACTAGCAAAAACAGTATTTGTATCTCCGATAAATGGAAAAGTTGCATCCCTGCCATTTCGAAGTGGGGAACTTGCACAACCAGGACAGGTAATAGCGACCGTTGTAGGTGGTGGAGGATTACAAGTGAAAGCTTTTGCTAGTGGTGATGACATAAACCGCATCAAGGTTGGCGCAAGAGCAAACATTCAAGGGGTATTGGGTACGGTTGTTAATGTAGCTCCAAGTATAAACCAGACAAACAAAAAGGTTGAGGTCAAAATTAAGGTTGATGATGTGGGAAGTCAGAGTCTAGTAGTTGGTAATAATGTTACCGTTACAATAGAGTCTGGAGCACAAGATAACTCATCAGGATCTCAGAATCCAAATGCATATTTGTTACCTATACAGAATGTAAAGATAGTACCAGGTGATGCATACGTATTTACCGTAGACTCAGAATCAAAATTAGTTAAAACATCAGTAATGATTGGAAAAATCAGTGGTGGATTTATAGAGATTGTATCAGGATTGTCAGATGATATGAAGATAGCTGCACCAGTTTATGAATTAGAAGTTGGTGAAGAAGTTAGAGTTCAATAAAATATGGATAAGAAAAAAGATACATCATCAGACGGTCAATATTTGGAGCGACTACAATTTAGACCTGAGCTGCGTCAGACATGGCTAAATTTTTTCGTTACAAACTTTCGAGTTGTGATACTACTCATAATACTCATATCTGTATGGGGTATATATTCGTTTTACGATCTACCCAGAGAGTCTAACCCTGAAGTCAAAATACCGATAGGTATAGTAACTACCGTATATCCAGGAGCTTCTCCTTCAGATGTAGAAGAATTTGTAACCAAGAAAATAGAAGCGAAACTTTCTGGACTTCGTGGACTTAACAAGCTAACATCAAATTCATATAACTCTATTTCATCTATTCAAGTTGAGTTTAATGCTAGTGAAAATCTAGATGATGCAATAAGAAATCTAAAGGATAAGGTGGACTCCGCAAAGGTAGATATATCAAAAGATGCACAAGATCCTGTAGTAAATGAAGTATCACTTGATGATGCACCTATTTGGTCTATAGCTATAACTGGACCGTACGACGGATTTACTCTACGAAGGTACGTTGATGAAATAAAAGATGAATTGGAGAAAAATCCTGGTGTGCGTGAAATACAAGTATTTGGTGGTGATGAAGTTCAGTACGAAATAGCATACTTACCAGATAGACTAATATTCTACGGAATCACTACTGATGATGCGAGTAGAGCAATTCTATCTTCAAATATAGCCATCCCTTCTGGTAACTTTGACAATGGCGATCTAGTATTCCCAATACGAGTAGATGGAAAAATGGTTGATATTTCAGAGATCGGGAACATATCGATTTCTCATACACAAGATGGTGGCAATATAAAACTAAGAGACATAGCTAATGTAAGTGAAAAAGCCCTAAAAAGAACATCGTATTCTAGACTATCAACAGATGGTAAAGAAGCTCAAAACTCAATCAGTCTTTCACTTATAAAGAGACAAGGTGTGTCTGTACTTGATACAGTTGAGTCAGCAAAGGCAACAGTAGATCGCATGATAAAGGAAAACGCTCCTGGTGTAACATATACAGACACAACCGATCTAGCGAAAGAGGTTAAGAAGAGTTTTGATCAACTTGGACACGACTTCCTGATCACAGTTCTTCTCGTATCGATCATTCTTTTCCTTGTGGTTGGACTAAAGGAAGCATTCGTTGCCGGACTTGCCATACCACTAGTATTCTTTGTTAGTTTTGGAGTGCTCGAAATAATGGGAATGACATTAAACTTCCTATCTCTTTTCTCGCTAATCCTATCACTAGGACTTATTGTGGATGACGCGATCGTGGTGGTATCCGCCACCAAACAATATTTGAATACTGGAAAGTTCACACCGGAAGAAGCAGTACTTTTGGTACTTAATGATTTCAAATGGGTGCTTACCACAACTACACTTGCCACGATATGGGCATTCCTACCATTACTTTTTGCTACAGGAATAGTCGGTCAGTACTTGAAGTCAATACCAATCACCATAACTATTACGCTTACAGCATCGCTATTTATCGCATTGATGATAAACCATCCACTTGCAGCTGTTCTTGAACGTATCCGTTTAACGAAAAGATTTTTCTTTATAATAGAAGTTCTATTGGTTATATTTGCTGGAATAATGTTCTACTACGGAGGCTGGATACAGATAATACTAGGTCTTGTGGCGGTCTTTATAGAAATCTGGCTTATATGGTGGTATGAAAAGGGCGGTATCGAGAAAATGCATATCAATGCTGAATTAATGAAAAAAGAATGGAAGAGTGATGAACTTGTAAAAAAGAAGTTGGCACAGCAGGGTGATCGTTCTCACGAGGACTTTACAAACAAGCTCATACACGGAATCATTAATTTTCATAAGGTATTGCCGTTCTATGAAAGTAGTTTCAAGTATTATATTTTGAATAAGAATAAAAGGAGATTTGTGCTCGGACTAGTATTCGCGGTTTTTGTTGGTGCCGTATCTCTAGTAGCTACTGGTGTTATACGCAATGAATTTTTCCCAGTATCTGATCAAGACTACATCTACATCGATATCACTGCACCTATAGGTTCAAGTTTGGATAAGACTGATAGCTTAACAAGACTGGTCGAAGAGAAGATCATCAACTATCCAGACGTTCTAAGCTATTCAACAATCATTGGTAGAACTAGTCCCAATTCAGCTTCAGGTGGAGGGAGTGCGAGTTCAGCAAATGTTGCGGCAATCACATTAACTCTAAAAGATCCTAGTATTAGATCTACAAAGTCATACAACCTAGCAGACAACATACGCAAAGACCTAGAATCTGCAAATATTCCCGAAATAAAGTTACAAGTAGCAACTCCAGCTGGTGGTCCACCTGCGGGCGCAGCATTTGAAGCACATGTTTCTGGAGACGATCTGAGTGTACTGACGAAGGTTCTGGGTGAACTGCGAGCAAAGTTAAAAGACATACCTGGAGTTATAAATATTGATACTTCAGTCAAAGATTCGGTTCCTGAGTATACATTCAAACTTGACCAAGCTGCACTGGAGAGAAACTATCTGACCTCTGCATACGTCGGATCTGTTCTACGTACCGCAATATCAGATATTGAGATTATGAAGGTTATAAAGGATGAACAAGAGATAAAGCTCGTAGCAACCTTTGATAAGAAATCTATACCGAATCTCGCTTCAATCCAGAATCTACAAATACTTAACCAGCTCAAGCAGCCCATTTTCCTAAAAGATGTTGCAAAGATAGAATTGAAACCAGCGGTTAACGTTATAACACGAATAGATCAAAAAAGAACCGTGGTGCTAACTGCAGGCGCAGATACAAGTACAAATGGTCCAGCCATACTAGCTGAGTTCCAGAAATTGATAGAGGACTATTCATTACCACAGGGATATACCATCAAATATGGTGGCGCCAATGAACAAAGTGCCGAGTCATTCCTATCCATAATCCGAGCAATGTTCATAGCAGTTATTCTTATAATAGCGACTCTGGTCATACAATTTAACTCATTTAGAAAGGCTCTAATAGTGCTTGTACCGATTCCACTTGGACTTATCGGAGTATTCCTCGGTATGGCTGTATTTGATGTTGCTATAGGACTTCCAGCGCTTATCGGTATCCTGGCCTTGTTTGGAATCGTAGTGAAGAACTCCATAATCTTGGTTGATAAAATAACACTAAACATAAAGAGTGGAATACCTTTTGAAGAGGCGGTATCTGATGCAGGCAAGTCACGATTGGAAGCAATCTTCATCACATCAATCTGTACAATATTCGGTATATTACCAGTAACACTTTCAGACGAATTCTGGCAAGCATTGGGAAGTGCAATCATATTCGGATTAACGCTTTCATCATTCTTGACTCTGTATATAGTTCCGGCTTTCTATTTAATTCTGATGAAAGGGGAAGGGGAAGATTTGGCTTAGAGCGTAGCGAGAAGATACTTATAGATATCTGAAACTTTTTCTGATATTATATACCCATGTCTAAAATATTACTTTCCGGAGTGAAACCCACAGGCCGACCACATATCGGTAACTATTTTGGTGCGATGAAGCAAATGGTTGATTTGCAGAATGAGCACAAGGATGCTAACAAATTCTTTATGATTGCTGACTATCACGCGCTCAACAGTATCCAGGACGCCAAGACAATGCGTGAGCATACATTGGACCTTGCTTTGGACTATTTGGCTATTGGTATTGATCCAAATATTTCTAATATCTTCAAACAAAGTGATGTAACTGCCCACACGGAACTCACTTGGATTTTTGATTCTATTACAACTATGCCTTTCTTGATGCGTGCACATGCTTTCAAAGACGCAGAAGCTAAAAACAAAGAGATTAGTGTTGGAACATTCAACTATCCAGTATTAATGGCATCTGATATTTTACTTTACAACACAGACCTAGTTCCAGTCGGACAGGACCAAAAGCAACATATCGAATACACACGTGATATAGCTCAGAAGTTTAACAATACCTTCGGAGAGACTTTTAAACTTCCAGAGGAAGTAATTCTTAAAGACTCAGCGATAATTCCAGGAATCGATGGACAAAAAATGTCTAAGAGTTACAACAATACCATTCCACTTTTCTCTACAAGAGAGGAGATCACGAAAGCGGTGATGAGTATAGTCACAGATTCAAGTGGAGATGTGCCAACTAATGTTTACAATATTCACAAACTTTTCAGAACAGAAGAGGAGTTGAAGACTCTTTATGATGCAAATAAAGGAAAATATAAAATACTAAAAGAAGCTTTGATCGATGATTTAGATGCATTCATCAAACCATTACGTGACAAGCGTGCAGATCTAGCAAAGGATTTAGATTCAGTAAGAAAAATTTTAGAAAAAGGATCACGAAAAGCAAATGAAGTAGCGAGTGCAAAGATGATGGAGGTTAAGAAAGCGATTGGGGTTATATAAAAGAACAAACCCCCGAACCAGTCGTGGGTTGTTTTGCTTCAACACTTCAGATCACCCGGTCAAAGAGACCTAGGCCCTTCATTTGATCGGGGTAGAGAGTCGTTTCAGCAGACATAAGTCTTTGAAGTCGCTTGGACGACAGTTTGCCATTGGTTCTCTCAACGATGTAGTCGATGTACCATCTTTGAAGGGCTCTGAGATCATCGAGATCTGCCTTAACATCACCGACACCCATCCTTGTATCCTTGTAGTTTCGTCCAATCTCGTGAAAGAAGAAACGTGTGTGTCGAGTAATGTAGCGCTCGACCCCACAAAGAAAAACAGGGATCGCCATAGACCCTACCAGACCTGATCCAACTGTTACAAGTCTGGGTGATAGACCTGGAAGTAGACTTGTTATCATGTTTCCCACATCAACAATCCCGCCACCAGAGTTGATAATGAGGAACGTCGCGGCGGCGGGATCCTTTTCGATCGCTTTCGCCGTGTCTGCAAAGACTCTACTACCTGTCTCATGATTAATCGGCCCCATGAGAATTGAAGATCTTGAGTAATTAATGTTCATGTTCAAAGAATTTCTATCACAAAATATAACTTAAGTCAACAATTGCTTTTTCTTCTATTAGTGTCATACTTTACCCATCTACGACCCGGCTGACACCGGTGAGATAGGGAAAGAAAGCCGCAAGGTAAGTAGAATCCCACGCACTGCTCGCTAGCAGATAATGAGTTAAAAACAGGGTGGCACCGCGATGAAATCGCCCCTGCGAATTTATTATTAATGAATTCGGAGGGGCTTTTTCATTCTCCGAAAACTAGCAATTTTATGGAAAGAACATATATAAAGGATTTGAAGTCGCAGTTAGGAAAAGAAGTAAGTATATCAAGTTGGGTGGATATTCGCCGTGATCAGGGTAAATTAATTTTCTTTGAGTTTAGAGATGTAACTGGTAGGGTCCAGGGTGTTATCTTGCCTAATGCAAAAGACGCTCATGCTGTAGGCTCAACTCTTCGCAGTGAGTGGATTGTAAAAGTTAATGGAAAAGTAAATCCACGACCAGAAAAAAATATTCAGAAGGACAAGCAGAATGGGGATATCGAGCTAGAGATACTAAGTATCGAGGTTCTAAATGAAGCAACTACTCCACCATTTGATTTGCATGATAGTGGATTAGAAGTTAATGAGGAGGTACGTCTAAAGCACAGATATCAAGATCTTCGCCGTCCTCGTCTACAGAAAAATATTTTAAACAGAAGTAAGATTACTCTACATATCCGCAATACTTTTTCTCAAAATGGTTTTGCTGAAATAGAGACTCCGTTACTTTCTGCTACTACACCTGAAGGCTCAAGAGATTTCATTGTACCTTCAAGACTTGAGCGCGGTGCATTCTATTCACTCCCTCAATCTCCACAACAGTACAAGCAATTGTTAATGACTTCTGGATTTGAAAAATATTTCCAGATAGCTCGTTGTATGCGTGATGAAGATACGCGTGGTGATCGACAGCCAGAGTTCACACAACTAGATATGGAAATGTCTTTCGTCTCACAGAAGGACGTAATGGCTATGAATGAAAAGGTTATCTTGGACCTAGTCAAAACTCTATATCCACATAAAGAAATTCAGCAAACTCCAATTCCAGTAATGACATATAAGGAGGCAATGGAGAAGTACAAGAGTGATAAGCCAGATATTAGAAAAGATAAAAACAATCCAAATGAATTAGCCTTCCTTTGGGTAGTGGATTTCCCAATGTTTGAAAAAGATGAAGACACTGGTGGATGGACATTTACACACAATCCATTTTCTTCACCAATGCCTGAACATATGCAGGACCTAATGAATCAGAAGAATATTCCAAATATCCTAACAACTCAATACGATCTAGTATTAAATGGATATGAAATAGGTGGAGGAAGTATTCGTAACCACAAGCCAGAGGCATTGAAAACTGTATTCAAGATCATGGGATACAGTGATGAAAGAATCGAGAAGAATTTTGGTCACATGCTTGCTGCGCTAGGTTCAGGAACACCACCACACGGAGGAATGGCTTGGGGTCTAGATAGATTGATCATGCTATTAGAAAACGAACCAAACATTCGCGAAGTAATTGCTTTTGCTAAGACAGGAGAGGGAAGAGATCCAATGATGGGGGCTCCAGGCAAGGTGACGGATAAACAATTGATTGAGTTGGGAATCAACATTGAGGAGGAGAAGTAAAGTTAGTAATAACATCAAAGCAAAGGGATGTCCTCTGTGCGTCTTTTTGTTTACATTGACACATCTTATTAATTATTCTATTATGTGAAGAGAAACATGAAACTGATATTGACGATACTTGCACTCAGCGCTGTTATTTTTGTGTGTTATCTTAACACCCCCAATTACTTACGTTTTGGGTCGGGGACAAAGCATTGGAGGGCGATTCTCGTCCTCGCAGCGGCCACCATAATGGCCATATACCACGTCTCCGATAAGTAACAGTTCATGTGAGTGCGATGGCCACCAGCAATGGTGGCTCTTCTTTTTCTGCTATAATATACCCATGCCTGACGCTTTCAAGGTTAAAACTGATGCTTTCGAAGGTCCTCTTGATCTGCTTCTTTCTCTTATTGAAAAGAGAAAACTTTTTATAAATGATATTGCTTTATCAAAGGTTACCGATGACTTCATTGCTCATATTCAAAATTTTGAAAAGTTACCAATGGCGGACTCGGCTCAATTTATTCTAATAGCATCAACACTTCTTCTAATCAAATCCAAATCTCTTCTTCCTGCTTTAACTCTGACTGAAGAAGAACAAACTGACATTGTCGACCTCGAAACCCGCTTGAAAATATATCAGAGAATCAAGGATGCTAGTGTGAATATCAAAGAGCTTTTTGGTGCAAATATCATTTTCCCTCAATCTCAGAACCGACCTATCGAGACAACCTTCTCACCACATGAGTCTATGAATCTACTTTCTCTTGCTGGTGCAATCAAAGACATCATAAAATCTCTACCTAAAAAAGAAAATATCCCAAAGGCCGTGGTCCGCAAGGTCGTCAGTCTTGAAGAAATGATTGATAACCTTACTCATAGAATCACCCATGGTCTAAAAATGAAATTCAGTGAATTTGCTAGCACACACAAAGAGGAGCGCGTGAATGTAATAGTTAGTTTCTTGGCAATGCTTGAACTAGTAAAACAGGGAGTTATCCATGTATCTCAAGAAGATCATTTTGGAGATATACATATGGAAACAAAGTCTATAGGTGTACCGCATTATGATTAATTTTCATGTATAATATATAATAAATATGCCATCAAACACTGAACTCTCTTTAGAATCTCAAATAGAAGCTTTACTGTTCTGGAAAGCAGAGTCTATTTCTATTAAAAAAATTGCTAGTATTCTTGAAAAGAGTGTAGAGGAGGTAAAATCTGCTATCGTAGAACTTAGGAAGAATCTCGAGGGAAGGGGACTGACACTAATTGAACTCGATGAAGAAGTTACCCTAGGAACTTCCAAACTAGCCAGTGCTTTGATTGAGAAATTGAATAAGGAAGAATTATCAAGAGACCTGGGCAAAGCCGGACTTGAGACGCTTTCAATCATCCTTTATCAAGGACCGGTATCTCGTGCTGATGTGGACTATATCCGTGGAGTTAATTCTCAGTTTATCATTCGTAACCTTTTGGTCCGAGGCCTCATCGAGAAAATCGACAATCCAAAAGATCAGAGAAGTTTCTTATATAAGCCAACCTTAGAACTTCTATCATTCCTCGGTATCTCAAAAGTTGAGGATATCCCTGAATTTGAAAAGGTAAAAGTTGATATAGAAAATTTTAAAACTCAGTCACTAGAAAATAATGAACAAACTCAGAATTGATAAATTATATCTAACATCAATTGCTTTACTTGCAACTGCAGGCTTTTTTATTTTTTCTTCTGCGTCGCTTGGACTATTGGCACGTAATGGTGCTAGTTTTCAATCAGTTGCATTGAACCAGACTATAGGACTGATAATTGGTGTGATTGCTTTCTATGTAATGTCTAGAATCAATCATAAGTATTTGAAGAAATATGCATTCTACATTCTGATAGGAGCACTATTGGTAAACCTAATGCTATTTGTACCAGCCTTAACACTTAGTCATGGTGGAGCTTCTAGATGGATAGACTTGGGATTTGTTACATTTCAGCCATCTGAACTTTTGAAAATCGCATTTATTATATACTTTGCTGCTTGGCTATCAGCGATAAAAGACAAGATCGATACCGTAAAGTTTGCAATCATTCCGTACATGGTAATCATGGGCGTAATAGGTACCTTACTACTAGCTCAACCCGACACCGATACACTAGTTGTAATCGGTACCACTGGACTAATAATGCTCTTTGTGGCTGGAGCAAAGATCAAACATTTGGCAATAATATGTTTTATTGGACTATGTCTTCTATCCGCTGTAGTAGCTATGCGTCCATATGCATTCGATAGAATACTTACATTTTTTAACGGTGCAGCTGATACACAAGGATCTGGATATCAGATTCAACAATCCTTGATAGCGGTGGGCTCTGGTGAGATGTTTGGTAGGGGATTCGGCCAAAGTATACAAAAGTTCAATTACCTACCCGAACCTATTGGTGACTCAATATTCGCAGTAGGTGCTGAGGAATTCGGATTTTTTGGCAGTACCATACTTGTTGGGCTATACCTTTTGTTCTTTATCCGGTCCGTCAAGATCTCTACAAATATTGATGATATATTTGGTAGACTAACCGTTGTGGGAATTGCTATACTAATACTTATAGAGTCCTTTATGAACATTTCTTCTATGCTTGGCATAATACCGCTTTCTGGAATGCCACTGCTATTTGTAAGTCATGGAGGAACAGCATTGATAGCAGCACTAGCAGCTACAGGAATTATCGCAAATATTTCAAAATATCAAAAAATAAATTAAAAACATGAAGATATTATTTACAGGAGGAGGAACTGGTGGACACTTTTATCCAATTATAGCAGTTGCTCAATCTATACAATCAAAAGTTACAGAGAAAAAGATTCTGCCTCCGACTTTGTATTTCATGTCTCCATCAAAGTACAACCCTAGAGCTTTGTTTGATAATGAAATAGAGTTTGTAGGAGTACCAACAGGCAAAATACGAAGATATTTTTCTATACTCAACTTCACAGATTTGTTCAAAACCCTATACGGTATGTTGCTTGGTCTATATAAGGTATATAGCATTTATCCTGATGTTGTCTTTGGAAAGGGTGGATATACAAGCTTTCCAGCCCTCTTTGCTGCCAAAATCCTACGAATACCTGTTGTTATACACGAATCAGACAGTTCACCTGGACGAGTTACACGATGGGCTGCAAAGTTTGCTGACAAAATAGCCCTATCATATCCTAGTGCCGCGGACTATTTTCCAAAACAAAAAGCACTCGGTAAAATTGCTTTTACAGGTAACCCTATTCGAAAAGATATCATTATGCCTTTGACCAATGGCGCTAGAGAATATTTGAACCTAGAAGACGGTGTACCTACAATATTTATAATGGGGGGATCACAAGGTGCTCAAACGATAAACGATGCGGTAATAGATAGTCTTCCTGAATTGGTAAGTAGGTATCAGATCATCCACCAGACAGGTACCAAGAATCTACAAATGGCAAAGGATACGGTTTCTGTTATTTTGAAAGATAATCCACATGCAAGTAGATATCATCCAATGGACTACTTGAACGATCTGACAATCAGAATGGCTGCAGGAATGTCTAGCATCGTTATCTCACGTGCAGGATCGACTATATTTGAAATATCAGCATGGGGACTTCCATCAATTATCATTCCATTACCGAAAGAAATCAGCCACGATCAAACAGCAAATGCTTTTGCATACTCTCACAGTGGTGCATGTACGGTTATTGAGGAATCCAATCTAACATCTCATATCCTACTAGCAGAGATTGACAGAATCATAAATAATAAACATATTAATGATCGTATGCGTGAAGGGGCCCATAAATTTAGCCATTTGGACGCTGCCGACAAAATAGCAGAAGTTATACTTGAAATTGCCTTGAAACATGAGTAGATAGGGTATATAATTACCACTGAATATATTTAATAGTTTAATTTATAAAAATATGCAACCAGAAGAAAATGGAGTAAGAACATGGCAGTGGGTAGTGACAGTTATAGTTATTATTATTCTAATTCTACTTGGCTACTACATGCTAAAGGGAAACGGCACAACAGCTCCAACTTCTGAAGTTGAAACTGGTACTGATTCATCATTGGTTGTAGGCAAGGATACAAACCGAGTAGTTATAAACGATCAGTTCCCAGGAAACATCGTATATCTATCTTCAGTTCAACTAGCAAAGCCAGGATTTGTTGTTATACACAAGGATAACAAGGGAGTTCCAGGAGACATCATTGGTTACCAGTATTTTGAAAAGGGAATCAACCCAGGAAAAATCACTTTGACTACTCCTACAGCTGAAGGACAGACATACTACGCTATGCTTCACTCAGATGATGGTGACAAGAAGTTTGATGCAAAGCTAGACCTTCCTCTAAAGGATGCTGCAGGCAACGCTATCATGAAGATGTTCCGTTCAACATCTACAGTAGTGGAATCTAAGGGATAAATAGAGACACGGTTTTAGACACAAAAAAGTACCTTTCGGGGTACTTTTTTGCTATAATATCAAAATATGAATAATAAAGTTGTAACGAGATTTGCACCATCACCGACAGGACTATTACACGCTGGAAACTATAGAACAGCTCTTTTTGCTTACATTTATTCACTACAAAACGGTGGTAAGTTTATTCTAAGAATCGAGGATACCGACAAGGCCCGCTCAAAGAAAGAATACGAGGACAACATTATCGAAAGTTTAAAGTGGCTAGATATTAAATACTCTGAGTTTTATAGACAGTCTGATAGGACAGATATTCATAAATCATATATCAAAAAACTTATAGACTCTGGACACGCATACATATCAAAAGAAAAGGTTGTAGAGGAAGGTCAACGTGCTGAGGTTATACGTTTTAAAAATCCAAATAAAAAAGTAGTATTTAATGACATTATTCGTGGCAGAATAGAGTTTGATACAACTGAGCTTGGAGATTTTATAATTGCAAGAAGCATGGAAGAACCTGTTTTCCATCTTGTGGTGGTTGTTGACGATGCCGAGATGGGTGTAACTCTAATAATCCGCGGTGAAGACCACATCTCCAACACGCCTAGACATATTCTTCTCTATGAAGCATTAGGACTCAGTGTGCCTAGTTACGCTCACTTACCTCTATTACTTTCACCTGATAAATCTAAGCTATCAAAGCGTAAGGGTGCACTATCTATGACTCACTATCGGGATATGGGCTACCTACCTGAGGCTATTATCAATTACATGGCATTTCTTGGTTGGAACCCAGGTACAGAACAGGAGGTAATGAATCTTGATGAGCTTATCAAACAATTCAGTCTTGAGAAGGTACAAAAAGCTGGGGCCATTTTTAATGAGGAAAAACTAAAATGGTTCAACAAACAGTATATAGCAAAACTTTCTGATGCAGATTTTCTAAATCATGCCAAGAATTTTCTTCCTGAAAACTTTTCTCCAAAACTTCTTCCATTAATCAGAGAAAAGATTTCATACTTTGGAGAGATACCCGCACTCCTAGAAGGGGAGTTATCTTTTGTGAATCCCCTACCAGGGTATAATAAGGAGTCATTGAAGTGGAAACAGGAACCAGATTTAGTGAATACAAAGATATATCTTGAGACTGCTATAGATATTTTGTCTAAACTTGATGACTATTCAAAAGAATCCATAAAGTCAGCACTTTGGCCTTTAGCTGAAGAAAAGGGAAAGGGAAATGTACTTTGGCCGATTAGATTTGCACTAACCGGTAAAGACAAGTCACCTGATCCATTTGTTACATCTGAAATTCTTGGCAAAGAAGAGACTCTAAAGCGCCTCAAATTTGCTTATGAATCAATATAAAAGATCTCTAATAGTTTTGATAGCATTTATTCTACTTGCCTCAACAGCACGTGCTCAAAATGCGCAGGATTTGAAAAATAAAATATCAAACACCAATGAGGCAATAACAAAGCTAGAGGAAGAGATCAAGCAGTACCAACAGCAAATAGATGTAATATCTGAACAAAAGGACTCATTGAGTAATACTTTAAAATCTCTTGATATCTCAAAGAAAAAACTCGAGGCCAATACCAAACTAACTCAAAACAAAATAGCTGAAAAGAATTCAGAGATAAAAATACTAACTTCACAGATAGGTGACAAAGCTGAAAGAATTTCAGATGGAAAAACTGTTATATCCAAAGCTTTTGCAAACCTATATCAAAGTGATTCTGTATCAACACTTGAAAGTATACTTGGCAAAAAGTCATTCTCCGAGATTTGGAGGAATGATGATGAGCTTATAGCACTGCAAGGTAATATGCAGACTAGAATTGAGGATTTGAAGGATCTAAAGTCCAATCTTGAGGACAACAAGAAGCTGACTGAGAAAAAGCGCCAGGAGCTTTTGGCACTTACAGCAGATTTAAAAAATCAGACAAAAATAATTGCCGACACTGTAGCAGAGAAAAATAATTTATTGAAAGAAACAAAAAACATAGAGGCAAATTACAATAAAATTCTTATAGAAAAAAGAGTCCAAAAAGAAGCTTTTGAAAGGGAAGTAACAAGTCTAGAATCAGCACTTAAATTTGGATTTGATCCAAACACTATTCCAAGTGCTGGAACAAAGGTACTTAGGTATCCTCTCAATAATGTTAGATTTACTCAATATTTCGGAAACACCGAGTTTGCAACCAAGAATCCTACCGTATATCGCGGTTCAGGACACAATGGAGTTGACTTTGCCGCATCTATAGGTACACCTGTTATGGCCTCTGACTCTGGAATCGTAACAAATGTTATAAATACAAAGACTTCACAGCGCTGTGGATATGGCAAATGGATCACGATAAAGCATCCAACGGGTCTATCGACTCTATACGCCCATCTTTCGCTTGTAACTACTGCTGAGGGTGATTCTGTTGAATCAGGTCAAGTCATCGGCTATAGCGGTAATACAGGCTTTACAACTGGTCCGCACCTACACTATGGAGTTTATGTTACAAAAGGATTGCAGACTATAGAGAGTAAATCATGTCCTGGCATTATAATCCCTTATGCTGCATTCAATGCATACCTTAATCCACTTTCATATCTATAATTATAGATGATATAATACTCACATGGTTAAATGGATCATTATAACAGTTTTAGGACTCATCATACTTGGCTATATGGGTATAGACATACAGAAGACAGTAAAGGCTCCTACAGTACAGAATAATCTAGCTTATGGCAAAGAAGTTGCGGTTCATGTTTGGAAGAATTATTTATCAGAGCCAGCAAAATTTCTATGGAAGTTTTTTATAGAAAATATTTGGAAAAAAGCATTTGAAATAATTAATTCCAAGTCAAAAGAAGTAGATGGGAAGATCAAAAAAACCGCCGGAAGCGGTTTTTTTTGTGAGCTATTGCCCTGTAGAAATCACTGGTCGGGCTTCTACTTATTAATAATGCATCCAAAGCATTACTAACGTATAAATATAATATTTGGATGGATAATTTTAGACCAGATTTTACAACTTACTACTTCTCAGTAATAAAAGATGTTACCCATATTACACTCAAAGGACATAGCTCAATTTTGTTATCAATGTCATTTTATTTAAAATTAATTTGATAATAATATTGAGCAATTTGCTCATGAATATAGTATCACACACAAGAACACGAATCAACGACTTATGCAATAGGACACAGATATGGTATGGAAGTAAAGCAATATTATTGTACAGTTATATTTTCTTCCTTTTGTTTAAATGGATTGCTAAGATAATCGTTATGAACAAATGGACAAAAGAAAAAATAAAAGCAGGATTTGAATCTTTCTGTAAAAAATATGGACGATATCCGACCGCTTCAGAAATTGACGGATACGAAGAACTTCCGTCATCACGACAAATCCAAAGAAATTTTGGCGGACTACCGGCTATTAGAAAAGAATTAGGCCTAACTGGTCCCTTAGACTTCACAAAAGGTGAATATAGTTCAAATAGATCAAAGATGATTGGTAATAGATCTCATAAAGCCGAGAAAGAAGTGTATAACTACCTAGTAGAGACCTTTGGAGAACCGTTTGTTCATAGAGAGTACTTTTTTAATGAAGATAGACGTACCAGGACTGATTTCTATGTCTATTATAGCCAGGGTACGTTCTCGGTTGATGTATTCTACCCAAACAGTCTAAAGAACATGAATCTGTGTCTAAACAGTAAACTATCATCATACAAAGATCTGAGTATTAAGTATCCAGTAATTTTTTTAGTAATGAACAATTTAATTTTACCTGAACAAATACAAGACTTGATGAAGAATAAAAAGAATAAATTAATGCAGAATCAAGTTGTTTTAACATTCAATGAGTTCAAGAAATTTTGTGAGTTGAAGGGAAGGGCTTTTATGAAATAGACCCCTTTTACACTCCTATACATTGCTAAAAAGATATATTGTGCGACATGGTCTCCCTAGGAGAATGCGCCTCCCGGATCTCCAGAAAGCGCACTTCCCTTGCTATAGCTACACTGACTTTACGTTAAACTATTCATCTACTATTTCTTCACTTTCACATTAATCTCCTTCTCTGCTTTCTCAGCCAGCTCTAGAAAATCTGCCATTTCGGAAACACTCATTTGTCTTGGCTTATGATCTTTTATACAAAATACTCCGACCGGAAGTTTCATCTCATAATCATAAAGCGACTTACCAGCATAGAACCTAATGAAGGGCTCCCCTTGTACCATAGGGTTATCAAAAAACCTTGGATCAGCCAATGTGTCAGGTATCACAAGCAGTATCTGTGACATAAGCGCATGCCCGCAGAATGATATATCTCGCGGACCTTCTTTCATATTAAGCCCTTGTACTGACTTGAACCATTCTCTATCTTTATCAACAAGTGTGATCGTAGATATTGGAACCTTGAATCTTTTAATTGCCTCTCTAGTAATACAATCAAATCTTTCTTCAGACGCTGTATCTAGCAAATGTAAGCCTTGTACCGCACATACGCGCTCTATATCGTTGTCTGGTATTGGTGATATTTTCATTTTGTATGATGGATTAATAATAGTTTTGCTAAAACAATATCACACAGTATTTTGTACTGGTGCTTGTTATTTTTATTAACTTGAGATTTGTTTCATATAACTCTTTAGTAATTCAATGAATAATAATGAGCTTCACGGAGCTTCAATACCAGATATTATAGCACAATACTATTTATTACATAACAACCTCTATACCCACAAAGAAAATAATATCCCCTTTTGTATCTACGATAGGTGATACCAGCAACTCTACATCATACAGCTCCCCGTTCTTTTTTTTATTTGTCATTTTTAACTTGATAGACTTTTTACCGTCCTGCATTTTACTCCACATATCAACATAAAATTCTTTTGGCATATTTCCACCCCAAAGCTCTGATGGTTTTTTACCTATCACTTCGCTTGAATTAAAACCGGTGACCGTCTCCACGGCTTTATTAATAAATATTATTACACCATTCCTATCAGTGATAATGACCTGTTCAATCATCTTCTCCAATACTCTATTCAAACTACCGCATCTCAAGCACTTTATCTCCAGACCAGATATGTCCTTGGACTTTGCTAGCATCTTTCCACACTTCATACATCGGAACTCATGTCGAGACTCACTTCCCTTCTCCATTTCAGATTCAGGAATAGTATTCATATTTAGTATTGTATAAAAGATATTTGTAAATGTAAATGAAGATAAAATGCACTGTGCATATTTAGCTATTGAAAAATATACTGGGAGGTATATAATATTTGGCGGACATATTGATCCGCATACCACTGAATATCATGAAAAAGCCTAACCGCATGCCTGGTTGTGTTGCTCCTAGTCCGTACAACCACTTCGACGACTCGGGAATCCCCAGTCGTGCTCGTGTCCCGCGGAACTATCCGCGTGAGAAGCGTGGGGGTAAGTAACCCACACGCACGATTACACCGTCCCGGATCTTGTATCCGGGCGGTTTTGTATCTACTCATTTATCTAAAACAAAAACCGACCTTGAGGGCCGGCTTCTGTTTACACTATTTAATGTATTTTACTTCATTGCTAGAGCATGGTTCCAACATGGAGCCGATGCATTCCAAGGTTTTGAACCGAACTTTGAATAAAGATACTTTGCATACTCGATGTTACCATCAACTGTATAAATATCTATACCCATTTCTTCAGCTGTTTCAAGGTGATATCTTTCATTAATCTGCATTAGACCAACGTCAGCATTATCTACCTTTCCTCTCAAAACCTGACCATTTTTATCAAACTGTCTAAACATAGATTCACACTTTGCGATATCTACTAGAATCGGAGTATCAGCAAAGTGGATTTTAAGATATTCCTCTATTGCCTTTCTGTCTGTAAGAATTTCAACCTCTGCTTTGTTATCATTATTAGCATTTATTGGTTGAACATTCGCTACGTTTGCAGTCATACTTCCTGATCCGTACATAGATGTCATTAGGAACACCATACTTGTTGTAAGTTCAATCATAAATTTTAAAGCGAAGTTATACTGAAATGAATCAATCTAACTTCGCTATTACCTATAATACTAGCATTTATAGGCTATTTTGTCAATAGCAAAAAGTACCCCAAAATACCCCTAGGTACTTGCTTTTTTGGGCATACTTGTTATATACTGTTTGAACTATGGCAACCAAAAAATCAGGAGGATCATCAGCAAACGGAAGAGATTCTAATCCCAAATACCTGGGAGTTAAGGCTAATGCTGGAGAATCAGTTAAAATAGGCTCTATTATCGTTCGTCAGCGTGGTACCGACGTATTACCTGGCAAGAACATAGGTATGGGCAAGGACCACACTCTATTTGCTCTAAAGGAGGGTAAGGTTCAGTTCGGCACAAAAAGAAAGACTCATTTCGATAATACAATCAAGAGAAAGAAGATAGTACACGTTATATAACAAAAAGACCCCGATCGGGGTCTTTTTGTTTATCTAATTCAAATGTTATAGGTATAGGTTCTACAATCCTTGCACTTCCCTGCTATTTCTTTGCCTTAACGTCTAGACTGAACTTAACTGACTTGTTACCTGCCTTTACCTCTATAGTATGAACACCGATCTCCTTGATGTGTGTATCCATCTTTATATGTTCTTCCGAAATCTGTAGTCTTGTTTGTTCAAAAATTGCCTTTACAACTTCTGGCTTGTGAATAGACGCAAAAAGGTGTCCCTTTTCATTGGCCTTCTCTACAAGTGAAACTGTGATTCCGTCTAGTTCACTGAGGTTCTTTAGTAGAAGTTCTTGATGAACCTTCTTTTCTCCCTCCTCGCGTGCTTTTTCTAGATTCACTCTCTTTAGTACATCAGCAGTCGCTGCAACAGCAAGTCCTTTTGGTAGTAGTAAATTCTGAGCATATCCCTCGCTCACATCTTTAACATCGTATTTCTTTCCAATCTTGGCTACATCTTTCAATAATATTATTTTCATAGTTTTATATTAACTTATTTGCTTAAAATTTCAACTGCCTTATCCATCTGCGGATCTTTCTTGTTATCAATGTCTTTTTGTGTCATTTCAACCTTGTAGTCAGGTTCTAGACCGTCATGTGATAGGTTGTGGCCGCTAGGAGTTAACCATCGAGCTATTGTGACCTTTAGGGATGTCTCTGGAGTTATTTCAACTAACTCCTGAACTGAACCCTTACCAAAAGTCTTTGTACCCACAAGCTTCGCAACCCCCTGCTCGTTGAGTGCACCAGCCAATATCTCTGATGCTGATGCAGATCCTCCATCAACCAAAACCACCATTTTATAATTCTGACCAAAATACTTGGCCATGACGTCATAACCCTTACTTCTAAGTACTACATTCTCAGTACTAGATTTTGCACCGAAGTCTTCTGTTACAATAATCTTACCTGCTGGAAGGAACCAACTTCCGATATCCCATGCAGCATCCAAATATCCCCCTGGATTGCCACGTAGATCTAGGATCAACTTGTTCTTTCCAGACTGTAGGAAGTCTCTCATAGCTGCCCTAAATAGCTGTGGTGACTCACTTGTAAAACTAAATAGCTTTATAACGTATATATCTCCTTTTGTACTTGTATCAAGAGTAGGTATTTCTATTACATCTCGAATCAAGGTCTTTACAAGAGGCTCAGAAACTCCCTCGCGGAAGAATGTTATGATCACTGGCGTACCTCTTTTTCCTCTTATAAGCTTCACAGCTTCATCTACTGGTAGATCTGCTGTAACCTTGTCTTCTATCTTTATAATCTTATCTCCTGCTCTAACACCAGCTCTTTCTGCTGGACTATTCTTCACTGGAGCCACTACGGTAAGGACCTTGTCTTTTATAGCAATCTCCATACCAACTCCATCAAAGTTACCGCGGATGTCACTTTGGAACATCTTGTTCTCTACTGGTGGAAAGAAAACTGTATATGGATCGCCCTGTGAACTAGCTAGACCTGATATTGCTCCCCAGATGCGCTTCTCTGTGTCAGCTTGAGTTGTTGTGGCTTCTACGAACTTATCATTTAGTGTTGCCCAAACTTTCCAGAATGGAGCGAGTTGATCATTTGTTACATTTACACCTGCAGGTGCGAGTGACTTCAAGGCGTCGTTGCGTCCCTGACTTTCTCCGTAAGATGAACCAATAAGAAACGCTAATGCTATAAGCACGGCTGTACCTACTTTTGTAAAATTTTTGATTAGCTGTTCATTATTCATAAAATGTTGTTAGTCTTCGAATTATCTCAAACTATTTGATTTCATACAATATGAAAGTTATACTACAACATATGTCTATACACATACACAATACGCTAACTGGAGAAAAACAAGAGTTTGTACCTATCGACAAGGATAAGGTCAGTATTTATAGTTGTGGACCTACTGTCTATGACACTGCTCATATTGGAAATTTTCGTACTTTCATTACTAACGATTTGATAAGACGTGTTTTTGAATACAATGGTTTTTTTGTAAAACATGCAATGAACATTACAGATATCGATGACAAGACTATTCGTCGAAGTCACGATGAAGGCAAGACTTTGGAACAGTTAACTCGTCACTATGAAACCCTTTTCCTTTCTGATATCCATTCATTAAATATACTGACACCACACCGAGTACTGCGGGCTACCGATCATATAAAAGAGATGATTGAGATGATTTCTATTCTACTCGAAAAAGACATTGCTTATATTTCAAAAGACGGAGTGTATTTTAGTATTGGTAAATTCCCTGAATACGGTAATTTGGCAAAATTAAAAATTGAATTGAATGATACATCGGTATTGCATGAAAGAATTGCAAATGATGAATATGAAAAAGAAAATCCTCGTGACTTTGCTCTATGGAAGTTCTACACTGCGGATGATGGTGAGGTAAAGTACGATGCGCCATTTGGAGTCGGTCGTCCTGGTTGGAGTATAGAATGTTCAGCTATGGCAACTTGGGCACTTGGTCCTAGTATCGATATTCATACAGGTGGAACCGATCTAATCTTTCCCCACCACACAAATGAAATAGCTCAGTCAGAAGCGTGCACAGACAAGCCTTTTGTAAAATATTGGGTGCACACAGCTTTCATGAATGTGGATGATACGAAGATGTCCAAATCTAAAGGCAATTTCTTTAAGCTTGCTGATATTGAAGAAGCTGGTATATCTCCACTGGCATTTAGATATTGGCTTTTAACTGCACACTATCGATCACAGATCAACTTTACAGTTGAGGCAGTAAAAGCTGCTCAGACCGCGTTTATTCGCTTTGTAGAGACATTTATAAGACTTGGCGAGGTAGAACATGAGCATATTCATGCAAGTGCAAATCCTAGAGATTACAAAACAGAGTTTTTGGCTAAAATAAATGATGACTTCAACCTACCTGAAGCCTTGGCTTTGTCTTGGGAATTAATAAAGGATCACTCAGTGGAGGCTCATGAAAAGGTTGAGTTACTTTTGGACTTTGATAAGGTTTTTGGATTTGGATTGCAAGCCGTGATGGATATGAAGAAAGAAGAAAAAGATTCTATACCACTAGAGGTTACAGCTTTGGTTGAGGCAAGAGAACTAGCAAGAAAAAGCAAAGACTTTGTTCAGGCAGATGCATTGAGAAAGGAGATAGAAAGCCGTGGCTATGAGGTGAAGGATACTGAAAATGGACCGGAGGTAAAAAAACTAGTGTAATTTATAATATACACAGCTTATTCACTTATTCCCGTAAAAAGGATTTGCTTTGTGATATGTGCACCATGCTACAATACTCTTACAAGCATATGTCACAAGCCACTTCACCATATTTTAAAACAAAAGACTTGCGTGTTCCTCCGCAGAGTCTTGAGGCTGAGAAGGCTCTTCTTGGTTCTGTTATGATCCGCCCTGAAGTGATGCACGACATTACGGATATTATTGCTGAGAAAACTTTTTACTCTGATCGACATAAGATGATATGGTCGACTATGATGGAACTTTTTAGCAAAAATACTCCTATCGACCTACTTTCCCTTTCAAGTCGTCTACGCGATAAGGAAATTTTGGAGCAAGTTGGTGGAATGACATACCTAACTGAACTAGTTCAGGGTGTGCCTTCTTCAACAAATGCGAAACACTATGCTGAAATCGTTCAGAAGAAACACATCATGCGCGATCTCATCAATGCTTCTGAATTCGTAGGTAACCTTGGTTTTGATGAAGAAATGGATATAGAGGAAACTCTCGACAAAGCAGAGAAAAAGATTTTTGAAGTTACAAACTATACAGGCACACATAAGTTCATTGCTCTTAAGGATACCTTGGTTGAAGCTTGGGAGAGAATCGACAAACTACATGCATCAAAAGACGAAATGCGTGGAATCCCTACTGGCTTCCCTGCCATCGACAACAAACTTGCTGGATTCCAGAAGTCTGACCTTATCATCCTTGCCGCTCGTCCTTCTATGGGTAAAACTTCCCTGGCTCTAGACTTTGCACGTTTGGCAGCGATAAAGCACAATGTTCCTGTAGGTATCTTTTCCCTAGAAATGAGTTCTCAACAACTCGTAGACCGTATGCTTTCTGCTGAATCTCAAGTTGATTCATGGAAGATCCGTACAGGTCACAATCTAAATGTTGAACACGATTTCAAAGCTATTCGTGATGCTATGGATAGACTTTCAACTGCACCTATTTATATCGATGACCAACCTGCGAACAATATCTTGAAAATGCGTGCAGTTGCTAGAAGATTGAAAAGTGAAAAGGGTTTGGGACTTATCATTGTGGACTACTTGCAGCTTATGGTTCCAACTCAAAGTCGTAACTCTGACAATGTTGTTCAGCAAGTTACAGAAATATCTCGCTCATTGAAGCAGCTAGCTCGTGAACTTGAAGTTCCTGTTATTGCTCTCTCACAGCTTTCTCGTGCCGTTGAGCAACGTGGAGGTGAACCTCGCCTATCTGACCTTCGAGACTCTGGATCTATCGAGCAGGACGCCGATGTTGTTATGTTCATTCACCGTGAAGACAAGATAAACAAAGACCCTTCTCAAGCTAGACCGAATATTGCAAAAATCCTAATCGAGAAGCACAGAAATGGTGCAACTGGTTTCGCAGAATTGTATTTCGATGAAAAGAAAACATCATTTATGAGTATTGAGAAGAACGATTTTGGTGATTTTGATTCTAATTCTTCTGGCAATGGATCCGATTTCTAAACTAACAGAATATTTCAGAGAATTCCCTGGCATCGGACCGAGACAAGCGCGCCGTTTCGTGTATTTTCTTTTGACTCGCAATTCATCATATCTTGAAGAGATTGCTCGACTGATTCTAAGTATTAAAAAAAGTATAAAGGTCTGCTCATCATGCTTCCGTTTCTATCAAGATAGCAATGCGAATGTTTGCGGTATTTGTGCTGACAAGAATCGTGATGCGAATCAATTAATGATAGTCTCTCGTGATGTAGATTATGAGGCAATTGAGAAAAGTAAGTTCTACACCGGATTTTATTTCATCCTCGGAGGAACTATTCCAATCTTAGATAAAGAACCCGAGAAAAAAGTTCGTTTAAATGAATTGTTAACTAAAATTTCAGGATGTCAGTTCAAAGAGATAATCCTTTCATTGAATGCAAATGCTGAAGGAGAACATACAGCGGACTTTATCCGAGATTATCTAAAGAATAAATTCCCTGACCGCGAACTAGCGATCACCGTACTTGGACGTGGACTATCAACTGGCACCGAGCTTGAATATTCAGACAGCGACACAATTAAAAATGCTTTGAAGAATAGGGAGAGGATATAACAGATTCCAATTTGGAACCTTAAGTTTTTATGTTAAAGCCAATTTTCTGCGAACCGGTCGCAATTTGCGACCGGTTCAAGTTGTCATACTCCAATGCAGTCAACTTAAACATAAAATCATCTGGAAATCTGGGAATATTTCTCTTAACCTGCTCATTAAAGCGCTTTGTTGTAACACCATACAATTCAGCCAAATCGCTATCCAGCATCACTTTTTGCCCCCCTAATAACATAAATCTTTTGTTTAATAATTTTTTCTACATCATCAATACCTACCTCCGCGGCTTTAGTTTCGTCCATATTTTATTTTAGTTAATCTAATAAAACTATTTCCAATTAAATGATGTGTTGAGTGTACAAAGCTGGCGTCATGAATGAAAAAACTTTGTAATATTGAGATAATTATAGTTTAAATCAAAAACGCAACAAGTAGACATAGCTATGTTCACATTGTTGACTCTGTCAATTATATAAAAGAAAAAGGGCGCCGTCCGACGGAGCCCTGGTTTGTTTTTTATTTTACGTTTTCATTAGACCTCCTTTGTTGTATCAGCCATTCTAGGACACCCTAGTAACGAATGAGGCCATTTTCAAACTCCTCCAGAGCGCAGATGCCTTCACCAAACCCCATCAAATACGCAACATGCTGTGAAAGTGGTTCAAGTTTCCCTGAACGACCATCATTCCAGCCATTGTCATATTCGGCCTTGTACGCAGGGATCACCTGCGGACAGCCGCTCGCGTGAATGATGAACTTGTCTCCAGCAATCCTATAACGCCTGCAGTAGTGGCACTTATCCATAGTTTCCTTCCTTCCGCCAAGTGGCAGAGGAATTATGGACCAGTGGTTAAAGTATAATTCATCTGCCTGAATTATTGAGTTTCAGGTCCTTTTGGAATATATCACAAAATACAATTTTGTCAAAACAATACCTTTACTTAAGATATTAAAAGTGTATATTAATTATTAGAAGGAGGTGATTAGAATGACTTTTCAAAACGCATTCTTTACGTTGATGGTGTTGGTAGCTATCCCGACACTAGCCATCATCGACGAAAAGCGAACAACGTTCACAGAACATCGTCAGCAACTAAAGCTGAGGGTTGTTCTGGTGTGGTTTGTACCTGCGATATTGAAGGGGATCTCCCTGATCGTTTCATTGTTTTGAATCGTAAAGAAGGGCCGCCCGAATACTCGGGTGGCCCTCTTTTTAAACCTTAAAGGCTTTTAACAGAAATCCAGCAATATCAATTGCTAGTTTCCTGCCGACTTCGACTGATTCCTTTTTTCTAAAACGAGAAGCAATCTCAATCTGAAGAACATTTATATTCAGTCTTTCCGAATGATGCCGAGTGGTGAAATCGGCACCGTAATAGTCTTCTTCACTTCCGATTGAAAGTTCTTGCGGAAGGAATACTGTATATCCAAGTTCACACATATATTGAGCGAACTGGACATCAACATCTCCATGGGGTACTGTAATTCTATTACCAGTACCGAGAATCAAGTCATAACCCTGGGATGGTGCATACGGTGGCTGTTTTGCAAAGCCGTGTAGATCGATCAGTAACGTATTCTCTCTGCCAAACTGATCAATTGATTTCCCGAGCATTCTTGATATTGAGTCATGATAGTATCCATAGAATTTGGAGAGTCTCACATCATCAAGTGCAGTATGAACCTCCTTTTGTGTTTTAGGGTAATAGTTAATTGGATCAGGCCAAGAGCGATTGTAGTCAACAAAAGCTCTAGGCATTAATCCTCGAATGGCACTAGCAGGATATTTCTGAACAATATCCTTTGCAATAGGCCACACGTGCATATCCCTACCTCGATAACCGATCTTCCGTTCACTGAAGAATCCAGAAAGATCAGCTGTTATTAGTCCGTCATGTGGGACCGAAATCACCACTGGATTTGGTTGAGTAGACTCACAAACCATACACCAATTTTCAAAGGTCATGGCATGATTTTCTGTATTTGTCATAAATTAATTAGAAAAAGAAAAAACCGCAATACAAAGCGGCTTTTTCTTGTAACAAATACTTAATTTGAGAAACTAGACCATGTTGTAATTGATTTATTTAGTAACATGACAGTTATAGATAACAATTACTTCAATCCCTCAATCTTTACCTGAAAATATGGTTGCTTGTGACCATTCTTCTTGAAATACTTACTCTTTTGCTTGTACTTGATAACATTTACCTTTGCTAGACGGCCTACCTTAGTGATAGAACCAGTTACCTTTGCCTTATCAATATATGGTGTTCCGATAGTTGTATCAGAACCATTGTCTACTAGTAGAACCTTATCGAAGACTACCTTATCGCCCTCTTTATAATCACCAAGAATCTTCTCGATCTTGATTTCATCGCCTACTTTTACCTTATATTGCTTTCCGCCTGTTTGTATTACTGCAAATTCCATAGTAGAGCTATATTACACTATCTCGTCTGGTTGGTCAATGACTTTTACATCAATTCCTGGATTTTGACCAGTTATGCGCAAAATATCCTTATCTACCTTCTTTAATTCCTTACCTGAATGATTGTAGTGATTTACAACAGTTGAAAGAGATGAGCCGAGCTTTTCATGATATTCTTCATACTTTTTTAAATGATTTCCCAGGTCTTCTACGCGCTTTATTATGTCTTTTGCTGTCTCTTCGATCTGAAGTGCCTTTAGACCTTGTAGAACGGTCTGTAGATATGCCAAGAAAGATGTTGGGGACACAATAATCACTTTATATTTGTTTGCTGCACGCTGAATAAGGCTATCTGTCTCCTCCGTCACGGCCCCAATTTTATTTATCAATAGATCATAATATATAGCCTCATGCGGAATAAACATGAAAGCGAATTCCATTGTTCCCTCTGCTGGTCTTACGTATTTTGCTGTCTCTTGAATGCGCAGTTTGAGATCATTAACAAAAGCTTTCTCGAGTCTCTCTTTCTCGACAGGGTCTCTTTCATCAACCAACTTGTTGTAATTCTCTAAAGAAAACTTTGAGTCAATTGGAATAACTTTATCCTTAACAAACACAGCAGCATCCACAATTTCACCATTTGCAAATGCATATTGCATTTTGTATTGAGTTGGAGCAAGGACATTACTTAGCAAAGTCTCCAAATAGTATTCACCAAGGATACCGCGATGCTTTGGATTCTTCAAAATGTCTTGCAGAGACTGGAGCTGATCTGCAAAAGACACCACTTGTCTGTTTGTCTCATCAAGCTTTGTAAGACCTGCAGTAACGTCACGAATCATCTTGGTAGATTCTGAAAGTTGAGCCTGCATAGATTCACGCATATCTCTAGTTCCCCTCCCTATTTTCTCATCAACTGTACGATTGAGTTCATTTATTTGTTCCAAAATGAGCTTGAGACCGATGTCGTCCTTTTTCTCTGGAACTACTTGGCGACGAGAAGTAACAATCATCACTATTATAGCGATAACTACAAGTACGATTAATATAATGATAAGGGTATTCATATGTGCTATTATATCAGCATAATATAAAAAAAGAACTATATGACAATACATGAAAATATCAAAAAGCAAATCATAGATGCAATGCGCGCAAAGGATTCAATCAAGCTCGACACACTACGTGGACTTGTTAGTCTTTTCTCTAATGAATTGATCGCAAAAGGTAAAGCTGATCCATTTATCGACGACGAGAGTGCGTTAACCTTGATTAAGAGAAGTGTGAAGCAACACAAAGATTCAATCGAGCAATTCGACAAGGGCGGAAGAACTGATCTATCAGAAAAAGAAAAAGCTGAGCTCGCAATTCTAGAGACTTACCTCCCTGCTGTAATGAGTAAAGATGAAATAAAGAAATTAATCGAAGCAAAATTAGAAAAAGAAGGAAAGCCTGATGCAAAGAAACTAGGAGCGTTTATAGGAGGCATAATGAAAGAGTTAAAAGGAAAAGCAGACGGAGCCGATGTGAAGGAGGTGGTGGAGGGGTTGGTGAGGTAGGGTTAAATAAAATTTGACATAGTCCTTTAAAGTAGTAAATTAAATTTATGAGTTCTTTAAAGTTCAGACTCTTCAGAATTGGTCACTATAACCTTAACCTTAACAATCTACATCAAGTAATAGAGGAAGAAACCCAAGGCAGAGTCGCTCGTCAAAAGGACATCAAACGTATACCCATTAGACTAATCATTAGATGGGAGAAACTTGGAAGGAAGATATATGTTCTGCAGAATCGATCTGGTGGGTACTATGTGTTTCGGTCAATAAACACATCAAATGCAAGTTATGATAGCCACAGCGCAGAAGAAGTGTTTTCCAGTGATGGTTTTATACTTGCAGTAGTTGGCGATCACCGTAGTTCAGAGGACGAATCTGACTTTGATAGATTGGATCGATTGGCCTGCTACAAGGGATACCATGCTTACAAGGCACATGCATCCATTGAGGAAGCATCGTGGCGTACAAAATATCCTGCATACACTAACCACGAAAGAGACAGTGACTCAATAGGTTACAGTTCATGGTCTGGTAGTTTGGTGAGATTCTTACAGGCAGGCTACACAACAAGAATTCAATTCGGTGTCAAAGCCGGATTGTTTCCTGAAGATGAGTAATAAACCCGTACTGCGTTCAAACCGCAGACGGGTTTTACATTTGATAGCTATTGACCCTAATGGGTGTATAGTTAGTACATTACTATCTAACATAATAATACATGCTTACTACTATCGCCATTATTCTATTAGTTTTGTGGGGACTTGGATTCATTGGATTTCACATTCTTGGAATGTTTCATTCACATATTACTAGTGATAGCAGTTATGCTTTTCTTGATTAGAATAATAAAAGGAGTAAATCCAATTAAGTAGCGAACTTATTCACAACTTTATTTGCAAAATATTTTAAAAGTATTATTATTTTTATCTAGCTGTTCTCCTGAGTTGAAACCCTCAACTCGCAGCCAACTCGGTTTAGACCCTACTAAATCCATGAATGCCAAAGAACGAAGGGAGGCGTTACGTCGCCAGCAATTGGCGAAGCACAAACGCCGTGAGCGCGAAAAGGACAAGGACAAAGAAGGTCACAACTAACAGCGCCTTCCCCGATCAAGGCCGCTCGCAGATACGAGCGGCCTTTCTCATTTTGTATAATACAATTTTTGATTTGACTTTTATGCCATTTTTATGCTTTAATGGCTATTCATATTAATACAAATTTAGCCCCATTTAGCCTTTATGGATATACGAAATATTGCAATCATTGCCCACGTGGACCACGGTAAGACGACTCTTACTGACGCTATCATGACCCAGTGTGGTCACGGTGAAGACGGTACTATGGACTCAAACGCCCTAGAACAAGAGCGTGGTATTACTATTTATGCAAAGAACACTTCTATTGAATACAAAGGCACAAAGATTAACATTGTGGACACTCCAGGACACGCCGACTTCGGTTCAGAAGTTGAGCGCGTACTTCGTTCTATCGATACCGTGCTTCTAGTAGTTGATGCTCAGGAAGGACCTATGCCTCAGACACGTTTCGTATTGAAGAAGTCTCTTGAACTTGGACTAAAGCCTATCGTTATCATCAACAAGATCGACAAGCCAGCTGCTAATCCTGCCGCATGTCACGAAATGGTTCTTGAACTTTTCATGGAGCTAGGAGCAAATGACGCTCAACTAGATTTCCCTACTATCTATGCCATCGGTCGTGAAGGAGTAGCAATGAAAAAGTTAGATGACCCAAGAAAGGATCTAACTCCTCTTCTAGATATGATTCTTGAGCATGTTCCACCAGCAAACCAGAATCACAGTGCGACAGCACCACTTACAGTACAGACGTTCAATCTTGGATATGATAACTTCCTTGGTCGTCTAGCTATTGGACGTATTTACGATGGAACTATCAAGATGGGTCAAAATGTTTATGAAAAGAAAATCGACGGTACAGTAAACCAGGGTCGTGTTACAAAACTTTTCACTTTTGAAGGAAAGAAGCGTGTTGAAATCCAAGAAGCAACAGCCGGAGACATCGTTACAATCGCTGGTTTCCCACAAATTTATATTGGAGAAACACTAACAGACAATGAAGCAACTCCAGCTCTTCCAGCTATCAAGATTGACGAGCCAACTATTTCCCTGAACTTCCTAGTTAACAATTCCCCATTTGCTGGACGCGAAGGTAAATTCGTTACAGGTCGCCAGATCCGCGAGAGACTAGAGAAAGAACTTGAGATCAATGTTGGATTGAAGGTTGATTTTTCATCAAATGAATATTACAGAGTATTCGGACGTGGAGAACTACACATCGCTGTTCTTCTAGAAAATATGCGTCGTGAAGGATACGAGCTACAGGTATCACAACCACAAGTTATCGTTAAAGAAATCGACGGAGTGAAGAGTGAGCCTTTCGAGGAACTTACAATTGATACACCTGATGAATTCACAGGAGGTATTATAGAAAAATTAGGAAAAAGAAAGGCAACAATGATTGATATGAAGACAAAAGACGGTATCACTCGTATGCTTTTTGAAATCCCTACTCGTGGACTTCTAGGTTACCGAGGTGCCTTCGTTATCGATACAAAAGGTAATGGAATCCTAGCTAGTAGATTCCTGGACTTCAAGCCATATGCTGGAGAAATCGAGAAGCGTTCAACAGGATCAATGACATCTATGATGACAGGTAAAGCTTTGGCATTCGCTATCTGGAACCTACAGGAGCGTGGAAGAGTTTTCATTGAACCAACTACAGAAGTTTACGAAGGAATGGTTGTTGGAGATACATCAAAGGGAGACGATATGGATGTAAACCCTTGTAAAGCAAAGGCGCTTTCAAACATGAGATCATCAGGAAACGATGAACACATCATGCTGACACCAGCTTGGAAGATCGACGTAGAGAAAGGACTAGAAACAATGCGTGAAGACGAATATCTAGAAATTACTCCAAAGAACGTAAGATTGAGAAAGAAATTCCTAACAGAAACAGATAGAGCAAAGGCAAAGAGAAAGGATTAATTAAATATATAAAAGACAAAGCCGAGATCGTAATGCGAACTCGGCTTTGTTGATAGATCTGCCATCACTTCCCCTTGCCAAGGGTTTCGACGATGAAGTTTGCTGCGACACCGATCGCCCCTGCAATATAGCTGGTTATGGAAAGGTACCCGGTGAAGATTGATATCGACACCAGAATGCCCAGTACCCACCTACCAGTCATCATATAAAAGACAAATCCTGCAAGAGCCGATGACGTAAAAGCAGACACAATTGATACTAACCCGTGCATAAAATCACATTGAGCTTAATGCTCAATCCTTTCCAATTAAAGTAAATCATTCTATGGAAGCTTAGTCAAGTAATTTAATTAGCAGGCTTAATATATAAATCTGATCCGTATGGTGGTTTTTTAAATTGTGTCTTAATATTTCTTCAACTAATTATTCCTATCAATAACATCCCTATTCTACTTAGTATATATAGTTATTAAAAAGTTATTAAATTTTTATGCACAGTATTCTAATTTTATATTGCGCTATATTATTCATACGAACTATAATACCTTAATCACATCTTTTAAACGTTGCGTGATAGAAATTATTACTCTAACTATTAAAATAATGACAAAAAATTATTGCGACAAGTGTAAGAGGGAGATATTGAATGACAACATGGCGAAGTTGAGTTTCATGGGGCATGTAGGAAATAAATTCTTACACGATACTAATGTATTTTGCGAGCAATGCTTTACTTTATTAAATATGGAGATTAAAAAGTTTATGGGTTTACAAACAACGGATAAAATTTAAATAAACAAAACCCCGTCGGACGAATCCAGACGGGGTTTTTGGCAAGACTCTCGATAACTCAACCACGGCCAAAACCGTGATGGCCGAATGGATCCGATGAGACAAATTTGATGGACACTGGAAGGTTTGTGATTTCAATATATCGCCACGACACCTTGAACCCATCAACTACACAGAGGCAGTGCTTGTTCAGGAGTACTTCGAATTCCAAACGCACTGCACTCCAAAAGATTCCACTGAATGATTCTGCTTCCAGGGCTGCTACGTCATACTGACGCCTGAGCTCCTCGAGCCTTTCAAGTTTAGGCTCATCATCTTCCGTCACCATACCATGTCGTTCACTCACAACATGTTCGAGTTCAGAAGACAATTCCTGGTACTCACCGCAGATACGTTTGATCCTCTGCTGCGCACCAAGATAGAGTCCCAGTAGTCGCCGTGATGGCTCACTCAGCTCACCGATGATATTGTCCTCACTGGTAGATTCCAATTCGGAACCAGCGAAGGACGCGAGATCAAACGCTGCCATTCTTTCTACAATATTCATAGAAACTCCATCTAGTACTACTCAGTTCCTCAATGCAAAACAAAGGCTTCACGCCTTTTAGCTTCACCTGTAAAAGAACCGATTCGTAGGCTTTATAACATTGTTTTGTGATATAGTCAATCAAGTTAAACCAGACGTAATTCTACCCCCAATGTGTCTTTATATAGTCACTTGCCTCACTCATTGAAAAAGGTTGGGTACTATTCCCCACTCTTACATAGAAGTCTTCCTTCTTATCTCCACTTATCAAATACGCTGGTTTATGACCCTCTCTAACAGTAACAATACATACGTCCTTTTCATCTATTTTCTCAAATTTTACTCCTATGTATTTTGAAAATGAAAGACCAATCATTGTCTTTATTAGCATACTCAGATGATTCTCAAGCCCGTCTCTATTTTTCTTTGGTAGTGCTTTATAGTCATTTTCCAAACCTACAACATTTCCGTCATCATTAACTCCAATTATTAGTGTTCCGCCATCAGCATTTAGGAAACCTACGATGGTCTTCATTACCATTTTCTCCATCTCTTTATTCACTTCGCCTTTGCGGATATCGTATCTAAGTGTTTCTTTGAATTCTACAAAATTACTCTCCCCATCAGCTATCAAAGCCTTCGGGTCTCTTGTTGGTATACGACCAGAAACATTGTGAACAATTTGTTTAATAATATGAACATATTCCTCATAACCAGCTACGTTTTTTATTCTCGTGACTCTACCATTGTTATGTTCAAGTATAATTGTGGCATGATTTATAAGCCGACTCAGGGGTGACTGATATACCTCTACAGATGCTACCTCTGACATACTAGCTGACTTTCTTCTTCTAAATAGTAGGCCGGTTTTTTTTATTATTTCTTTCTCCATTATTTCATAATGTGAAAAGTACCAATTTAGAAAAAGAATAGAAATATACACCAACTGAAAAAGTGAGAATGTGATGACGAGGAAGCTGTTGTATCGAATAAACTTTGATATAAAAATAGCCGAATACAATTGCTCATAGTTGGCTATGAGAGCAGCAAAATAGAAAATAATGGACGCCAATACTTCCATCACAAAAACATCTCTCAAGAATACCAGCGGTCCTTCTTTGATAATTATTTTTCGCATAGAATAAATCTAAATACCGATGTATCTATATTAACATATGACTATAACTTGTAACCATTGACGCGTGTCCTTTTTATTGAAAAAGCTAGAGCTGGAATACCGCAATCTATACCGATTCGATGAGCCGAACTTCTCATATATGTTCCACTTGAGCAACTTACCTTGAGCTTGATAACCATAAACTTGATTATTGCATGATCTTTGCCAAACTTTTCCCATAATTCTATGGTTTTATCTTGTCTAAAATCGCCATTAACCTTTTTAACATTATTTATCACCTGCTCTGCAATTCTCTGCCCCGACAAAGCCTTTGAACCGATTTGTTCAATAGCAAAAATCTCAACATCCTTGGTTGGCAATTCCTCCGGAAGGTCTTTACCATTTTCCATCATTGAAATAATTTTCGAAGAATAGCGAGGATATTCTTGAGTAAACTTGCCGACATACTTCTGGAAATCTGGCAGTTCAAATGAATGCTTATCAATACTATCAATCAAACCAAGAGTATCGTAGCTATCAGTTGATGCACCGAAAAGAATTTCTAGTTCATACTCTTTATCCATTTTCAAATATTTTTCTTTTTGTTTACAGTCTTCCCCAACAAGAATGATGAGTAGGCCTTCCGCCATAGGATCGAGACGTCCAGCATAGGTCATAGGAATCTCTTTTGCTTTACCATATTCAAGACGAATGCGTTCTAGGCATTCAAGGGGTGTTTCACCTATATTTTTGTAAGTTAAATACATATTTGTTACAATGTACCCCATGAGCAAAAACTTATCAATAGACCCCTATAAGGGCGTTCGAGACTTCTATCCAGAGGATATGGCTATACAGAACCAGATCTTCGATATTTGGCGTGATGTGGTGAAGAAATACGGCTATCAGGAATACAATGCTTCAGTACTAGAACCATCAGAATTGTACAGAGCAAAGTCAGGTGAAGAGATTGTTGAGAAGCAAACATATACCTTTACCGATCGTGGCGAACGTGAAGTCACCCTAAGACCCGAGATGACTCCTACAGTTGCACGTATGGTTGCTGGTCGCAAGACACAGCTAGCATATCCATTGCGTTGGTTCTCAATTCCTAACTTTTTTAGATATGAACAACCACAAAAAGGCCGTTTGCGTGAATTCTGGCAATTGAATGTTGATATTTTTGGAGTAGACAATCTACAAGCTGAGATTGAATGTATTCAAATGGCTTATGAGATTACAAAAGGTTATGGATTAAAGGATTCAGATTTTGAAGTGAGAATTGGAAATAGAAAAATTTTAAATTACATTACAACTAATGTTTGTGGTCTTGATGCCGAACATTCTCAAAAGCTTTTAAAGCTAATCGATCAAAAAAGAAAAATCCCTGATGATGTTTTTATTTCTACGGCTGAGACGATTCTAGGTGATGAACCAAATGGAGCAAAAATTACAAAGTTTTTAACTTTGATGAGTTCAAAGAATTTCGAGGAATTCACAACAAATCTACAACAAACAAAAGAAGAACATGATGGACTTCGTGAAGTATATCAAGTAATCGATGGCCTAGAAAAACTTGGCATAACAAATGCCGTATTCGATCAGACACTTACTCGTGGAGCTGACTACTATACTGGAGTAATATTTGAAATCTTCGACAAGAATCCTGCAAATCGCCGTTCAGTATTTGGAGGTGGAAGATATGATGATTTACTTTCCCTATTCGGTGGAGACAAAGTGTCTGCATTCGGCTTTGGCGCTGGAGATGTTGTTGCACGTGATCTACTTGAGACTTATGGAAAAATATTGAAGACCGACGAAATGTCTCCGTCTGATATCTATATCTGTCTAATGAACAAAGAAGTTGCTCAGTACGGCCAGGAGCTAGCACAGGATCTAAGAGCAAAGAACATTCGAGTTTCAATTGACTATTCATTTAAAAAGATTGGAGACCAGATCAAGAATGCAGACAAAGTAAAGATTCCAAACATAATAGTAGTTGGTGAAGAAGAGGTTAAAACTGGTAACTTTAAACTAAAGAATCTAAAGTCTGGAGAGGAAAAGGTTTTCACAGTTGATACTATTAAACTATAATTATCTGATAATTAATGAGGAAAATAACTTTTGACATTGAAACAAGAAATATTTTTGCTGATGTAAATTCTACTGAATCAACAGCATTGGACCTTTCAGTCGTT
The DNA here is from genome assembly GCA_964600255.1 of uncultured Candidatus Saccharibacteria bacterium. Classification (GTDB taxonomy): domain Bacteria; phylum Patescibacteriota; class Minisyncoccia; order Phycocordibacterales; family PALSA-1337; genus CAIOGI01. Next base: position 39,943 of record CAZRIX010000005.1, read on the forward strand.
TGTATTCACGATTCAAAAACAGATGAGTATACAAGTTATTTACAAGAAGATCTTCCGAAGCTTTGGCCAATTCTTGAACAAGCCGATATGTTAATTACTTTCAATGGAGATCATTTTGATATTCCCCTTCTAAACAAATACTATTCTGGAGATTTAAAGAAAATTAAAAGCTTAGACTTGCTTGTTGAGGTTCGCAATTCCCTTGGCCGTAGAATCAAACTAGATACAATTGCCGAAGCAACTCTAGGTACACACAAAAGTGGTCATGGACTACAAGCAGTTGAATGGTGGAAGACTGGCGAGATAGATAAGATTATCAAATACTGCATAGAGGACGTAAAGATTACTAAACAGTTGTACGATTATGCACTAGCAAATGGTAAGTTGAAATACAAAGACCTTGTCGGTGGTGCAATAAAAGATATTAAGTTAGATACATCAAAATGGGAGGTTGTAGAAAATTCGGCGATGACATTTACTTTGCCGTTTTAATTTAAAAATAGAAAAACCCTGGGCACGATAGTACACGCAGGGTTTTGATGGGAGGATTTTAGGATTCCTCCGGCGACTCGACGAGACGTTTGTATGCAGGACAGTTTTCAAGTAATTCGGCAGGAGTTCCCACACCGACTACTTTTCCACCATCAAACACAACCACGACGTCGAATCTATCCAGAATTTGCAACTTGTGAGTCGCACAAATAACCAATCGATCGATAATTTCCTTAACCAATCGATCGAAGACCGTACGCTCTGTCAAAGCATCAAGACTACTGGTAGGCTCATCCAAAAGAACAATGCCCTTGCCAATAGAAGCGAGGAGGCCTCTAGCAACAGCGAGTCGTTGAACTTCGCCACCACTAAGATTCACACCCTTTTCTTTGATCGATGATTCCAATCCCTTGGGAAGCCTTTTGACCACATCCTCGAGACACGCTACCCGAAGTGCCATTTCGATCTGTTCATCAGTATAAGGAGCCCCGAGGGTCAAGTTATACAGAATAGTTTCATTGAAGATTTCAGGAGTCTGCGGCAAAAGCGCAACAGAATCACCGAAATGTAGGAACCCGTCAGCACAGTTTTTACCATCCAGAACGATTGCTCCGGAGGTAGGCTGATAGAGTCCTCGCATAAGTTTGAGCATGGTGCTTTTACCACCTCCGCTGTGACCAACGAAGGCGACTTTCTGACCACGTCGCAATCTAAGACAAACATCATCAAGATGTTGTTTGTCAGTATCGGGATAAGCAAAGCTGAGTCCTCGAATTTCGATATTCTGCCAATCGCTCGGCAGAACACGAGTATCAAGTTCACCTTCTTTGAAATCCTTAGCGATCCCCTCGGCATTAGCAGCACGAACCCTCTGTCTCACCAGATTGGAGTACGTACCAGTAAACCTGAAGAAGACGTGCCCCATTCCAGACAGATAAGAGTGGAGCAGGAACACTGAACCATACAGCACTACACTGCCACTGCTAAATTTGGTCCAGAGGTAGTGGGCAAGCACAGTGAACAACGTCAGCGAGCACATCAAGCTCGTGAGAAACCATTTGAACTCATTCAGTTTGACCGTCCTGTCTTGCAAGGTCCTTTGTTTGTCGATACTATCCATAATGCCACCGTGTACAAGCCTCTCGACTCGTAGAGTGATGACCGTAGAGATATTGCTCAAGGTTTCGAAGATGGTAGTTGCCGTAGCATTTTCCGCTCTCGACATAAGAGCATAGTTTTCGACCAAGGTCCTATCGATCCTCACCGTGATGATGATAGATATGATGATGAAGAATAGTGCAATCATTCCAGAGGTAAAGCTGAAACAAGTTAGCACCACGAATGAGACTATAAATCTCGTAAACGCATCGATAATCTCGAAGGTGTCCTCCGAGAACGAATACAATGCGGTAGTACCCTTCTCAACTCTGTCGATTGTCTCTCCAGAGTTGTGGTCAGTATGCCACTGCATCGGTAGACCCAAAATCCCTTTCAGGAAATGGTCTCTGTAACTCCGTCTGACACGGAATGCATTGCTCATCTCCATGACCCGCGAAGGACCATGGAATGACCAGAATACGATAGTCACCAGCACAGTCCCCGCAAGGTACCAGAGCAGTGAGTAGAAATTACTACTATCTACCCCATTATGCTCCTGAATGGAGTTCATGATCCGCGAAACGAAGAACGGTTCGACGATCAGAGCTGTCATTCCAGCAATTGACGAGAGAATCCAGAAGAGGATGACTACCTTCCGATTCCCCCTGGAGTACTTCCACATTTGACCAAATAGGTACGCAATTACGTTCTCACGTATTTTCATACATGCCTTTGATTTGTTGTTTGACTACAAGTTTAAATTATAATGAACAACGCCATTCCTATGGCGTTTTTTGTACTACGTTTTGTCACCTACCCTACAGTAAACTAGTATGTTTAACACCACACGAATATGATATATAGCCCTGAACCACGATATTCTCGCGGTTTAGTCTGTATAGATTTGTTATTACATGTGTATTTGTCATGTAGTAATACGATACACTAGTATGTATTTTTGTCAAATAGATTTTAATTATTTTGTTTGAATGAGAGCGTTTATTCTAGAAAACAGTACACCTATAGTCTTACTTAGCCATGACTTAGTCTTAAGCAATTCAATATTCTCATAGATACCTGAGCCCTCGGTTACTTCAAATACTTCCCCTCTAAATGTCTCATACTCCTTTGCCTCGGCTGTTATATAATACTTTCCTGCAGGAAGAATAAATGAATACTTACCGGTCCTACCTGTAATAATAGGATTATCTTGGTTGTACTGTGTAGCATTCCACAATTCCCCTGAAGCACTCCATATAGATACTGTTGCATTAGGGATTCTCGTCTCTTCACCGTTGTTAGACCTGTATACGTATCCCTCTGGACTAACTATGGTAGTCATTCTTATTTCTCTTGAATTCTTTTTCGGATCTTGGTAGTTAATTATAGACAAAACTTCATACTCACCTTCATTGGCCGGTACTGATATTCTTGCGTTATAGACTCCGTCCCCATCTAGATCAGTATATTCAAATGAATTAACAACTAGCTCATTTTCACGCACTAAATCTTTTGACGTATTCACAGTAATATTTGATCGTGACAGCACAACATCAGTAGCATTAGCAAAATTTGATGACTCTCTTGATGCGGTTTGATTCTGGTTCTTAAATAATAGATATCCTTTTATTGTGCTGGCTGCACTCACTGGTTTCAGAGAAAGTGTAATACTCTTTCCTGCAGGTACTTTTGTTTTTTGTTTTACTTTACCATCTGTACCGACTAAGGAATTAGATCCTAATGTAATGCTTTGGTTATCATTTTGGACAACAATAAATTCTAGTTGGGTACTTTTATCGTCTTTTATTGTCACAGTTTGTCCAGCTAGATCACCTAGTAGTGACTCTGTGGCAGGACTACTTATTAGTGAATCTGGCACTATGCGTAATCTATCTTGCGGCACGATTACATTATTAGATGTAGGAATAATTATCGAATTATTTATATATCTTCCTCTACCTCCACTTGTTTGATTGGGATCAATTGAAGCTACTGGACAAGATGATGTGGTAAATGTTGATCCTGTACTTGAAGCGGTTCCTACAGAGTTTGTGGAATAGGCTCTGAAATAGTAAGTCGTACTACATGTTAATCCAACTAAATCGAAACTAAATGGACCTATGTCAAACGAACCATTATTTGAAATAATTGTACCGTATGATACATCTGTTCCCCATTCAAAACCCCTAGAAGTAACCGTGTCTCCTCCCGTACTATCAATTATTCCATTGATAGTTGCTGAAGTTGTATTGACATTTGTCGCGGCTGAAACCGACACATTTGGTGAACCTATGGCTAGTGTGGTGGTTGAAAGTATGGAACCATAAGCAGTTCCTGCTGAGTTGGTAGAGTACGCTCTAAAATAGTATGTCGTACTTGGAGTAAGGTTTGTAATACCTGAAGTGAATGATGTGGCCCCACTTTGAGCTCCGAGGGTAGAGGTCGCGATAACTGTATCAAGATTTGTTGAAGTTCCATATGCAAAACCACTTTGCGTAGCATCAGCACCTCCTGTAGAGGTGATCGTAGCATTAAGAGTAAGTGTTGATGTAGAAACGGAGGTTGGGGCATCTGTAGTTAGTACTGGTACAGATGCAGTTGACTCAGAACTTATAGAATAGAAAGTGGATGTCGCGCTTTGATTATTATATTCTGTCTTTATCCAATCACTACTTCTGTTAGTATTTGAAAGTTTGATATCATCATATCTACTATTAGCATAAACAGTACTACCTGCATTACAATAACCAATTCTATATAGACCAGTAGTTTTAGGGACTGTACTGAACCATCTTCCACTATTTGTAAATGATAGAACTGATAGAGTCTGAGAAACGCCATTTATATAGATTTTATAACTCGAGCCATCAGCGGTAAAAGCGACATGAGTCCAAGTATTTAGTGTTATAGAATTATCTGGAGTTACAACGGCATCATTGAAATCACCTATTTTAATGGCTTGCATGTATAGCCTAGGTGAACTAACTGAATTTAGAATTCCCACTACAGCAAGGTTATTATTGTTAGCTGAATCTGTCATACAAAAAATGGCCTGTTGTGTGTTTGTTGTTGGGTAAATCCAAGCAGACACAGTACCAGCACTATCATTATTATTCATATCATTCACCAAGCCAATGTATCTACCAAATGCAGAACTAAAACTCGCCGCTCCACCTACTCTCCCAGCTATAGCTGTAGGCGAATTAAATAGTGTTCCATTTCTTGCACTACTTGAGGAATCATTTGCGCTCAATGTTATACCATCTGCTAAATGCCATACGCCTTTAAAGTTACTGTCCCAAACATCACTTGCAGATGATTGATCAGTAGTTAAAGACGTATTTCCGTAACAGATGTAAAAAACTGTATCAATAGACGCTGAAACTGTGGGCACTTTTACCCAGTAATTAACTGCTCCTGTTGTTGAACTGTAGTTCTCTGTCTCCCAACTCATTTTACCTGTTGAACAGTCGCTGTTTGTATAAAATCCAATATCATATCCAGAATTATTTTGAACCTTACCACCATTAGCCACCGTTGCTAAATATGAATATACACCGGACACGAGTACAGGAAAATTTGTCTGATCAGTATTTGATATTTTGGTGTGATCAATCGTAACTGATCTAGAATATGTAAATCCATTGCCAAATGCCAGAACCTTTGTGGGATTAAAAAAGGTAAGACAATATACAACTCCAATTAAAAAAACCAGGATTCCCTTTCTCATAATTATAACTAATATTATACTAATAATTATAACTAATATTATACTAACTTAACATTGTAATTACAAGTAAATTATGTGTATAGTGCCACTTCATTTTATTTTTTCTTTCTAACGGGTATAATAGGTAGATATGAAAAAAATAATATCGATCATCGTACTTATAGTAGTAGTAATTTTAGTAATTGTTTATATTGGCAAAAAGCCCGCAGATGTAAAAGCACCTGTGAATACAGTTGAGAATAGCGGAGAAGTTATTGGTATAAAAATACCAAGCGGATCTAATGTATCTTTTAACCTAAGTGATAAAGTGTATGCAATTAATCCTGCCGATACAAAGATTACATGGACTGGTAGAAAAGTTATATTAAAAAACTGGATTGACTCAGGAACTATTGCACTGAAGGAAGGTACCTTTGAAGTAAAGGGTGACTCTGTTGTATTAAATAAATTTGTATTTGATATGACAAGTATAGCTGCAATGAAGACTGGATCAGGAAAAGGACAAGATATGCTATCTAAGCATCTGAAATCTGCTGACTTTTTTGATGTAGAGAAGTTCCCTACTGCAACTTTTATTGCAAAAGATGTAATGCCTAACGGAACAAGTACAACCGAGTATACAGTAAAGGGTGATATGACTATAAAAGGTATTACAAAAGAGATCTCAATTCCTGTAACTTTTGATAGAACAAATCCAGACATGACCGTTGCAAAGGGATCAGTCGATCTAGATCGTACTCTTTGGGATATCAAATATGGTTCAGACAAATTCTTTCAAGGACTTGGTGATAACATAATCGATGATATGTTTAATATAAGTTTTGAAATGAAATTAAGTACAAATAAATAAATGCAAGAAAATAAACCACAATCTGTTCTCAACATTCCAACAGCAATAATCGTTGCTGGTGCAATAATTGCAGGTGCAGTAATCTGGAGTACAGGACCTCGAACAACAAAGCTAGTTGCTCAGAAGCCTGTTGATGACTTTGCTCAAAACTTCCGAATGGTTACTGATAGCGACCATATACTCGGCAATCCCAATGCAAAAATAAAGATTATTGAATATTCTGATCCTTCATGTCCATACTGTAAGGTATTTCATAACACAATGAAGAAAGTCATGGATCAGTACGGCTCTGCAGGTAGTGTTGCATGGGTATATAGACATTATCCACTAGATAAGGCTGATGCAACAGGAAGTGTTCTGCATCCAAACGCTGGTCGCGAATCACAAGCATTCGAATGTGCAGCAGACCAAGGTGGCAACGAGAAGTTCTGGAAATATACAAACCGACTATATGAAGTCACACCATCAGTTACAGGTGCTAATCCAAATGGCCTAGCTCTATCAGAGCTACCAGTTATAGCAAAGTATGCAGGTCTTGATGTAGAAGAGTTCAAAAATTGTCTAGCGACAAATAAATTCAAAGATAAGGTTGATTCAGATTTTACAAGTGGAGTAAATATTGGTATTCAAGGTACACCGACAAGTGTCATCGTTCTAGAGAAAGCCTTCCCTCTACTTGTTAAAGAAAAGTTGATGAACATATATGAGCCGTACAAAGATCCAAGTACCGGAGAATACCCAATCAGACTAAGTGCAGATTCAAAAATGATATTACTAGGTGGTGCAATGCCTATCGAAACAATAAAGGCAACTATAGATTTGTTGTATACGTACTAAAACTCAAGCAAAAAGACGCCGGTTCCATAAAGGTCCGTGCGTCTGATACAGTTTGAGGTTAACTGCTACCGTACTACGCTGCAATTTGTTGCGCATTCCTTCTTACCTTCCTAACCTTCTCCTTCAGAACCTTGACGGTTCTGGGGACGAGGTTGGTAAAGTCTTCGTCGGCGAGGAATTGATTGACGAACTCGTTCCACAGAGTGTTTTGGTTTGGGTAGATAGTGACCTCCTCCTGGAGGTCTTCACGATCGTCAAATGCACGAACTGCAACCAGAAACTTATGTTGGTCTACCACTTGCCAAAGTGGCTGCAGGCTCGCCAGCACCGATTCTGTGAGGAGCGGTGTGGGGATCGACACAACCACCTCCAGCGAGGTGAACTTGATCCGGACCACATCGTAGTAGCCCCGACCCAATTCCCACGCTGGGGCATTAATTTCCTGAGTCCACAACTGAACCTCTACTCCCTCCATCCCTCCTTGTGAGAGTAGATGGGTGAGAACCTCGTTGGTTACCGCGTTCTGCAGACGATAGTCTCGAGCACGGTTGACGACGGTTGGTGTTGATGCGACTCGGGCATAGAATGCCACAATTTGATTAATGTTCATGACTAAGATCCTCTTCAAGACTTGATTGCCTTGATTTCTCCTAATATCATATCATATTATATAATTTTGTCAATATAGGGTATGGTAACTTGATAATTTAGTATACTACATATAATTTAAGCCATTATTTCCTCCCCGCCATAGCTTTTCCCAACGCGCAATACTCGCAGTCCTTTTCACCACAATCCTTATTCCAGAAATCCAAAGTATAAATCTCCGCAGCCTTTTCGACTATTAATTTCTTCAATTTGGTCACTTCATCATCACCGATCTCAAACTTATCCTTCTTATACTTTCCATTATCACCAGGCTCTATGAAGTCCAATTCACCGGATACCATTTTATACTTTTTCTTATCATCCAGCTCCAAAAGTAGCTTGTAGAAAGTAAGCTGACGATAATAATTCTCCTTACTTTCTGATTTTCTTTTGCCGGTCTTATAATCAACGACATTCACATTTGTATCATCTAGGAATTCCACCTTATCCAGATTTCCCTTCAAAAGTAGATCGAAATTGGCATCCCCATTTTCCACCTTTATATGCACCCCTCGAACGCTGTATTCGGTCAAAAGAGATCGGTTCCAAGACCCCTTATATGCCTCAAAATAGCCCTTTAGAGCCTCTTTACCCTTCTTTAGGCTGTCTGATAGGTCACTTGGAGAAAGTAGAGTTCGATTGAGGTTAAATTCAAATAGCTTCAAAAGCTCGTCTTTGGACATATCTTGCTCTTCTCGATACTTATCAAAGAAAGTCTTGAGTGTTTCGTGCATCGCCGTTCCATACATTTGATGTTTACCTTGTGCCTTTGGTAGACGAATCAAGTTCACAAAAAAGTATTCCCAAGGACATTTCAAATAGTTATTCAATGCAGTCACAGCTAGACCTTGTTCCAAGAAAAGATTTTGTAAGTATGCTTTGTCACTAATCTCTTGATTCTTGTGCGCGATATTCTCAACAAACTTTGTCTTGATATCAACCTTCGTATCTACAACTTCTAGAGACTTATGCTCTGGAGCAATCTCATCAATAAACTGCGCTGGTAACAATTCTCTTCCTTCACTATTCTCCTTTGGATATGTGATTGTAACTTCCTTGCGAGCACGAGTTAAAGCTACATAGAAAAGTCTTCTCTCATCATCCATTGTACTTTCAGAAGTCTTAATTGTAGAAAAAAATGATCGGCGAGTTTTATTGCCCCAATGTCCATCGTAAGCACCGATAATATATACATATTCAAACTCCAATCCTTTTGATTTATGTGCAGTCATTAGTCTGACGCCATCCTTCTCCAGAGATTTGCCGGTCTTCGTTAATATGCCGTGTTCACGAACTCTCTCTATGTGTTCGATAAAGTTCGATAGATAGTACGTATTCTTTGTGCCGGACATTTTCTTTACTTCATTGAAAAAGGTCTCCAGTGTAGACATTCTCTCAAGCGAATCAGCTGATGAAAGTGTATAGTCTAGAAAACCGGATTCACGAACTACAATCTCGAACACTTCCACGAATGGTTTGTTATGAGCCAGACTTGCCCATGATGAAATCTTGGTTGAAATATCTGGGAACCTCTCATGAATCAAATCAACGAGCTTCCTTTTTTCTTTGCGAGCGTCCTCGAACATTTTATAGATATCTATTGAATTTATTTTAAAGAAATCAACAAAAAGAATTTTTGCTAGTTTTTCTTCATTTGCCAAATTGTTTATCGCTTCAAAAATAAATATGAGCTTGCTTACATTTTCATCTTTTAGAATGTCATTATCACTCTCAACTCTATATGGAATGTCGGTTTTCGACAGCATTGCTGATATAGAAGTAACATCTTTATTATCACGATAAAGAATAGCAATATCACTAACCTTTACACCCTTTGCCAATCTTTTCTTTATATCTTCTATTACAAAAGTGTTCTCGCTATCTGAATTCAAAGCTTCTACAACCCTTACCAGTTCCTTTCCTTTTTCAGCACGAGACTGAAGCTCCACTCTCTTGTAGTCTTCTGGCATTTTATTGTTGGCAATCAGAGAATGTGAAGCATCAAGAATAGTCTGTGTTGAACGATAGTTCTCTTCTAGATTTATTACTACTGCACCCTTGTATAGCTTTTTAAAGTACAGAAAATTCTCCAGAGATGCTCCTTGGAATCTGAAGATAGCCTGCTTCTCGTCACCCACAATAAATAGATTCGGACTATCATGAAAATTTGAAAGTAATTCAAGAATCGCATTCTGCGCATTATTTGCATCCTGATGTTCGTCAGCAAGAATGTATTGAAAACTTTCCTGAAGAATTAACAAAAGATCCTCGTCTTTTTTTAGAGTTTTGATCACCTCCACGATCATATCTTCGAAGTCATAGAACTTCTCTTTTTCCAAAGCCTTTTCATATTGTTCATATAGTATGAAGAGTTCCTTGTTCTTCTCGATTTTCTCCTTCATCTTGATGAATTCACCTTTCATCTTGCCTTTATGTGCACCTTTCTCGTGCACCTTGTCTGGAATATCATCAAATTCCTTTTCTTGCTTCTTTATTATTTTCAAAAACTCTTCGGTACCGATCGCTTCTCTTTTTAGATTCCTAATCTCAGACAAAGCAGGCTTAACATAGAAAAAGATATCACCGTATGGCTTTAACATTTCGAAGTCATTTTTCTCTATTATTTTCTCCATCAAAGCTATCTGATCGATATCAGTAATTGCAGATGAGCCAATAATCCTTGGGAATCGTTCAGGATATTGTTTGATAATATCATTACAAAATCCGTGGAATGTATGAATGTTCACCTTATATCCAGCCGTTCCAACTATACCAACCAATTTCTTGCGCATGGCATATGCTCCGGATTCCGTGAATGTCAGTGCGAGAATATTTTCTGGCGATGTATCAGTGTTCTTTAGAATATTAGCAATACGCAAAGTCAAAATAGAAGTCTTACCAGTTCCAGGACCAGCAATAACCATAACAGGACCATCGATTGTATCGACGGCCTGTTTCTGGGCTTTGTTTAGTCTTAAGTATTGTTCAGTGAATAGGTCTGGCATTACCTAATTATGGCAGAGCAAAGAGGAAATGCAAACTAGTAATTCCTCAATCTATTGATATTGTCATGCTGACGAATCTTTTCGTGTGCCTTTGCTTCGATCTGGCGAATACGCTCGCGAGTCACGCCGAACTCCTTTCCTACTTCTTCTAGTGTGTGAGTTACTCCATCATTTAGGCCATGGCGCATTTCAAGAATCTTTTTCTCTTTTTCTGAAAGGTCGTTCAAAATAGTATTGACCTGGTCACGTAGAATTCTTCTTGAAGATTCCTGATCTGGTGAAAGGATTTTGTCATCTGAAAGGAAGTCACCTAATGTAGACTTACCATCATCACTATCATCTCCAACTGGTGACTCTAGAGATACTACATCCTGATCGATCTTTTCAATATTGTAAATCTTCTCTACATCTAGACCCATTTCTGTAGCAATTTCTTCTGCAAGAGGATCACGTCCTAGATCTTGAGTTAGACGGCGCACAACCTGCTTGTATTTCGCAATTGTCTCCACCATATGAACTGGAACACGGATTGTTCGTGACTGATCTGCAAGCGCACGAGTAATAGCCTGGCGAATCCACCAAGTTG
>CAZRIX010000005.1:51198-72914 GCA_964600255.1 uncultured Candidatus Saccharibacteria bacterium
TTTATAGCCCTTTGTCCAGTCGAATTTTTCTACAGCTTTGAATAGACCCAAGTTACCTTCCTGAATCAAGTCCAGAAGTGTAAGGTCTGGTGATCTACCTACGTATTTCTTTGCAATAGAAACCACTAGACGGAGGTTTGCACGAGCCAGAAGATTCTTGGCCTCTTTATCTCCAGCCTCTATTCTCTTTGCCAAATCTTTTTCACTAACAGCTGAGATCAATGAATACTGACCTATTTCCTTCAAATACATTTGAATAGAATCGTATGATGAATCAGCACTTCTTGATCCATATGAATATTTCTTTGGAGCTGCAACTTCTGGCTCAACCTCAAGCAAACCTCCTCCTTCTAGAACATCGATTCCAGCAACTGAGAACTTTGAATACAGTCCGTCTAAGAAATTTATATCTTGCTCAATAGTTGGAAATTCTTTCAAGATTTCATCAAAAGTAACGAAACCTCGCTCTTTACCTTTGTTGATAAGCTTATTTGCCTTTGTCTCAAAATCACTATTCTTACTTTGCTTAGTTGCCTTTGGAGCAGGTTTCTTAACTGACTTTGCTGGTTTTGCCTTTTTAACTGATTTCTTTACAATTTTCTTTACCTTCTTCACCACTTTTTTATTTTTTGCCATATTATAATATTTAAATTAATAATTATTTCTTAACTCTTTTCTTTGATAACTCATTCGTTCTCTTGGTCAAAAGATCTATTCTCTGTATCAATTCATTTATATTTGTAGCATCCTTGTTTCTCTCGGCTTGGGATAGTTCTGCCATTGCAGTGGCGAATTCACTTCGCACAATATCCTCTTCAAAATTTAACATCAATTCATTTAGATTATCTAAAATATCTTTTTGATTGCTATATGCCACCTCCGTTTCCAAGATCAATTCGTCTTTGAACGGTTCTAAATTCTTTATGAAATTGTCATATCTATTTCCAACGATTTGTTTGATTGTAGTTCTATGACTTACAACATCAATGTTTGGAATTGGGTTTTTATCTAAGTAATAAAATAAGCCAAAGAGTTTCCTTGCTATTGCATCGAGTCTAGTAGAGGCGCTTTTATTGGCTTCTGCTTTTTTTACTTCTGCAACCTCACCTTTCATCAAAGACTCGGTTTTAATGAGATCTTCTTTGATAGATTCTTCGGAAAGCCCTGTTTTCTCTTTTATTAACTTTATATAGTGTGCTTTTTCCATCGCGCCAGTTAGAGGTGCAATAAATGGAAATACATTGTCCCTTAGTGCCTGTGGCAATTTGCGGGAATCAAGTTTTTGTGAAAGCACAGTATCAATTTGAAATTCTACCACAGCTTTGGAATTACGCAAGACATTTTTCCATGACTCAGGGTCGGCAAGAACTAGGTCAGCAGGATCTTTACCTTCTGGCAAATCTGCTATTTTTACATCCATTCCTAGACTTAAAGCGATACGAGCTGAACGCATAGCAGCCTTTCTTCCAGCTGGGTCAGAATCAAAAGCTAAAATAATGTTATTTGATAGTCTTTTTACTATTCCAAGATTGTTCACAACGTTCTCTTTTGATATCAAGGTATCAGCCAGAGCTGTTCCTGAAACCGCTACCGTGTTTTTTATTCCAGCTTGATGTGATAGTACTAGATCCATCTGTCCCTCGACTAGAATTGAATAGTTTTTGATTCTTATATCTTGTTTTGCTTTGTCTATTCCGTATAGCACAGTAGATTTATTGAAAAGAATTGTATCGGGGCTATTTAAATATTTTGCTGACTTTCCATCATCAACTAAAATTCTTCCAGAAAAAGCAATCACACGACCAGAAGAATCTGAAATTGGGAACATAATACGTCCACGGAATCGATCATAGTATTCCTTCTTCACTCCACCTTCATCGTCAGGCTTTTTTATGAGACCCGCTTTTTCTATATCTGCATCCGCAAACTTTTTACCTTTAAGATACGTATATAACAGCCTCCAATCTGCTGGTACATAACCAATACGGAATTTCTTTGCAGTCTCTTCAGTAATTCCTCTACTTTTTACATAGTCGATTGCTTGTTGTGAACTTTTCAGACCATTCTCAAAAAACTTCGTTGCCTCTTCCATTACAGCAAGTAGCCTCTCTTTTTCTGTTTTCTGACCATCGTTTGCATTATTAAATTCCAATTCCACCCCAGCTCGCTCTGCCAAAAGTTTTAGTGCTCCCATGAAATCTAGTCCTTCGAACTTCTCGACAAAAGAAAAAATATCACCCTTCTCACCACAACCAAAACAATAGTAACCACCGCGATCAGGTGACACGAAAAAAGAGGGGGTCTTTTCGTTGTGAAAAGGACATTTCCCTTTTAGATTTTTGCCAGCATTATCAAGCTTGATGTATGAACCCACAACATCCTCGATACTTAGCCTTTCCTTGATTTTTTCGACATTGGAAGACATTCTTTAGTTTGTTTAAAGTATATATAGTATATAGGATTTTGGAGAGAAGTCACGGAGGGAAAATTTAATATAAAAAAACGGGCCCTTCGCTTGTGGCGAGGGCCCGGGGTGCGGATAGATAAATCTTCCCTTTCAGTACTCGACACCGAAGGAATGATCAATCATCGCGATTTCTGAGAAGAGGATGGTGCAGGACTGGTTAATACCGCTCCTCGCGATATCGACGCTGTGTTCGCCCTGGATCCTCACGCATGTGCCTGCCACAGTAACACCTGATTTCAACGTAATGGTGACGGCGGTTTTCTTGGACTCCGATTTCTCTAGGATTTTTTTCACTTAATACCTTTTTTGTTCACAACTCGGTAGTTCGAGCTGATTCCTTAATATAATATCATATTTAGCACACTATGTCAATAGATAACAAACTTACCTACCACACATAAATCTTCCCCAACTTCTCCGATATCTCTTTAGAATAAAAGTAGTAAATCGCAAACTGGATCGCTGTATATACAAGCCACACTAATATCAGTCCTGCAGATGCTAGTAATCCATATGGACCGGTGAATACAGTTACAAATATACCAATACCTAGCAAACCAAACAAACTAATCAGAGACGTAATCAAAGTAAAAAAGAAAAATGGTTTCCAGAACATTGTATATATACTTTTTATATATTTCGAAAGGAAGGTATTTCTTTTTATCCAATTGTGTATTGGCTCATATAGAAAATAGAAAACTATACCTGCTAGTGCAGATGCTATTATTCCATCTATAAAGGAAGTAATGAGTCCCATTATACTAAAGAATGAGTAGTGATTTGAAAGCTTAAAAGAAGAAAATAGAGTATCTACAATAAAGTTAACCGGTGCCAACAAACAGCCGTATATCACAAATATATTGACCGTTTCTACGAACTTTTTATTACTAAATAGTCCACTAGCGAATGTTTTGATTTTATCTATCATTTTGGCATTATCTTACAAAAAGACTTTCGGTGCAACTGACTTAGTCCATACTTTTTGATCGCCTCATAGTGCTTCCGTGTTCCGTAACCTTTATGAATATCAAAACCATATTGAGGATGTTTCTTTGCCATTTTGTGCATATATCGATCTCGTTCAACCTTAGCGCAAATTGAAGCTAGCGCAATTACTTTTTCTTTTGCATCGCCTTTTATTATTGTTTTCTGATTTACGAATTCAATCGGAGCTTTCAATCCCCCATCGAGTAGGACCAGGACTTCGTTGGCTTTGATTTTATTTTTCTTTACTATTTTATTTAGCGAAATCTTAAGTGCATTTTTAATTGCAAAGGATAGACCCTTGGTGTCAATGACTTTTTCTGATTGAAAAGTAACTGCGAAATCTACTAGGCCATTTTTCCTAGCTTGCAGAATTTCTTCATACCAAACTTCCCTCTTCTTTTCATTTAATTGTTTGCTTTCCTTTACGCCTTTGAACAATTTGCGAGATTCAATACTGGGAAAAAGAAAGGCACCGACGGCAACAGGGCCGGCTATTGGACCACGACCAACTTCATCGATTCCGATGAGAAATTTGAAATCGCTACGTTTTTTCATACACAAAGTATAACATTTGCTATAATAGCTATATGCCCCGTTTTATTCACCTACATACACACTCGCATTACTCACTGCTAAACGCCCTACCTAAGGTAGATGATTTGCTTGATGAGGCGAAAAATCTTGGTATGCCTGCGGTAGCTCTGACTGATGCCGGCAATCTCTATGGTGCGATTGAATTCTATAAAACTGCAAAGAAAAAAGGAATAAAACCTATTATGGGAGTGGATTTCTACGTTGCAGTCCGCACACGCAAAGATATGCAGGCTGGTATCGACAACCGTCGCACCCGTCTGGTATTGCTAGCCAAGAATCACGATGGATTTAAGAATCTAATCAAACTCGTAACCGATTCGTATTTCGAAGGGTTCTACTACAAGCCACGTATCGATAAGGAACTGATTGAAAAATACAATAAAGATTTGATCTGTATCGCTCCGTCTTTTTCTAGTGATATTTCAGGGGCCTTAAAAAATAAAAATGTAGAGAAAGCAAAAGAGTGTATTGATTTCTATAAAAAAGTCTATGGTGAAGAGAACTTTTTCATAGAAATAACTCGCCATCCTGAAATCCAAGGACATGAAGGATTGATGCAACAACTTATAAAGCTTGCCAAAGAAACAAATAGCCAAATTGTGGCCGCCCACGATGTGTATTATCTTCACCAGGAAGATAAGGCGGCACGAGATATGCTACAACTAGTGAATACTTCTGGAGATATGTCTGATCGCAACACTTCAGGTGCAACTGCCATGGACGGAAGTACCGAAGAGGAAGAAAACTTTTCATTTATCTCAGCCGAAAGAGCCGAGGAACTTTTCCATGATATCCCTGAAGCTTTGGACAATACAATGAAGATTGCCGATATGTGCAATGTTGAGATCACCTTGGGTAAATGGTACTTCCCAGATTTCAAAGTTGAGAGTGGACTTACACACGATGATGAACTTAGAAGAATTGCCTATGAAGGTATTCCAAAACGTGGTCTTGAGATGACCAAGGAAGTTACTGACCGTCTAGACTATGAATTAAAAGTTATTAAAGACAAAGGATATGCACAGTACTTCCTTGTAGTGTCTGATCTACTTCGCTATGCTCATGCCAATAAAATCCTAACAAACATTCGAGGTTCGGTTGCCGGATCTTTGACGACTTACGTAACACGCATTACAAACGTAGATCCTCTCGCCTACAAACTTCCCTTCGAAAGATTCCTAAACCCTGAACGTCCTTCTGCGCCCGATATCGACATGGACTTTGCCGATAACCGTCGCGACGAGGTTATTGACTATGCACGTAAAAAATACGGCTACGACAAAGTGGCTCAGATAGGTACATTCGGTACTATGATGGCGAAAGGTGCGGTACGCGATATTGCGCGTGCAATGGGATTCCCTTATGAGACTGCCGATAGAATTTCCAAACTGATCCCAATGGGTGCCCAGGGTTTCCCAATGACTATTGATAAAGCTTTGAATGAAGTTCCTGAACTTAAAGAAGCTTATGATAAAGAGCCGGACACAAAGAGAATTATTGATATGGCGAAAAAAATAGAAGGCTGTGCTCGCCACATCTCCGTACACGCCGCTGGTGTGGTTATTTCTCCTGATGCATTAACTGAGCATGTTCCTCTACAGTACGATACCAAAAACAAAGAAGACGCTAACGGCAATCCAATCCGCAAAATCATTACTCAATATGATATGCATGCCGTTGGTGAAGACGGTGTTGGTCTACTTAAATTCGACTTCTTGGGAATCAAAAATCTTTCTATCCTTGCCGACGCCGTTGATCGTGTAAAGAAAATCGAGAATATTGATATTGATATAGAAAATATTCCACGCGATGATAAAAAAACGTTTGAAATGTTGGCGCGAGGTGAAACTATTGGTCTTTTCCAGTTGAACGGAAGTGGAATGACCAAATTCCTAGTTGAACTAAAGCCTTCGAGAATCCATGACATAAACGCTATGGTGGCTTTGTATCGTCCAGGTCCTTTGGAATCTATTCCTCAATACATTGAAAGAAAACACGATGAATCAAAAGTAGAGTACCTAGATCCAAGAATGAAAGATATTCTCGATATGTCTTATGGAGTTATTACCTATCAGGACGACGTTATGATGATCGCTATCAAGCTTGCGGGATATTCTTGGCTTGAAGCTGACAAGCTCCGCAAGGCCATGGGTAAGAAAATTCCTAAAGAAATGGAAGAGCAAAAAGAAAAGTTGCTCACAGGTTTCGTTAAACACGGAATGGGTAAGAAAAATGCAAATACCCTATGGAAGCTCATCGAGCCTTTCGCAGCTTATGGTTTCAACAAAGCTCATGCCGCAAGTTACGGTCTTGTTGCGTACCAGACTTCATATATGAAGGCCAATTATCCTGCAATATACATGTCTGCTGTTCTAACAGCAGATTCAGGAGATGTAGAAAAGATTGCAGAAATCATCGCAGAGTGTAAGAGAATGAATATACCAATTCTTCCACCTGACATAAACGAAAGTTTCAGTCAGTTCACGGTGGTGAAAGGAGGAGGAGTGTTGTCCTCTCAAGCCCGAGGACTGTCTGAGCGTAGCGATAGCGAAGCGGGTTCCGCAGGGCGCGGAGAGGATAATACTCCGACTCCTGACAAAGCACCGGCACGTGACACCATCCGCTTCGGACTAGTAACCATCAAGAACTTCGGGCAAGGAATAGCAACAGCAATCATTGATGAGAGAAAGCGTGGTGGCAAATTCAAATCACTTACAGATTTCCTTGATCGAGTAAAAGATAAGAATCTAAATAAAAAATCTCTGGAAGCATTAATCAAATCCGGTGCATTGGATAGTTTTGGAATTGACCGCGGAGTTTTACTAGGAAACCTAGAAACATTATTGGCACACAACAAAGAGAAGCTAAAACAAGCTGACAACCAGGATTCCCTATTTGGCCTAATGACCGATACATCAACCGTTCCAACACTAAAACTTGCAGAGGTGCCAAATATTGATCCAAGAGAAAAATTAGCATGGGAAAAGGAATTACTCGGATTGTATATTTCAGGACATCCACTCGATCGATACAAGGACATAATCAGCAAGCGTGATATGGACATAAAGAAAGCAATTGAGACTCTCAAGGATGGCCAGGAGGTAACTTTGGCATGTATCATTGAAGAAATAAAACCAATACTCACAAAGAAGGGTGACAATATGGCATTCGTGAAAGTAGCAGACTTCACTGGCGAACTCGAGACCGTGGTATTCCCTAAGGTACTAGTAGAATTCCGAAGTGCATTCACTCCAGACAAATGCTTAGCGATCAAAGGCAAAATCTCAGAAAGAAACGGTCAAAAGAGTATGATTGTAGATAAGGTGAAAGTGCTTGGGTAACTAGGCAGCAAAGACCTCTTTTTCTAAATCCACTATTCTGGGTTTGTGGTCCTCAAGTAGAATATCTTCAATATTACTTGCTCTAGTCTCATACTTACCAATCAATGCATAGACTTTTTCAAAATCCTTCTTGGTAGCCAGAGTCTTAATATCTTCTTTAGTTGCCATATTATCCCAAACCAAAGCTATTTCGTCTTTGGTGGCCATTGTATTCCATATCTTAGCAATATCATCCTTAGTGGCCATAGTATTCCATATTCTTGCAATATCATCCTTCGTGGCCATGTTTTTCATATCTTCACGTATTGATACAATATCCTCTTTCAAAGCAACTGTTTTATAAATCGTCGCCATAAAGTCACTTAATGATGTATCAATGTGTTTTACCAAGTCATTCTTCAACTCTATGATATATGTAGGTGTATTTACTTCGGTCATTTTATTTTAAGTTAGATTAATAATTTCACGTCACTCAAATGTAATAGTTGTGATTGGGTACATTATAATTTAATTGAGAAAAATAAAGCAAACTAAAATATATATAAATTTAATACTCTCTTAATAACTTTTAAAACCTATATTTTTAAACACATTATTGTAATTATAATAAATCTCAGACAAAGATAGAAACGAATCGTTTGTCATGTCAACACTCCCTTTTCCCTAATAAAAATGTTAAAGTTACTCCCATGAAAGAAATAAACATAGAACATAATCGCCATACATTGGCCCATTTATTGGCATCTGCGGTATTAGAACTATATCCAGGTACCAAGAACACCATCGGGCCAGCTATTGACGATGGCTTCTATTATGATTTCGAATTCCCTGCTGGCGTTAAGCTATCAGACAAGGACTTACCTGCGCTAGAGAAAAAGATGAAGGGCAACCTCAAGTCTTGGACAAAATTTACTCACAAAGAAGTAAGTGCGGATGAGGCGAAGGAGATTTTCAAGGACAATCCATACAAGATTGAGCTTATTGAAGAAATAGTAAAAAAAGGTGAGAAAATCACTCTATACACATGTGGTAACTTCACAGATCTTTGTCGTGGTGGACATTGTGAGAACCCAGCAAATGAAATACCTCACGATTCATTCAAGATAAACCGAGTTGCAGGAGCTTACTGGAGAGGAAGTGAGGATAATGCAATGCTTACTCGCATCTACGGTCTAGCATTCCCTACAAAGCTTGCGCTTGATGACTACGAGACAATGAGAGTAGAGGCAGAGAAAAGAGATCACAAGAAACTTGGTCGTGAGTTAAAACTCTTTACTATCTCACCACTTATCGGAGCAGGTCTGCCACTCATGCAACCAAAAGGTATGATCGTTCGTGATGAAATTCAGAACTATCTTTGGGAATTGCACAAAAGAAAGGGGTATTCAAAAGTTTGGACACCGCACATTGCAAAGGAAGCTCTATACAAGACATCAGGCCATGCTGATAAGTTCGGAGATGAACTATTCAGGGTAAAAGGTGGAGATGAAAGTTTCTTCCTAAAGCCTATGAACTGTCCTCACCATATGCAGATTTTTGCTGACAATCAGTTCTCATACAAAGATATGCCTGTCAGATATTTTGAACCAGCAACTGTATACAGAGATGAGAAGTCAGGTCAATTAGCGGGACTAACAAGAGTTAGATCTATCACTCAAGATGATGGTCACCTTTTCTGTAGAGTAAATCAAATTAGTGATGAGGTAGGAACTATAGTTCAAATCATTAAAACTTTCTACACAACAATCGGATTGATGGAGGACTACTGGGTTAGATTATCGGTTCGAGGTGATGATAAGAGTAAGTATCTTGGATCTGATGAAGTCTGGGCAAAGGCCGAGGGAGCTCTAGAAGCATCAGCCAAAGAAAATAACCTTCCATACCGAATAGGTAAAGGTGAGGCAGCATTCTATGGTCCAAAACTAGACTTTATGTTCAAGGATTCTATTGGGCGTGAGTGGCAACTAGCTACAGTTCAATGTGACTTCAATCTTCCAGAAAGATTCGATCTTTCATTTACAAATGAAAAGGGAGAAAAGGAACGCCCAGTTGTCATCCACCGCGCTATTTCAGGTTCATTGGAAAGATTCCTAGGAATTTTGATAGAGCATTTCGCAGGTAAATTCCCTGTTTGGCTTGCTCCAACCCAAGCTATGATAATTCCAATAGGTGATGCTCATCATGCCAAAGCTACAGAGATTCATGACTTAATGAGAAGCCTAGATATTCGCGCCGATGTAGATCTTTCATCTGATGGTTTTGGAAAGAAAGTTCGACAGGCAAAAGTCAACCATGTACCTTACTTCATAATCATCGGTGACAAGGATCTAGCGGTAAGCAAGGTTACTCTCGAGAGTCGTGATGCTGGACAGATTGGCCAACTTGATCAGAAGGAGGTTATTGATAGAATTCTTTCTGAGATCAAAGCTAGAAAGTAGTATTGATTATATAAAGCACACAAGAAAAAAGACTCTCGATGTGAGAGTCTTTTTTCTTTGATTAGATCTTCTTACTATTGAACATCAAGTAGAAGATGATGAATAGTAGAATCAGAATAATTAGTATAGCTACCAATCCCCAAGGAACATTTGAAAGTGAGAACAGTGAAGCAAGTGTTGCTGTATTTGAGTTATTACTTTCAACTACAGTATTTGTAGCCTTTGCTTTCTGAGATACACTAGCCTTAGCTGGAACTTCTACATACTTGATAACCGTGTTTGTAGTTCCTGAGTTATAACTGTTGTTATAGTTCACGACTGGTCCTGCAACTGCGATAGAGTTTGTACAAGCTTGAGTAATTATTTGACCATTTGATCTAACAGTAACTGAAGCTGTCTTTGTTCCTCCTGAGTTATAGATAACATCAACATTCTGTCCTGTTCCGTAAATATTATCTGTACCAGTCCAAGTATATGTGTATCCTCCATAACCTCCAGATACATAACTTGCCCATCTTACTGTAGCACCAACTGGAGCCGCAGATGTGTTTGCTGTACAAGAAACTGTTAGAGGCTGTGAACTGTAGTATGGATTGTATGATCCGTTATAATAGTTATTGTAATTATTATTATAATAACCGTTATAGTATCCATCATAGTTGTAGTTATTGTAATAGTTATTTGTACTATATCCCGAGACTATTACTGTATTACAATTTCTTGTAACAGTTTGTCCTCCAGAAGTTACAACTACTGACGCAGTCTTTGTTCCAGGGTTATTGTAAGTAATTGAAATAGAAGAACCATTACCAGATAGACCATCAGTTCCTGACCATGTTACGAAATAATTTCCATTACCACCTGATACAGATGCACTCCAAACTATTCGATCACCGACATTAGAGTTCATGTATGAAGAATAACAACTAACAGAAAGTGGACTAGTGTAATTATTGTTATCGTATACATAAACAGGAGTTTGAGTAGTTAAAACTACTGGAGTAGTTGCGGTAGTACCAGATGTTACAACATTTGAGTTAGGTGAATTAACGTTACTGTTAACGTTATTACTGTTTGTATTATTTACAACATCAGGTTCATTATCACATAGCACAATACAAGCCGGATCAAATATTCTTTCAATCTTAAAAGCTCTTGCCTCTGCAGGTAGAGTCATAAGCATCAGCGCAAATATAGCTAAAATGATGGTCTTTTTCATAGATTTTTATAATTTATTATTGCCCTAGTATTGTATACTATTTTAGATTAGATGTCAATAGTTGCCTTCTTGGCATTAGATTGAATGAACATTTTACGGCTAGGAACATCAGTTCCCATGAGCATATCGAAAACCTTGTCTGCATCCTGAGCATCATCGATATTTACCTGACGTAGTATACGCTTTTCAGGATCCATAGTTGTTTCCCATAGCTCTTCAGCGTTCATTTCTCCGAGACCCTTGTATCTCTGGATTGAAATCTTAGCTTTCTTCCCTTCTATTTCAACTTCTTTTTCTTCCGCTTCTGAATCTTCTTCTGCAACATGCTGTACATCAGAGTTGTCTGTTACATCATTCATAGCATCGATTTCTTTTCCAAGCACCTTATTCTTCTCTTCTTCAGAATAGAAATACATAATCTCTTTACCTCTTTTTACCTTATACAAAGGTGGCTGAGCAATATATACATAACCTCCTTCAATCAATGGTTTGAAATATCTGTATAGCAAAGTCAAAATCAAGGTACGAATGTGAGCTCCGTCCACGTCGGCATCAGTTGCTAGAATAATTTTATGATAACGTAATTTACCAATATCAAATGTATCTCCAATAGCAGTACCAAAAGCTAGGACTAGGTTCTTAATCTGTTCTGAACCAAGCATACGATCAAGACGAGCACGCTCAATGTTTAGGATTTTACCTCTTAGCGGAAGAATGGCTTGTGTGCGTCGATCACGACCAGTCTTTGCTGTACCTCCGGCTGAGTCTCCCTCTACAATGAATAGCTCTGACTCCGAAGCGTCATTTGTCTGACAGTCAGCAAGCTTACCAGGAAGTGTCATTCCTTCTAGAGCACCTTTTCTCAAAACTGAATCCTTTGCGGCCTTGGCTGCCTTGCGGGCCTTCATCGCTAGGATTATCTTTGCAATGATTGCTTTTGCATCATCTGGATTCTCTTCTAGGAAAGCAGAGAAGGCTTCACCGAATACTGTAGCAACTGCACTCTGGGCCTCTACTGATCCAAGCTTTGCTTTTGTCTGACCCTCGAACTGGATCTCACGAAGTTTAACTGAGATAACTACAGTTAGACCTTCAAGAGCATCGTCTCCAGTAAAGCTATCTTCTCCATCCTTTGTTAGATTATTCTTCTTGGCATATGAGTTTAAAGTACGAGTCAAAGCAGTCTTGAAACCTGTAACATGTGTTCCGTGTTCTGGGTTATAAATGTTGTTTGCAAAAGCAAGAATACGAGCAGAGATATCATCAGCATACTGCAAAGCAATCTCGACTGACTCAACACCTTCTACCTTTTTCTCTACATAGAAAATATTCTTGTGGATAGGCTTTAGGATTTGGTTGTTGAATTTAACTAGAGATGTAAGACCATTCTCGAAATAGAAAGTTTGAGATGGAACCTGTAATTTAAGGGTTTCCAAGTATGTTAAATTGTCAGCAATATCAATATCCTTCGCTTCGCGAGCGTCAATTACATCAATTCTTAGCTTCTTTACTAGATATGCTTGTTGTCTCAAAAAATTTACGATACGATTGAAATCATACTTTATCTCCTTAAAAATAATTGCATCTGCCTCGAAAGCAACGATAGTTCCGTGTTCCTTTGTCTTTGCTATTTTCTTTACATTAAATTTCTTCTTACCTTGAGAATATTCCTGAGTATATACATCTCCATCCTTATGTACCCATACTTGAGTATATACTGACAGAGCATTAACTACTGAGGCTCCCACTCCGTGTAGACCTCCTGAGACCTTGTAGCCACTTTCATCACCACCGAATTTACCTCCGGCATGTAGAACCGTCATGATAGTCTCTAGAGCAGATACCTTGGTTGTTTTGTGGACATCAACTGGAATACCACGACCGTTGTCGACTACGCGAACTCGGTTATTAGGTAATAGCGAAACCTCGATATGATTAGCAAAACCTCCCATGGCTTCATCGCGAGAGTTGTCGAAGATTTCGGTAATAAGGTGATGTAGACCATCTGGACCTGTAGTACCAATATACATACCAGGACGCTTACGTACCGGCTCTAGGCCCTCTAGGACTTGGATTGAATCCGCACCGTAATTATCTTTCTTTTTATCTGAATCTTTAGCCATTTTTTTATGAAATTTTATTGGGTTTTATGTCGATATTATAGCAGATTTTGAGGGTTTTTTATACTATTGACTTGAGTATAATCTATGTTTTATTCTCTACTTTTTTCAATAAAATCTTTCATATTAATTCTAGCCTGACGGAGGATACTATGAAATGTCCCAGTGGATACTTCTTTATGCAGAGGAATTATAACCATTATTACCTTACCGAGCAGAGTCTTTCTCATTTTTAGGTGACTACCAACAATTCTCACCTCTTTAAATCCATACTTACTTGAAAGAATATGAGAAATAGCTTTGCCAGAGAAAAACCTAGGCATGACTGACTTCAAAAGTGCCGACTATTGGTGACTCTGATCTAGATTGTGTGTATGACACAAGCTCCTCTTTTGATAAGTCCTCAATATATAATTCAACGGCTTCACGTATATTACGTTCGGCTTCCTTCAAATCTTTTCCTTGACTAGCAACGTCTAGTTCAGGACACAGGACACTGTATCCCATATTTTCCTTAGTATAGATAGCACTGAAAACATATTTCATGTATTTATGATACCACATATCTTTTTATAATTAATAATAAAATCTAATATAACAAAAAGTTATTAAGAGATTATTAAATAATTGTTAAGAACAATTAAAATCAGTAGTTGCAACACATTTCTATCTAACCTGCCAACCTTTTTCTTTCACAACTAAATATAGTTTGTCCATAAATCCATTTACCTCCTCGTCTGTTAGAGTTCTATCATTTGCCTGGAATATCATTCGGAATGCTAGTGACTTCTTGCCTTCTTTTTCAAACTGATCGAATAGATCTGGACCTTTTACTAAAAGTTCTCCAACATAGGTATTTAGGTTTTGCTTGATGGTATTCTGTACATTTAATACATCAATATCTGAAGACACAAACAAAGCGATATCTCTTGTAATAAAAGGCTCTTTTGAAAACGGTTTCAATTGCATCCTACTTCCCTTTTCTATTTTTATTGAACTTAGATCAAGTTTTACTAGATCCACCAAATCGTCTATTTCGATCTCCAAAACTCCATCGATATTATTGGTCATTCCTATTGTCTTACCTTTTAGTGACACTATTCCTCCTGAATCATCGACTGTGCATAGGATATTTACTTCAATTCCGAGCTCTTTGAAAAGTTCATCACGTACGACCTTGATCTTGTCGTTCACGCGTTCCATTTTCTTCTTTATATTGCGAATTCCAACGACCAGTGAAGTTCTCTCTCCTTGTTTAGTGAAAATTTTACCGATTTCAAAAACCCTTATTTCATCAAGTCCTAGTAGCGGTGCATTCTTAACACCTTGCTCTATTGTCTGGAGTAGACCGTCGTGGAGATTGTTGCGTAGAAAACCTTTATCAGAAGCCATTGGATATGCAACTTCAATATCTCCTTTATTCGAGAACGAGCGAGTGATTACCTCACTAAAACCCTTTGCAACTAGGAAATCTTTAATTTTTTCAGATAGTAAATACTCAGAAGAAAAGACATGGCTGGTTTTTGCTTTTGGAACTATACTCTTGATCCTATCCAATCCCTCGATACGACCAATCTCATCAATAATATCTTCAGCAATTATTAGATCCAATCTTTCAAATGGTGGTGTAACACTATAGACACCTGAAGATACAGTCGTCTTGCATTGTAACTTTTCTAAAATCTCGACTACTCTTTTTTCTGAAATTTTATTACTCAAAATCTTCTCAATGGTCTGATGTTGAACTTCTACCACCCAAGGTTTTGGTGGATTATTGAAAATATCTGTCATCTTGCCGATCTTAATTCCTGGAATTATTTTCTCTATTACATCTAGGAATTTAGAAGCACCTTTTTCTGTTAAATATGGAGTTATCTCATTTTCATAACGCTTTGATGAATCATTGCGAATTCCTACCTCAAAAGATGTTTTGCGAACAGAGACAGGGTTGAAGTTTGATGATGCAAGAATGATATTCTTAGTATTCATATCAACCTCCGCTCTTTTACCACCCTTTACTCCAGCAATATCCAAAGCTCCAGTACTATCGGCTAGTACAGCTTGGTGAGATTTTAATGTAATAGTTTTACCTCCAAGGATTTCGACTTGTTCACCTTCCTTTGCAAACCGAACTGTGATTGGGCTTGTAACTTTGTCAGCATCGAAAGCGTGAATCGGTTGACCTGTATCGAACATTGCATAGTTAGTTGCGTCGACGATTGCGCTTATAGATCTTGAACCGACTGATTCTAGTCGTGACCTTAACCACATAGAAGATTCGGCATTCTGAATATTTTCTATTCTAATCTCTGAATATCGATTGCAAACATCTGCTTCTATTTTAGCTTTAATATCCAAATTCTTTTCAGGCAACACTATTTTGTCTTCTTTAAGTGTTAAATTGAGAATCGCACAAAGGTCATATGCTACACCTCTATGAGACAGCATGTAGTGGGCACGGTCAGGTAAAACTTTTAGATCGAATACAGTGTCGTCTATTTCTTTCCCTTTTAAATCAATTATTTTTACTTGTTCAACCCCTTCGACTTCTGAGGACTTTAACGTAAAAGCATTAATGATCTGCTCATCATCTGGAAGTGTTTCTACTATATGATCTTGTAACCATGATTTTAGGATTTTCATATTAGAATTGATTAATGAATCTTAAATCTCCATCGTAAATAGTGCGCACGTCTGTAATATTGTTCTGACGCATTACTAGACGATCGACTCCGAATCCGAAAGCAAAACCTTTCCAAATGGTTGGATCGATTCCGGCATTCTTGAAAACATTTGGATGTACCATTCCTGCTCCACCCATTTCTAGCCACTTACCGTTAAATAACATATCGACCTCAACTCCAGGTTCGACGAACGGGAAAAAGCTTGGTCTGAATCTAATAATCACATCGTCACCATATAGCTTCTTAAGAAAATGCTCTACTGCACCCTTCAAATGTCCGAGCGATACATCCTTGTCGACATATAGAGCTTCTAATTGGAAGAATTGTGCTTCGTGAGTTGCATCAGTTGCTTCATTACGAAAAACCTTGCCTGGCACAATAATCGCACACGGAAGATTGTCTTTATTTTTTTCTAGAAAACGAGCCTGCACAGATGAAGTCTGGGTACGCATTACTGGACGGCCACTTTTTTCGTTAGCACTTGTATTTTTGTCAGCTGAAACTTTTTCTTTAGATTTTATCCAGAAAGTATCTTGCATATCGCGAGAAGGATGGTCTTTGGGAATATTCAAAGCATCGAAGTTATAGTGTTCTTGCTCTAGTTCAGGTCCAGAAGCCACAACAAAGCCCATATCAGCAAAAATTCCCACCACCTCACGTGTAAATTGGGTTAATGGGTGCATATGACCTTTGACTTGCGACTTATCTGATTCTCCATTAGTCATTCAATAAATATACCAAAAATAGCCCGTTTGGGCTACTTTTTTAATCGATCATTTTGGAGCCATCTC
This sequence comes from uncultured Candidatus Saccharibacteria bacterium, assembly GCA_964600255.1. Classification (GTDB taxonomy): domain Bacteria; phylum Patescibacteriota; class Minisyncoccia; order Phycocordibacterales; family PALSA-1337; genus CAIOGI01. The sequence continues at coordinate 67,840 of CAZRIX010000005.1, forward strand.
CCAGATTTGAACTGGGGACCTTCGCTTTACAAAAGCGTTGCTCTACCAACTGAGCTAAGATGGCAATTCTCCTAACAAACTCTCCTACAATTTAACCTAGAATACTATACACTATTTTGATTATTTTTTCACCTCCTCCTCTACTCTTTCCTTCGAAATACTCTTTAGGTAAAAAGATGATCCTCCATTCCTATTCACTTCACCTCTACCTCGTACCATATCTATTACCTTCTTCGATGGAGCGTGGGCATGGGCCTTGTGATATGCCCATATATAGGCATTCCTTGCCCACGTCAGAATATGATACGCAATCCATTGAAGAAATGCAACTGCGCTTTTCCTATTTATATAAGATATGAATTTTCTTGTACTGTAGTAATAATCTCTAACTATATGGTTTGTATTGTCAGACAAACGAGAAATCCATGACTTTTTACCAGACCTTAACTCGAGTCCTTTAAAACTAATCATTCCTATGATTGCTAATATAGATATATAAAACGATAGAATAGATGAGTCAAAAAAAACTGACATAGGAAATTAATTATTTCTCCAAAACAGCGAAACGTACGAAGCGTGCGATAGCAATCTTCTCACCAAACTTCTGAACTGCAGCTGTGATAAGTGCATCAATTGTAACATCTGGATTCTTGATGAAAGACTGATTCAAAAGTACCTGATCGGCAAAATATGTAGCCAACTTTCCTTCTAGAATCTTCTCTTCCATTTCCTTTGGAACCTTCTTGCCACTGTCTGCAATTTCTTTTAGGAAAACTTCCTTTGCAACATTCTTTGATTCTTCTGTTATTTCACTTGAATTTAGGAACTTAGGATTTGCAGCAGTAACATGCATAGCAATATCACGTGCTAGGGTTTTGAATTCTTCATTACCAGATACGAAATCTGTCTCACAAACTAGTTCTACTAGTGCAGCAACCTTACCTGTTGAGTGTAGATATGATTGAACGATACCAGCTCCGAAGGTTCTATCACTTTTCTTTGCAGCAAGTTCACCACTCTTCTTACGAAGGATGATACGAGCTTTTTCTAGATCACCACCAGCTTCTTCCAAAGCCTTCTTGCATTGCATAACCGAGATTCCTGTTGAGTCTCTTAATTCCTTAATTTGTTCTGTGGTGATCATATTATTAGATATTAATTATAATAAAAACCAAACCGGCCAAATGTATTAAGCCTTCTTAACTGAAGCGTAAGCCTTTGTGATTTCGTGCACGAAGAACTGTACACTTGTCTGTGATGAATCGTTACCAACGATTGGGAAATCTAGACCCTTGATATTGCAATCTGAACCTGCAAGAGCGATAACTGGAATACCCATGTCTTTTGCTTCCTTAACAGCTGTAACTTCCTTCTTTGGGTCAACAACAAATATTGCCTTTGGAAGATCCTTCATAGAAACGATACCAGTAAAGAATCTCTCTAGGTTTGCTATCTCACGATCGATCAAAAGTCTCTCCTTCTTTGTGTACTTTGCTAGCTCACCCTTCTCCTTCTCAGATGTTAGTCTCTCTAGTTTTTCAACACGCTTACGGATCTGCATGAAGTTTGTAAGAGTTCCTCCAATCCATCTTCCGTCTACATATGGCATGTTAATTGAAAGTGCACCTGTCTTAACAGCGTTGCGAGCCTCACTTTTACCTCCTACGAATAGAATTGACTTCCCTTCCTTTGCTAGTGATTCAACAAAAGCCTTTGCCTTCTCTAGTAATACCTCAGTTTTCTCTAGATCGAATATTTCAACCTTGTTTTTAACTCCGAAAATATAAGGAGTAACTGTTGGGTGACGACGTGTTTTTGAGAAGCCGAAATGAGCTCCTGCTTTGAACATATTTTCAATCTTTGGGTTATTTGTTGTTGACATAATTATTGTAAAGTAGAGTGTAGCAAATTAGCCATACTTTTGCAAATGGTTAGAGGCTATTATCACTCCCCTGCAGTAGGAGCTGATTCTGGGGCTATAGATGGCTCTGGAGTTGGTGTTGGAGTAGGTTCTGGAGCAGGGGCTGGTGCTGGTTCAGGTTCTGGAGTACTAACTACCTCAGTTGGTACTTCTGGAACGGTTGGTGGTGTTTGATCTGTAGTATTTGTAGGGTTTGAAACAGGTTGTTCACTTGGTGGCGGAACCTGTGGGGTTGTACTTTCCTGAACAGGAACTACATTTGGAACCGTCTGACTTGTTGTACTTGCTTGCGGTTCTACAACCTCACTTGTTGTTGAAGATACCGTATTATTATCTGCGCTATTGTTTGACTCAGTTGGCAGAGGATTTTTATCCTGTATATACCTTACCCCACCTGAGTTCATAAGTATCGCCTTTAGCTGATCCTTGTCTATACATACATCATCAACACATAGTTTTTCCTGAACATGGAGCTCACCTACGAATACACTTTTCATTCTGACAGCGGCAGTTTTGAACATTTCATTGACCCCCACAAAAACTTTATCTATAAATGACTGCGACTTTATCTCCTCTATCTGAGCCTTCTGTTCTTGAACGGCCTGTACTAGAAGACCTGTGATCTTTTCAAAATGCAATGACACTGGTAGACCATCGTATCCATAATCAACTAAATTATCATCAATCTTTGCAACTTCCTCAGCGATCAATCCATAACTACGATTAGTCTCAAATGGCTGCTTCTCTATATAGTCGAAGTTCACAACCTTTAGCTTTGAAAGCGTATCGAGAGCGAAGCCTGGGTTAAGAGTAGTAACATTCTCCTTGAATCTTATTGATGACGGTGTACAACTTGCACCACCTGAGTCGGTCAACTCTTTTGCAGACGTGATACACAAAGCGTTGCCGGTAGCAGATGATGTAAGACCATTTAGAGCAACGGTACCGTTTACAGAGAGATTTCTCCAAGGGGAGGTTGAGGCGATACCGACGTTACCCGCAAAAAAGCTGTTTGCCGCACCACCTGCATAAATGGCATACCCAGTGTTATTAGCAGTTTCTATCGAACGCCAGTCATATGCTGAAGTAAGTGCAGGATTTAAATACAGTCCTCTTGTAATTCCATTTGCTCCTCCAGTCTGATTTATCGTCGGACTGATTTCCGTCGTGTGGAAGGTCGCCGTACCACTGGTAGGTGCAAAGGTCTTTGTGAATAAAGAATTTTTATAGTTACCGCTTGTCACAGTAACACCTCCGCCACCGAATACAATCCCATAATCTCCGGCTGTATTAGCATTTGACCAAAATGTCAAACCTTTTCCAGCTGCATTCTGTGACGACCAAGAAGCACCGCTAAACGGAAAGAGTAGTGGCGCATTAGTGGCCCCTGTCCCAAATTCGATTCCTAGAGTCGTCTTAACGACTCCTGTTACATCTAACGCATCTGTCGGACTCGCAGTCCCTATCCCTAAACTACCACTTCCACTCAATGTCATCTTTGGTGTCACAGAATCTCCACCAGCAAAGAAGTCCATCATAGTTAAAGCTGATGTTATGCCACCTCTATATATTGTCTGTATACCTCCCATATAGTTTGAGGCATCATTTCGATTCTTGAACTGTAGTCCGGTTCCGATACCAGCCGCATCAGCACTCTTATTATTAAGAACGAGGGCTGGGTAAACTCCCACAGTCAATCCTCCGAGTCGAGTTGTTCCGTTTACATCAAGATTCGCACCTGGGGTTGTTGTACCGATTCCCACATTTCCACTTCTGTCGAGGTTAAGATTTATCACGTTTGCAGACCCTGCATCTACTGCACTTCCGATTTGGAATACTCCTGTTCCAATATTAGGGTTTACTCTCATTAAGAAATTACGCGTTCCAGCAGCTAGAGATTGGTCAGCAAATGTTAGCTGTGGTACTGATGCTGCAGATATGGTAAGACCACTTCCGACAGGAGTTGTTGTACCAATACCGATACTTCCACCCTGCACCACAGTGAGTCTTTCACTAGAAGCATCCCATAACCCGATACTATGTGTTAGACCATTTTTAAATATACCGCCTTTGAATGTGGTTGTATCGAATAATTCGATACCTGCAGAATGACCAGATGATGAATCCGCTGTCTCAGTAATTCTCAAGCGTGCAGCATCAGCATTTGCTGACTCGACGTGAAGCTTGCGAGCAGGAGAGGTTGTACCAATACCCAGATTTCCAGAGGAATCCAGCACTAAACTTGCTGTGCCAGTATTACCCAACCAAAGTTTATTACTAAATCTAATACCTAGATCAGTCGTTGCTGCCCCAGTAAAGCTAGCTGAAGCGCGACCAATTGTCTGCAATGATCCGCCCGAAGCAGACATACTAATGCTTGGTAATGAAGCGGTTCCGCTATCTATATGGAGAGCCGAGGCTGGGGTGGTTGTGCCGATACCAACGTTTCCTCCGCTTGAGATGCGCATTCGCTCTGTCAATGAACCGGATGCCGGGAAGGTCCAGAAGCTCAATTCACCACTGTTACCAAATCCTCCATCTGCGGTCTTGCTCCTGATTCGCGACATTACGCCTTGAGCACTGGTATCAGAGGCGTAGAAATCAATATCTCCATATGCCGCACCAGAACCTACCGATGCGGTTGTGTCGCTAATTCGTAGGGTTGGCGTTGCTCCAGCAACATCCAGGCGAGTGACAGGAGTCGTTGTTCCGATACCAACATTTCCATTACCAACAACACTGAGCACTGATGTAAATGATGCTGAATTTCCATAACCAATACTTGTTCGGTTTCCTGAACCACCTGGAGAATAGATTTGAAAAGTATTTGCTTGAACACCAATACCGTAGTCTGCTCCTTTATAAAAATTTATCTTATCACCAAGAGTATTGGCAAAACCCAGCAATGCATCTGGCGACGCAGTTCCGATACCAATTCGACCAGAATTTGGCTCTACAACAAAATCTGTACCTCCCACAGTCAATCCTCCGGCGAATGTAGAGGTGGCGGTTGTTGAAGTGGCCACAAATCTCGACGCATCCACAAATGATGTGAAGCGACCTTCACCGGCTACATCGAGCCTATATATAGGTGTCGAGCCGATACCCACGTTACCCGTATTTGAAATTACAAGTCTGTCTTGTGCAGCTGTCT
>CAZRIX010000006.1:0-63083 GCA_964600255.1 uncultured Candidatus Saccharibacteria bacterium
AACTGCGCCCTTAGTGGTATTTACTCTTTTTCCAACTGTTTGTATTTCCATACCCTCAGTATTTTTCCAAATAGGTAAATCTTTTACAGCGGTGGGATCTTCTCGAACAACACCAATTGAATCATATTTAATATCTCCGGTTTTTATATTCTTTCCTTCGCGTTCAAAATATCCCGTCGGATCATCAAGGAACTCTTGCGGTACAAAAGCTATAAATTCAGGTTCGATCTCCACCTTTGGTTTTGGAGCATTCTCCGGAATATTATTTTGTGGATTTGGAATTATCTCCATGTTTTGATATGTGTAGATCATGCCTACACTTTAATCAATTGGCGGATAGGGTGAGATTCGAACTCACGGCCCACTTGCGCGGGCGACAGTTTTCAAGACTGTTCCATTAGACCACTCTGGCACCTATCCATATTCAGACATATATCCGAATAGAGACATACTCTCATATTTTGATTAGATTTTCAACTTAGAGTACACTGTGGATATGCGAATACTAGGAATTGACTATGGATCAAAGAGAATTGGACTGGCACTTTCCGATGAGGGAAGGCAGTTTGCTATGCCACTTATTGTTCTAAATTCTACTAAGAATCTACTAGATGAGGTATTAAAAATTGCAAAAGAAAAGGAAACGACAGAGATAGTAATGGGGGAGTCGAAGAATTATAAAGGTGAGGCGAATGTGATAATGTCTGAAAGTCTAGAATTTAAAAAACAACTAGAGACTAATGGATTGATCGTACATTTAGAACCTGAATTCATGACAAGTGCTAACGCTGAACGTTTCCAAGGCAAACACGACATGTTAGACGCATCAGCCGCTGCACTTATACTGCAAAGCTTTCTTGATAAGGAAAGAGTAAAAGGGTAGTATTTAAATATATGAACGATACACCAATAGAAACAAAGCCAGTTGAGGTCCCAGTATTACCAAAAAAGATTAGCTATGATGATTTTGCTAAGGTAGAGATACGAGCGGGCAAGATTCTATCAGCTGAGAAAATTCCAGATACGGATAAGCTTTTAAAGCTATCAGTTGATTTTGCAGAAGAGAAACCAAGACAAATAGTTTCTGGTATATCAATGCATTTTCCAGATCCTGCAACTTTGACCGGTAAGATTTGCATGTTCGTTACAAATCTTGAACCTAGAATGATAAAGGGGTACGAGAGTAACGGGATGCTTTTTGCACTTTCAACAAACCCAACTCCAGAAAATCCAACAGGTCACTTCTCACTACTTGAACCAGTATCTTCTATTCCAGCGGGAACAAAGGCAAAATAAATGTCATTAATTTCACTACTAGATCCGCAGACAATAATTAAGGCACTCGGGTTATTTGGTGTAGTTGCAATAGTATTCACTGAGTCAGGATTATTTTTCGGATTCTTCTTACCAGGAGACTCACTGCTTTTTACTGCTGGTTTTCTTGCTTCACAAGGGTATATGCCAATCATTTGGCTACTTGTATTGTCGTTTGTTGCAGCTGTAGCGGGGGATAATGTCGGTTATTATTTTGGTAAAAAAACTGGACCGAAGATTTTTACAAAGGAAGATTCTTTTTTCTTTAGAAAAAGTCATATAGATAAGGCTAGAGCATTCTATGAGCGATACGGTAAGATGACGATTATACTAGCTCGTTTCGTTCCGGTGGTTAGAACTTTTGTACCTATAGTTGCTGGGGTGGGGCAGATGGATTACAAAACTTTTTTTAAATTCAATATCATCGGAGGATTCCTATGGACATGGGGAATAGTTTTGATGGGATATCTATTGGGTAACATTATTCCAAATGCGGAACACTATTTAACACCCATTGTTCTCGTTATTATTGTGGTGTCTTTTGTTCCTGGTATTATCGAACTTATTAGACACAGAAAATAGTGCTATAATAATTGATAAATATTTGTATATTTATCAATATGTTTACAAAGACCTTTTTTAAATTATTTCCTCCGCCAAAGTATTTGAATATTCCTTATGCTGGTCTAGATATTTCTGATGATGCTATCCGCTGTATCGAATATGGAGAAAGTCATCATGGATACGTTCTAAAGCGTTATGGTTTTAGGGTCCTTAAACCGGGAATCATAGACTCAGGACATATAAAGGATGAAAAGGCCCTAGTAACTGAATTAACCGCACTAGTTAAGGAATTGAAGATATCTACAATCAAAGCATCTCTACCAGAAGAGAGAATGTATCTATTCAAAACAGAAGTACCTGATGTCGATGAAGATCAGATTCGTCAGAATATTGAGTTTAAATTGGAAGAAAATGTACCAATACCAGCTTCCGATGCTATTTTCTTTTTCGATAAACTTCCAGCTAATCTAAGTAAAGGGAAGACATACGCCAGTGTGTCTGTTGCTCCAAGAGAACTTGTAGATAGCTATCTAAAAGCGCTTAAGCAAGCAGGGTTAACAACTGTATCTTTTGAGATTCAAGCAAAGGCTATTGCTCGTGCTGTTGTGGATCATGACTCTAGTGATACTCAATTAATTGTTCATGTAATGAACAAAAAAACTGGGATATACGTCGTATCAAGTGGAGTGGTGTGTTTTACTACGACAATAAATTGGGGAGGCGAATTGATTAGAAATAAAAATATAGCAGATGTACCAGATGCCGTTTTTTCTTTGAGACATGAAATAGAAAGAGTATACATTTACTGGTCACAACATGGTGAGAATCAACCAATCAAGTCGATAATAATATCAGGACATGATGCACCAGCAATCAGCCAGATTTCTCATCTATCACCTGATAATAAACTGCAGCTAGTCGTAGCTGATGTATGGAAGAATGCTTTTTCTATAAATCACTATGTACCGAAGATTGTTTTTGAAGACTCACTTGATTATGCAATAGCAGCTGGATTAGCTTTACCCTAAAAACATGATTCACTACACACTTCTACCTTCACAAGAACTTAAACTACTCAAGAAAGAGTATAGAATTCGAGTGACTATATACATGATGTTTTTCCTTTCATTTGTAATTCTTCTAGGTATCTGCGCATTACTGCCAGCTTATATATATTCATTTAGTCAGGAAAGAGCTCTGCTCGCTAGATTGGGGGAGTTGCAGAAAAGTAGAGCGTCTAGAGGGGCTGATGAAATCAAAAAAGAATTATCTGATAGTACAGAGCTGATTAAAAGATTAAAGAATCACAGATCTCCTATAGTTTATTCCAGCTTAGTTTCTCAGGTTATAGGTTATAAGACTAGTGGGGTTGGTATAAAGTCGATATCAGTTAAAGTTGAAAATCCACAAGCTACCACCACTCAAGTTATAATTATTGTTCAGGGTGTAGCTGAATCAAGAGAGGGTCTCATACAGTTTAGGGATAGGTTAGAAGCGGATCCTTTGGTCACAAAGGTTGAACTTCCTATTTCGGATCTGGCAAAAAGCAAGAATATATCGTATTCGATTAAGATTGAAACAATTAAAAATATATGAAAATGAACCATAGACATTATGTATTGATAATATTCGCAATAGCATCTATTGCTGTGGTTTCAATGGCATATTTTTTAATACGCAGACAGACTATTGTACAAGCGATTCATTATGTTAATGCAACTAAGGAATTAGCCAATGAAGATATAATTAAGCAAAAGGAGCAAGAATTGCAAAAGATTCACGATGATACTGAGGAACAACGCTCAGGTTTGTCTAGTAGATTAATAAAGGAGGATAAAGCAGTTACTTTTATTGAAATGGTCGAAAAGGTTGGTACAGAGTCAAATACAAAATTAGAATTAGGGTCAATAACGTCATCCACAGGTCTACTTAAAGCTAATATTAATGTGATCGGTTCGTGGGCAAATGTTATGACTGCACTTACTCTACTTGAAAATTTACCCTTCAGTTCTGTTATATCTGATGTAGATCTGGGCACTTCTGCAGTATCAGGGAAGGCGGCTAAAACATGGATTTTGAATTTGAGTATTGAAGCTTTAACCATAAAATAAAATGAATAATCTATTCACAAAAAAATTCATGAAGGTCCCCAAGGTTCCTTTGACACATATGTTTAGGGAGATGGGAAGAAACGCGTTTGTGGATTGGGTACTCATCCTAATATTTAATTTCATTGTTCTCATTGCAGTTCTTGCTTATGGATTCTATTTGTACTGGCAGATTTCTAGTGGAAAATTCGTGGCTGTCGAGCAAGAATCAGCAAAAGAAGAGAAAATATTTAACAAAAAAGATCTTGATAGTGTGATTAATATGTTCGAATCTAGAGAAGACAGCAGCGAACTAATTAAGAGGGGATATCGCGGTCCAAGTGATCCATCTCTATAGGGGCTTTATATTTTTACTGTTTTCTGCTATCCTCTATTAATCGCCCTTGTAGTTCAATGGATAGAACTGCGGACTTCTAAGCCGTCGATGTTGGTTCGATTCCAACCAAGGGCACAACTTGTAAATATTTGGCACTTAGAAACTATTAAAAAATAAGGTATAATTTTCATATGGAAAAATTTACACAGTCTAATGGTTCTCTGAATCTTGGTAGTCCAGAAGAGGAAATTGTTTTTCTAAGAAAACAATTGGCTGAAAAAGAAAGGGAAGTAATGCTTCGATCAGCAGAGCTCAATGTTAAACCTGAGAATGTCTCAGCTCATTCTACTACAGAGATTGTACGTGAATATAAAGAGATTCCGTCAAAGCAAATTCTGCATAAGGATTTTGCTATACCTACAAAAAATGTTGAGGGAATAGTGTTGGACTTGTCTCCCGAAGAGCACGACGATAAGATGTCAGAAATACTGGGCATTATGCAGACACTTGGTATCAAGAATGCTCTAGACGTTGTTGCAAAGTTGAATGATCCACATATTCAAGATGACTTCGAGAGGTTTCTCGTACAATATTTGAAATCAGGTCAGATGGTTGTAGGCATCGATAAGAAAGGCCCAGAGTTCAAAGCTCTCAATATGACTTTGTTTGAAATCACTTTGCCTGAGAAAAGTGATGAGGGTAAAGTAGAATCACTGAAACAAATAATTTCATCAATGGAGCAGTTCTATTCTGGAATGATGTCTGTAGATGATGAGCAGGGTACTGGTTACTATACATTAGAACTTGCAGTGGCGAATCATAGTGACGACTTTTCATTTAACATCGCCGTGCATGATTCAAAGAAAAGTCTATTCGAGAAACAAATCCTTTCAGTCTTTCATAATGCGAAAATCATAGAGAGGAAGGATGATTACAATATTTTTAATGAAAAGGGTTCAACGGTTGCGTCATATGTGACTTTTGCAAAGAATTCAATATGGCCTATAAAGACCTATGATCTTTTTGATTATGATCCCTTAAACAGTATTTTAAATAGTTTTTCTAAGATAAAAACAAATGGCGAGGGTGCTGCGATACAGTTTGTTATAAAACCTCAAGACTCTTCTCATACAAAAAGATTTAAAAAAACACTAGAGGAAATAATGAAAGGGGAGAAGATTTCTACTGCGATTTCAAATAATGCAGAAGGTATCAGTAAATACGTGGAAGGATTTTTTAAGGGAGTTTCATCGTTAGCGAAAAGTAGTGAAGATAAAGAAAAAGATAAGGAGAAGAAAAAAGAGGCAGCACAAAATGTAGACCAGATCAGTGTAGATCAGATTAAGTTGAAGATGCTGACACCTATTGAAGCTGTAAATATTAGAGTTATTTCTTCTGCGGAGAATGAAAGTAAGGCAAATGAGATTCTAGATGATATAGAATCAGCTTTTAATCAATTCGAAAATACTCACGGTAATGCACTTGTTTTCAAGAGAGTAACAAAGAATGATTTGAAGAAACTTCTATATGATTTTTCTTTCAGACTTTTTAATGAGAAGAATAGATTATTGTTGAATCTAACAGAATTAACTTCACTAATGCATTTGCCTGCAACGGTTATCAAATCATCTCCTCACCTAAAAGTCGCAAAGGCTGGAAGTGCACCTGCGCCACTTGAGCTATCAAGAGAAGGTATAATGCTTGGTGTAAATAGAGACAGGGGAGTAGAAACTAAAGTCCTAATGTCTCCAGAGGATCGATTAAGACATTTCTATGTTATAGGTCAGACTGGAACGGGTAAGACTACATTGCTGAAGAATATGATTACGCAAGACATCCTTAATGGTGAAGGTGTATGTATGATCGATCCTCATGGTTCAGATATTCAAGATATTTTATCTATTATTCCAAAACATCGATATGAAGATGTGATTTATTTCGATCCTTCATATACGGATCGTCCAATGGCGTTGAACATGCTCGAATACGATAGAAGATTCCCAGAGCAGAAAACTTTCGTGGTGAATGAATTGCTTTCCATTTTCAATAAACTCTTTGATATGAAGACGGCAGGAGGTCCGATGTTCGAGCAATATTTCCGTAACGCAGTACTTTTGGTCATGGAAGACCCAGAGTCAGGAAACACACTACTAGATGTTTCTAGAGTCTTGGCCAACAAGGCATTTAGAGAAATGAAACTTTCAAAGTGTAATAACCCTATCGTTGTTCAATTCTGGAAGGAGGTTGCCGAGAAGGCAGGAGGTGAGGCTTCATTGGCAAATATTGTACCGTACATCACAAGTAAGTTTGACGTCTTTCTATCAAACGACATCATGAGACCTATTATTGCTCAGGAGAATTCTAGTATAAATTTCAGAGAAATAATGGACAGTAAAAAAATATTACTAGTAAATCTATCAAAGGGTAGACTGGGCGATATCAATGCAAACCTAATCGGTCTGATACTTGTAGGTAAAATATTGATGGCAGCACTGTCACGTGTAGATTCACTAGGTCAAAATTTGCCACCATTCTATTTGTATATCGATGAGTTCCAGAACGTAACAACAAATTCTATCTCTACTATTTTGTCAGAGGCTCGCAAGTATAAGTTATCGCTAACAGTCGCACACCAGTTCATTGCTCAGTTGGAAGAGAAAATAAAAGATTCAGTCTTTGGAAACGTAGGTTCTATCGCAGCATTTAGGGTTGGTGCAGAAGATGCTGAATATCTAGAAAAACAGTTTGCTCAAGTATTTACAGCAAAGGATATAATGTCTATCGACAACAGAAATGCATACTTAAAAATGTTGGCGAATGGTAGACCAGTAAAGCCATTCAATATTGAGACTTTGCCACCACCAAGTGGAAACAAAGACATTGTAGATTCAATCAAGGAATTATCGTATCTAAAATATGGCAGAAACAAGGATGAAGTAAATACAGAAATAATGTCTAAGTATAGAAAATAGCCAATTGACGTAATGGTGAGTCAGGTCTAAAATTAGCTATATAATTTATCTTTAATATAAAACATGGCAACAAGAAGCCCAGAAGCAGAGAATGAAAAGTTCGGTGTCGACGCTGCCTTGAATAAAAAAGGCTTCGCAGAGTTTTTGGCGAAGCATCCTGATGCAGCAATATTCGATGTGGCTGATGAGGGCGAGCTAGAAAAACGTTTTGAGGCGTTTGAAAAATCAACCAAATTAGCAGAAGAGTTGAAGGTACTATATCGGGATCAGATCGAGAAGGAAATGGATATAAAGTTAGATCAAAAAGATTTGGCTTCTGTTGATGTTTATATTGAGGAGCTTGCTATAAGAGATCAGGGTGAGTTAGAACGTCTTTTTAATCGATTGTATTATTTTAAAAAGTTGCCAGAGGAGATTGAGGGTTTAGAGAAAGAACTAACTGATCTTACTAAGAACGGAGATGCTGATACACTATCAGCCCTAGAGGGCACACTAGAGGGTGACGTGGATAAGTTTAAGGCGGCGAAGGGCTACTTAGGCGGTATTGGTCAAATCAAACTCTACTATCATACGGTAGCCAGATATCTTACTAAAACGTTATCAGATAAGGATTATGAAGGTGTAAAGGATCTCGATGTTAAAAAGGAAGCCGCAAGTCATCTTAAGGGTAAATATAAAGACGAACTTGCTAAAGTTGGTGCAAGGGAAGTCGAGAATAATCTTAGGAGGCAACTCGCAGATATAGATATTACATTAGGAACTATCAGCACTATTGAAAGGAGAAAAACAAGTGCGACCGAAACATTTGATAATCTCAGAATGAAAATCTTCGGTGAGATTGGGGAAATTACTGATCTCAAAAAAGCTATAGAAAGAAAAGCCAAGGAAGAGCTGGAAGGTTTGCTTGCAAAGACCGACGTTAAATCTCTGGAACGCGCAGCACAGAGACATAAAAAGTTGTCAGAAGTAAAAGACAACACTGAGACAGGAGTGGATCCATTGAAAGATCTGAAGCCAAATGACTATAAAGATAAAGTAGAAACAAAATTAAGAGAAAAAATATCTGATGACGTTCTGGAAAGAGTAAATAAAGCTAAACTTGGTTCAGATGCTTTAAGAAATCTAGAGAAGTCACTCGAGGACATGTTAAATAGAACTGAGGTGGGTACAAAGAAGGGCGCAGAAGCAAGAAGTTTTATTATTGATAGACTCGATGAAGTTGCAATTAATTTAGGATTGAAGAACGATGCAGAAAGTCATGCCAAAAGACTAATCGTTAATAGAATCATTATTAAGTTACAAAAAGTAAAATAATATGAATACAAAAATAGATTCAAAAAACATTGAGGATTTGCTGGCACAAAAAAAGTACGATGAAGTACGTGCGATCATCAGTGCATCAATACATGAAAAATTTACTGATGTAGAAAGAGGGGAGTCTCTAGTTGCAATTGCTTCAATATACATGGATATTTCCAACTCAATCAATGAGGTCTATAGAGATGCGTTAAAGGAGGCCATAGCAGGCATTGGCCAGATCAATAAGGCAGAAAGCCAGTTTAAGGATAACGTTAAATTGGAGGAGGTTAGGAGTAAATTGAATAATTAATCACACTTTGTATATAAAGGTTTAGGCGGTATAATTATGACAGTACATTATTATTAATTAATAAAAATATATGAAAGCTTTACACAATGTAGCATTTGTTCTATTGGTAGTCGGAGGATTGAACTGGTTATTGGTAGGTCTAGCAAAGTGGGATATCGGTATGCTATTCGGAGGACAAGACAATATTATTTCAAGAATCGTTTATGTACTAGTAGGTCTATCAGCTATATACCTAGTAGCTACACACAAGAAGAGTTGTAAGGATTGCGGTGCTTGCAAGGATTGCAATACATGCGCTCCAGAAGCTCCAAAGGCTTAGTAATCTAAAAACAAAAAGCACCATCGAAATGGTGTTTTTTGTTTTCTATATAATTCAAACAAATTGTGGGCGATACAGGACTCGAACCTGTGACCTTCCCAGTGTAAATGGGTTGCTCTACCAACTGAGCTAATCGCCCGCACGCTTTTTGGTTGTATACCTACCAAGACAGCTAATCGCCTTTATGCACTTTACTAACACACCTCGGCACTTGTGCAATACTAGATTATCCTATATTCTCATAATTATCAAGATATACAAATGAAAATACCTATTTTATACGAAGATAAGGACATTTTAGCTATAAACAAGCCAGCCGGCGTGGTTATTCACCCTGACGGCAAAACCAAAGGCCCATTCCTTACCGACTGGATCGTGAAGAATTACCCCAAGACGAAGAATGTGGGTGAACCTGTAGAAACTACCGAATTTGGTACTATCGAGCGTCCTGGTATCGTACACAGGCTAGATAGGGATACTACGGGTGTATTGCTAGTTGCAAAAACAAAAGCTGGTCACAAGGCACTGAAAGAACAGTTTCAAGATCGAACTGTTGTTAAAAAATATGTAACTTTTGTTTATGGAGAAGTAAAAGATCAATTCGGAATCATCAATAGACCAATAGGGCGTAGTCCAAACAATTTTAGAAGATGGTCAGCGACACGTGGAGCGAGAGGGGAGTTACGCGATGCTGAAACTTGGTTTACACTTCTTTCATATCGTACAGGATTCTCACTATTGGAGGTAGAACCAAAGACTGGTCGTACTCACCAGATCCGTGTTCACTTCAAGGCCTTGAATCACCCAGTCGTCTGTGATTCACTTTATGCTCCTGAAAAAATGGAAGAAAAGCCAAATGCGCTTGGTTTTGAACGTAATGCTCTGCATGCTTTTTCTATAGAATTTACCAATTGTTTGGGAAAGAAGATATCTGTAAAAGCCCCACTCCCAAAGGACTTCCTTAATGCTATAGACGAATTGGGTATCAAGGAGGTTGCCAAAAAGAAGGGTCTATGTTAGATTTGTTGTTACTTATATGGCAAACAATATCATTTCAGCAGTAAATATTGAGGAACGCAAAAATCTAGCAATCAAGCCAGGAGACACAGTTCGTGTTTGGCAGAAGATTCAGGAAAAGGGAAAGACACGCCTTCAGGCTTTTGAAGGTCTAGTTCTAGCTCGTAAGCACGGTACAGAGGCGGGAGCAACATTTACAGTTAGAAAGGTTATCGACTCAGTTGGAGTTGAGAAGATTTTCCCACTATACACACCAATGATCGACAAGATCGATTTACTAAGACGCTCAAAGGTTCGTAGAGCAAAGCTATATTTCGTAAGAGAGAAGGCAGCAAAGGAGATCAGACGTCAGATGAGAAGAATGCTTGCTATCGACAAGGATCAGAATACAGATACAAAGCACACAGCATCTATCAAGGCAGAATTGGAAGGAAAGGAAGAAGCAAAAGCATAAAGAAAAGCCCCGGAACGGGGGCTTTTTTGTTGAAGAGTATTAAATAATTATGATATAGTTTTGTAATTTACTATAATGACCGAATGGGTATAAGAGGTCCAAAACCGAAGGCTAAAGTAAAGATCAAATGGTCTGCAAGTTTTGCTTATGCAATCGGACTGATCGTGACAGACGGAAATCTATCACAGAAAGGAAGTAGTATTACCTTTGTATCTAAGGATATTGAACAGATTCATAATTTTAACAAATGTCTGGATATAAATATTAAAATCGGTATACACCATTCAGGGTCTACTACTAACAAGGCACACAGAGTCCAATTTAAGGATGTTCTTTTCTTTAAATTTTTAAATGGTATTGGTATACATCCAGCCAAGTCAAAGACTATTAGGGAAGTCAGGATCCCAGAAAAGTATTTTTTTGATTTTCTCAGAGGGTGTTTTGATGGTGATGGCACAGTCTACTCTTATTGGGATAAAAGATGGAAATCAAGTTTTATGTTTTATGTTAGCTTTATATCTGCTAGTGAATACTATGTACTCTGGTTACAGAATGAGATATATAAATTACTAAATATTAAAGGTCATATTACTAGTAACGGTAAAAAGATATGTCGTCAATTAAAGTATGCAAAATCAGATTCCCTGATAATAATCAGGAAGATGTATGAGAATAAGAATTGCGTCCATCTGGGTAGAAAAAAGTTGAAAATCGATAAGATTTTGGCTATAGTGGGTGAGTGTGTATAATGCACGGGTGATGTAATTGGTAAACATGTACGATTGAGGTTCGTATGCCGTAAGGCGTGGAGGTTCAAGTCCTCTTCCGTGCACAAGAAGAAAAATCCAAGATGTGGCGCAGATTAAATAAATCTGGTATAAAGTAGAGACGTCAACTGACGTATATGGTGGCTATGGTGTAGCGGTAGCAGTTATGCTTGTTATGAGCATGGGGGTTTTGAAAGTAAAATATATGGTGGCTATGGTGTAGCGGTAGCACAGAAGCTTGTGGAGCTTTTAGTCTGGGTTCAACTCCCAGTAGTCACCCCAATTAGAAAATAAATAAATTAAAATCTCTCTAATTATATTATGGTTAGTTAATTTTAATTTCAACAAATGACCTCGAAGGAGCATTTGGTAATTGGTTTTATAAAAATATCAGCGACAGTTTCAGATTTAATAGATAAAGTTACTATATAGTATTGTATAGTTTTCAAAACCATATCTATCACGCGACTCAAAGTTGAATTGATTGAATTTAATTTAATTTAATTAAGCATGCGTTTATTGCTTATCAAATATGTGTTACTATCGTGTTAGAAAGGAGGTGATGGATATGTTTATTGATCCTTTAGAAAGGCAAGGGTACGAGAGAACTGTTCTTGCCAGAAGATACCCTGAGGCTTATAACATCTTGATCGAGCAAGAGCAACAGCGTCGACGAGACGAGGTCAGGAATCCGGACGCTCTGGATTACCTGATAGGCAGGATCAAGAATTGTTTTCGTCTGAAGTGGTAACATAGGCGGAGAGATTAGATTCAGTTAGGGGTACGAGTAAAATCGTACCCCTAATTTTGTTTGAAGGCGTCAAGTATTGGCAGTCCTTTGATATCTATTGAGATTGGTCTATTATTAATGTTAATGAATACAGGCAAATTAATTTTAACTTCAACCGGTTTATCATCTGAAAATATCGCCAAGAAATTTATGAGCTTTTTTACCGATCAAACTAGAGAGTCTGTTGTGATAGTAACAACCGCAGCAGAGGGGAAGGAGCAAAATAAATATTCTCAATTAGCAAAAAAACAGTTTGAGGAAATGGGATTTACCAAGATCGATTTTATTGATCTTGAGACAGAGCCCTCTAAGGATTTTTCATCATATGGAGTTATTTATGTTTGTGGTGGAAACACTTTTAAACTTCTCAAGTTTGCACGAGAGGCTAATTTTCAGTCCTCAGTTGATGATCTCCTAAAGCGTAACGGGGTATATGTTGGTGTTAGTGCTGGAAGTATTATCGTCGGTCCATCCATCAGTATAGCTAATGAAGTTGAGTCGGACCCAAATGATATTGGTCTAGAAGATCTTACTGGTTTTAACATTACGAACCTTATTATTCTTCCGCATTATTCTCCTGAGATTGAGGGTGAGACAAAAGCTTTTGAGAAAAAATATGGAGTTATTGTGGAGAGGTTGAATAACTCCCAGGCTGCTCTTTTGGAAAACGGAGAAAAGACTATTATTGAATAAAATGACACCCTCCCCGCAGGGACTGCGGGGAGGGTGTCATTAATTCATACTCATATTTAGGGACCAATGTTATAATTCAATCATGAAAATATTGAAATACTTTTTTCTAGTCGTCTTTGTGCTTATATATTGCGCGGGAATTCTTCTCGATATGACTGTGACTTTATATGGTGGTCTGGGTGGCCCTTATCAGTATTTATGGATTATCCCATTGCATTTCATTCTATCAACTGTATTTTTTGCTGTATACCTTGTAAGTCTTAGGCCAGGGGTACTAAATGCAAATATTAAATCGCTATTGTCCGGCATTCTATTTATTCTGGTCTCACCCGCACCATATTTTTTCTTGGTGAATAATCAATAGTAATTTAATAATGATCAGGTCGGTATAATAGAATCTCACTCCCTAGTCTTTAAACTAAAACTTGGTATTATATATACTATGAACAACAACATAATCGTAACAACAACACCAACTGTAGAAGGTAAAAATATAGTGTCATATGTAGGAATAGTTCACGCTGATGTCATAATCGGTGTAAACATTATTAGTGACATTCTCGCCGGCATTAGAGATATTGTAGGCGGTCGTTCTGCTTCATATGAACAAAAACTTATCGAAGGTAAGGATCTAGCTATGAAAGAAATTGTAGATGAGGCATTAAAACTAGGTGCTGATGCGGTTGTTGGAATTGATTTTGACTATGAGACGGTCGGGGCAAAGGGATCTATGCTTATGATCAATGTTTCTGGAACTGCAGTAAAGTTTGGGTAGAAAATATTACTGTCCAGCGCTTAACCAAGAAGTAGATAAGCTTTACAAAGTAAAGTGATAGTATATAATTACTTTATTAAAATTAAATTTAAAACAATGTCTATAAAAATTGTAGCTATTTCAGGCAGCTTAAGAGCAGATTCATACAATACCAAGTTACTTAGAGCTTTCAAAAATCTTGCTTCTAGTGATGTAGATATAGATATTCTAAACATCTCGAACCTACCGTTATTCAATGAAGATTTGGAAGCTAACTTTCCACAGGTCGCTTGGGATCTTAAGAAAAAGATAGAAGAGGCCGACGCTGTTATTTTTGCTTCACCTGAGTATAACCGTGGTATTACGAGTGCACTAAAGAATGCTGTTGATTGGGCTTCAAGACCTTGGGGCAAGAATTCATTCGAAGGGAAGGTGGTGGCTGTAACCGGTGCTTCTTCTGGCGCTATTGGTACCGCAGTGTCTCAGCAGGATCTAAAGAAGATAATGTTATATCTAGACTCATATGTTATAGGTCAGCCAGAATTTTTCCTCGGTATTGCTCAGAATAAGTTTGATGAAACTGGTAACGTGATCGATGAAAAAACAAAAGAACATATAACTGGTTTGCTAGAAGTTATTATCTCAAGGGTAAAGCAAGTAAAATAAGTCAGATAGCATAGCGTTCAATTCCATTTTCGAATATAATTGATACATGGTTTTATCTTTTGACTTTGCAAGAAAGCGTAGCTGGATATTCCCAGTACTAATCTATACTGTATTAATTGTCGGCATCATCACTTCTGTCTACACAGCCATTACGGTTCACAGTATAAATAAAAAAGATTTGATAGACAGAGTAAATACTATCGCACAATCTATCAAAGCTAATGAGATTGAAAGTCTAAGTGCTAGCTCTTTAGATTTGGAAAACCCAATATATATTGAGATCAAGGATTTAATCACGAAGGTGCGTGGTGTAAACAGTGATATAAGATTTATATATCTAAATGGATTGAATGAGCAAGGAATGTTTTTCTATATGGATTCTGAAAGTCCTGACTCGGATTTCTACTCACCGCCAGGCGAACCATATCCAGAAGCTACTCCATTGATGCGTCAATTATTTCAAACAAAGGAAAGTGGGTTTGAGATAGCTACCGATAGATGGGGTCTATGGGCTTCGGTATATGTTCCAATAATCAGTCAGGATACAAACAGGGTTGTTGCGTTATTGGGGATGGATGTTATGGGTCTGATCTATATCCTAAATTTTTTAACATATAGTATTTTGCCATCACTACTCACACTTATGATCATAGCTATGTTGGTTATCCTAAAGAAAAGGTTTGATAGGGAACAATACTACATAGATCAAAAGGCAGAGTTTCTATCAATAGCATCTCATGAGATTCGAACACCTCTTACTGGTATAAGGTGGGCTACCGAGACAATTATCAACAATAATTCAGATATTCTAGATTCTGACAGAAAGCGCACACTAATGCTCATTCATGAGAACTGTGTCGGTCTTATCAATAGAATCAACAACTTACTCAGTGTTACTGTGCTTGAGGGTCGTAAGTCTCAGGAAGTCTTTAGGGAACCTGTATATATCAAATCTCTGGTAGATGAGATCAATCAAAGCCTAAAGTTGTCTGCATATGCCAGAGGTGTTACCTTGGTTGTTACTGATTTTCCAAGTGACATTGTGATCAAGTGTGATCAAGAAAAAATAAGACAAGTTTTGACCAATTTAATCTCCAATGCAATAAAGTACACCAAGCATAACACCTCAGTAGAGGTAAGCTACAAGTTGGTTGATGATAAACATGAGATATCAGTTGTTGATCATGGAAATGGTATAGACGTACATCAACAAAAGAAGATCTTCGCAGGATTCTATAGAACTGATGAAGCAAGGAAAAGTGAGCAATATGGTAGTGGTTTGGGATTGTATTTGGTTGATAGGATACTAAAGCTTCACGGTGGCGAAATAAAGGTAGAATCAACTGTAGGTGAGGGTAGTAAGTTTACTCTAAGTCTAAAAGATTAGTTACATACCCAGCTTTTTGTGTAAAATATCAAGAATATTTTGTAGGCTTTGATCTGATTTTACCAAATACGCTATAGCATTATTGTTTATGGCTTTTTCTATGTGTTCAATATCGTTTAGGTTTGTTAGAACTATGATTGGTATTTTGATATGTGGGTCCGTCCTTCTCAATTCCTCAAGCATCTTCACTCCGTCCATAACTGGCAACATAATATCCACGATAATAGCATCAGGCTTATCATTCTTGATTTTTACCAATCCCTCCAGACCATTTGACGCAACGAGAGTTTCAAAACCACTGGATAATAGTTGTTTGGATAGTAATTCAGATAGTGTCGCGTCGTCCTCGATAATTAGTATTTTCTTTGTTGTATTCATTTTTATATTATGCCATAAAAATCCATCTGCACATAACACATATTACATGAGTACGATAGCCTGATATAATATACCTATGATAATTTCTATAATAGACGTGGGAACTCAAAGTATAAAGCATTACATTTTTGACGTGAACGATAGTGGTAAAAACCTAATACACTACAAGCGATATTCTGATGCCAATCTAGGAGAATCGGAAATAATTAGTAAGGCTACAATAGCGCGAAATATAAATATTCTAAAAGAATGTTTGCTGATAAACGCTGAAAAGAAAGTAGAAAAAATGGAAATACTGGGTACGGATATTTTGAGAAGGGCAGAGAATGCTAGTTCATTTATTTTTGAAGTGAGAAAGCTTACTGGAAAAGAGATTAAGGTTGTTTCGCATGAAGATGAAGCAAGGTACTTGTATCAGGGTTTTGTTGGGATTGTTCCTAGTGATTTCTCTTTCGGTGCTATGAATATCGGAGGTGGTAGTACTGAGGTGGTAATTGGAGATAAAGATAAAATGATAATTTCACACAAAATTCCTTTTGGTGTGAAGGCTATTCGAAATATGTTCTCTGAAGGAGGTGTATTGAACTGGTCAGCAATGGACAAATATCTGGACGATGAGATCTCGGCAACAAATAATGCTGATCATGTATTTGTTACCGGGGTACTGGATTTCATAACTACAGTTGGTCCGCATCTTGGCTTTTCATTTGAAACAAGTGAGATTCCTAACCATCCAATAAAGTTCGGTTTTGATAAATACAAGGAATTTCTTGGTGTCATACGAAATACTGATATTGAGGCGCTGAGAAAGATTTATAAGAAGGATCCAGGTTTTGCCGACAATTTTGCTATCGGTCAGACGGTGTATTTTAAAATTGCGAGCAAGCTTGGAGCCAAGACCATTATCCCTAGCAACAATGATATGACAGACGGGGTACTGTTCGATTTAGTAAAGACAAATTAGTGTAGTATAATCATAGAATGAACAGGTTTATTTTGTGGTTATCGATTACTCTGGTTCTTATAATAGTTACGGTGACATTGGTTTATCAAGTAGACATCAAACGTGGTATAGATAATAACTTTCAAAATACAAATACAACCATGAATACTTCAAATATAAAGATTGTGGGGGATAAGTTAACAGACAAACAGTGGAAAATGGGCTCAACTCATACTATTGCTTGGAGTGTTGATAATGTGCCAGAAGGTCAGTACGTGACAGAAATAGATTTCGTAGATGTCAGTACAAAACTTTCTGTTGGTAGTATTCCTCATGGAGTAAACGAAACTAAGAATGGCATGTATAAGACAGAATATAAGGTCTCAACGATCCTCTTGGGAGGTGACGCTATTCAACCGTTGAACCCTGGAAGATACCAATTACTATTTAAAATATTGAAACTTGAAGCTGATAACGGTACAAGCCAAGATCCATATAGACCAAAGTATTCTCCAGAGTATTTTTATGAAGTAGTAGCGGAGTCATACGGTGATATTGTGGATGTTACATCGTGATAAAATATAGTCATGAAAAAGATATTTGCTCTACTCATAACTTTTCTCACTCTACCACTAGCGGCATCAGCCCATGTTAAATGGTTTGTAGACGGTGAGAGTGTTATACAGTCTACTCACGGCACAATACCATTCTATTCTATAAGTAGTGTTGAAGTTCTAATATGGGCTGGTATCACACTACTCATTGTTCTCTTGTTTAGTATTGCAGATAAATATATTCCGGAGTCTCGCAAGTTAGTCGACTTTGCCTCAAAGCATGATAGACAAATTACTAGGGCAGTGGAGGTACTTATAGGTATTTTCTTGATATCTATTACTTTCTTGTGGAATATCATCCTTGTACCGGAATTCGAAATCGTATCTATCTACACACTTCTTCTGGGAGTTCTACAGTTGTTTGTTGGAGTTTTTCTGATATTCGGGTTGATTCCTAGGGTCAATGCAGTATTGATACTATTTCTTTATATTAATATTTTATTTTTTGGTGGATGGTTATCGTTTGTTGAAAACATAATCATAGTTTCTTTGGCTGCTTACATCTACTTAAAGAATACACCAAATGGTAGCTTTGCGGCTGGTTATAAAGTCTATGCTGTTGAAATAGTTAGAATTGGAACTGCCTTGTCTTTGATTACTCTGGCATTCACAGAGAAACTTATGTATCCAGAATTGAGTCTGGCATTCCTCGGTGAGCATAACTGGAATTTTATGCAGCTCGTTGGTATACATTGGTTTTCAAATAATCTATTTGTGTTGAGCGCAGGTTTTTCTGAACTTATATTTGGAATAGTTTATATACTTGGTTACATGACTAGAATAAATACAATCATACTATCAACATTTTTTGCCAGTTCAGTTGTTACGATGTTTATCCAGTTTGGTAAATGGGAAATGGAAGATCTTGTTGTCTATGCCGCTGCTGTGATTCTTATATTCTATGGATATGGCAAGACAAAGTTTTTTCACCGAGTACACGATCAATCTATTTGGAAAAAGAATTTAATATAATATGAACTTATATCTATTTATTGTATCTATCGTCGAAGGATTAACTGAGTTTATACCAGTGTCTTCGACTGCACATATAATAATCTTTTCAAAGATATTCAATATTGATACAACAAGTGAATATATAAAGTTTTATTCATTATTCATTCAGTCTGGAGCGCTGCTAGCGGGTATTGTTTTATTTTCAAAGAAAATATTTTCTGATAAGAGAATGTTGACCAACATCATTTTAAGTTTCATCCCAACTTCTGTGATAGGTTTTTTGCTTTATAAATTATTCAAATCTCTCCTTGCGGGAAACATGGTGCTTATAGTAGTCACACTCGTAGTTGGGGGAGTAGTGCTAATTTTCTTGGAAAAGTTTTTTTTGAAGAGAATCGCCGATACTAGAGGGCCGGCAGATATAAACGATGTTGGAAGAGATAATATAACTTCAAAAGATGCTGTGTTTATTGGTATTGCACAGGCGCTAGCTATTGTCCCAGGTGTCTCTCGATCAGGTTCTACGATCGCTGCTGGAATATTTATGGGAATAAAAAAGTCGGTGATTATCGAATATACATTCATTCTTGCTATACCAACTATAGCAGCAGCTGTGGCTTTTGATACATACAAATCATTTGATGTTATATATTCTCTAAATAGCTACAGTGAATTGGTAATTGGATTTCTCGTATCTTTTGTGTCGGCATTTATACTATTGAATTTTTTCAAAAACCGCTTAGGTCGTATATCACTAACCATGTTTGGATGGTACAGGATTATTGTCGCTATTTTAATATTTCTAATCTTTGTATACTAATGACTTCAAAACGTAAGAAAATAATCTCTCTCAATACAGTTTTTAGATATTTTTTACTAATACTTTTCTTCTTCCTGTTTGGGTCAATTCTCAGACAGAACGAGAAAGATAAGTTGGCAGCGCTAGAAAATACTCCAGTGATAGTTGTGTCACCAGAAGTTATTTCCCCTGGAGATCCTGTTATGGTCACCATAACCTCTAGTAGTACAGTTAAAGAAGTAAGTATAAATGGTAAGAAGTATGGCACAGTAATATATGATAAAAAGCCACGTGCTTTTGTTGCAATACCATTTGAAGAGAAAAGAGAAAAGTATAAGGTGGTCGCAAGGTTCAATAATGGTTCAGTATATGAAAAGGAATTTGGTATCAAGATGAGGGAGAAACTTGAAAAGCCACTCGGTATACCAGAAAAACTTGGAGGTAATACACAGACAGCCGGCAAGTCACTAGTGAACAATCTCTCTACTGAAAATTCATTGATCAATAAAATACAATCTACAACAACACCGCTGTGGTCAGAGTCATTTGTTGGACCGCTCAAGACTTTGTATATCACTGATGAATACGGCTATAGTAGGAATACGGTAGGGTATAACATTTTACATAAAGGTACAGATTTCCGTGCGCCAGTTGGCACTGAAGTATTTGCTATTAATCGTGGTCGCGTAGTTCTCGCTCGAGATTTTACTGTGTATGGAAATACAATAATAGTTGATCATGGAAACGGACTGATATCTTTGTATATGCATTTGTCGAGAATCAATGTTAAAGAAGGGGATAGTGTGAAAGCCGGCGAGGTAATAGGTTTGAGTGGTAAGACTGGTTATGCTGAAGCTCCTCACCTGCATATTAGTATAAAGCTTGATGGTGAATCTATCGATCCTGCTACATTCTTTGAATTTTTTGGTGTGCTATAATTATATAAATGGCAAGAACGAGTTCTAAAATAAAAAAGAGAAGCGAGTTTGCACTACTAGAGGATTTTTTGATGATAGCAATCGGTATCGTGATCGCTATCGCACTTTCTCGAATGGGTTTTATTGATTCGGTTATAAACCTAACCAGAGAATACTACCAAATACCAAGTTTTATTGCTGGAATATTTTTTACATCTGCATTTACTATCGCTCCATCCTCAGTAACACTAGTAAATATATCTCAGGCGGCACCAATGTCTGGAGTTGTCGTTTGGGGTGGAATCGGTGCTATGTTTGGCGACCTGGTATTGTTTTTATTTATCAGAGATAGATTTGCAGATGATATAAAACAAGCATTTAGACCAAAGCATTTTAGAATGTTGATGAAGTCGCTACACTTTGGTTTTATGAAGTGGCTAGCCCCTATAATAGGTGCACTAATCATCGCGTCTCCATTGCCAGATGAGTTCGGCATCACTTTACTAGGATTATCAAGACTTAAAATAGCTGTACTGCTGCCTGTGGCTCTAGTTATGAATATGTTAGGTATATACCTTTTGATTACATTTTCTCATTTTTTGTAATAGTGCTATAATCTCAAAATATGAATACAATACGAATAATCAAATGGGCGGCATTTGTTGCGGTTTTGGGATTAATAGTCTGGGGTCTGGTAGCGGCATCACAGAAGGCTGACAAGGAGTCTGCGTCATTGCCAAAGGCAGATCAGATTGTTTCTGGTGATTGGACACGTGGTAATGCATCATCAAGTGTTACTCTCATCGAGTACAGTGACTTTGAATGTCCAGCATGTGCAGCTTTCTATCCACTAGTAGAAGAGGTAAATGAAAAGTTGGGAAATAAGATTAACTTTGCTTATAGACATTTTCCTCTAACTCAACATCCAAACGCTATACCTGCAGCAAAAGCAGCTGAAGCGGCTGGACTACAAGGAAAGTTCTGGGAAATGTATACTGAAATATTCATGAATCAAAGTGAGTGGGCTGGTACTACTACTGCACATGTTGTGTTCAATAAATATGCAGTGAAGATCGGTCTAGATATCGAAAAGTACAATGCTGACTATAATCTACCCGAAATCAAGGAAAAAATAGATAAAAGTATTATGGGTGGGATAAAGGCAGGGGTAAATTCTACACCAAGCTTTTTCCTAAACGGTAAAAAAATAACTCCACAATCATATGAACAATTTGAAAAACTTATTGACGAAGCAATTGCAAGTTCACAGAATTCCTAAATGGGTTTTTGTTTCTGTAACTATCCTATCTATTGTTGGATTTTCTGTTGCTACATATTTAACGGTTGAGCATTTCAGAAATGTAACACCACCATGTGCTATTGGGGGATGCGAAACTGTTCTTACCAGTGAATACTCTGAAGTATTCGGTTTACCTGTATCACTTTTAGGATCACTATACTATCTACTAATGCTCGCTTCAATTCTAGTATATTTTGACGTAAAGAATGAAAGAGTAAAGGATGGAAGTGTAAAGTTCATGGCTCTACTGTCTTTGATTGCGGCTATCGTATCATTGTTCTATATTGCACTTATGCTGTTTGTTATCAAAGCAATCTGTATTTACTGCATGGTTTCCGATATCTCATCAATAGTTATTCTAATAATTCTATGCAGAGCACTTTATACTGCATACGATAAAGGACTTCCAACATATGAATAAAGATTATGAATTATTAGACTCAGGAGACGGAGAAAAATTGGAAAGATTCGGCCAAGTAGTTTTGTCTCGTCCAGATCCACAAGCTTTGTGGAGAAAACATTTGGATGAAAAAGATTGGAAAAAAGCAGATGCAAGTTTCTCACGCTCTGAAGCTTCAGCTGAGTGGACATATAAAAAGGGGAAGCTAGAAAAGTGGTCTATAGACTATTCAGGATTAAAATTCTGGATTAAGCCAACAGCATTCAAACATACAGGAATTTTCCCTGAGCAGGCAGCAAACTGGGATTGGATGAGGGAGAAGATTTCTCAAGATCTGCTGTCGCCGAGAGCGGACGGAATCGAAGTCCTCAATCTCTTCGGCTACACAGGTGGAGCATCACTCGCTTGCGCACAAGCTGGAGCAAAAGTGGTACATGTCGACGGATCAAAATCTGCAATAACATGGGCTCGCGAGAATGCAGAACTATCAGGACTAGTAGATAAGCCAATCCGTTGGATATTAGAGGACGCACGTGTGTTTGTTGGAAGAGAAGTAAAAAGAGGCAACAAATACGATGCAATATTGATGGACCCACCAGCTTTCGGACATGGAGCAAACAAAGAAATTTGGAAGATAGAAGAAGATTTCTTGCCACTAGTTGAAGAGTGTATAAAACTTCTGAAAGACAAGCCACTATTTTTTATAATAAACGGATATTCAGCAGGATATTCAGCTATAGCATATAAAAATGTTTTGTCGGTTCTAACAGAAAAGTTCGGAGGCAAGGTAGAAATAGGGGAGTTAACATTACCAGAGACAGGTACTGATAGACTATTACCGTGTGGAATATTTGCTAGATGGAGTAGTAAATAATATGAACCCTTTCCCTGAACTCAAAGTCCTCTATGAAGACAATCACCTGATCGCTGTCTACAAACCCGCTGGTACCTTGGTACAGGGGGACAAGAGTGGTGACATATCCATGATGGAAGAGGTGAAGTCGTATCTTAAAAATAAATACAATAAACCCGGCAATGTATTCCTAGGTTTGATACATCGTCTCGATCGAAATGTGGATGGTATTGTTCTTTTTGCTAAAACTTCAAAGGGAGCGAGTCGTCTATCGGAGCAGTGGAGGGAACATACAGTCGAGAAAGTCTACCATGCTTGGGTGACTGGTGAGGTAAAAGATAAGACGAAGGTTTTGGTAAATTATATAAAGCATGATGAGCATCAAAACTTTGCCGAAGTCTTCGATGTTGAAACTAGAGGAGCTGATAGGGCCGAGCTTTCTTTTGAGTTGATAAAAATAGAAAAGGGACTTACTGTTGCTGGTGATTTTTCACTATTGAAAGTAAAACTAAAGACAGGTCGACATCATCAGATCCGTTCGCAACTCTCTCATTACGGTCACGCGATAGTCGGGGATAGTAAGTATGGCTCTACTGTTCGTTTGCCTGATCAGAAGATTGCTTTGACTGAAACTTCTCTTAGTTTCAATACTGCAACCACGGATGAGCGTAAAATAATAACTCTAGAAGTTCCCACAAAAACGTGGTAATGTTTATTTATGATTTTGATTGATGGTCGTAAGGCTAGGGAATACTATCTACCAATACTTCAGGAAAAGATAAAAGCCAGAGGCGAACTGACTCTATTGATTATTCAGGTTGGTAATCGTTCTGATTCAAATGCATATATTAATGCCAAGAAAGCTTTTGCTATAAAGATCGGTGTAAAAGTCCGTCATATAAATTTCCCAGAAACTATTTCGCAGGAGGAAATAGTGGATTTAATATCAAAAAGTAATGCTGATAAAGATATAAATGGAATCATAGTCCAACTTCCTCTTCCTGCTCATATAAATTCTGATGAAGTTATAGATACTATAGATTCAAAAAAAGATGTCGATGGTCTGACTAACAATACCAAGTT
Organism: uncultured Candidatus Saccharibacteria bacterium; assembly: GCA_964600255.1. GTDB lineage: Bacteria > Patescibacteriota > Minisyncoccia > Phycocordibacterales > PALSA-1337 > CAIOGI01. The sequence goes on from CAZRIX010000006.1 coordinate 23,972, forward strand.
TATGCCAGCAACTGCGCGAGGCATATCTCTTCTTTTGGATTTTTATAAAATAGAAATTTTAAATAAAAATATAGTGGTGATGGGTCGCTCAAAGCTTGTCGGAACACCTATTGCCAATATGTGCAGAGCGCGCAGAGCTGTGGTCACAGTGTTGCATAGTGGTAGTACAAATGTTACTAACCATACGAAGAAGGCAGATATCTTGATTGTTGCTATAGGTAAAGCGAATTTTGTGACTGATGAGCATGTTTCTCCTGGTCAAATAGTGATAGATGTCGGAATTACTCGCATAGGCGACGGTGATGGAGTGCTAGTTGGCGACGTAGACTTTGAAAAGGTAAAAAATATCGTCGAAATGATCACACCTGTTCCAGGAGGAGTTGGTCAGATGACCGTTCTTTCTCTCTTTGAAAACCTTGCTGATGCATGCTAATATAGTCTTCTATTAGCTAATTAACTTAATATGAATAATCAAGAACAAGTATGGACAATAGGTAAGTGGGTTGGTGTTGCTCTAGTGGTATTTCTAGCCGTTATTTCACTAAAGCAGCTAGTATCTATTTCATATGTTGGAAAGCAATTTCCAGCTATGAACTCTATTGCAGTTTCAGGCAAGGGAGAAGCTATTTCAATTCCTGATATAGCAACTTTCTCATTTACAGTTAATGAAACAGCTAAGACTGTAAAGGAAGCACAAGACAAGGCAAGTACAAAGACAAATAAGGCATTGGACGAAGTAAGAGCAAAGGGTATTGAAAACAAGGATATAAAGACTCTTTCATACTCTATCAATCCAAAGTATGAATACTCACAAGGTATTTGTAATCAATTCGGATGTCCAAATGGAAAGTCAGTATTGGTTGGATATGATGTATCACAGACAATACAAGTAAAGGTTCGTGAGATTGCAAAGGCTGGAGAAGTTTTTGACACTCTAGGAACTGTAGGAATCGATAATGTAAATGGACTAACATTTTCTACAGATAATATCGATACTGTAAAGGCTGTCGCTAGAGCAGAAGCTATCAAGAATGCAGAGGAAAAGGCAGAGAAGATAGCAAAGGAGCTTGGAGTGAAGCTTGTTAGAGTAATAAGTTTCTACGACTCAAGTGATGATCAGAATCCAATGTATGCACGTGAGATTATGGGTGTAGATATGATGTCTGCAAAGGCCGCATCAGCACCTTCAGTATCTATCCCAACAGGTGAGCAAAAGGTTACAGCAACAGTCTCAGTTACTTACGAGATAAGATAGTTTGAAGTTCGTAACAAAAGACCCGGAATATACCGGGTTTTTTGTTTGTTTAAATAGATTGACATTGAACTTAAAAAAGGGTAGTATTTAACCACTACCTCCCTCGGGGGTTTTTTAATAACAGTAAGAAGAATTCAAAATTATGAAAATAACAGAATATATCAAAGAAACTCGTGGTGAAATGGCTCATGTAACATGGCCTTCAAGACAGCAGGCTATATTGTACTCAGTAGCGGTTATCGTTGTTTCTGTTGCTGTAGCGGTATTTCTAGGGCTATCTGATTATGTTTTTGCAAGACTTCTTACTTTGTTATTCTAATTAATTTAAAAACAAAACTATGTCAAAACAACAAATTGGTGGAGAGAGAAGTTGGTATGCAATCCACACATATGCTGGATACGAGAATGCCGTTGCTCGTAATCTAAAGCAGAGAATCGAATCTCTAGGAATGGAAGATAGAATTTTTAATGTTATCGTTCCAACCGAGAAGAAGATCAAGATCAAGGGAGGAAAGAGAGTAGAAGAGGAAGAGAAGATCTATCCTGGATACGTACTTGTAGATATGATCGTAACTGATGATTCTTGGTATGTGGTTCGTAATACTCCTCGCGTTACTGGCTTCGTCGGTTCTGGAGTTTTTCCAGTTCCACTAGAGAAGAAGGAAGTTGATAACCTATTTGGCAGAATGAATAAAGAAGAGGTAAAACACACAATAGATCTAGTAAAAGATGAGAATGTTAAGATTGTTGATGGTCCATTCAAGGATCTAGAGGGTAAGGTCTCTGAAGTTGATGATAGTAGAGGTAAGGTAAAGGTTCTTGTTTCAATGTTCGGTCGAGAAACACCAGTAGAACTAGACTTCTTGCAAGTTAGTAAGATTTAATATAGTATCTTATTACCTCATGCTTCTAGAGGCATTACCTATAAAACAAACAAATGGCTAAAAAAGTAATTAAAAAAGTAAAAGTTATCGCACCAGCAGGAAAGGCGACTCCAGCTCCACCACTTGGACCTACACTAGGACAGGCCGGAGTTAACATTGGTGACTTCACAAAGAAGTTCAACGATGCTACAAAGGGAATGATGGGCGATATGATCCCTGTTGTCATCACAGTTTACGATGACCGAACATATGATTTCGTCCTAAAGACTCCACCAGCAAGTTCACTTATCCTAAAGGCTATCGGAGCAGAGAGTGGATCAGGCAAGCATGCTGTAAAGCGCGCTGGAACTATCACAAAGGCTCAGGTAAGAGCAATTGCTGAGAGAAAGATGCCAGACCTAAATGCAAGTACAATCGAGGCAGCTATGAAGATTATCGAGGGTTCATGCAGATCGATGGGTGTGGATGTTAAGTAATTAAGGGCTTAATATTAAAGAAAAGACTGGTAGAAATGCCAGTTTTTTCTTTGTAATTATGGCTATTTACAAATAGGTTTTAATATGGTATCGTTGTACTCAGAACAGCTGCCGAACTGTTCTGAATGTATGAAGGATTCCACGGCTCGAAAAGCCACAGGGATGGGTGACGAACACCCCATATATTCCTCACAAGGCAATTTGACAAGTGAAAGAGAAACAAGAGATGGACCTGTTTCGACGGGTCCCACAGGAGTTGGTGAAGATCTGGGAGGAGAAGAGTCTCCAGGGTCTGAAGCAACAGAGTATGGAAGAAGTTTACGCTGAGTGGCGTGGACTAAAGTTCAGAATATTGGTCGCAAGAACTTATTTCTGGACCCTCATCTTCCTTACTGTCGTGTTGATCATCGTTAGCGCTGTCGCTGACATGACAACATTCATCACATTCAATCCAAAGGTATTTCTTACAACACTGTTGTTGTTGGCGTTAGCCATGGGCTGTGCCGGCCATCTGTACTATGGAAGCTCACGTTGGATTGACATGAAGCTATCCGAAAAACGGTACTCCAGGCTAATCATCGACTTCAACCTTAGGATTGGAATACTGATGGTCTTGGGTGAGAATTCATTTCAGCAACAAATGGTCGTTGTTCATCTACGTGAACTTGCAAGAAAGCTCGCTTATGCACAGGCGAACTATGCAGTTGTTACTGCAGACACGTGCGATAAAGTGAGGGACGAATTCACCACTGCACTCTCTACTGCAACTGAAGAATTTGAACCATACTTTGAGAACCTGCGGTACTTTAATCGGTACTTCGGTGTTCCAAATCGCAAGAGACTTTTTGATGAAGCCGACCGTCATCTCAAAGGCTACGCATAACGATTTCGAGGTTAACTAACCTCGGCCCCTACGGAAACGTGGGGGCTAGTTTTTTATATAGGAAAAAGCGCGGCACGGTAAACGTGCACGCGCCTCCTGAAATATTCTGGTTTAACCGAATTTAAGATCAAGCTGGCAGGGTCCTGATCGAACTTTCGGTGTATCACTCGAACCGTTCCAGCTGATACCCCGTACTGTGCGCCCGAGGTCTTCGATGGAACTGACTTCTAAAAGCTTGGGTCTGGCAAAGTTTGGATGTAAGCCGTTACCCGCCTCGACACCGAAAACCAGTTGACTCGGTCTCCAGTGAAGACGAATATGAAAAGGTGGTGAATCATGACTCGATTGAATTTCACCGCAGATTTCTCCGCGAAATCCGGGGTCAATAGGAACTCCCCAGAAGAAATCATGATGATTGCCACGAATGCACAAGTGCATATTTGCAGTGCTGCTTCTAGGGCAGGTACATGCAAAAATGTGATTCGGCATGCCGAGAATGATCCCGAAGCCGAGCTTGACGCTCGCGCCGGGGTTCAGAGTGTATCCATAGCCATTATCACCAGGACAAACCAAGTCCGTGATTGACTCATGAGGTTTCCCCCTGAAATCCCATAATACTTCTCGGCGTCCTGTCTCTGGATCAATCTGGTCGGTTACGACGCTATTAACGAACAAGTCGTACCCGACATCCTCTCCCGGCCTACCTTGAACTGGTAATCTCCCACCAGGGAGTACTAGAACAGGTATCTGATTTTTTTCGTATTTCACGCGACCCTTTGGTTAAGGTTCATATTTACTGCATCTCTAACCATCCTAGCGAGTTATTAATATATGTCAATTATCAATCCTTCATCTTCGGTGTCCCGCTATAGTCCACCTTGTATTCAGTCAGCAATGTTCCAGTAGAATCTGAGATCTGAGAATTTTGTAAAACTAACTTGTAATGTAAGTCATCATTGAAAATAGAAATACCTTTTCCGAAAAGAATTGGTTCAACTGTAATATATAGAGTATCCACAACACCAGCTTTCATAAACATAGTATAGATCTGAGAGCCACCGCAGATTGCAACCTCTTTGAAACCACGAGCTTCAAGGTCGCTGATGAGTTCGATAGGGGGCTTTTGAGTAACCTCAATACCTTCAAAACTGTGATTTTTTGAGTACACTATATTAACACGCTCTTTGAGAGGTTGGCCTATTGTCTTGTAAGTAGAAGAACCCATGACCACTACACCAGCTCTTTTCGTAAGCTCTACGAATCTTTTCTTGTCGGCCTTGCTACTCCAATACATAGGACTATGTTGAGTATCCTTTGCTATGAAACCATCAGCAGAAACAGCGGCGATTATGAAGACTTTGATCATTTTTATAATAACGAATTAGTTTTAATGTTTTGTCATCTTACATTTTAACAAGTATGCGATATACTACAAGTATTAATTTAACTTTAATTCTATGTCACATATTTATGAAGTAGAAATAAAAAGTTTACTAGGATCAAAAGAAAATGCTGATCTATTGATTTCTAAGTTAGTAAAACACGACAAACACTTTAAACTATCAACAGAAGGGAAGCAACTCAACCACTATTTTAATGTCCCAGCCGGTGTAGATCTCAAGACAGCTTTGTCTGACCTCATCCCAACAGACAAGAAAGATGCGTTTGAACAAGTAGTCACTTTGGGTAGAAAACTCTCAGTACGCACACGTCAGTCGATAGATCAAAAAGGGCAGAAAGTGATATTTGTTATCAAAGCTTCGGTGGGAGATGATTCAAGTTCAAACGGTGTAAAGAGAATAGAGTTTGAATCTCAAGTAAGTATCACGCTCGATGAATTGGACCAGATTCTTCTCAAGGCAGGACTTACATATCAAGCAAAATGGTCCAGAGAAAGAAAGGAGTATGTGAGCGGTGATCTACATGTGTGTTTGGACAAGAATGCGGGGTACGGTTATCTAGCTGAATTTGAAAAGGTAACATCAAACGAAGGAGATTTGGAGAGAGTAAAGTCAGAGTTATTAGAATTGATGAATAAGGTTGGAGTGAGTGAACTCCCTCAGGATCGACTTGAGAGAATGTTTGCCCACTACAATGCAAATTGGGAGAAATATTATGGGACAGAGAATACTTTTAATATAGAATAACAATATAAATATATGTATCTTTCAGATGTGGATATAAAGAAGGCAATAAAGGATGGAAAAATTATCATAAAAGATTTTGAAGAATCTCGTCTTCAACCTGCTAGTTACGATATCTTGCTAGGTAATAAATTTATTGTTCACAATACTGAGGCGACAATGGCTATTGATCCAGTCAAGAAAATTTTTCCAGTAACAAAAGAGATCACAATCGCAGATGACGGCATCTTTGTACTTCATCCTGGTGTTAGTGTTCTAGGTACTTCGGTAGACTATTTTGGATCAGATGAATTCCTAGTACACCTTTCTGGCAAGAGTAGCCTGGCTCGACTCGGTCTCATTATTCACAACACAGCGGGGATTATTAATCCAGGACATTTTCTAAATATTACTTTTGAGCTTTGTAACCTCAACCACATGCCTATCATTCTGAGACCAAATATGCGAATAGGGCAGATACTATTCTCTCAGTTGACTAGTCCTCCAAAGAAGGATTACAAGTCTACTGGTAGATACCATGGTCGCGATTGGCAACACTTTGTTGATCCAAAGGAGGAGCAAAAAGTAAAGTCAAAAATTACTAAAAAAAATAAATAAAAAACATGCCATCAATCAAAAGAAAAAATGTTAAAAAAGGTCTTCATCCGGAGTATCAATATTTGAATCTTTTGAAAGATATCATGAAGAATGGCTTTGAGAAGAAGGAGTTTAATTCTGGTATAGCTGTACGTAGTGTTTTTGGTAGACAGATGCGTTTTGATTTGTCACAAGGTTTTCCTCTACTTACAACAAAGAAAGTTTTTATGAGGGGAATAATCCACGAACTTATCTGGTTCTTGAAAGGGGATACAAATGTAAAATATTTGGTTGATAATGATGTACATATCTGGGATGAATGGCCATACAAGGAATACAAGAAAAAAATGGAAGCAGGTGAGGTCCCAGTTATGACTCAGGATGAATTCATTGCTCGTATCAAATCAGAAAAAGCTGACAGTGAGTTTGTTAAGAAGTGGGGTGGTCTCGGTCCGGTATATGGTAGACAATGGAGGCGTTGGCCAGCTGCTGACGGAAGAGAGATAGACCAGTTGGCTTGGGCTATTGAGAAAAGTAAAAAATATCCAGATCGTAAGCATGTGATAATCTCCGCATGGAATCCAGAATATGTATATGAGATGGCAAAGCCAGGTACATCAATGGCTATTCCACCTTGTCATACAATGTTTAATATCAATGTAACCAACGGTAAACTATCTCTAGCACTGTATCAAAGAAGTGCTGATACTTTCCTTGGCGTTCCATTTAACATTGCTTCATATTCACTACTTACAATGATTCTCGCACAGGTTTGTGGATATGAGGTCGGAGAATTTGTTCATTTCCTTGGAGATACACATATATACGGAAATCACTACGAACAGGTAAAAGAACAAATGAAAAGGAAGCCTCGTTCATTCCCAACAGTTAAAATAAATCCTAACATCAAAAATATTGATGACTTCAAGTTCGAAGATTTTACTTTAGAAGATTATGATCCACACCCACCTATCAAGGGTGAAATAACGGTTGTCGGTGGTTTTAATGAGAAAGATAGAAAAGACTTTAGTTTTATAAAAGAAAAAAAGACAGTAAAGACTACAAAAGCAAAGTCAAAAGTTAAGAAAGGTAAAAATAAAAAATAATATGAAAGACACACAAATCAAAAAACTAATCGATGCAGAGAAGAAGCGTCAGAAAAAGGTTGTGAATCTTATTGCTTCTGAGAACTACGTTTCAAAAGATGTTCTGACTGCACTTGGTTCAGAGTTTGTTAACAAGTATTCTGAAGGATATCCCGGCAAACGTTACTATGGAGGTAATGAGATAGTGGATGTTGTTGAGAATCTTTGTAAGGAGCGCGCTCTGAAGCTTTTTGATTTGAAGGAAAAAGATTGGGCGGTGAATGTACAAGCTCTTTCTGGCTCTCCTGCGAACTTGGCAGTGTACGTTGCTCTGGTACCTCAAGGTGGGAAAATAATGGGCATGTCTTTGGATCAGGGAGGTCACCTAACTCACGGTCACAAAGTTTCTGCTACTGGTAAGTTTTGGCAACAGATACCTTATGGTGTAGACAAAGCTACTGAGCTTCTGGACTACGCTAGTCTAAAGGAAATCGCCATGAGAGAAAAGCCAGCTGTCATTGTTGGTGGATATACTGCATACCCTAGAACTGTAGACTTCAAGAAGCTTCGCGAAATAGCTGATGCTTGCGGAGCAATATTTATGGTAGATATGTCACACATTGCAGGACTCGTTGCTGGCAAGGCGTATCCATCTCCATTCCTTTACGCTGATGTTGTAACAACAACAGTTCACAAGACTCTGAGGGGTCCAAGAAGCGCTCTAATCTTTTCTAGAACAGACAGAAAGATTTCAAAGACAAATGCTGAAGGTAAAGTTACCGAGCAAAGTTTTGGTGATTTGATAGACAAGGCAGTTTTCCCAGGACTGCAGGGTGGACCACATGACAACCAAATAGCGGCGGTTGCTGTAGCACTAAAAGAAGCTTCAACACCTGCGTTTAGAAAATATGCAGAGCAGATCAAGAAGAATGCGAAAGTTCTATCAGAAGAGTTGAACAAAAAAGGTTGGAGAATAATATCTGGCGGAACAGATAGTCATCTGATCTTGGTAGATACTTGGATGGATGGAAAAGGAATTTCAGGAAAAAGTGCGAGCGACAGGTTGGAGAAGGAGGGGATAATTGTAAACAAGAATGCCATCCCATTTGATACTAGACCACCAGCAGATCCATCTGGTATCCGACTTGGAACAGCTGCAGAGACAACTCGTGGCAAGAAAGAAAAGGATATGAAAAAGATTGCTGAGAGAATCGACAAGATTTTGAGAAAATAGATACAAAGAAGTCGCGCCCACTCAGGCGCGACCGAGAATTGCTTCTCTGGGCTGTACCAACCCCAATGTCCGTCCACCGTGCGTTCAATACGCCAATGGAGTTGATCCATTCCTATTTCGTATTATACATATAAAATTTTTAAGGTAAAGAGAAACGCCGCCTACATTCGCAGGCGGCGCGCCAAGGATAACCCATTCATCCTTGTGAGATATTCCAGGTGCCATGTGACTGTAGCAGAGTACTTTCCTGGGTCTCTGGTCAGTATTATACATAACGCGCCTTCTAAGTAAAGAAATGAGGCGCAAATTATTATTCTCAGCACTCTTTTTACAAACCTCCAACTTTAATATAGAATTGACCCATGAACGAAGTCATTATAAAAGCCCTAGAGAAAGCCTCAATAAAGGCCGGAATTGCCGAGCCAAAAGTCAAAATAGAACACCCTGAGGATGTTAGTCATGGGGATTTTTCTAGTAATGTGGCCATGGTTTATGCTAGGGAGTTGAAGATCTCTCCGAAGGTTTTAGCTGAGAAGATAGTTACAGAATTAAACGCCGATTTACCAGATATCGTTGATTCCGTTTCAATTGCAGGTTCAGGCTTTATAAATTTTAAAATAAAGGATAAGTTTTTTGTAAAAGAGATTCTGGAGATTTCAAAGGACTTGGAGAATTTTGGAAAAATAAAACGAGATGCAGGCAAGCAAGTGATGGTGGAATACACAGACCCGAACCCATTTAAAGTTTTCCATATTGGACACTTGATGGCCAATACAATAGGGGAGTCTATCTCAAGGATTGTTGAATTTTCTGGTGCACAGGTGGTGCGTGCTTGCTATCAGGGTGATGTAGGACTTCATGTTGCAAAGACAATTTGGGCTATCCAAAAAGACGGTAACTACAAGAATGATATAGGATATCTCGGTGCTATGTATGTCGTCGGTTCAAATGAATATGATACAAACGAAGTATCAAAGAAAGAAATAGTCGACATAAACAAAAAGATTTTTGAAAAGTCAGATCCAGAATTAAATAAAATCTACGATGCTGGACGCAAATTGAGTCTAGAATATTTTGATACTATTTATGCAAAACTTGGAACAAAGTTTAATAATTTCTTTTTTGAAAGTGAAGTGGCGAATGATGGAGTGAGAATTGTAAATGAATTTCTAAAGCTAGGTATTTTTGAAAAAAGTGAAGGTGCTATTGTTTTCCCTGGAGAGAAGTATGGGGAACATACTCGTGTATTCATCAACTCTCAAGGACTTCCAACTTATGAAGCTAAAGAGTTAGGACTTACAAAGAAAAAGTTTGAGCTATATCCAAATCAGTCTGAATCAATAGTTGTAACAGCCAATGAACAGAGTGCATATTTTAAAGTTTTGTTAGCAAGTATAAGAGCTATCTATCCTGAAATTGGATCAAAGATGAAGCATCTAAGTCACGGCCTGCTTCGCCCAAGTTCAGGTAAAATGTCATCTCGAAAGGGTAATGTAGTTTCTGCTGATGATTTGATTGTTGAATTTGAATCTTTAGTTATTGAAAAAACAAAGGATCGAGATTTTGACGATAGTAAGAAAAATGAAATCAATAACCAAGTAGCCATCGCAGGTTTGAAATATACAATACTACGCCAAGCTATAGGTGGTGACATAATCTACGATCCAAACAAAGCGATATCTTTTGAAGGAGATTCTGGACCGTATTTGCAGTATGCGACTGTGCGCGCACAAGCTATCCTTACAAAAGCGGGGGAGGTTAGAGAGCCAAAGACTCTACCAGAGAAAGTAGATATGCTAGAAAAAATGCTAGTACGTTTCCCAGAGACTATCGAGCGTGCTCGCAATGAGTACGCTCCACACCACATAATCACATATTTAACGGAGCTTTCATCTGCATTCAATTCATACTATGCACACAATCAAATAATTGATGATAAGGATCCAATCTCTGACTATAGAGTAAAACTAACACAGGTTTTCGTTCAGACTATGAAGAATGGTTTGTGGGTGTTGGGCATAAAGGTTCCAAAGAGAATGTAGGTATTTGACAAATCACTCTCAATAAAGTACTATTTTTCCATAAAGTTCTTCTAATCTTGAGGAAAGGTTGTGGCCAATAGAAACTATATTCTGGTTTTTGTCGGCCGCAACCTTTACCGGTTGTTGCTGTGTATGACCAATTCACAATTGACTATCACTACCCCCATTCCCTGGAGTGATGGTTATGACGAAGGGGAATTCACAATCACACCAAGGACCTCCTCAGGCTTCAGTGGTGATGATTTGTTGGCGACTCTTCAGTCGCCAGGAACCCTGCAGAGCGAGGACACACACGGGGACCTTGAGGTCACGATGAGTGTCTACAGCGTCCGCGCTGCACATCAACCCGCAGACCAGGCGGTCCGGGTCCTGCAAGTGCCGAAACCGGAAATCAGCAACTTGGTGTATCATGCTGTCCCCGAGGCCAACGCCACACACATTGCCCTGATTGGAGCGGTGTTCCTATCCCTTGCTTGGCGTCGCTTTCGACGCCGGTAACCCCCCCCAGGACCCTGGTGCGCTTGCGCATCAGGGTCTCTTCTTTTGAAATAGTTTTTTTTCTTAAAAATGTTAGAATGGTTCCATGAACGAAAAAGATCTAAAGCAGAACCCAATAGATAACACTAGTCAACCAATCAAGTCAAAAGTCTCTGAGACCGAGGAGAAGATTCTGGAATATTGGAATAAGAATAATATTTTTAAAAAGAGCCTAGAAAAGCCTTCAAATAAAGGCGAGTTCGTATTCTATGATGGACCTCCTTTTGCAACAGGGGAACCACACTACGGCCACGTTGTTCCTGGAACTGTCAAAGATATTATCCCTCGATACAAAACTATGCGAGGATACCATGTCCGACGCCGTTGGGGGTGGGATTGTCACGGTCTTCCAGTTGAAAACTTGATAGAGAAGGAGCTAAAACTCGCTTCGAAGAAAGACATAATAGACTATGGTATAGGTAAGTTCAATGCCGCAGCACAGAATAGTGTGATGCGTTACGCAGATGATTGGAGAAGAATAATTCCTAGACTTGGTCGTTGGGTAGATATGGAAGATGACTATCGTACGATGGATGCAAGTTACACTGAATCAGTTTGGTGGGCATTTTCAGAATTGTATAAAAAAGGTTTAGTTTATGAAGGATTCAAGTCTATGAATCTTTGTCCTCGTTGTGAGACAACACTTTCAAACTTTGAAGTGAGTCAGGGATACAAGGACATAACTGATATTTCAGTTTATGTAAAATTTAAAATGGCTGGAGAGCTAAATACATTTTTCTTGGCTTGGACGACAACACCTTGGACATTACCAGGTAACGTTGCTTTGGCGGTGAATCCAAATTTTGAATATATAGAAATCGCTAAAGACGGTAGCAAGTATATTTTAGCAAAAGATCTAGCTGCAAAAGTTTTAAAATTTGAAGGAGACGAGTGGATGTCTGGTAAAAAGATTTATAAAGGCTCTGAACTCGTAGGTAAATCTTATGAACCGGTTTTTGACTATTATGTAAATGATAAGAAATTAAAGAATAGAGAAAATGGTTGGAAGATCTATAGTGCGGATTTCGTAACAACCGATAGTGGTACAGGTATAGTACATATAGCACCAGCATTCGGTGCAGATGACTATGATTTGAGTATAAAGAACAATCTACCATTTATTCAACATGTAAGTACTGCTGGAGTATTCAAATCTGAAGTTACTGATTTCGCTGGTCAACACGTTAAGCCAAAGGATACAGCGGAGGAAAAGGATGCTCATCAGAAGGCTGATGTTGAAGTGATAAAGTATTTGGCAAAAAAGGAAGCTCTATTTGCTAAAGAAAAAATTATTCACTCATATCCTCATTGTTGGAGATGCGATACACCGCTTTTGAATTACGCTACTTCATCATGGTTCGTAAAAGTTACTTCATTCAAAGATAAACTTGTTAAAGAGAATAAGAAAATAAAATGGACTCCGACCGAAGTGGGTGAAGGCAGGTTTGGAAACTGGCTAGAAGGTGCGCGTGATTGGGCAATCTCAAGATCTCGTTTCTGGGGAGCGCCTTTGCCCGTGTGGAAGAATGATAAGACTGGCGAGTGTAAGGTTATAAGTTCAGTTGATGATTTGAGAAAACTAAGTAAATCAAAAAATACATATTACGTATGTAGACATGGTGAGGCAGACAATAATATAAATGGAATAATAAGTTCCAAGTCTGACAATCCAGATCGTCTAACTGCCAACGGTAAAAAACAAGCTCTAGATGCTTCAAAGTGGCTCAAGGATAAAAAGATCGATCTAATACTCGTTTCGCCTTTTATCAGAACAAAAGAAACTGCAGAAATAATATCAAAACAAATTGGATTGAGTGGTGAAAAAGTTCTTGTAGAGGAAAGACTTCATGAACTAAATGGAGGAGTTTGGAATGGAAAACCATTCAAGGATTACGCTGCTCATTTTTCAGGATTAAATAGATTTATCGACACTCCTGCCGGTGGAGAAAACTATGTAGATATAAAGAAGAGAGTAGGGGATTTGATCTATGATTTGGAGAAAAAGTATGTCGGTAAAAATATACTTCTAATATCACACGATACACCTATTTTCTTGTTGGAAGCTGTGGCCAAGGGTTTAGATCGCAAGCAAGCTATAAAGCTCAGAGGAACAGGTGATCACTATATCCAAAACGGACAACCAAAGGAATTAGAATTTAATCCACTTCCACACAATGCGGAATACGAACTAGATCTTCACCGACCATTTATAGATGATGTAGAGTTAACTGATGATAAGGGGGAGAAATTGACTAGAATACCAGAAGTTTTTGATTGCTGGTTTGAGTCAGGTTCTATGCCTTTTGGTGAGGCTCACTATCCGTTCAACAAAGATGAATTCAATCCAAAGCCAGGTCCGTTCAGTAAAATACTCGGCAAAACAAAAGGTTATCCAGCAGATTTCATCGCTGAAGGTCTAGATCAGACTAGAGGATGGTTTTATTCCATGCTTGTTCTGGGTGTGGCATTGTTTGGTAAAACTCCATACAAGAGTGTCGTAGTTAATGGGTTGGTGTTGGCAGAGGATGGACAGAAGATGGCAAAATCAAAGAAGAATTATCCTGACCTAATGTTGGTTGTAAACAAGTTCGGTGCTGATGCTCTACGTTACGTACTAATGTCTTCACCTGTCGTTCATGCACAAGACTTTTTGTTCTCAGAAAGACTGGTTGATGAAGTTGTAAAGAAGCACATAGGACGTTTGAATAATGTAGTTTCATTCTACGAAATGTACGCGACACCTGAGAAGGGAGGAAAGACAGAGATCAAGAGCTCAAATCCTCTAGATATCTGGGTAAAGAATCGCCTAGCCGAACTGACTTCTGATATAACTAGTGCTCTAGAGAAATACGAAGTTGATAAAGCCGCTCGTCCAATCGCTGATTTCATCGATGATCTCTCAACTTGGTACATCAGACGTTCAAGAGATAGGTTCAAGGCTGAAGGTGACAAAGAAGCTGAACTAGATAAAGCTATGGCTTTGGCAACGACTCGTAATGTTTTGCTGGATTTTGCAAAACTGATTGCGCCATTTATGCCATTCTTGGCTGAGGATGTTTACCTGAGATTAAAAGGCCCGCTAGAAAGTGTACATCTTGAATCATGGCCAGAGAATACTAAAGTCGATACAAAAATAAACGAAGCTATGCAGGATGCGAGAAAACTTACATCTATGGCTATGGAGGCACGTATGAAAGCAAAAATAAATGTTCGCCAACCACTCGCAAAATTAATAGTTAAAACCAAGTTCCCAGAATCTCTAGTTGAGATAATCAAAGACGAGGTTAATGTTAAAGAGGTGGTAACAGATACTACTCTAACTGTAGATGTTTCTCTTGATACAAATATAACTCCAGAATTAAAAGAAGAAGGATTGGTTCGCGAACTGATACGTTCTATACAAGATTTAAGAAAGGGTAAAGGTCTAACTATCAAGGATAGGGTAGTGCTTGTTGTAGATACTGATAGTTCGGTGGCTGAATTGATTAAAAAGAATACTGCTGTCATCTCAAGCACAACTCTATTGAAGGATATCGTATTTAAATCTCTGTCTGTAGAATCAGTAAGTGTCGGAGAATATACTATAAAGATTGATATAGAAAAATAGTTATTGGTTTTATTGGATCGAAAAATACAAAAGAAAAAGGATGCGTACCTTGCGATACGCACCCCATCGGACCGAGTCCCTTCGACCCTACGGTCCGGAATCGACGGGCCGCGCACCCGAGACGGTGCGCGGCTTTCGGGTCGTCCCTTGCACCCTCCGACCCGAAAAAGACCTAGACCTCGCACCCCTATGACTTGTTGAGGTGACTTCAACTCCCCCTTTCCCCAAGGGTGCGAGGCCGGATCATTGCTGCCAAGCGTCAACTGATCCGATAATAAGTTACCACTATATATCTATAGTGTCAACTATTTTTAGCTATTCTAAATAGCATATAATAAGCGTGTCATTAAATCCTTAAATACAGCCATTTATTGGCGATTATATTTAATCAAAATGCATCATGTCTATACAACGAAAGCTTTTGTGATTCACAGCAGCCCACATGGAGAGTCTGGTAAATTTTTGCTACTTTTTACAAAAGATTTTGGGATGATAGGTGCTACAGCACAGGGAATACGTTTGATTCAGTCAAAACTCAGATATCATATACAGGATTCTAGCTACTCTAGTGTGTCTGTCGTCCGGGGTAAGGAAGTGTGGAGACTTACGGGAGCACAGGAGTTATCAGGAAAGAAAAGTAATCTCCTGTATCTGCGGGTTCTAAAGGTTTTGCGCAGATTGATTCCTGGAGAAGATAAGAATGAAAATATATTTTCGATTATCGAAGAATTGTATTCGACGGATATTGTCGAGGGTGATTACGATACAGTAGAGGGTATTACAGTTCTTAGAATTTTGTACTATCTAGGTTACATAAGAGATAGTGAAGATGTCTCGGTTTTTCTAGGTGGTAACTCTATCAACTCGGATCTGATTTCTACCTTTAATGAACGCAAGACTAGACTGATTAAAATCATAAATGAAAGTCTAAAGCAGACTCAACTATAGATAATATCGTGTTATAATGTTCTCATTATGAATCCAGACGATAAGAGTAAGATCGATGAACTCAATAGGGGATTGTATTCAAGAAACACTCCAGATATCAGAACAAAAAGACGACTGAGGTTTCAGGAAGATAATACTGATGTTGAGTCTGATTGGAAACATCCAGTAGAGGAGAGTGTTACAAGTAATACAACCGAGGAATATAAAGATAGTGGTATGTCATTTTTAACAAAAATTCTAATTTCATCAATAATTTTCTTTATACTAGCGCTAGGTGTCGGTGCTCTACTTGTATTTCATGGTAACAATGTCGTTTCAGCGAACAACGTAGATATAAATATAAATGGCCCGGTTTCGGTTGCAGCAGGTGAAAAAGTTTCCTTTGAAATACAAGTTGCCAATCATAACAACATAACACTTCAAACAGTAGACTTGTCTGTTGATTTTCCAACAGGAACTATTGATGTTGTAGATAAGAATAAGTCACTATCAAATACCAGAGAACTAATACCAGATATTGTGGGTGGTGGTGTGGGGCAAAAGACTGTGAATGTAATAATGTACGGACAAGAGAATACAACGAAACAAATAAAGGTTTTGGTTGAGTACAGAGTCCAAGGATCAAATGCAGTATTCCAGAAGGAAAAAGTTTTTGATGTTCTCATTGCATCTTCGCCACTAAACTTAACCGTCTCAGCGTTTAAAGAAGTAAATGCAGGACAAGAATTTGAACTATCTGTGAATCTAGTATCGAATTCAAAAGAGGTAATCAACAATCTGATATTACACGCTATATATCCCTTTGGATTTACTTTTATTTCATCTGATATAAAGCCAGGATCAAACAATAATGTATGGAGAATAGGTGACATCCCTCCAGGAGGTAAAAGGGTGGTCAAAATAAAGGGTAAGCTTGATGCACAAAATGACGAAGTCAGGGTGTTTAGATTTAGTTTGGGTGCTGGAAAGACAAACAATGATAACCAGATCGCAACTGAGTTCGTTTCAAGTTCACAAGAAGTATCTATAACCAAGCCATTCATGACTATAGGCGTTTCCATAAACGGCGATGAGAATTCAAAGGAATTCGCTGGTCAGTTCGACTCGCCAGTTAAAGTTGATATTGGGTATTTTAACAACCTGCAGACACCAGTAATAGATGGTGAGATACGTGTGAAGCTGTCAGGATCTGCTTTTGATAAAGTGCAAGTTGAGCCACAAGATGGATTGTATCAGTCCGCAACCAATGAAATAGTTTGGAATAGTGTCACATCTCGAGAATTAAATACAATCGAAGCTGGTGGTAACGGCCGAGTTACTTTCAGTGTAACTCCAAGAGATTTGAGTAACTCAGCAAAGCTCATCACAAACCCTGACTTGAATATCAATGTTAATATAAAAGGAAAGAGAAACTCAGAATCGAATGTTCCAGAAAGTATAGTATCTACAGCATCAAGAAGGGTAAAGATATCATCTGGATTAGCACTTGGCGGTCAGATACTGAGAGCTTCTGGTCCTATACAGAACTCTGGTCCAATCCCACCAAAAGCAGAGCAAACAACTACATACACCGTAGTCTGGACCGTTGATAATACAGTAAATACTTTGAGTAATGTTGTTGTACAATCATCATTACCACCAAATGTTAAATGGGTCGGCACGGTTTCTCCAACGAATGAAGACGTAAGATATGATCCAATTACTGGAGGTCTTGAATGGAGTGTCGGTAGTATACAAACCTATACAGCCGGGACAGCAAAGAGGCGACAAGTTGCATTCCAAGTATCAATAACACCAGCAATAAACCAAGTAGGGTCAATACTAAACTTGGTCAATGCAACTACACTAACAGCGGTAGATGACTTTACAGGTCAAACATTAAAGAGTAATCTAGGAGTACTGACAACCAGATTTAGTACAGATCCAGGATTTAAGGAGGGAGATGAAAAGGTAAATAGATAATAAATATATGGCAAAAGAAGAGACAAAAATGGAGAAAATAATATCACTCTGCAAAAGACGCGGCTTTGTTTTTCAAGGATCTGAGATATACGGAGGACTTGCTGGAACTTGGGATTACGGACCTTACGGAGTTACTCTAAAGAACAACATTACATCTCTATGGTGGAATAGATTCGTCGATACTCGGGATGATATGTATGGTGTAGATGCGGCTATACTTATGCATCAGAATGTATGGAAGGCTAGTGGTCATGTTGGTGGATTCTCTGATCCATTGGTTACAGATGTTAAAACAAATAAAAGATTCAGAGCAGATCATTTGCTAGAAGAGATGGGTGTAGATCCAAAGGGAATGACTCTAGAGCAGATGAATGCTGTGTTTAAAGAAAAGAAAATTAAGAGTCCAGATGGTAACGATGTAAGTGATGTAAAGCAATTCAACATGATGTTTAAGACTAATGTTGGAGCACTACAGGATGATTCTTCTATTTCATATCTTAGACCTGAAACCGCACAAGGACTTTTTGTTAATTTTAAAAACATCATAGACACTTTCCATCCAAAGCTTCCTTTTGGTTTGGCTCAAATAGGTAAAGCTTTCAGGAATGAGATTGCTCCAAGAGATTTCATTTTCCGTGTACGTGAACTTGAACAAATGGAGATCGAATATTTTGTTAAGCCTGAAGACTATAAAAAAACTTTCGATAAGTTTTTGCAAGAACAGAAAGATTTTTTGATAAATGATCTTGGACTAGATGCTAGTCATATACATGAAGTGGAGATACCAGATGCGGATAGGGCACACTATTCAAAGAGAAGTGTGGATCATGAATTCGATTTTCCATTTGGCCAAAAGGAATTGCTAGGACTCGCATATCGAACAGATTTTGATCTAAAGCAGCATACTGAACATAGTGGTACAGATTTGTCATACTATGATGAGGAGACAAAAGAGAGATTCATACCCCACTGTATCGAACCAACTTTCGGCGTAGGAAGATTGATGTTAGCTGTGCTTTCAGATGCCTATACAGAAGATATTATAGATGGAGAGACACGAGTGTATTTGAAATTGTCTCCAAAAGTAGCTCCAGTTAAGGTTGCTGTTTTCCCGCTACTAAAGAACAAGCCAATGTTGATTGAAAAAGCACAGGAAGTTTATAAAATGCTAAAGAAAGATATAAAGGGTGTAGCTTTTGACGATAACGGAAACATAGGTAAGAGATATAGAAGACAAGATGAGATAGGAACACCATACTGTGTGACTATAGATTTCGATACAGTAGAAAAAGATGCAGGAGTTACAGTACGTAATCGTGACACAGGTAAGCAGGAGAGGGTGAAGATAGAAGAGTTGACAAGTTATCTAAAAATCTAGTATTGTTTGAAAAGATAGATCTTTGATTACTTTCGCTATAGCAGAGAGTGGCCAATTCTGGCTATTTTCTGCTGTGGCGAAGGGTGAAAGATTCCCGAGCTTCAGTATGTATCAAAATAACCCTTGAGGGGAAAGATTGGTTCATGTCAGATGACACGGTCAAATCCATTATTCGAGCCTTACAAGATGTTCCACCGAAAAGATTGAAATCGGTATTGAAATATGTTAGTCGTCAACAGATCGGCACTAGCGATGGCCGCTTTAGATTTGGTGGATTCTATGCACCCGATGATCCATGTGATGAGGTAGAAAAAGCCGAAGCCAGACGAAAAATTGCTCCTTACCAAACAGTAACGGTTGGAGGTGTGACTGTGACAGAATTACTCGATACTGCTATTCACAGTAAAGAAAGTGCTAAACGGTGTGTTATTGGCGATGCACGTGATATCATCACCTCTCCTAAGTTTCAAGTATCGTCTTCTTGCAGTAGCGTGTCGTTTGTAGAGTTAACACCAGGAGAACTCGGCTTTAAGCGGTGTCCAAGTATGGATATGGTTATGACGAAAGAGTTTTGCGCTAGATGGTCGCAAGCCAAACTTGATAGTTGCGCCATAGATTTATGTGAGCCGGAGGACGCTATACAACTCCTTATTCAGTATAGAGGAGCACCGAAAGGTGCCGTAGCGCTTTTTTCAATGCCAAGTCAGGTCGATCCGCACGGCTTCAAATGCATATTTCGTGTTAGCGGAAGGGATGAATCTCTGATCATCCTAGATACGGTATGCTGTCACCCAAAACGTACTTTTGGTCTAGATGACTACTTAGTTTTTCGTCTCGTCCAAAGGTAGGTCCTTATATTGACCCCAGTCTGCATCAACAGACCTGGGGTTGATTTTTTTATGTAAAAACTAGTATCTTATCTAAATATCTAGTAGTATTTAGTGATGCATTTCAATCAAACTACACTAAGTAATGGTTTACGAGTGGTAACTGTCCCTATGGCAGACAATCCTGCTGTAACGGTTCTTGTTATGGTTGAAACTGGTTCTAAATACGAGAAAAAGGAATGGAACGGCCTATCGCATTTCCTAGAGCATATGGTTTTCAAGGGAACTCCAAAACGCCCAACCGCAATGGATATTTCCAAGGAATTGGAGTCTCTAGGCGCACACTACAATGCATTCACATCTCAGGAATTTACAGGATACTATGCAAAGGTTAGTAAGCAACACACGGATATTGCTTTGGATGTGGTATCAGATATATATCTAAATCCACTACTAGACGGAAAGGAAATCGAAAAGGAGAAGGGTGTGATTGTCGAGGAAATCAGAATGTATAAAGATATGCCACATCGTCATATTCATGATTTGTATATGAAGTTGGTCTACGGCGATCAACCAGCAGGATGGAAAATATCCGGCGATGAGGACAATGTGAAAAGTTTTAAAAGAGAAGATTTTATAAAATATCGTAGTGAACACTATGTTGCGGAACGCACCATTGTTGTTGTTTCTGGTGCAATAAGTGAAAAAGAAATACTAGAGAAGGTAGAGGAGGCCTTTTCAAGTATTCCACAAACGAAGAGTTTGGATAAGGTTAGAGTAAATGACGAGCAATCAAAGCCAAATTTACTTTTGCAATATAAAGAAACAGATCAAGCACATTTAATCCTAGGGGTTAGAACTTTTGATTCAAAGAGTAAGCATAGCGAAACACTGAGCGTTCTATCGACACTCCTAGGTGGGGGAATGAGTTCAAGACTGTTCCATAAGCTACGCGATGAAATGGGTGTTGGATACTACATACATGCAAGTAATGATACATACACTGATCATGGGCTATTCAATATATCTGCTGGCGTTGATACAAAGAGAATAGAAGAAGTTGTTGGGGTTTTGATTGCTGAATGTAAGAAAATAATTGACGAAGATATAACTGAAGAAGAATTGAAAAAAGTTAAAGACTGCATCTCAGGTTCATTTGTTCTTGGGTTGGAAACATCTGATTCTAGAGCAGAATATTGTGCATCCGGTCTGATTATGAAAGGTAAAATAGAATCGCCAGATGAAGAAATAGCAAAGATAAACAAAGTAACAGTTTCAGATATAAAAGAATTAGCAAAAATGATCTTTGTTGATGAAAAGCTAAATCTAGCTATAATTGGTCCATACAAGGATGAGGACAGAGCTAAGTTTGAGAAGCTGCTAACTTTCAAATAAATGAAGAAAACCTATTACATTACAACAACATTACCGTATTTGAATGCCGAGCTTCATCTTGGCCATGCTATTGAATTTATCCGTGCAGATGTAATAGCAAGAGTAAAGCGAGCGCAAGGATTCGATGTTTTTTTCAATACAGGAACTGATGAGCATGGGATAAAAATATATCGCAATGCACAAGCTGTAGGACAAGCTCCGCAGGATTATGTTGACGGTCTTTTTACAAAGTTTAAAGAACTTCTACCACTACTCGGATTGTCATCTGATATCAATATCATCCGTACAACGGACGCACATCACAAAGCCGCAGCTCAGGCATTTTGGAAAAAGTGTAAAGAGAATGGATTTATCTATAAAAAGAATTACAAAATAAAGTATTGTGTTGGTTGTGAATTAGAAAAAACAGAAAGCGAACTCGTCGATGGCAAATGCCCAATACATCCTTTGATGAATATAGAAGAGATTGATGAAGAGAATTATTTCTTTAAATTTTCTGAACTAGATAAAGCTCTTTTGAATTTGTATAAAGAGAATCCAAAACTAGTTGTACCAGATTTCCGTTTCAATGAGATAAAGGCCTTTGTAGAAAGGGGATTGCAGGATTTCAGTATTTCTCGCGTGAAAGCCAAAATGCCTTGGGGTGTAGAAGTTCCTGACGATTCTACTCAAGTAATGTATGTTTGGTTTGATGCTTTGGTTAGTTATATCTCTGCAATTGGTTGGTCAGATGACATGGCTCGTTTTGAAAAATATTGGATTGAGTCTGACAATGTCGTTCAGTATTGTGGAAAGGATAACCTACGTCAGCAAAGTGCAATGTGGCAAGCAATGCTTTTGGCCGCTAAGATTCCGAACTCCCGTGCGATCGTTATCGATGGATTCGTAACCGGTGAAGGTGGAATCAAAATGAGTAAGTCTCTAGGTAATGTTGTTAGTCCACTCGATGTAATCAAAGAATATGGAACAGATGCTCTACGCTTTTTCCTACTAAAAGAAGTGAGTCCATTTGAAGATAGTCCTTTTACTATTGAAAGATTCAAGGAAGCATACAATGCACATTTGGCCAACGGCCTCGGCAATCTAGTAAGTCGTGTGATGAAAATGGCTGAGAGCAATGGAGTCACTCTGGATCTTAAATCTGCGCCAGAATTGGATCTGCATAAACATGAACAGTACTATAATTCATTTGAAATAAATAAAGTTTGCGATGATATCTGGGTGTATATTCAATCAGTCGATAAGTTCATACAGGAATTCCAGCCATTCAAAACTGTTAAGACAGACATGGAGAAGGGTAAGCAGCAAATATCATTCTGTCTCACTTCAGTTTGGTATATAGCAAAAGCTCTAGAGCCGATTCTTCCGGAGACATCAGTTCTAATCCAAGATGGAATCAAGGCAGGCAAGATGCCAGAGAAGCCTTTGTTTATGAGGAAGTAGTATATATAAATGAAATACATCGACGTTCACTGCCATCTAAATCTAGACGAATTCAATCTCGATATTAGAGAGGTTATTGAACGTGCAAAGGCTCAAGAAGTCGGAATGATTGTCGTCGGTGTCGACAAGGAATCTTCAGCGAAGGCTGTGAAAATAGCTGAAGAAAACGATCGCGTATGGGCTGTGATAGGTCTGCATCCGGTTGATAATGTAACTGAAGAATTCGATTTAGAATTTTATAAAAAGTTGGCATCACATCCAAAGGTGGTGGCCATAGGGGAATGCGGCCTGGACTATTATCATGCAAAGATAGAGGATAAGGCACGTCAGCAAGATATTTTTGAAAAGCAGATTGCTATAGCAAATGAATTAAAAAAGCCACTAATGCTCCATATTCGTAACGGCATGACCGATACGCACAGTGCATACAAAGATGCTATTGAGATTCTCAAGAAGCATGCGAGAGTACATGGGAATGTTCATTTCTTCGCTGGTAATGTAGAGGAGGCTCATGAATTTATTAAACTCGGTTTCAAACTATCTTTTACTGGAGTTATAACTTTTGCGAGAAACTATGATGAGGTTATAAAAAATATACCTTTGAATATGATAATGACTGAGACTGACGCGCCTTTTGTAGCACCGATTCCATATAGAGGGCAGAGAAATGAACCAATCTACGTTATCGAAGTTGCAAAGAAGATTGCTGAGATACGTGGAGAGTCTATTGAAGTGGTTCTGCCACATTTAGTGGAGAATGCGAGAGTGACGTTTGGGATATAGTTTTTAAAAAATAAATATGATATGTTAAGTTAGAATTCAGTACAACCCCAATACGGAAGGTTCTTTATGACTATTCATGAAATTATCAGGGCCGTGGCGTATGCCCACGTCCCTAACGGGGCTCTTATCATGGAAAAGGATAGTCCTTGTCAAGATGAGTCCATAATCCATGTTTTGAATGCTGGAGGTGCAATACTCATTCAAGCCCAACGGTTTGAGATTTTTCTTCAGGGAGAAATGGAGGATAGCGATGGGGTTTCAGTGACCTTTTTCGAACATCTTCATTACGCAATCCGAATACATTTTTTTATGATGTTGGAAGCAGGGCTTGAGCATGATGAAGCTAGAGTTGTGTGTTGGAATAAACAAATCATATCTCGGTTGAGAGAGGTTGCGCTCAGATTAGGGATTGAATATACTGTCGTTGATCCGCCGGACCCTCTAGAGGATTGATCGCGGAAAAGCAGAGAAGGCCAGTCGTGAACTGGCCTTTCTTTTTATTAATTTTCTTAAAAACCCATGAAAATTTCATAAAGAATTTATAATTTTTTTCATATTCCATTAACACATTTTGCTACTCTGTATTTGCCATAGCAATGGCATCGAAACCTTGAATTTACGCCTATATTGTGATAATCTGCATTTACGTGCAATTTATCAACTAAATATGTGAATAGTCCTGACTCGCACGGGTCACGCTTTACCGGCCATTTAATTGGATTAAAAAGGGTAAATTACTATCACTATTGCCGAAAAGGCATAAAAAATATGGACAAAAATATCAAGGAAGATCGACAGCAGGTATATGAAATAGGATACTTGTTGGTATCTTCAATCCCTGAAGAGAAAGTCGAAGGGGAAGTAGAAGCTCTAAAAGCAATCCTTTCAAAGAAAGGTGCAGAATTTATCGGTGAAGAGGCTCCAGAACTTAGAACTCTAGCTTACACTATGGTTAAGAAGATTGGTCCTACAAATCATAGATTTGATAAGGGTTATTTCGGTTGGTTCAAGTTTGAGCTTCCAGCAAAGGAGATCGAAGGTATAAAGAAGACTTTTGACCTAAATCCAAATATGTTAAGAATGCTAGTGATCAACACTATCAAGGAAAATACATATCTTGGCAAGAAATCTCCAGTACCTATGCCAGAAGTTGCAGACATTACTACTGAAGTAGCTGTAGAAGCAAATGGAGAAACTCCAGTTGTTGCTGAAGAGGTGGATAAAGGTATCGATGCTGTTGTGAAAGAGGCTTAGATTACAAATTAATCCATGCGTTAATTCGCAAAAAATATGTACTTAAACAAAGCGTATGTCATCGGTAATCTCACAAGAGATCCAGAGCTAAAAGCTCTACCATCAGGTGGAAAGGTTTGTTCATTCTCTGTTGCTACAAATAGAATTTGGAAAGACAAGAATGGTGCAAAGCAAGAAGCTGTAGATTATCACAATGTTGTAGTGTTTGGGCGTGCAGCTGAGACTGCAGGACAATACCTAAAGAAAGGTTCAAGTGTCCTCATCGAAGGAAGAATGCAAACACGTTCATGGGCAGCAGCGGATGGACAGAAGAAGTACCGCACTGAGATCATTGCAGATCGAGTTCAGTTCGGTGGCAGAGCAAGCGGTGCTCCATCAGCTGGAGGTGCGACAGGTTCATCAAAAGATATCGGGGCAGGTGATCCAACAGCAAAGGATGTACCACCAGTAGATACAATAGACTATCCAGAGGAGGAGATTAACCCAGATGATATACCATTTTAATTATTAACTATAAAAATATATGAATAAACAGTGTTATTTCCTACAGAACAATATTAGACATATCGACTATAAGGATACAGAAATTCTAAAGAAATTCCTTAATCCTCATGCTCGTATGATTAGTCGCAAGAAGTCAGGAGTTAGTGCAAAAGCACAGCGCCAGCTTTCAGTTGCGGTAAAGCGTGCAAGATTCATGGGTCTACTACCTTACGTAGCTAGATAATTGATTCGAAAGTAGGTGAGAATAGATAAAAGAAAAGCCCGGGCTAAAACCGGGTTTTTCTTTTTCTAAAAATATTCTAAAACCTTTTTACTTACTAACTCTATCCTTATACTCCTCAGTCTCAGTGTTTATTCTGATAACATCTCCTTCGTTTACGAATAGGGGAACGTTCACCGTTGCTCCTGTTTCCAGTGTTACTAGCTTGTTTCCTCCAACTGCACTGTCTCCTTTGATATTTGGTGGAGCTTCTGTAACTTTGAGTTCTACCATAGCAGGGAATTTAAATCCTGTAGTCTTTTCTCCAAACATTAGCTGGTTGATTATTGTGTTTGGTTTTATAAGCTTTACACGAGAACCTATCTCGTCAAAAGTAAAACTAAATCTCTTGCTTGGATCGGTAGGTAGACAGAACCAATATTCTTTTTTACCTTCGTTTGCATATAGATATTTGATCTCTCTTTGATCGATCTCCGCCTCCTCTACCTTTTCAGATACATGGAAAGAGTACTCAGTAACCTTACCAGTAATTAGATTCTTCAACTTGGTGGCATTAACAGGCTTTCTTTGTTGTTTGCGGAAAACATGTGAACTTACCACTTCGTATGGCTGGCCTTCTAAAACGATATACTTTCTTTCTACAATTTCATTATATTCTAACATTGACATAGTAGTCTCATCTTACACAATTATTTTACTTCTGCAAGCTTGGCGCGGATCTTGCCTAGGATCTCAGCGCGGATAGGCTGGTTCTCCTTTAGGAATTGGCGTGTAGCGTCATAACCACGACCTAGCTTTGTCTCTCCATATGAATATGAAGTACCAGACTTTGTAACGATTCCCATGTTTTCTCCTAGGGCTATGATTTCGCCTTCTTGAGAAATACCTTCGTTGTACATTAGATCGAACTCGGTCTGACGGAATGGGGCAGCGACCTTGTTCTTAACAACTTTTACGCGTACACGTCCTCCCATTACCTCTTCACCCTTCTTAATTTGAGCTATACGACGAATATCTAGACGAACCGAGGTGTAGAACTTCAAAGCCTTTCCACCTGGTGTAGTCTCTGGATTACCAAACATAACACCAATCTGCATACGGATCTGGTTTATGAAAATAACTATAGTCTTTGACTTAGCTACGATACTTGTAAGTTTGCGTAGAGCTTGTGACATTAGACGAGCTTGTTTACCAACATGATGCGCACCCATATCACCTTCGATTTCATCTTTTGGTGTAAGTGCAGCAACTGAGTCGATAACGATCACATCCATTTTACCTGAATGAACCAAACTTTCTACGATTCCTAGTGCCTGCTCTCCTGACTCTGGCTGTGATATCAAAAGTTCTTCAGTTTTCACACCAAGACGTTTCGCATATTCTGGATCAAGTGCATGTTCGGCATCGATAAAAGCACAGATACCACCGATCTTTTGTGCTTCAGCTATTACGTGCAGAGAAAGGGTAGTCTTACCAGATGACTCCGGTCCGAATATCTCAATGATTCTACCGCGTGGCATACCGCCGATACCTAGAGCAGCGTCCAAACCTATTGATCCTGTTGGAATTGCGTTCACATTTACTTTTGGTTTGTCACCAAGTTTCATGATCGATTCATCACCAAATTTTGAACGAATTGCATCCAAAGTAGATCCAATACTTTGAGTTGGATCAACGTTTTTTGTTTCTTTCACAGGTTTCTTGTTTTTTACTACACCTTCATCATCAACTTCTTCTATTTTTGCTTCAACCTCCATTTCTTCTAAACCTTCATCCTTTGAGATCTTGTCTTTTGTGTTTTTGATTTTCTTTATCATAAAAGTATTTTCTTGAATTAATAATAGTGGGTACTGCAAGAATTATATCACCAATTAATTCTTGTCTTGATAGACAAGTTCTAATTTATATTCAGTAATTCTTTTGAAACGGTCTTTTGCTGAAATAACAGCAACATTGTAGCCAGGGAATAGAAGTAGAGGCTCTGAAAAGTTACCACTAGTATCAATCTGTATAGGACGTCCATTGATAGATACATCCTGAATGTGGAGAACCTGACCCTTTACGGTTACTGTAGACGTAGATATCATGCTGCCATTTTCTGGGTAGGTGATATTTACTATAGGTCCTTTGATGTAGTCCCTAGATGCAGAATATATATAAAGTAAAACGACCAGTATTACTACAGCAAATAGGGAGGTCTTTAGTAGTTTCCTAGTACCATCGCGGTTGATTGTCTTATACATGTTCGGTGTCTGAAGAAGCGCCTACTGAATCTGTTGTCTCTGCTGCTCCACCTTGTCCTGCAACTCCATAAACTTCGCGAGCCTTTGAACCATTTGCAGGCCCTACGATACCTTTTTCCTCTAGCAAGTCTATAAGCTTTGCAGCTCTTGAATATCCAATGCCAAGTTTGCGCTGAAGCCATGAAGTACTAGCTTTACCACTTTCAATTACTATATCCCGAGCTTGTCCAAGTAATTCATCCTCGTCTCCTAGATCTGCATCATCTGAATCAAAACTTGCTTCAAAAATAGAATCCTTACCAGCTTCAGGTTGGTTTGTCAGGTTGATTTCTCCCATAACTTCATCTTTATACGTATCAGCAAGATATTGAACAACTCTTTTTACTTCAGCTTCTGTGATGTAAGCTGACTGAAGTCTTTGTGGTTTTGACATTTCTCCACCAAGGTAAAGCATGTCTCCGGCACCTAGAAGTTTCTCTGCACCTCCAGTATCTAGAATAGTTCTTGAGTCTATTTGAGATGCTACCTGTAGAGCAATACGTGATGGAACGTTAGCTTTGATAAGACCGGTAATAACATTCACACTTGGACGCTGAGTTGAAAGAATAAGGTGAATACCGACAGCACGACTCATCTGAGCTAGACGGACAATAGCAGATTCAAGTTCACGTGGATATGTCTGCATAATATCTGCCAACTCGTCTAGAACTATAACTATGTATGGCATGCTCTCTGGCATTTTCTCATCCTTGTTCTTTTTCTGTCTTTCAACTGCTGGTGACAATACTGTCTTGTGGTATGAATCAATGTCACGGACGGTGCATTTTTCAAGGGTATCGTATCTTCGACTCATCTCTTTTGCTGCCCATTTCAAAGCCAATATCGCTTTCTTGGCATCGGTAATAACTGGTGTTAGTAGGTGAGGGATCTTGTTGTACAGAGTAAGTTCTACTCGCTTTGGGTCGATCATGATGAACTTTAGGTTCTCTGGAGAGTTACGGAAAAGAAGAGAGGCGATAATTGCGTGGATAGTAACAGATTTACCAGAACCAGTAGCTCCGGCGATAAGCATGTGAGGTGCTTTTGCCAGGTTACTAAATGAAGATTTACCAGAAATACCTTTTCCAAGTGAAATCAAAAGAGGTTTTTCAGATTCCTGATATTCTTCAGATGCCAAAAGGGTAGCAAGACCAACGGTAGTCTTGGTTGTGTTTGGAATCTCGATACCCACAAGAGACTTACCTGGTATTGGGGCTTCTATACGTATAGGGTGAGCTGCAAGAGCCAAAGCTAGGTCATTGTTTAGACCAACAATCTTTGAGAGCTTCACTCCTTCTGCTGGCTTCAATGAATAACGTGTAACAGATGGCCCGATAGAGATCTCGTCCATTTCTACGTCGATACCGAAGTTGGCCAAGGTTCTTTTGATTATGTTTGCATTTGCCTTTATGTCACCAGTTTCTGGTTTACCCTTATCTTTTTCCAAAAGTGAAAGTGGTGGTGGAACAAAAGGTACCAAACTATATGCAGAGACAAGCTTTATATCTCCAACCTCATCTTTATTTATCCTGTCGCCTTTGCCCTTATTTTGATTCTGCTCAGCTATGCGCAATTGCTCCTTTTGAAGCTTATTCTCCACATCATGTACAGCTTTATCTATATTCTCCTCAGACTGACCGCTATCTTCAGCATCTTCACCCTCACCAATCTCAACCTCAATGTGTTTGAACCAATTCCAAAACTTCAAACTCTCTAACGTAAAGTGAATATCAAAGGTAACCATTATCGAAATAATTGTTACTGCTGCTAGTATAAAAAAAGTACCGAACCCTCCAATAACCTGGACAATAGGATAGGTAATCCAGCGACCCACAGCACCACCCTCATCAGCCAGTTGCATCAAGATTCCTAGACCTGAAATAAAGAATAAGAATACACCAATGAATTTTGATTTTTTAAACTCAGCTTGAATACCCTTTAGAAATGCAGCACCAATCATTACGAAAGAAATAGGTATCAAATAGTACCCCAACCCAAACCACTTCTTTAAGAAGTTAAAAACGTGTGCACCTAGTGGATCCACGAGATGAAACGGAGCTAACATAAACAGTAAGGCAAATAGAAAGAAGATAATCGCAAACACTGCTTGCATCGTCTCCTTACCAACCTCCTCTACATCTTTCTGACCACGCACGTCACCTTTAATTTGCTTTTTACTTGCCATATATTTTTAAGAAATTAATACATTAATCATATCACACTATTACTTATAAAATATATGTGTCATAACGACGAAATTGCCTTTACAATTAGCCATTGTCCTTTATATAATGGACATAAGAATTTTATTTAAAAGACAGGTAAAAGACTTGTAAATTTTATATAAAAGACGTATAAAAGACGTAAAAAATAAATGGAGAAGTATATAATTCAAAAAACTCAGAAAATCGTTTCAGCTCTTTATCTTATTACAGATTTGATAAAGGACAGTGATGCGATAAAGTGGGAGATCCGCGAAGAAGGAATCTCACTTGTTTCTAGTGCACTAATGATTGATACTTTACATCCGATAGATAAAGAACATTCGCGTGACTTGTATGTATTATCTGCAAATAAAATCATTTCATACATAAACATTGGTCTAGTTTCTTCTCTGATCTCATCTATGAATGCAGGAATAGTGATAAGAGAGATCGACTCGGTCTTAAGTTTTGTTAAGAAGAATGACAAGGACATACACCCACCTGGCTACATACTATCAGACAGTTTCTTTGCCTCAGATTTCTCTGCCACTGATTCAAAAGGACAGACTTTGGCGGTGAATGCTGACAATGTCCCTGATAGTGCGTCTTCAGCTGTGTCTGAAAAAAGTACTTATTCTAAGGACTATACTTCGGCAAAACTTAAGCAGAGTGATAGAAAGGAGATCATAATTAATATTCTTAAAAAGGACTCAAACCTGACCATAAAGGACTTTACTAGTGTCATAAAGGACTGTAGTGAAAAGACAATACAGAGGGAACTTGCTTCGCTTGTAGAACAAGGACGAGTATTGAAGGCTGGTGAGCGTCGATGGAGTACATATTCTTTGCCTGATTTTGACAATAAGTAGGTTCAGAATACATACAGAATCTCGCTGTCTGAGTTGCCTATATTAATCACTTTTTTCTAGTAATTTCAGTATACTTTAGGGTAGTCCCCTTCGCTTGCTATTTTCGGCTGTTTTTATTGACTTTTGACCCTATTTGGTATAGTATACCTGTATGGGTCCTGGTCCTATTTTAGGGCTAGTTATCCACATATAGTTTGCAGTATTATTGGTATACGATATATAATAGTACGCAACGGTCTTTGACAATATAAATATGTGCATAAATTCCCGAATTTCTTTTTCAGTTACGGTTAGTTAATGGTAGAAATTCAGACTCGAGTCCTTATAGCCTAATCTCTCTATCTACGTCGATATGTAGGTGGAGGGAAATGGTGAAAGTTTATTAGTAAGTTTATCAGAGTTCGTATAAATATTTTTTTCTCAAATTTATTATTAACCGAGAAGAAAATATTTAAAATTATAAATATTATTATGAAAATATCTTTAAAGATAGCAGTCATTGCATTAGCATTGGCAGCTACAGTTTCAACAGCATCAGCTGCATTCAATACTAACCTAACAGTTGGTAGTACAGGTGCAGATGTTTCTGCTCTACAGACATGGTTGATCAGTAAGGGATTCAGTATTCCTTCAATTAGTTCAGGTGCAGCTTCAACAGGTTACTTTGGATCACAAACAAAGGCAGCAGTTGTTGCTTACCAGAAGAGTATCAACCTTCCTTCAACAGGATTCGTTGGACCTCTTACACGCGCAGCTCTTAATGGAACATCAGCAACAGTAGTTACACCAGTAGGAACAGTAGTTCCAGCAGTTGTAAACGCTTCAGTTAATGATGGAAAGGATGGATCAGTTACAATCTCATCATCTTCATATGTTTCTTCAAACCAAACATTGAAGAAGGGAGACTTGGACAAGCCAATCCTATCAGTAAAGGCTAGAGCAACAGCAGGAAACGTTGCAATAACTCGTTTCGATGTTACTTTCAACTCACGTCCTTGGCTATTGTTCGGAAGTCTAACATTGAAGAATGCTGAAACAGGAGCAGTTCTTGCTACAAAGACTCTTTCAGGACCAGCAGATGTTACAGAAGTTACTGTAGGATCTAGTTACCTAGTAAGATTCGATGGAGTAAACTCAGTTGTTACACCTTCAGCAGATGTAACATATGTAGTTACAGCAAATGTTCTATCAGCTAGTGATAAGATCACAGGCCAGACAGTTACTGTTTCAACAGATACAAACTCTCTTAGAACAACAAATGGTCTAGGATACACTGACTCAGTTGGATTTCCAACTTCATTCAACGTCACTCTATCTTCAACAGGATCAATTGCTGATCTATACACAAGAGTAGGTATCAATACACCTGATACAAGAACAGTAAACATTTCAACAACAAATGTTACTGAGTCACAGATTCTAGGAGTATTCGACGTTAAGGTTCAGAACCAGGGTGGAACAATCAATACACTTACATTCAACATCAACAATAGTAAGGCTTTCTCAGCTTCATCATTGTTCCAGAATGTAAGACTATACGATGGAAGTACACTTCTAGGAGGAGCTTCAACATTGTCAGCTACACAAGCATCATTCACAAACCTTACAATTCCTCTAACTATGGACACATGGAAGAGTTTGACATTGAAGGCTGATGTTGTTGCTTCATCAACTGCATACTCAGCATCATCAACAATTGTTGCTTCAAGTGTAGTTGGTACAGATTCAGGTTACAACACAATTACCCTAACAAATGCTGCAAATAGAACATCAAACGATGTTACATTTGTTCCAAATGCAGGTATCACAGTTTCAAACTGGGCTATCTCAAAGGGTAATGTTACAACACCTACATCAGGTACATGGTTAGCAGCATACCCAACAGTATCATTCACAATTACAAACACAGGTAATAATCCTATCTACATCAGTAAGAATGCTAACGTTGCTCTTGCTACAACTACTTCATCAGGAGTAGCAGCATCAACAACTGTTTCATCAGTTACTGCTTCAGGATCAACAAGTGGAGATACTTCAACTTCATACATTGTCAACGGTACAAGAACATTTACTTACAACTTCACAGTTGATAACACAAATGGTACAACTGCTTCAAAGAAGATCAGTATTACACAGATCAACTACGGAACAGCTGGAGGTCTTGGTACAGACAACACATTGAACGTAAACTACGGTCTAGAGAACGCATACGTACAAGTACCATAACCTTAATTGGTTAGGTATACTCCTCACATCGGGTTAAGATGATGTACAAAAAGCCACCTTAACGGGTGGTTTTTTGTTTTGATTAGATTTGCTATAATATCATTGAAATATTTTGATGTATGACAAATCCATTTGATAAAACATTCTTCAAACTTCTCCTTGGTTTTAGTTTTATATTACTTGCTAGTTTTGCCCTTATGTTTTTTGTTGGAAAATATAGTTCAATCACGAACGCAGAAGAAAGAGCACTCTCTATTTACATAACAAATAAATAGTGTTTGAGTAGTAGAATTAATCTTTTTATTAGTTAGATTTTAAAGAGATTTAATAACTTTTTTGTAGACTAAACATATTATTAATTAATATAAATAATATGTTTAAAGAAAAAATAAAATCATTTCTATTCGTCTATTCGGTTTTTCTACTAGCTCCTTCGGTTATATTGGCAAGTACACATGTATATCCTGAAGATATACAAGAGAATTGGACTTGGGATAAAGCCGGCAGTCCATATATATTAGAAGATTCGATATATATACCTAGTGGATACAAGCTCAATATTGAGAAGGGTGTTGAGGTGCATTCTGCGACAAACACTAGCTCAGAGCCATTTAATATGAGTTTGAATGGAGACTTGAGTATAAGAGGCACAAAAGACGATCCAGTAAAGATATCAAATGTATATTCGCTTAACTTAGAGCACAACAATTCACATATAGAATTCCTAGAGTTAGATGGACTAGGTCTCGATATTTCAAAAGGTACATCTACAATGGAGTTTGTGACTATAAGAAATAGCTTTACTGCTATAACAGCAAAGGGAAGTAATATTGATATATCAAGTAGTACCTTGGAAAATAACTCATATGGGATAATGTCGAATTTCCAAAAGACTATGTTCTTGGCAAGTCTGCCGAGTTTTATGCCACATATAAAAAGGCACAATTCTGTAGAAAATATATTGAGTGGTGTATTCAGCATTCCTACGGACACTGATCAGAACATAATCAGAATCAATAACTCTAGAATAGTAAACAACAGTATCAATGGAATAATCAACCAAACAGACAACTCAATAGATGCCAGAAACAACTGGTGGGGCAAAAGTATCGGACCCAATGCGGTCGATATTGTGGGAGATGTGTACGCTGATCCATGGCTCAAGAGTGATCCAAACATTGCTGTAGAGACTAAATGTTGTTCAAACGTTATCTTTATCCCAGGACTCGAGGCTAGTAGGTTGTACAAAGACCAGAGAGGTCTAATGGGGTTAGGTACTAGTACAAATACACTATGGGAGCCAAATAGAAATGCAGATGTAGAGAAGTTGTATCTAGACTCTGACGGTAGAAGTATCGATAAAACTATATATACAAAAGATGTATTAGATAAAATTCCTGGTATTAAAAAGATATACCAGTCATTCATAGAGACTATGGATGCTCTAGTGAAAGATGGAAGTATCAATGAATGGCTACCAATACCATATGATTGGAGAATGGATGTGAATAGTGTCGTAGACAGTACTTTTGTTAATAGGATTATAGCTTCAGCTCAAACATCCAAGACTGGTAAGGTGATAATTGTGGCACATAGTAATGGTGGTCTCGTCACTAAACAGTTGATGAAAAAGTTGGAGGCTGCTGGTAAGTCAAATATTGTAGAAAAGATAATAAACATCGCGGTACCAGAACTCGGTACACCACAGGCTATACTCGCAATGTTGAACGGTTACGATCAGGGAATAATGTTAGGCGCTATCTTGAGTGAGAACAATGCAAGAACATTGTCACAGAATATGCCAGGAGCGTATGGACTACTACCAAATGAAAGCTACTTCAAAAAGAATACAGATAGTGTTATATCAGACTCGTATTCTTCTAATATTGGTAATGGCTCTATGGTTAAACAGTACATAAATAGAATCACTAGTTTTGATGGACTAAAGGAATTTGTATTAAATGGACCGTTCTCGAAACTATCAACAAGTAATACTAAAGTGCCACTGAAGTTGAATAAAGAGTTATTTTCTAATGCAAATACTATACATCGAGATATTGATAATTGGATGCCGGCTAGTTCAACTAGAGTGATAACGATACTTGGGTCTGGCTTGAAAACGCCATCAGGTATTCATTATAAAAAGGATCCTCATTGTGATCCCTCAAACAAAAAATGTGACGTAGAGTATTCTGCGGAGTTTAAATTAAATGGTGATGGGACAGTGCTGACCAAAAGCAAATCTGAAAATAGTAGCAAAACCCTATTCTTTGACTTGAAGAAACATATGGAAGATCTGAAAACAAATATCAGTCACGCAAATATTCTAGAGTCAGCTGCGATACTTGGTAAAATATCAAACACTGTAAAGAATATAGATTCTAATGAGAAGGATTACGATAAGTATTTTTCAGAGACGGAGCCGGTGTATGATGACAAATACTTAACTGTAACTGTATATTCGCCTGTAAATGTGCACGTATATGATGAGAACGGACTGCATTCAGGACCAACCAGAGAAACGCCTTTAGAGGAAGGTCAAGTTTTGCCTAGGGAGAACAATATTCCAGACGTAACATATGCTACGTTTGGAGATAATACACAAGTCATTGTTCCATATGGAAATGGTTCAAAGTATAGAATCGTAATGAACGGAAATGATTCGGGTGTGTTTATCGTCGAATCAAATATCTCTGTCGGAGACACGGTTATAGCAACAACGACATTCTCTGAGTTACCAGTTTTTAAGGAAACAAACATGGAGTTTATCGTTAGTGATACGCCAGAATCCTTTGCTACCGGTACCATACTTAATATCGATGTGGACGGTGATGATAATATTGATGTTGTTGGGCACACAGACAGATACCTAAACTCTACAAGTACTGAGCTAATAAAAGATCCTGCCACATTTGCTGAGATATTGTATAAGGCCAAAGCATCACTTAAGGTGAATAAGAAAGTTGAGCGTGAAATGGATAATAAGCTTGAGCGCGTGAAAAAGAATCTAGATAAACACGGTAAGAATAAAATACATAGAGTAAATAAGAAACTAGTCGGGAAATGGTTTAAGAAACGAAAATTGCTAGATAGAGAGGAAGTGCGTAAGGCTAATGAAATTCAAACTCAAATCGATAGATTATTGGAAACTATAGAACGCGATGGTCGAAATTGACTCTAACAAAGAAATCTGTTAATGTATTGTCACTAAGGTCAGAGACAGAAGGCAAGCTTAAAAGCAGGGATTTATCCCAATAAGACCTTCCGAGGCACTCTAAAACCTTAAAAGGTCGCACATTAATAGTTCATTTAATTAGTTTCCAAAATGGCAAGAACAAAAGTAGAGAAAAAGGAGATCTTGGAAAAACTAGAAGGTATTGTGAAGGACGCTAAGTCAATGGTCTTCGTAAACTTTCATGGTTTGAATGTAGGTGATACTACACAAGTTCGTCGAAAGCTTAAGAACGAAAAGGTTGGATTCTTTGTTTCAAAGAAATCTCTTACACGTAAAGTGCTAGAGGCAAACAAGATTCAGGGAACTCTACCTTCACTAGACGGAGAGGTAGGTTTGGCATACGGAGCTGACCTAATAGCACCAGCAAGAGAGGTATATGAATTCCAGAAGAAATATAAGGGTCATGTAACAATCTTAGGAGGTGTTTTTGAAGGAAAGTTTATGTCAAAAGAAGAGATGATGGGTATTGCCTTGATTCCTTCTCAAGATACTCTTCGCGCAATGTTCGTCAATGTTATCAATTCACCTATTGCAGGTCTAGCGGTAGCACTTGATCAGATTGCAAAGAAAAAGACAGCGTAATAAAAGTTACGGAGGTCTATAGAAAAAGTAAATTAACAATTATCATTTAATAAAATTAATAATATGGAAGCAGTAGAAATCCCAGCAAAGTTTAAGTCAATTGTTGAATCAATTGAAACAATGTCAGTTTTGGATCTTAATGAATTAGTAAAACTTCTTGAAAAGAAATTTGGAGTTTCAGCAGCAGCAGTTGCTTCAGCAGCTCCAGTTGCAGCTGCAGCTACAGAAGAGAAGAGTACAGTAGCTCTACACCTAGCATCAGCTGGTGATCAGAAGATCGCAGTTATCAAGGTTGTTAAGGAAGCTCTAGCTCTAGGTCTAAAGGAAGCTAAGGACATGGTAGACGGAGCTCCAATCCTAGTCAAGGATGGAATGAAGAAGGAAGACGCAGATGCTCTAAAGAAGAAGATTGAGGAAGCAGGAGGTAAGGTAGAATATAAATAAATATTTTAACAAAAAGTCGCCATATCTATGATATTAGGCGATTTTTTGCTATCATATAAAATTATGGAAATATTAGCCAAACTTTTTGGAAGCGAAGCAAGGGTTCGAATGATTCGATTATTCCTGTTTAATATGGACAGTGTTTTTACGGCGTACGACGTAGCTGAGAAGACTAAGTCAAATAGTAAGGTAGTTAAGAAAGAGTTACTATCCTTGTTGAGTATTGGGATAATAAAAAAGAAGGTGTTTACTCGTGATGTAAGTGTAAAGAAGGGTAAAAAGGTACTGACAAAGAAGGTTCAGGAGAATGGCTATGTCTTGGATCAAAAATTCCCATACCTACATTCATTGAAGAATCTTCTGATTATGGTTAGCCTCCATGCAAACGATAGTCTGGTTAAGAGATTTTCTAGTGTGGGCAGAGTAAAGTTCTTTGTTGCGTCTGGTGTATTTATTCAAGAATGGGATACTCGCGTAGATTTACTGATTGTAGGGGACGACTTGAATCTAGCTAAACTTGATTTGGTTATAAAGTCTATAGAGGCTGAGATTGGTAAAGAGCTTAGATACTCAGTATTTGAAACCGAGGACTTTGAATACAGATATGGAATGCATGACAGATTGATAAGAGATATCATGGACTCACCTCGTACAACTCTTGTGGATAAGCTTGGAATCGATAGTGATAAGATGGTATAATAAATGCATTAGTAATATTAATAACTTAATCAATTTAATTATGATTTTTGTAGAAAACTGGGGTGCAGTATTCGCCCAATCATTGCAGGGTGTGTGGTATGGAGTAGTTTCATATGTTCCAAATATTATTATCGCCATCATTGTATTCGCTGTTGGGTGGTTCCTTGCTTCACTAGTTGAGAAACTAATTGAGGGTATATTCAAGAGTTTTAAGGTTGATGTTCTTCTAAAGAATGCAGGACTAGAGGATGTTGTTGAGAGAGCCGGACACAAGCTTAACTCAGGAAGATTCGTAGGATCTCTTGTTAAGTGGTTTGTGATCGTAGTATTCCTAGTTGCAGCATTTGATATTCTTGAACTATCAGAAGTAAATCTATTCTTGAAGGATGTTGTTCTATCATACCTTCCACAAGTAATAATTTCAGTTCTAGTTCTTCTAGTATCAGTAGTTATTGCAAGTGCAGTTGAAAAGTTAGTTGTTGCATCAGCACGTGCTGCTCATGTTAAATCAGCAACATTTCTAGGTGCAGTAGCAAAGTGGGCAATCTGGATCTTCGCTATCCTTACAGCTCTGATTCATCTAGGAATCGCACCAGCACTTATCCAGACACTATTCATGGGAGTTGTTGTTGCGGCTGCTCTAGCTTCAGGTATTGCATTCGGTCTTGGAGGAAAAGAAGTAGCAGGAAGAATCTTGGAAAAAACAGTTCACACAATTTCAGACAAGGAGTAGTATTTACTACAAGTTGAAACAAAAGCATCTCCGAAAGGAGGTGTTTTTGTATATTTTGTTGCATACCTATTGACTTATTTTCACGCTTCGTATAGACTATTCCTTACACAGAAATATGTTAAGAAATCACACTAAACGGCCATAACTTTCATTGCTTATTAAGTAGTGTTAGAACGGCCGCCAAAAGCGGTTTTTTGTAACAACAGAACGACTGATTCATTGACAATTAAATACCAGAACAATCTCAACAATCAGGAGGTTGTTCTGGGAAAAGGTAATACTGCGAAATGTATATATGTAAGAGGGTTTTTTCGAATATATACACGTAACAGTATGTTGTAATTGTAGACAAATAATTGTGGTTTTTAGATTTCCTAATGGGAAATTTAAGAGTATATGGT
>CAZRIX010000007.1:0-27695 GCA_964600255.1 uncultured Candidatus Saccharibacteria bacterium
CGTAACCTCCCACGTGACAGGCGGGTGCTCTAACCAGTTGAGCTACAATCGCATTGACTCTAAATGTACCAAAAATACACGAAAAAGCAAGAAATCTGGTGTCGGCGGAAGGGATCGAACCTTCGACCTTGGGCTTATGAGTCCCACGCTCTAGCCAACTGAGCTACGCCGACATAGTGGCTATACTGACTATATTATCAACAAATATTACTACCTGAACTTTACTAACCAAAACAGCTACGCCGACATATTGACCACTCCTTGAGAATAACAAAAAAAGGCAAATCATGCCAGTTTTTGTTATCCTTGTTGCGGAGGTCGGAATCGAACCGACAATCTTCAGGTTATGAGCCTGACGAGCTACCGTTGCTCTACCCCGCGATAGGCAATATATTAACACAAGATGTGCCAAAAGCGCAAGTGTATTGCTTGGTTATTTGTCACAAAACTGGCCCCAGAACAAGGATTTGTAAGCTATATTATGTAGAATTCCTCAAATACCTTTCTATACAACTGAACAACCCTTCTTGCATCGAATTGACTGAATGGATAGTCAGACCCTGCATGCGCCAATTCATTTCGAACCTTGTGAGCTTCCCACGCATCATCTAGAGTTCTAAATTCTCCCTTATTTGCTCGCTTTAGCTGTTCACCAATCCCATCGCCTTTATATCCAAGTTTAGTCAAAACTTCTCCTAGAATAATATCTGCTTCTATAATAGCTTGCCTCCAATCATTTGGATTTGCCGATTCGACATGCTGTAGAACCATTTCCCACTTTTTACTAAGTGCAGGATGTTTCTCGTCGACTGCTGGCACTACATCACTGTATCCTGTCTCGATTTTCAAATCATATACTTCACCTTCTTTGATACGAATCTTCTTCAATTTTTCCACACAATATATTATCCCGAAAAAACATACAAAGATTATAAGTATCGATATTGCGTTCAAATATCCAATAATCGTCTTTATTATCGGAATAACCAATGGAAAATGCTCTATTATATATTTTATTGATGCATTAAGATACGGTACAAAATCGTATGATGGTGCATCAATTATATTGATTGAGATTGGATCCATTTTATTTAAATTTTAAATTACTCTCCCAAGAATTCTTTGCCTACACTAAACAGCAGATTCTCATTGCCATGAGGAGCAGTCATCTGAAGTCCTAGTGGTAACTTCTTACCATCTACTTCACTGAACCCTGATGGAATAGACATTGCTGGCATTCCAGTTAGGTTTGCTGTAACGGTAAATATATCTTCGAGATACATTGCCACAGGATCTGAAATCTTCTCGCCAATCTTGAAAGCCGGAGCAGGAGCTGTAGGTGTAAGTATTATATCAACTTTTTCAAAAGCATGTAGGAAGTCAGCGGTGATAACTCGGCGTAGTGCATTTGCCCTGTTGTAGTATGCATCATAGTATCCAGAAGACAGTACGTATGTTCCAAGCAGAACTCTTCTGCGGACTTCCTTGCCGAATCCAGCACCCTTTGTTTCGAAATAGTCATCTATACCGTCCTTACCATCCTTATGTAAACCAAAACGCATTCCGTCGAAGCGTGATAGGTTTGAACTAACTTCAGCAGGCATAATAACGTAATAGACTGGTAGAGAGTAAGCGATGTTTGAAAGCTCAACATCTTTTATCTCATATCCTAGTGACTTAAACTTTTCCAATGAATCTTCGAAATTTTTCATCACGTCTTTATTAATACCATCTCCTTTTAGAAAATGTCGTGGTATTCCAATTACTGGTTTCTTCGCATGTAAACTCTGTGATGAGTATGTCTTATCATTAATTGTTGTACTATCGTATTTATCCTGTCCGCGAATTGTATTAAAGATAATTTCAGTATCACTAACTGTTTTTGCAAATGGTCCGATTTGATCTAGTGAAGAACCCATAGCCATAACTCCATGTCTTGAAACTGCTCCATAAGTCGGCTTCAATCCAACCAAACCACAGAAGCTTGCAGGCTGACGGATAGATCCTCCGGTATCTGAACCTAGTGACGCTAACACTCCATCCATAGCTAAAGCTGCAGCAGATCCTCCTGATGAACCTCCAGCTACGCGAGATGTATCGTGAGGATTTTTGGTTACACCATAAGCAGAGTTCTCTGTTGAACCACCCATAGCAAACTCATCCATGTTTGTTCTACCAATAAAAACCGCGCCCTCTTTTTTCAACTTTTCAATAACGGTTGCATCGTAAGTTGCATGATAGTTCTCGAGTATTTTTGAACTTGAACCTGCAATTCTTCCCTTTATCAAAATGTTATCTTTTATAGCAAATGGAATTCCAGTTAGCGCAGTTGCTGTGCCATTTTTGAATTTCTCATCAGCAAGTTTAGCTTGCTCTATCACATCAGCAAAAATCTCTCGGTACGCATTGATCTCAGGATTCTTTTTTAGACTTACTTCCAAATATGCCTTGGTCAAATCTACTGCAGAGTATTTACCACTCTTCATATCTTCGTGTGCCTTTTTGATTGTAAGGTTGTGTAGGTCGATCATGTTTTTAATTTAAGAAAATAATTTGGTATTAATTAATCTTGAGCGATTATTTTCTTTACTGCCACAAAATCACCTTCTCTATACGGTGCTTCGTTCAATATTCTCTCGCGATCCTCTGCACTTGTTGGATTTGCGATATCCTCACGGAAAACATTGTGTACCTGACCTACGATAGGAGTATGATCGATATCAAGAGTAGCTTTCTTGATTTGGTCGATGTAGGCAAGGATAGAATCGATCTCCTTTGTAAGACCTTGCTTCTCACCTTCATCGAGCTTTATCCTGGCTAGATTGGCCAATTTCTCTATTTCTGTGACTGTTATCATGGGATGATTGTAGCAATTTGGAGGGAATTTGTCATTAATTAACCATTTCCAAATAGGTCTTCTCATCTATCACCTTAACTCCGAGCTCCTTCGCCTTATCCAACTTCGACCCCGCATTCTCCCCCGCAACGACATACGAAGTATTCTTGGAAACTGAACTTGAGACCTCACCACCGAGCTTACGGATTGTTTCTTGTGCAGCCACACGGTCTATTGATAATGATCCTGTGAATACAAAAGATTTACCAGTTAGCTTGCCACCTTGGCCA
Source organism: uncultured Candidatus Saccharibacteria bacterium (assembly GCA_964600255.1). Classification (GTDB taxonomy): domain Bacteria; phylum Patescibacteriota; class Minisyncoccia; order Phycocordibacterales; family PALSA-1337; genus CAIOGI01. The sequence continues at coordinate 3,127 of CAZRIX010000007.1, forward strand.
TTCTGACCGATTGAAAGTTCTTCTATTTCAACTTGCTTTAATAGATTATTTATCAAAGTTTTATTGGCGCCATCCTTGAACCAGTCATAAACTGCTTGAGCTACTATTGGGCCAACTCCATATATTGATTCTATTTCCTCATACTTGGCATTTGCGATCTTCTCAATACTTCCAAAATGTTTTGCTAGGTCATAAGCAGTCTCTTCACCAACTTGAGGTATGGATAGCGAAGCTAGTAGGCGAGCAAGGGTTACCTTGCGAGCCTTTTCGATTGAGGATAGTAGATTGTCCACTGATTTCTCAGCGAAGCGAGGAAGCGCAAGCAAGTCTCCCCTTTTCAAAGTAAAAATATCATCAAAAGAAGTGATCAGTCCCTCCTCTAGCAAAACATCTAGAATTTTTGGACCCATTCCATCAATATCAAAACATTTCTTTGAAGCAAAATAGTGGAACTTACGACTGACCTGATCGAACGAATCATTTGAAACACATCTCCATGCCGCTTCACCAGGAACCCTCTCTATGCTTCCATCACCACCGCAAGCTGCAACTTTTTTAGGGAAAACATATGATTTTGAATTCTTTGGTCTTAAATCATAGACAACAGAGACGATATCGGGTATAACATCTCCAGCTTTCTGTAGAATCACAGTATCTCCGATTCTCACATCTAGTCTTTTAATCTCATCTTCATTATGCAAAGTAGCACGTGAGACAGTCGAGCCCGCAACCTTTACTGGTCGCAAATGTGCTACTGGAGTAACAACACCTGTTCTACCAACCTGAAGAACAATATCTTCAAGTACAGTTGTAACCTGCTCGGCTGGGAACTTGTAAGCGATTGCCCAACGCGGAGATTTACCAGTATAGCCAAGAGCCTTCTGAATACTTACAGAATTTATCTTAATAACAATTCCATCAAGCTCATATTCCAAATCATGCTTTTTCTTGGTCCATTCTTCATAAAAATTTTGCACACCTTCTAGGCTTGAGAAGACCTTTGTGTATGGATTTGTTTTAAATCCCAATTCCTTAATCAAATCAATCTCTTCAAATTGACCCTTTATATCCTTATAATTCGTCTCATCAATATCATAAATAAATGAATCCAAGCCACGTGAAGCTGTAACTTTCGGATCGAGTTGGCGCAAAGAACCCGCAGCGAGGTTGCGAGTATTTGCATATACAGGTTCGCCGAGCTTTTCTTTTTCTTTATTTATTTTCTTTAAATTCTTCTTGCCCAACCAGACCTCACCGACGGCTACTATATCAACAATTTTATTAAGCTTGAGTGGAATACTCTGGATTGTCTTGATATTTGAAGTCACATCCTCTCCTACCGAACCATCACCGCGAGTTGCTGCCTGGAGCAGTTGTCCATCTTTATAAGTCAGAACAACCTTTAGTCCATCAATTTTCAATTCACAGCAATACTCTAGTTTTTCATTTTCTACACCTGACTTCTTTATGAAATTCTTTACCTTCTCTTCCCACTTTTTTAATTCTTCAAAATCAAAAACATCATCAAAAGACCATTGCTGATGTGAATGAGTAACTTTATTAAATTCTTTTAAAGGTTCAGCACCTACCCTCTGACTTGGACTATCTGGAGTGATAAGCTCTGGATTCTTGGTCTCAATATCGATTAACTCTTTGTATAGAGAGTCATAGGCCTCATCGGATATCTCCGGCTTATCCATGACATGATAAAGGTACCTGTGTTTATCAAGTATTTCCTTTAATTTATTCAATCGGTCTTTAATATCCTTTGGCATATTATAAGGATATCATATCAAAAAATGGCCGAAATTAGTAAGTATAATAGAGTACACGTTCCACACGCTTTGGGCTTGGTATATTACACTTCGATGTAGAACTATCCCAACCAACGTTATAACCTCGAGACTGTATACTTGTTCCAGCAGTTTGTGACTTTGTCACTATTACAGTAGCGCATGAACTGTTGTTTAGATTTAGATCAAACCTTGCGACCGTTGTTCCCGCTCCATCATCACTGAACGGTACTCCAACCGCAGTGTCAGGTACGGTGGGTTTAAAAGACGCGCAACTCACGTAGGTTGCATAGTTTGGTAGTGAGAACCTATTCTGTCCTATGTCATAGTACGCGGCACACTCGAGTGCTCCGTCTGCAGCATAGAATGCTGTTACAGACTCTCTAGCAGCTGAAGCAAGTAAATATTCTTTCTTGTTTATATTCAATATTGATATACCGACCGACAACACAAGTGTCGAAACTAGCACAGCAAACAACAATGTATAGCCCTTATTTGTTTGTATATTTTTAATCATCATAGTTTTACATCAAATAGTTGATTCTCCAAAACATAACTATTTTTAATAGGACCACTCTGCCACGTCACCGTCACTTTTACCGTTGCATTGTATGGGCTATGTTGGTCCAGCGTAGCAAACCTTGAAAACTTACTTGGTGTTCCATTACCAGTTGTATAAGCACCATCAGGAGTAGTATTCAATACTGCGGTTGTACAGTTTGCTATAGTCAGACAAAACTGATTATAAAAAGATCCTCCTGTACCGCTAAAATCTGGGCTATTGTCTCTAGCATTCTTTATTAGCTCCATTAGGTCTTGTGCCAAGTAAGATGCTGTAACCTGATCCTTTGCTTGGTTGGCAGCGTTTAGGCTTTTCTGTGCAATAGTCAAAGGACCAGCAATAGATATCATCAAAATAGTGATAGCCACTAGTGTCTCTACGATTGTAAAACCTTTATTTGTAGAAATATTTGTTCTCATATTTTTATTGTATTCTCTGACTAACTTTTGTTTGAATATTAAAAGTTACTTGCTCTTTTGTCTTCACACCGTGATATCCACTGAACAAGAATTCTATCCTTGGTTTAAACCTTGCATCGACTCTAACATTTGCTTTGGTAAAAATTATATCAGTAGACACAATGTCCTGGAAATCTGCATTAACTATTGGACTATTACAGTCATTTGACTGTTGTGCTTTTTGTAACCTTGTACCGTTATACCTATATGCATATATCAAATTACATGGACCATTTACATTACTCACTTTAGAAGAATTAAAAGCTATAACCCAAGGACCGGAACTGATCGTGACGTTGTTATTTGGCGGCAAGTTAGACTCGGTTGGAGTATAGTTTCTATTTATAGACGAATTAATATTAGAATCGATAAAATATTTTGTACCTACTCTCATTTCGCGTGTCATAGATTCTAAAGCAAAGTTTACGTTATTGGTTACGGTCTTGATGCTTATAGATTTTTTATTTGCATCCATTATTCGAAGCAATGCACCAACAGCAATTACTGCTACCGTAGTAAAGAGTGCCAGAGATACGATAATCTCTATGAGAGTGAATCCGCCATTTTTATTTTGTAGTTTATTGTGATTCATAATATTTTATATTACTGTGTAACCGTTATTTGTCCGACCGACGATACAGATACGTATTTATATGACCCATCCTTTGCTACTACTTTTATTTGAGCATTTGGATATGTAGTGTTTTTATCTCCATTTACCTTAATTATCGCATTTGGATCTGGTCTTTTGTACGTGATATCAAGTGTATTCACAGTATTTGCCAAGCTGTTTCTATACAGATCGGTTATCACAAAACCATTTTTTATATTTGTTTTAGAGATAATCAAATCATTTGCGGCCACATATACCCCATCACTGTCCTTGTCTGCATAAAATATGAAAGAAGTATTTGAACCTGTAGCTTTGTTAAAATGTACGCCGTATGGGTATTGGAACTCATTTGATGATCTATTGGCACTTTTAACATTGAGTCCATAAGATTGAGCATTTCGTATTGTGAGAGCTATGTCGTACGCTAGGTTGTTTAGAAGTACACCTTGGTTGAATGTTCCGTAACGCGCCACAAGTAGTGCAGTCATGAATGCAAAAATTCCGATAGAGACTATAAGTTCTAGTATCGTGAATCCTGATTCATTTTTAAAATTCAATTTTTTCATTTTAATTAAAAAGAATTACCCTTATTCCAGTGAATAGGACGATGTACATTCCCAACACCAAATACGGACCAAATGGAATCTCGTATCTTAACTTCATCTTACGAAATACAACATAAACCCAAATCACACTTACTATCGCGCCAATCCAAAATGAGATAGTAATAGCGGATAGTCCAGCCTCAAGTCCCAAAAGCCATCCGATACCTAATATAAGTTTTGCATCTCCCAACCCCATCCATTTTCCTTGAGATATGTACCACAAGAATGCAAAAGGTGCCGCAAGAATAGGTCCTGCAAGTAGATCTAGTACTGGCGGTATCATAAATCCTAGTTCAGGTGATATGAACGTTTTGACCAAAGACAACAAAGCAAATGTATATACCCACACATCTGGAATAATTTTATGCTTTATATCATAAACGGTAATCACAAGTAATAGACACGTGACTATTAGATAAAATATTGTATTTATACTTGATTGTATTGAAAGTGGAGGATAAAAATAAAATATTAGCACAAATATTATTCCAGCTAGAATCTCAACTATTGGGTACTGCCATGATATCTTGCTCTTACACTCACTACACTTACCCTTTTGCCAAATAAAACTAAATACTGGTATAAGCTCATACCATGAAAGTTTCTTGTCACAAGAAAAGCATTTTGACCTGCCCTGCAATGTCATTCCGCTATTGTGTCTTAGAGCCACAACATTCAAAAAGCTGCCAATGATCACGCCCAAGATGAATGAAAATAAAGTAAAAATACTCTCCATTATTTTGGTTGAACACAATAATAAAATGGTGACGCAGTATCATTACATCCACCAGTAGTTCCTCCGATTACGGCTGTCTTGATAGCACTGTTTGTAATATCTACATCATCTATATCATCAACCAATACACTGTGGTTGTTCTCGAGTCTTGCTCGGAGCAAATAATCTAGGTTACCTGTAGGGTTATTGGTAGGTGTAACGTAAAAATATGAAGTGGTTGTATTCTCTTTTGGAACTTTTGTTATGAAGTAACTAACTGGATAATCTGTATTATTAATTGAACACACTACAGTTGACTCCAGAAGTGTCTGTGATGAGTGAGGTGGATATGCATTACATTTATCAAACGCTTGATCTAGAGCTAGCTGTATCTGGGATAGATCAGAAATTCTTTTTGCATCACGAGACTTTGATTTTGCACTAGTAAAATTGGAAGCGACTATAGATGTTAATATTCCGATTATTGCTATAACAACTAGTAGCTCTATTAAAGTGAATCCTCTTTTAAAAAGTATATTTTTCATTAGCATAATTATAACCTATATACTGAATATTTGTATATGAAGTTATACATACTAGAATCCCCCGGGACGCACATGTTGCGTTCTCGGGGGATAATCTGGGGACCTGGACGATGGCTAAGCGATTTGCATAGCCGGCATGCCAGTTAGGACTTCTGAGCCCTTGACGTCGTTATAGAATGGACGGAGCAACTTCTTGACTTCATCACGAACCTCCGCCATTGTCTTATTCACGAAACTATGCATGACCTTTCTGCCACTTGAATCACGGACCCAGACGAGGGTGGCCTTGCCTGAAAAGCGGCAGTCATCGATAACAGCTTCGACTTCCGCATCGAGGGATTTAACTGTTGTAGCTGCTTTTGCCATATACTATCTTTCACCTGTCTAACAACGGAGTTTGACGAGCATTGGGCTACACAACATATGTAGCGCTCATCTGGATAATAACTATACTACTATTGTTGAAATAGTCAATTATTATTTTCTGTGGAAAAATCTGCCGGGAGTAGTGCTTCTTTTGTGTATATATTTGATGCATTCCACAACATCCAACTATCCAATCCTGAATCATATGTTGCCTCAATCTGAGCCTTAACCATCTCTGGAGTATATACGACACCACCAATACTAAAGTCTTGCAGCCAAGGGCGTAACTTATTTGGACTTGTTGAAGCCATTTTGGCTTTTACCACTGCACTGTCCATTGCGTATTTTATTACCTCATATGGTTTTGTTGCTGGAGATTTGTATCCTAGAAAAGTCGCAGGATAGTGGGACGGATAAACCATAGGAGCCACAAAATCGAAATGTTGTAATGCGTCACCAAGTATTTGACCTATACCCAAATCATCAGAATTCGAAGTAGTCATACCAAAAAGATCTGCAGAGATTGGGATACCTTTTGGACGAAATGTATTGTCTACGAATTTATAAAATTCTTTCAAAGCCTCAGCTTTGTTTTTGCCCTGAGAAAATGGATATGCAATATCTAACATATTTCCATCTGAAGGGAAACGAATGTAATCAAAGTTTAGCTCGTCAAAGCCGACCTCATATGCATCCTGACCTATGAGCGCCAGATAGTCCCAAACAGGTTTCGCATTAACATCAAGCCATGCGATACCTTTACGATCTCTCCACACCTTACCCGCTTTATCAGTCACTGCAAATTCTGGATGCACCTTTACCAAATGTGAATCTTGGAATGATGATATTCTACCAATGACATATATACCTTTATCATGTAGTCTACCTATCAACTCCTTTATATCTGGTATGCGATTCTCCGAAGAACCATAAGCCAACAATTTCTCATTATCGGTTACGTAACTCAAACGTCCTGTGTAATCTTTAATATCTATCACAACTGCATTTAGTTCAGTTTTATCTATGAGATCTATTAGAGGTTCACGTATCTTTGGACTACCAGCAACCCAGCCAGACATATATATTGCTTTCACTGAAACCGGAGTCTTTATATGGGTAACTTCAAAAGGTCTGGGTATAGGAATATTCGCTGTTGCTACAAAATCAGAACTATAAAGTAATTCATTAACGGGTAGGAAATATCCGCCTACCACAAGCGCTATAGATACCACCAAGGCTGATATGTATATCGCAAACTTCATTAACTATTATTTACATTGTTGCTCTCAGTAAATACAGGAGTTGATAATGATCCATCCTTGCCAACTACTTTTTCATGCGGAAGGTTATATGAAATAGCGACTACTATCAAACCAGTAACAACTGCTATTACCTTATGCCAAAGTGGAGGCAAACCGAGGAAAAGAAATACAGCAACCCATACTCCGAAAATGCACAACCATTGTCTTTTTGACATAAAGCAATAAATTAATTAATAAATGTATGACTTATTATACTTGTTTTACAATACAGATACAATAACAACGAACTCTCCTTTTTGCTTTTCTGGCGTATTAGTTAATATTTGCAAAAGTTCTTGCGCACTTCCCTGCAAAACTTCTTCATAGATCTTCGTGATCTCACGTACGATGGTGACTTTTTTATTTATTTTACTCAAAGATTCAAGAGTCTTTAAAATTCTATGGGTTGATTCATAGAAAACGATAGTTCGCTCAGAGTCAGCAATCTCTTTGAATAGAGTTTCTCTGCCCTTCTTGTGTGGCATAAATCCAAGAAAAATAAATTCGTGAGTTGGAACACCAGATATAGAAAGAGCGGCTGTTAATGCAGAAGGACCAGGGATCGCTTCGATTTTCAGATCTGGATAAGTCTCGCGAATCTTTGAAACAAGCAGAGAACCTGGGTCAGAGATTCCAGGTGTTCCAGCATCGGTCACAATCGCTATATTTTTACCCTCTTCTATTTTTTCCAAAATTAGCTCAACCTTAGTTTCTCCACTCTGTGCATGATAACTTATCATGGGTGTATTTATCCCGTGCTTTTCAAAAAGTCTCTTAGTCACGCGAGTGTCTTCACATAGAACAATATCAACCTCTTTCAAAGTTCTTATCGCACGCAAAGTTATATCCTCGAGATTACCTATAGGAGTGGCTATTACATAAAAAGTAGACATAAAGATATAATATACTACACTATATATATGGCAAGTATTGTATACGTGGTAAGGGATATAGAACGTGCTTTGGGTAAAGCTCCCGAAGGTGATTATCATATTATCACCAACAAAACACCTTATGCAGAGGAGGTGAAGCTCAAATACCCTATGCATGTTCTACTCGTTGATTCCCCCGAAATTCTCGATACTTATGAACTCCTTCTAAACCCTGAGGTGCAGGATATTATTACAAATTTTAAGGCTCAGGTTTTGGTCTTCAAGAACACAATCCATATCGAACAACTTTGTGCTGAAAAAGGCTGGACACTACTCAACCCAAGTGCTGAGCTGTCAGAGAAAATAGAAAATAAAATCACTCAAGTCTCATGGCTTGGTGAATTGTCTTCACTTTTGCCTCCACACAAAGTACAGTTCGTAAATGAAATAAAGTGGAATAAAAATGCATTCATCTTGCAATGGGCACATGGACATACTGGCGGCGGTACCATTTTGATTTCAAATGAGGCTGAGCTAGACGCGTTGAAAGCAAAGTTTCCTCATCGCGAAGCTCGTGTAACGGATTTTATAAAAGGACCAATGTTCACAGTAAACATTGTTGTGACCGATACAATTATCTTGCTTGGCAACATTAGTTATCAAATCACAGGTATTCTACCCTTCACAGAAAATGCCTTGAGTACGATAGGTAACGATTGGAGTGTTACTCATACAATACTAAATGAATCTCATATCAATCAGTTCAATATCTTGGCTGAAAAAGTAGCGCAGAAAATGCAAAGTTCAGGATGGAGAGGGCTTTTCGGAATCGATGTAATCTATGATGAAGAAAGAGACAATCTACATTTGATAGAAATAAATGCTCGCCAGCCAGCAAGTACAACTTATGAATCTCAATTACAAGATCATGTAAATATGCTCGGCGTTCCTGGAGTAAATACTTTTGAAGCTCATCTTGCTGCCCTTCTACACTCACCAGTCAAAACAGCATTGATTCCAATAAACGACGGTGCGCAAATACTACAGAGAGTCACATCAAAAATTAGCAAGGTTGATACAACAAAGATCACAAAGGCCGGCTACAATGTAATAAATTATTCAAATGAAAAAATGAATGACGACCTAGCTCGTATTCAATCAAGACTTGGTATTATGGAGGCACACAATAAGTTCAACAAGAGGGGTAAAGAAATCCTCGAACTGATTGGTTAGAACTTTTGACTGACTATATCTAAATCTCAATCTTGATTAGAACCAATTCAATCTTCTAAGTTCAGTTGTTGATTGTCTTGCACGACTAAAAGTGTAGTTCTCATCTCCAACCACGGTTGCATCTTTTTCCAATTCTATCCAACGTTGTTCGACTATAGGTTTTTCTATATTTGTAATCTCTATTTTTCCTTCATGGATTCCGTGTCCATATTCTCCATCACTTGGCCAAGCTATGGCATGTACATAGTGCAAAGTTACAGGGATAAAGTTCTGAAACTCGATCTGATTTATGATCAATATATGATTGCGTTCACCTCCTTCTACACCTCCAACCATTGTGATGATGTCACCGACTTGTGCCTCTTTGATTGGAATGATTTTGCTATTGCGATTGTCGGATAGGGTTAATACATTTGTATTAATGATTGGTCTAAACATTGCCAACCATCGATCAAATCGGAGACGACGACTCAGACTCCCCTTGCCCCTTCCCAAACTTTCTTCATTCAAAACATAATACGCAAATCCAGAACAATCGATACCGATATTATTCTCAACCATCACTTTCTTTAATCCTTCTGAAGTTAAAAGTTTTGTATCGACTTTATTTTTTAAAAAGATATGCATCAATTCTTCGTAGATGTCCTTTGGACTACCCTTACCGACTTCTACACGAAGTGCAGCACGACGACCTGCAACTCTATTGTTATAGTACGGTACAGAACAAATAGCGGGACCGATATGGAAATTCTTGTACTGATTTATCATTGTTTGAGTTGTATCAGAAATGACTTTTGTATTCATACAATAAGATTAACATATAAGCCGTTTTATGATAATCTAATTACATGATAAGTATACTAGAAGGTACAGCAGATTTGACGAGGATATTCGGTTTTGCGCTACTTTCTTGTATTGCAGCCTTCCTTTGGTCGCCAATACTAATAAAGGCGCTTTACTTTTTGCAGATATTTAAAGGTCAAAAAAAGGAGCTCGAAAATATAAGTTCTCAAAGGGGCAAGGAGAAGACTCCGGTGATGGGTGGACTACTCATCATTATTACAGTTGCTGTGATCACTTTCTATTTCAACTGGTCACGAAGTTATACTTGGGTACCTATCGGTGTCATGCTTCTATCTGCAGCGCTTGGTGCTATAGATGACCTGCTTAATATTTTTGGAACAGAAAGAAGAAGTAGAAAACTAAATCAGATACTGACTCTGATTAAAGTTCATAAGGATTATAAAATGCGCCTTTGGTATATCGTTACATTGCCATGGTCTATTTTCAAAAGAACTTCAGTATGGATTGGTTCGAATTCTAGTAAAGGTATCCATGTTCATGAAAAGCTATTGCTGCAGTTTGCTGCTGGAGGCATCACCGCTTGGTGGGTTTATGACAAACTAGGAACAGCTTGGCACTATATTTATCTTCCATTCAACTACGATATATATGCTGGATGGCTCATTATTCCATTTATAATTCTAATTGTTATGTTTACCGCTAATGCAGTAAACATTGCTGATGGTATGGATGGTCTTGCGGGAGGAATGCTTATCTCATCATTTAGTGCACTTATGATTCTAAGTTGGATAAATGGCTATGGAGAAGTAGCTGTACTAAACGCAACCGTTGTCGGTGCACTTGTTACCTATACGTATTTCAATATTAAGCCGGCGCGTATAATGATGGGTGATGTTGGGTCTCTTGGACTCGGTGCGCTTTTTGCAGTAAATACGATAGCGATCGGTGAAGTTGGTGTTATTTTCTTCCTTGGTTTTGTTTTCTATATTGAAGCATTAAGTGTGATCATTCAGCTCGCCGGAAAATATATTCTTGGTCGCAGGATTTTCCAGATGGCACCACTACATCATCACTTTGAAATAAAGGGTTGGAGTGAAGAGAAAACCATTATGCGTTTCTGGATTATTCATTTTATACTTGTGGTTTTTGGTATCTGGTTGGCTCTACAATAATTTTAATATAAAAAACAACCCTCGTAGCATATTCACATATGTTCGAGGGTCGGTGTGCCTGCTCAATCAAGGAGCAGGTGCTGACGGTGGTGGTACTGCTTTTGGAGGAGGCGGAGGGAGTTCATCGAGTATGAAGACGAGGTTCGTACTGAGACTCCACCTGTGGTCAGGTCTCAACTTCCGGCAATGAACACCGCAATCCTTGTCAATGCCCATAACCGTCTCCATTCCCCCTTGAGTCGTAGGAGGTAAAGGCTTCATAGCCATCCATAGCTCCAGAACCTCCCTCTCCTTCGGTGAGAGTTGAAGAAACAAGTCGAGCGTGACTCCAGGTAGACACAGCCTGAGCGCTTGGCGATTTAGCCACTGCTTTGAGTAATTAGTGCAACCTTTTTCAGAAAGGAGCTCCTCATTCGAGGGTGGGCTAGTGAATCCCATTTGAGCTGGAGTCAAACAAACGAGATCCAAAGACCGCCGTGTGTCTGATACCGCAAACTCCGGTCGCCTAACCAACACTTGAGTCTGTGCCCCCATCGTAGCAACTTTATCAACACGACTTGAGAGTTCGAGACTTTCTACTCCACCACTTTGAATTGTCTTCCAGACCTTTAGCCTGTAACGGATGGTTACACCAATATCCACCACTGGTGCCGGCGGGGGTGGCGTTGATACGCCGCTCAGCGCATCACACATTCTTTCAATTGCTGCCTGTGGATTCTGAATTACCCACTGAGCATCTTGTACAGACAAAACTCCGAACCGTCTCTGGTGCTCAACGAGCACCGCCATCAACTTCGACATCTGTTGTTCGGTCATATATACACCGTTTTTACAGAATTTACATTAGCTGTTGGATTTAATCCTGACATTCGGAATCTTTCACCTTATGCCACAGCATAGAAAGTCCTAGATTAGGACGCTTTATGCTATGGCAAAGGCTTGTGAGATATAGAATCGCTCGTATTCCCATTACCTTTTCGAGGTTCAATACTCTCAATAATATATAGTGTTATTTATACTTTGTCAATACATGCCATGTTTACCCTTCAAGTATAATAACCCCATGTCATACCTTAACTGGAAGGAAGAGAAAATCGTGGACGAATCTAGTGAAACCATAAACCGCATGTACAACAATGGTTTTGTATTCACGCGTATTGCAAAAGGGATTATGCAGCAGACTCGTAGTGTTAGAATTAATCTTACAAAGTTCGAACTAACGAGTGAGAATCGTAGAATATTACGCAAAGGTGAATCAATCATGATGGAGATACACAATATTCCCTTTTCAAAATATACTTGGGAGATTGGTAAGATTGCAAAAGATTTTTATGATAAAAAGGCACCTGGATCTTTTTCTGTAAATAAAATTAAGGAGATAATAACAACTGAACACAATTTTAATGCACTACTAGCTTTCGGAAATACTGGATATTGTATTGCATATCAAGACTCAGAAATGCTTCACTATTGTTATCCATTTTACGATCTAGAAAAAAGTCCGAAAGACATGGGTCTGATCATGATGACAAAGGCAATCTCAGAAGCACAGATGAAAGGTCACCATTATGTATATCTAGGATCACTACAAAGACCTAGCGATGTATACAAATTACAATTCTCAGGAATAGAATGGTTTGACGGAGAAAAATGGAAGACGGATATAGAGGAGGTGAAAAAAATATTAAACAATCAAAATGAATAATAACCCAAAACACATCCACATAGTCGGTATCTGCGGTGTTGCCACCAGCGCCCTCGCTATTGCTTTCCACGACCAAGGTTACAAAGTTACTGGTTCTGACAAAGGATTCTTCCCTCCTGTTTCAACTGAATTAGAAAAACATGGCATCAACTTTTACGCAGGTTGGCATCCTGAAAATATGGGTAAACCTGATGTTGTGATTGTTGGTACTGCATCTGGAACTCAAAATCCCGAAACAGCTTTTGCCAAAGAAAATAATATACCAATATACTCATACCCGGAAGCTATCGGAGAATTTTTTGTAAAAGAGTATTCTATAGTAGCAACTGGGACTTGGGGCAAGACTTCTTCAACTGCCCTACTTTCATTTATCCTACAACATGCGAAACTCGATCCTACATACATGTTCGGTGGAGTTTCTCTATCTCATGATGCATCCGCAAAACTTACAGAATCAAAATATAGTGTATTCGAAGGAGATGAATACAAGAGTTCACCAACCGACACAACTCCAAAATTCGTATACTACAAACCCACTCACCTACTACTCTCAGCTGTATCTTGGGACCACGCAGATTTGTATCCAACAGAGGAAAGCTATTTCGACGCATTCAGGAAATTGATAGCTAATATTCCAAGCACAGGTCTACTAGTAGCAAATTCAGATAATGAGAAAGTTAAAGAGCTTGTAAGCAAAACTTCAGGTAAGCAAATAGTTTGGTATGGAAAAACAAATGCAGACTATACATTTTCAGATATTACCCAGAGTGCGGATGGATTAGATTTTAATATTCAACACAAAGACCAGGTTTACAAAATCCACTCACCAATGATCGGAGCATTCCAAGCAGAGAATATGACTGGATGTTTTGCTATGGCACATTCAATTGGAGTTAAACCAGAAACAATCATCGAAGCGATTGCAAACTTCAAAGGATTAAAAAGACGATTAGAAAAAAGATTCGTCGGTGATGTAACCGTATTCGATGATATCGCTCACTCACCAGAAAAAGCTGGAACAATAGTGGACAACCTAAAGAAAATTTATAGTGGCAAAGTTATAGCAATCTTTGAGCCTAACATTGGAGGTAGGAGTCGTGAGTCACAAGCTAAGTATGATAATGCTTTCAAGAATGCTGATGTTGTCATAATACCCCGTTTGACCAAGTTAAAAATCGCAGAAGATTCAAATGAGCAGCCGATGGACGGAGCTGAGCTTGCTTCAGTAATCGCAAAGACTCATACAAATACTAAGTACATTGAGGATGATGAAAAGTTAGTTGATTTTATTATTTCAAATAGCAAAAAAGGCTACTGTATCGCCTTCCTTGGATCACACGGTTTCCGTGCAATGATTGAATCAGCGGTTTTAAGATTAAAATAACTTGCTAATAAGCTTGATGTGTTGTACTATCTTCTAAGTTCAGAATTGGAGATATAAGCTATGGAAATCACCTTGAAGTATGGTACTGCGATACGGAGTGGCGAAAATGATTCAGACGTGGTAGTAATCTCAAGCCATAACATCTTCGTCGTTATGGCTGAATCAACAGACCCGAAGGTAGGCAAGACCTTCTACGGTTTCAGAATCGGTCTACCGGGAGCGTGCCCGTGGGCATTCTTGGAAACTCATGTTCGTGAACTCACAGAAGAAGAGAGACGTACTGTCTCAATCTGATTCTAGGAAAAATGTCGCAGCAAAACACCGGAGGCTAACAACCTTCGGTGTGTTTTATTTTCAGTATACTACTTACCCTCATCCACTATCTCAGTACTCACTACATCATTTGCAATATCCTTCACTAGAAGTGTGATACCGCAATGATTACATTCAATAATCATTCCTTTATTGAGTGATGGATAACGAGCTAGGTCTATTTCATTCTTACATTCTGGACAAATTGCTTTCATTTTATATTTATTAATACATTAATGGACTATCTTGTACCTATTTCATAACTATCATATAGGTCTTCTAATACTACCTAAAACGTTGTAATATATCAACATGATTACGAAGAATGAAGAGGTTCCCAAACTGGCAGAGGCTTTCGAGATGAAATCTCTATACTTTAAGCGTGAGGATCTCCATCCTTATGGTTCGCACAAGGGTCGCTCTACACCCTTCATGATGAATCACTATATAAAACTTGGATTTAAAAAGTTTGCTATTTCATCTTCAGGTAACGCTGCACTTGCTGCTGCACACTATGTAGAGCATTTAAATAGTATAGGTGTAACTGGAATCAGTTTGGAAATATTAGTTGGTCAACACATTAAAACAAAAAAGCTTCGTAAACTAGAACAGTTTGCGAGTGACAGCATTCGCATCACATCTCACGACCGACCGCTACAAACACTTTTTACAATTACGAAAGATCCCGAGATTAAAGGCTTGAGACAATCCAATGACGATGTATCTCTCATAGGCTATGAAACCTTGGCCGCCGAGCTCGCACAGATCCCAAACCTAAAGGCCGTATTTATGGGTACATCTTCAGGTACGACAGCACAAGCGCTTTCACAGTACTTTGCAGACAACGGATTGAAGATCGAATTCCATATTGTTCAAACTTCTTCTTGTCATGAACTAGTAAATGATTTTACAAACGATCCAGTAATCGATGAGGATTCTATCGCTGACGCAATAGTTGACCGAACAGCCACAAGAAAAAATGCCCTACTCAAGCTCATAAAAGAAAATGGCGGCAATGGTTGGATCGCTTCTAATGAACAAATCTTGGCCGCACAAGAAATCACCAAAAAGAATACCGGTATTGATATTTCAACCAATAGTGCCCTGTCGGTTGCCGGACTAATGCAAGCTGTTTATACAGGCAATATATGGGACGGTGCAGTTGCTTGTATCATCTGTGGAGATTAGCTACAAACCCCTAACTGCTTTTACGAACTTTTCACCTCTTTCCTTTCTGGAGATATCAACCCCAACAGCGTCAAAACCAGGGCTAAATAGGACTTTATCACCCTTCCCAGCATGGTTATACGCCTCTATAACGGCTTCTTCTATGTTTAGAGCCTGGATTACCCTAATACCCTCCAAAAGCTCTATATTTGACCTAATTCCCAGTGTTCCACTACCTGGCAGTAGGATTACGGTATTTACATAATCCGCCAGTATTTTTACGAGATCTGTATAGTCGTGACCAGTATATGCACCACCGATAATGAGTACCGTATCCTTGTTCTTTGATATGGTCTTTATTGCCGAAATGGTCGAATGTGGGTGAATAGAATTTGCGTCGTTATAGAACTCTTTTCCATCAACTTTCTTTATAAATTCAACCGAACCTTTCAACCCAACATGCTGTTGGAATGTATCTTTGACTACCTCTGGATTCACTTTAAAAAGTTCACTTGTTTGCAATACCAAAGACAAGTTCTCCTTATCATGATTACTCCTTACTGGCACGTTCCAATCTGCTGGAATAGCACTAGCACGTGTTCGGATCATCTTCGCTTTTTGTGGCAGATTCTTATGCAGACGAATTGCATCCATAACCTCATCTGAGGCAATTATAAAATTGTTATATGTCTGATAGCTTAAAATATCAAAGTCCGTAATTGAAGTAATAACCGCAACATGAGGACTGATATTAATCTTGTAATAGTAAGGCAGGAGTTGGTCAATAATCCTTACCAAAACTACATCTCCCGACTTTATCTTTTTTAGATGTGTCAGAGCACCGTTTGCAGAGTCCGGATCAATATAGAACAAACCTTGATCTTTGATATCCACAAAGCTTTTCTTTAGGACTGAATAAATCATATTTGAAACAGCAGTCTTACCATACATACCCATAACACCAACAAGTGTAATCTGCGGAGACAATTTGAAGAATAGAGTTTCAGGATACTCAATCTGCTTTTCAGCGTCAGTAGCTTTTTTTAGAAAAAATGAATTCCTTGATATCTCCGGTGACAACAATATCAAATCAAAATCCAAAAGATCATCCGGATTGATCTTGCCGAACTTACTTGCAACAAGACCTATATCAGCCAGGTCCCTAGAATAGTTTTTTAGTCTAGACTGACTTCTAGTTTCAAACAAAGAAACCATGGCCTTGTTTCTGACCAAAAACTTGATATCTGGAAGCATTTCACCATGAGGTCCGAGTCCAATGACTGCAACCCGTTTTTTATTGAAGAATTCTTTGTAGTTCACAAGTACACATTATAACAAATCACGTACTTCATCAACCACGATTTCGGTCATGAGTTTTTTCACCTTTATCAGTTCTTGTAGCAATGCTTGAAGTTTTAAAGTATCGTCATCTCCGACCTTCTCAAACATGGCAAAGTTTGATAGTTTGCGAAGGAATAGATTGTATATGTCGTTGAAATATTTTTCCAAGACTTCTATATCTGATATAGATCCACCACCATCTCTAACGGTCAGGATAATACTTGGCCGACTTACACCTTCGAAATACAGCAGGTCATCGGAGATCATACCATCAACGGATGGTGAGGTTATCGAATAATTTTTCATTGTTTTTTTATTAATATTAATACTGCGCTTTTATACTCACATAGCCAGACTTTGTAATGATCACATGATCAAGTACATTTATTCCCAATATCTTCCCTGCTTGAATAAGTTGCTCGGTTATATCAATATCCTGGGTACTTGGAGTTACTGAATTCGAAGGATGATTGTGAGCTAGAACAACCGCTGCGGCAGCATACTCTACTGCTGGCCTGAAAACTTCTCTAGGATGAACAATGTTTGTATTTATCGTACCAATAGATATAACCTCATCATGAACTATCCTGTTATGACTATTTAGATATATACCACGCAAATGTTCTTTTGGAAGATTGTGCATATCACGAAGATACTCGTATACATCTTTTGCATTTCTGATAACAGCGAATCCTGAATCACTTTTATCATATAGACGACGACCGATCTCGCCACAGGCGACTATCTGACATGCCTTTAATATCGGTATTGATAATTCTTGTGACAACCTTGTAACATTCTTTTCATCAATTATACTTTTCTCACCATATTCCCTGATGATACGAGACGACATCTCCACAACACCTTCACTTTTTGTGCCAGTATTTAGAATCACAGACAACAACTCCTGTAGCGACAAAGTCTCTGGTCCTTGTTTGATAATCTTTTCCCTGGGTCGGTCATTAGTTGGTAAATCATGAATGCGCAGGACATACTCCCTTCCCATTAAATCGAGAAACTTATTTGTGTCTTTTAATTCGTAAATTTTATTTGCTGGCATTTACAAAGTATATACACAAACAAAAAACACCCATAGGGCGTTTTTTGTAATAATTTTATCCCTTTTTAATACTGCGGGGATAACTTGTTTATAACTATCATTTTTAACTAGAGCAACACGATTAAAGTGTCTCAACAAGTACCATGTTTGTCTGCTTTGCTTTTCCAAATGGCATACCTGCAGCGATAACAACCTTGTCTCCCTTTACACCTAGCTTGTTCTTTAGAGCTGTCTTGCGTACCAATGCCATGATCTCATCTACTGTAGCAAACTTTGGTACAACTACTGGATAACATCCGAAAGTAAGTGCCAACTGCTGTGCTGTAGTATCATTTACAGTTAGTGCAATTATTCTCTCAGCTGGGCGATAACGAGCAACCATTCTAGCTGTATGTCCTGAACCTGTTAGAGCAACGATAAACTTTGCTTCAACTTCATGACAAACTCTTACAGCAGCCTCTGATAGAACATCACTTACTCCGTGTGTACTTTCGTATTGAGCAATGTGTTCAACTGTATATACATCCTTCTCAACCTTCTGAGCGATTCTAGTCATCATCTTTACAGCCTCTACTGGGAAGTCTCCAAGAGTTGTTTCTTCAGAAAGCATGATTGCATCTGTTCCATCTATGATGGCATTTGCAACGTCTGAAACTTCAGCACGTGTTGGTACTGGACTCTTGATCATAGATTCCAACATCTGTGTAGCTGTAATAACTGGCTTTCCAAGAGCATTACACTTCTGGATAAGCATCTTCTGAGCCATAGGAACTTCTTCTGCTGGGATCTCGATAGCAAGATCTCCACGAGCAACCATCAAACCATCTGCTAGGTTTACGATTTCATCAATATTTTCTAGAGCCTCAGGAGTTTCAATCTTTGCGATGATCTGAGCCTTCGACTTTGCTTTGTTTAGGATTTCTCTTAGTTCAGTAATATCAGCTGGGCGACGTACGAATGATAGAGCGATAAAGTCAGCATCATTCTTTAATCCGAATTCTAGATCCTTTCTGTCTTTCTCTGTGATTGAACTGATTGAAAGATATGCACCTGGAAGATTTACTCCTCTCTTACTCTTTATTTCTCCTCCAACAATAACTTTAGTGATAACATCATTACCCTTGATATCTGTGATTTGTAGCTTTTTCTTTCCATCATGAAGAAGGATAAAACCTCCAACCTTTACCTCCTTTGGTAGAAGAGGGTAGTTAACAGAAACTCTCTTTTCATTTCCAACGATCTTTTCTGTTGTAAGTGTAAAAGGTTGTCCCTCCTTTAGAGTAACTACTCCGTTTTCAAAATCACCAATTCTGATCTTTGGTCCTCCTAGGTCTTGTAGGATAGCAACAGTCTTACCTGTTTTCTGCATAACCTGGCGCATATTGTTTACACGCTGCTGGTGTTCAGCAAAGTCTCCGTGTGAGAAGTTCAATCTCATTACGTTCATACCAGCCTCGGTCAAAGCTGTTAGTTTTTCTACTGTTTCTGTAGCTGGACCTATTGTACATACTATCTTAGTCTTCTTTCCGTTGTTCATTTTATGGATAAATTAATATTGATTAATACAAGGTCATATGTTACTACACATTACCCCGTATTGCAAAATAACAAAAAAGACCAGATTGGGCTGGTCATTTTTGTTAGTTATTTATAACTTAGTATACGTTTCTTTTATCAACAGAATACTTTTCTGGATCAATACTTCTTTCAAAACATGTTCGTCCCTTTTTATACTTCCAGTTATCTGTAGGACTGAAATATCCTACAGGATAAGCGTAGTCCATAGAACTTGAAACATATCCCGCACTTCCTCTACCTCTTGTGTCTACATAGTCGAGTGAGAAATTTGCGCACAATTCAAAACTATTTGCATCCTTCATTCTATATTCATAACTAGCACCAGTTTCTGTATCCACTGGAACAACTTGTCCTGAGAATGAATCGTTCATGGCTTCTAGTGTAGTTGGTACAGTCTTCTTTGTTTGCCAATAGCTTAGGATCTGATATTGAATGTTTTGTAGATTACTAACGCGTTGTGTATCAAATCTTATAGCTCTCTGTTTTGCTGGAGATCCAACAAGTACGAAACCTGTAACAATTGCGGCAACAACCATCACCAACCCTGACCATGGTGCTGTTTTTTTAGCCAAACTTGCCCATTTCATACTATCGTTTAAAGTATAGAAATAGTATTTAAAAATCGATCCTGTAATAACTAGCACGGCTAACACCTTAAATATAAATCTTGAACTAATCTCTCCACCCAAGTATGTATATATAAGTACAATCAAATCTGTACCTATTACTGCTCCAGCAAGAAATAGAGTTAAAAATATTCTCCATCTATAGACCCAAATATTTTTCTTGTCTTGATTCTCTTTGATGTCTTTTAAAATGAAGTATTCAAAAGCATAAAGTGCTGGAGTTAGAATGATCAAAATAGAGATTGGCCAAGCAATCATATTTGAATAGAAATATCCTGAAAGCTGATCTGGCGAAAGGAAATTTATAATACTGAATACAAGGTTCAATATCGCATAAACGGACACATATAGCGCTATTAGTGCTCCAAGGTTCAAAAAGAAATCCTTAGGAGATGTTTTGGTTATTATCTGTGTTTGGTTTGTTTGTGGATTCATAACTGTAATTGTACCATGCGAAGTACACCGAAAGCACTGCCCCGATTATAATCACCATGAATCCAAAGTTATATACCATTAGAGACAAACTGTCGGTCATATGCAAAATATTTAAAGAAGACAAGATGTAGTTCCAGTCATGTATAACACCATCCCCACCAAGTAGTGGTAGTTCAAGCTTTATAGCATCGCCCATATACCTCGCAACATTGATTATATTTTGTCCGACCCAGAAAAGTAATATAGAAGCTGAGTAATATTCCTTTCTATAGTATGCGAAGTATCCGAGGAATATCAGCGGGACAAGAATCTGAAATAGTGATCCACTGACTACATGAACAAACTCCCCAAAGAACATAAATATCGAATGCCCTGCTTCGTGGATAAGCAGATTGAAACTATCGATAATATTCCACTTTTCCTGTGCCATGTAGTTATTAGCGTAGGAGATAAAGTAAAAAGATAAGAGTAGTGCTGATACAAGTTTAAGATATTTCATGGGTAAATGATAGCATGAAATATTTTTGACTAAAACAAAAAACACACTTACCCAATCGTAGGATAGTGTGGTTTGTAAGGATCATTCTAGTAATGACTTGATCCATTAGAGGTCTGACTCCTCAAAGTCCTCTTGTTCTTCGCGTCGAGCACCGGAAGGTCTTCTGACGTGAGGCCCTCGAAATACTATTGTGACTTGACGTTCAGTGCCATTTCCAGCCAACTTCTGACGGTTTAGAAGATCCTCCCAGAGTTCACTTTCGACCGTGAGTTGCATAGCTGTTTGCGGTTTCGATCTCAGATTTGAATTGAAGTGCATGTTTGGAAACGTTATATGGTTTTCTACGAAAAAATTCGAACTTGCTTTACTAGTTGTAACATAAAACACCCATTGAAACCAGTGATGTATTGTATTATGAATCCTGTCAAAAATGTACAGATTTAAGTATATTACCAGTAGATTATCTAAAATTCATCTATTAAAAGAGAAAGCACTTCGGCACAATTTTCTTGATCTAAACCTATTTTGTGCGCGTGCCAGGATTCGAACCTGGGACCCCCCGAGTATCAACCGCATA
Source organism: uncultured Candidatus Saccharibacteria bacterium (assembly GCA_964600255.1). GTDB lineage: Bacteria > Patescibacteriota > Minisyncoccia > Phycocordibacterales > PALSA-1337 > CAIOGI01. The sequence continues at coordinate 24,850 of CAZRIX010000007.1, forward strand.
ATACAGATCGATCACACGATCAGGAGTTTTATATACAAGTATAGATTGACATCATTAACACTGAGGTGTTAGATTTCCAAAAGATATTGAACGACTCTAGACTTCAACATATTGGGAGGCAGATAAATGAAATTAAACAAAGTTTATAGAGCAATTTCAGATGGTCACTGTGGACTCCATGTTACTGTGAATGGTTCTCCACTTAATCCGAGACACGACATTGCAAATTTCAATGTACGATATCCTCATATAACCTTCCAATCAGGCCGAATGGGAGGTGCGACAGCACAACTTGCTATTGCTATACTCGCAGACTACCTTGAGAAGACTGATGAGGTAATGAAATTATATGGTCAATTTGCTTTGCTCATCCTAAATGAGTTGAGCGCAATACCGTGGGAGATCAACAGCGAACAGATGGAAGAACATCTACAACTCTTACGTGCAAGGTGAGACCAATGCGAGATCCCTACAACCTATGGGATCTCGTTTTTTATCCCAACTTTAGTAATTAAACAAGTTTGGCGTAGATTCTATGATTTTAGTGAACTTGTAATCCAAGACAAATAATCACTTGATCCATTTTCAATATCAATACAAATGATTTCCGGGTTTTTATATGTGTGTATACTCTTTATGTATAATTCTAATTCAGAATACTTACTCTCTTCAGTCTTTATTAAAATTAATATCTCTGGCTCGTCACAAGTCTTTCCCTCCCACATATAAATACTATCCATTTGAATCAACTGGACACATGCACCTAATTTTTTCTCTACAATTGCTTTTGCAAGTTTCTTTGCACTTTCCTTATCAGAGTGTGTACTTATTACTAGTTTGTATTTTCCTACTGTTTTCATATTGTAGTTATTAACTAAACCTATTTTGTGCGCGTGCCAGGATTCGAACCTGGGACCCCCCGAGTATCAGTCGAATGCTCTACCAACTGAGCTACACGCGCATATTAACTTTCTGAACAACTTTATCATACGTGCCATGTAGTACCTGGTCCTACCAAGACAGCTACACGCGCATGTAGGAGAAAATATATCAGAAACATGTACTTTAAGCAATAAAGGATAAGGCCGGGGATTGTAAGTCCTCCGGCCAAAATGCACATGCGACATCAGTCTCCTTTCTGAGTGACTTCGAGCACGGCGCTCACCTCACTCTCTTGGTTTAGTCTATGTTGTGAACGTTGCTGCAGCACCAGTATGATAGCTGCAGTAACAACGAGACCAATTAAGGGTATCCAACTACCGCCTACTGCGTTGATCACGACGGCAATCGGATACGGTGGCCTGATCTCCCTATCCATCCAAGATGGTTTGGTGTTCATGCTGTAATATTTATACATCCATAATAGATAAATGTCAAACACGTTATCCTATAGCAAACCACTCCTGCACAACCAAGCGTCGTCCCAGACACCTTTACATAGAAGAATTAGCTCGCCCACCGGAGTGAACGAGCTAATATTGTTTATTTGGAACTTCCCATGTTGTCTAAACCATGGCCGAAGCGATTTCCTCGATAGTCCACATGACAGCATCGTAGGGCTTTTCTGCCTTCACGATCGGACGTCCGACCACGATACGATCCGCGCCAGCCCTGATAGCTTTTGCGGGAGTCATGATCCGCTCGGGATTCTGATCATCGCCATGTACAATCGCCCAAGTCGACCGGACGGCTGGGGTGTTGAAAGTCATTGATCGTTTGACCACACTCCGAATAGACCCGATGTCCGCCGGAGCACAGATCAACCCATCCAGACCAGCAGTGTCAGCGAGGCGAGCAAACTTAATCACTGAAGCCTCCACAGTTGCTCCGAATACTTCTTCCGTATCAGCATCTTTGAGGCTTGTAAGAACCGTCACACCGAGCACCTCAGTGTCCGGCAGTTCAGCTTTTAAAGCCCGCATTGCGGTAATTCCCGATGCGCAAACTGTAGTGAGCAGCTCGGGATTCGCTTCGCGGATAAGAACGCCGTCCGTGGACAACGTCCCACCGATGTCGTAGAGCTTGAGGTCAGCGAAGACCCGCAAACCACGCAATTTGATTTCGCCAATCAGTTCGTAACCACAGACTCGCAGAGCAGAGTTCACTTTGAGGTAAACTCCGGTTCCATTGAGGTTGTCGGCAAGTGCCAGCACTTGCGTCCTAACCCATTCGCGTCCATTGGACCCTGTAGGTTCGAAGTCGGCGGCAACAATCAATCGCTCTGCCGGTGTCATTGTCTTTTGCATATTCTATTTACTTTCGTTTGGTTTGAGAATTACTATTGCGTTGCAACTTATAGGCGCGCCCAGTTCTTTTTCACTTCGAATCGAGCTTGCTGGCCTCGATATCTGCAACAACCGCAGAATCATTCTGTTCAAATTCCGGATACGCCTCACAAATGGAGGCGATGACCGGCTATTCCCTTTTTAAGGTGCAAGATTACGCTTTAAGGCAGCGTGTTGCCTGTGCCGATTGGATCGGTTCTAAGAGAAACATTAATCGATAAGAAATAATAAAGCAACAATAACCTCATTCCAAAAATTTATCCGGGAGCTTGTAGCACGTTCCGTGACAATGAAAAAACCACCTTTGGGGTGGTTCTCTCATATTTATATTCTCTATTTTGTTCCGTTCATTCGGTCAGTTACGCTTAAGCTGTAACCGACCTATGTCCTTTCTCTCGCGGACTGAGTGTTCGAATTAATGTACAGAACAATCCATTTGATTTATATTTCTATAAATAATCGACAAGTAAGATAGTGATCTAAAAAGATCAAAATCGTGATTCAAATTGAAATAATCCACGAGCAGCTTCCGCTACCCGTGCCTTGTTACGACTTACTCCC
>CAZRIX010000008.1:0-14075 GCA_964600255.1 uncultured Candidatus Saccharibacteria bacterium
AAATAAGACTACATCAAAAGAGGGCTCAAGTGAAGGGGTTGTAGATAATGGTTACCTAAACCAGACCCTGAGACCTTCCCATTGGCCAGACTATATTGGACAACAGTCTATCAAGGATAATTTGCATATACTTTTAACAGCAGCACAGGAAAGAAAACATCCACCAGAGCATATTTTATTCTATGGACCACCCGGTTTAGGTAAAACTACCCTCGCCCACCTCATAGCCAAAGAGACGGGTGCACAAATGAAAGTAACTTCTGGTCCAGCGATTCTTAAAGTTGGAGATTTAGCATCAATTTTAACAAATCTTTCACATGGAGATATTCTTTTCATCGACGAGATCCACAGATTGAATAAGGCAATTGAAGAAGTTTTGTATCCTGCAATGGAAAGTGGTGTCTTGGATATTATCATTGGCAAAGGACCATCAGCGAGAACTATTCAGCTTGAACTTCCATCTTTTACTTTGATTGCGGCAACTACTCGTATAGCAATGATCTCCTCTCCCCTTCGTTCCCGCTTCTCTGGTGGCGTTTTCAAACTAGAATTCTACACACAAGAAGAGATTGGTCAGATCATTAAGCGTTCATCTAAGATTCTCGACATTGATATTCATGACGATGCTATCAAGGCGATTGCATCACGAAGTAGATTCACTCCGAGAACAGCAAACTATTTCCTAAAGCGTTGTCGTGACTATGCACAGATACAGAAGAGTCCATTAACAAAAGATATTGTTGAGAAAGCATTGAAAATGTTGGGTGTTGATGATATAGGTTTAAACGGAGCTGACAGAGATATACTAAAAACAATGATCGAGAAGTTCGGCGGTGGACCGGTGGGACTCAACACTATCGCTGCTGCCCTATCAGAAGAACAAGCTACGATAGAAGAAGTATACGAGCCATATCTTATCCAACTCGGACTACTTGAGAGAACACCTAGAGGGCGCAGCGTAACGGACAAGGCATATGGGCACTTGAATATTAAATCAAATAAATTAATATAGTGTAATAAAATAAATATATGGCAGGACATAATAAATTTTCAAAAATTAAACATCAGAAGGCAAAGAACGATGGTCAAAAGAGTAAGGTTTTCGGAAAGTTAGTGCGTTTTATAACTGTAGAAGCAAAAAAGGCAGGAGGTAATCTGAAGTCTCCCGGCCTTGCTCTGGCTATCGAGAAAGCAAAGAAAGAAAATATGCCAAATGACACTATTGAACGAGCAGTTAAAAAAGCTACCACAGACAATAGTGCCGCGATGGAAAATGTAACTTATGAAGCATATGGCCCAGGTGGTATAGCTATTCTTATCGAAGCACTAACAGACAATCGTAATAAAGCCGCTCAAGAAATAAAAGCGATTCTTGCGAAACACGAGACCGAGCTTGCTGCACAAGGAAGTGCTGCTTGGGCTTTTACAAAAGGCCCTGATGGTCTGGTTCCAAATATGACCATGCCACTTGAAGATGCTGACATTGAGAAACTACAAGCACTAGTTGAGGCACTTGAGGAGAACGATGAGGTTCAGGATGTTTATACAAACGCGGAGTAATTTACTCTTGAATTAGATATAATAGTCTAATGACAATACTCGGTATAGATCCAGGATACGACAGAATAGGAATTGCGGTTGTGAATGATAAAACTTTGATACACTCAGAGTGTTTTACCACAAACCCTAAAGACGATTTTCATATTCGCCTTAAAGATCTTGGGCAGAGAGTTAATTTTATAATTAACGAATATGAGCCTGATGTAATGGCAATTGAATCTTTATTCATCACCAAGAATCAAAAAACCGCAATGAAAGTGGCCGAAGCCCGCGGAGTGATATCATATGAAGCAAGTTTAAAAGAAATTCCTATTTTTGAATATAGTCCACCACAAATAAAGGTCGCAATAACCGGACATGGTGGCAGTGACAAGAGTAGTATTATAAAAATGATTCCACTACTGATTAAGATGAGCAAAAAGAAAGCCCTCGATGACGAATACGACGCGATAGCGGTTGCCCTCACCTGCCAAGCTCATGAGTCTCACCGCAAGTTTGATAGTAAAATGGTTATCCCCAGATAAATGTATTTGCAAATTATTAAGAGTTTTGTTACAAATATCAAATCTAGAAATTATAAATAAAGAAAAGATAATTTATATGCCAAAAGCAAAGAAAGCTTCAACAAAGGAAAATAAAAGTACGAGTGAAGATACAGAAGAGAAAACTGACGAAACAAAAGAGATTATTTTAGATGATGAAGAGAAAGTTCTTGATCCAGAGTTAATTGCTGGTGATGTACTTTTGGATGATGAGGATGAGGAGAGTGAGGACGGCGACCTAGACGAGGAGGTAGATCCATTCAAGGATCGTTGGGAGGAGTAATACTTAGAATTACTTATAAACACAAAAGCCCCGATCGGGGCTTTTGTGTTACTCAATCTCTATTTGTCTAAAGTCCTTTTTTCCTATTTTTAACTTGTTACTCTTTAAGTCTTCTACCTTTAGAAATTTATCTTTTATTACCTCGTCAGTACCTGCGTACTTGATTGCATTGCCATCAAGTAATCGCTCTAAAGCGCCGCCTGATGCAACTGCACCACTAGATACTAGCGCTTCTTTAACTGTGGTTCCCTTTTTAACTTTGATTATCTGGATATCATCCGGTACCTCACCTTTTGTGAAAGCTTTATCAAAACTTGCTCGGGCCTTTTCTACACTTTCCTGTCCGTGTATCAAACCGACTATTTCACTTGCTAGCTTCATCTTGAATTCTTTTGGATTTGCACCTGATTCTATTTTTGATTTAATCTCTGAGATTTCTCCAAGTGGAACGTTGGTGATAATCTCAAATCCTGGAATAATCAGATTATCGCTCCAACTCATAACTTTTCCAAAGATATCTTCTGCTGTCTGATCCAGACTAACCATGTTTCCTTCGGTCTTTCCCATTTTCTTACCAGATGAATCAGTTAGGAGCTTTGTGGCTATAACAAACTTTTCTTTATTCTTAATTGATTTCATTAGATCACGACCTGCAAGCATGTTAAATGTCTGATCATTCCCCCCTATCTCACCATCTACGTCCATCGCAACTGAGTCATAACCTTGCATTAGTGGGTACATGAATTCATGGATAAAGATTGGCTTGTCTTCAGCCATTCTTTTTTGGAACATATCTCTCTTAAGCATTTGATCAACTGTCATCTGTGAAGCGAGCTCTAGCACGTCTCCGAAATTCATAGCGTTGAGCCACTTAGAATTAAACTTCATCTGTGCTTTATTAGCACCTTCAAATGAAATGAATTTACTTGCTTGCTTTTGGTATTCCTTACAATTCTCTAGAACTTGTTCACGTGTTAGTTTCTTACGTGCTGCACCTTTGTCTGTAGGATCACCAATCATCGCTGTGAAATCACCGATTAGAAAAATTATCTGGTGACCGAGTTTTTGCAACTCTCCCAATTTCTTTAGGGGTATAGCGTGACCCAAATGCAGAGTTTTGCCTGTTGGATCAACTCCTAGATAGAACGTAAGTCTCTCTCCTTTTATTAACTTACTTTTTAGGAAGTCCTTATTTGGAAAAACAGCCTCAACTCCCCTATTTAGGAATGAATCTATGCTATTTTCATCAGTCACCACGTCTATTTTTCTATTAAAATTAAACATATATTTTTTGGTTTATTACTATGTAATGTAGCATATTTATGCTAAAATTTCTAAATGAGCAGAAGAAAGAGTTTTTTCAATTCTCTGAAGTGGCGTATTTTGAAACCCCTACTAGTACTACTGATATCATTTGGCTTTATTTCTGGCGGTATTTTGACGATATGGTTTACTAGCCTTCAAATACCTGACTTAAGTGCATTTGAAACTAGAAAGGTTTCTCAATCAACAAAAATATTTGACCGAACAGGCCAAGTACTACTTTACGATATACATGCAGATGCTAAAAGAACTATCATCCCTTTTGACGATATCTCTGAAAAAATCAAGAAAGCTACAATAGCTATCGAGGATCAGAACTTCTATACACATAATGGTATTGAACCAACATCAATAGTTCGAGCGGTTCTTTCTAACATAACCCCAGGATCTGGAGTAACCCAGGGAGGTTCAACCATAACTCAACAGGTTATTAAGAATTCCATACTAACAAAAGACAAAACTATCACTCGTAAAATCAAAGAGTGGGTTTTGGCACTAAAACTTGAGAAGGTTCTAGACAAGGATCAAATACTCTATACATATCTTAACGAGAATCCGTATGGAGGTAGTGTTTATGGAGTTGAAGAAGCAAGTAAGTTATTTTTTGGTAAGTCAGCTAAGGACGTAACATTGGCGGAAGCAGCATATATAGCAGCAATCCCCCAAGCACCGAGTTTCTATTCTCCCTATGGTCAGAACAAGGACAGACTTGATGTGAGAAAAAACTTAGTATTGAAGCAGATGCTAGATACTGGAAGTATTTCAAAGGAAGAATATGACGCAGCAAAGAAAGAAGAGGTTGTTTTCCTTGAAAAAAACACTACTGGCATCAGAGCTCCGCATTTTTCTTTATATGTAAAAGAATATCTAGTTAACAAGTATGGAGAAAGTATGGTGGAAGAAGGTGGACTAAAGGTTACAACAACACTTGATTACAACATTCAACAGAAAGCAGAGAAGGTTATTACAAACTTCTCACCAACACTAGAGAAGTCATTCAATGCAAGTAATACTGCTATGGTGGCTATTGACCCTAAAACTGGCGATATACTGACTATGGTTGGTTCTAAGAATTACTTTGAGCCTGGTTTTGGTAACTTCAATATTGCCACAGCTTACAGACAACCAGGATCAACATTTAAGCCATTCGTATACGCCACAGCTTTTATGAAAGGCTATACTCCTGACACAGTCCTATTTGATGTAAAGACTGAGTTTTCATCACAGTGTACTCCTGAAGGTAAGCCTAAGAATCCAACTGATAATCAGAAGATTTGTTATTCCCCAGAGAACTACGATGGTCTATTTGAAGGGCCAGAGTCTATTAGAAAAGCGTTGGCACATTCACGAAACATTCCTGCTGTAAAAGCCTTGTATCTAGCCGGCATTTACGATTCAATTAACACTGCGCGTGCCATGGGTATTACAAGCCTTACAAACCCAGATAGATACGGTTTAACATTGGTTCTAGGGGGTGGAGAGGTTTCCCTACTGGAATTAACTAGTGCCTATGGTGTTTTTGCTAACGATGGACTTAGAAATCCATATAGATCAATATTAAAAGTTGAAGATGCCAATGGAAATGTATTGGAGGAATCAGAGTTAAATCCTTCACAAGCAATACCTGCTCAAGTTGCCAGACAAATTAACGATATACTATCAGATCCAACTGTTCGTCTTGAGTCAATCACAAGTGTTGTAGAGAATCTCCGCAGACAAGTAGCTACAAAGACCGGAACAACAAATGATTTTAGAGACGTATGGATACAAGGCTATACACCTAACATTGTTGTTGGTGCTTGGGCAGGTAAAAACGACAATACGTCTATGGATAAAAAGGTAGCTGGAACAATCATTACTCCTGTATGGGGTGCTTTCATGGCAGAAATTAACGGTGACCTAGCAAAGGAAACTTTTAAAAAGCCTGAACCTACACCTATCGATGCAAAACCTGTACTAAGAGGAATATGGAATGGTGGAGCAGGATATCAGATTGATACGATTTCAAAGAAGCTAGCAACTGAATATACACCCCAAGAAACAAGACAAGATGTTATCTTCCCTGCCGTCCACACAATATTAAAATGGGTTGATAAAGATAATCCAAACGGACAACCAAAAGCTAAACCTGAGGAGGACTCACAGTTTGAAAACTGGGAATTTGGCGTGAGAAATTGGTTCAACAACTGGAAAATATCAAATCCTGGTTTTGTAGAGACGACTAACATTCAAATACCTACAGAGAAAGATGATGTGCATGTACCTGAGAACTTCCCTAAGGTAACTTTGTCATTAGTAAACAAGGAAAAGGTAGTAAGTATGAACGACCGCGTTAGTATAAATATCGCTTCTGCTGGTAAGTTCCCTCTCAAAAAATCAGAGTTGTATATAAACAATAAGTTTATAACATCAAACGAATCTACTCCGAATCTAATTAACTTTATCCCTCAAGATATAGAAGGAATAAACGATACAAATACTATAAAAGTAATCGTGACAGACAACGTTTACAACAAGGGAGAGGCAACTATGGAGTTTAGAGTAAATAGATAGTTACTTTATATCCACTATCTTATAACCACTTTTAGAAAGTAGGTCGATTATCTGCTTCTTTTTCATGTAAATTTCACTCTTTATAACCTGACTTCCCTTTACTGTTATCGCGTTATTCTTTATCTCGATATCTTTAGGATCAATTTTAACTTTGATTGCTTTGCAAATAATAGAAGTTATGGTTTCTCTCCTATGAATCTCCTTGAGAGCTACGTTTTTTATTCTATCAAAAAATTTAGATATTTCTTGCATACTATCTATTCATTGGCATCACAATATATCTAAATGAATTATCTGACACTGGAGTAACTATAACGGGCTTATTGAGACCACTGAAAGCAAGATTGAGACTATCTGAATCTATAGACTGCAGACAATCAACGATATACTTGTAGTTGAAATTGATATCTACCGCCTCCCCTGTTATGGCTGAATCGAGTAGTGTTGTATTCTCTCCGACATCGTTATTCTTTGTTTTGATTTGAGTCTTCTTTGAAGTTGGATCGATCTTAACATTTATCTGATTGAATTTATCAGAGAAAACATTTGAAAGTTTTAATGTATTTGCAAAATCCTGCTTAAGAACAATAACGTCTGTAGTTGTTGTTTTTGGAATAATCTGTTTATAGTCAGGAAATGTTCCGTCTATAACTCTAGACATCAGATATATACCTTTGTAACTAAATGAAACTTGATTCTTATCTAGATTCACTTCAACTTCGTCGTTAATAGACTCGAGAATTTTGATAATCTCGGCAATATTCTTGTATGGGATTAGTATTTGACCAAAGTCCTTTGTTTTCTTTACCTTTATCTTCTTCTCAGCAAGTCTAAATGAGTCAGTAGCAACGAATACAACAAAGTCACCATCACAATACACATAAACACTTGATAGCTCGGGCTTAATACTTGAAACGGATGAACTATACCAGACAGACTTTAATCCCTTAACAAAGTCAGTTGAGTTTAGGAAAAATGAATTCTCACTTGAAACCCTCGGTATGCTTGGAAAGTCCTCGTGTGGTTGTAGCTTAATCAAGCCAGAATTGCGCGTAGTGTTTATTTTGAGACTACCCTGTACGTTTTCTAGTGTAATACCCCTTTCGTCGCTTGTAGAGTTGATTAGGAATGAATTAAGTGTAGAGCTTGGTACTGCAACGATGCCTGTTTCTATAGTTTTGACTGGTATAGTGATCTCTATACCTAGATCTAGATTAGTTGATTTAATTTTTAATATATTCTTTTCAGAAGCATCAAACAATAGACAAGACAGTACTGGTAGAGTCGCATGCTTACTAGAAATACGCTCTGCGTAGTTAACAGCTTCTCTTAGTTTATCTTGTACACATTCTATATTCATATTCGGTCTTTATATTATATTAAATACTTATTGTTATTATTAGTCCTGTGGATATGGTGATAACTCCTTTTTGTGACTATACAGAGCCATATTTATCCATGTCATACTGTTGATAACTCAATGATAATCTAGAAGAACTTATTAACCTTTACTTAAATATATACCTTTTTGTATAAATATCCACAGTTATCACTAAGTTATCAACAATCTGTGTACAGTACTGACCAACAGTATATTCACAGGATATACCCAGATTACATCATTGCTCTGATCTGGCTGATCTCTTCCATCAAGGTTGTATCTGTTTTAAGATCCTCCTTCACCTTGTCGCAAGAGTGAATAACGGTTGTGTGATCTCTACCACCCATCTTCTCCCCTATTGATGGGAAAGAGACATTGAAATCTTCACGTAGAATATACATTATCACCTGTCGAGGCTTAACAACCTCCTTCTTTCGGGTTTTATCGTAAACACTTTCCTCATTTACATTGTAGAAGTTAGAAATTAGCTTGATTACCTCCTTAACAGATATGTTTTTCTTTGGTTTTGTGTTGTTCTTTATTAAATTCTTTATTTCTAGTATTGAGAGCGGTCTATTCTTTAGTTGAGTTTGGCATACAATAGCATTAACTACCCCTTCAAGCTCACGAACATTACTATCTACACTGGCAGCAAGGAAATCCAGTATCTCTGTGTTTATGTCTATATTGTTTGATAGGCACTTTGCACGGATAATAGCGATTCTAGATTCGTGGTCTGGAGCAGGTATATCAATAATCATACCCTGATTGAATCTAGACTTCAGTCTGTCCTCAAGTCCTGGGATGAAATTGGGATGCTTATCTGATGAGAACACTAGTTGTCTATTAGTTTGGTAGAAAGTTTCAAATAAATGGAACAATTCTTCTTGGAATTTCTCCTTGTTAGCGAAGAATTGTATATCGTCCATGATGATTACATCGTATTTTCTATATTTATCCTTAAACTTCTGAGTAGTGTTTGTCTGTAGAGACGAGAAATACTCTGATCCAAATCTTTCTGATGTTAGATAAAATACCTTTTTCTGAGGGAAATCCTTCTTTATATGGTTACCTATCGCTTGTATTAGGTGAGTTTTGCCGTGACCTGTATTTCCATATATGAAAAGTGGATTGTATGCTGCTCCAGGGTTCTTCACTACGGATTTTGATGCAGCGTGAGCAAGCTCGTTAAATGGTCCGACTATAAAAGAATCAAAGATATATCTAGGATTAAGGTTATCCTCCTTGTTTATATAGAAATCCTGCAGAGGCATTGATATTGTTGGACTTGCAACCGGAGCTTTTTTCTCAATAGCCTTTCTTTTTTCTGCATCTTTGACTATAACGTACTCCAATCCCCTCACCTGTTCGTTCAATGTTCGAAGAGTTTTGAGAATTGTGTTGTGAAATTTCTTATAAAGCCATTCTTGAATAAAAGAATTTGGTACACCGAGATAAATAATGCCCTCATCGTTCTTAATAATATATGTTTCGTTGAACCAAGTTGAAAAATTTGCTTCTGATACAGCAAGTTCTATATCAACAAGTGCTCTCTCCCATAATTCAGCATGATCTTTCATGTAAATAGTATATACTTGTTTAAAAATTATAGAACTTGCGTAAAGTAGATAAACCTGTTGATAAGTTGTGGATTATAATATATACTACTTTTACTATGTCATTTACATACAAACCAAAGAAGAGAAAGAGAGCAAAGACACATGGATTCCTTGTTAGATCAAAATCATCAACAGGTCGTCGTGTTCTAAAGCGCCGCCGCACAAAAGGAAGAAAGAAGATAGCGGTATAAATTTAATAGATATATTTCTATATGCTGCCAAAGTCAAAAAGACTATCAACGAAGGCATTTACAGGAATAATTGAGAAAGGACACTCATTTCAAGGTCCTTTTTTGATTGTTAGGGTTATTGCTAGTGATAAGAATAGCTCCTTTGCCGTATCAGTACCTAAGAAGGTGGCTAAATTGGCTGTAGATAGGAATAAACTACGCAGACAAATCTACTCAATAATACAAGATCTAGATAATAAAATTGTTAAACAAGGCAAAGCTGTACTTATAGTCAGGGTTGGAATTGATAAACTGTCTTTCAGTGAGCTAGCTGATGAAATCAATAAAATCTTTGTAAAAGCAGGTCTTTTAAAGTAGAATAAACCCCATGTTCTCATATATATATCACCTTGTTATTTTTGACCCCCTTTATAACGGTTTAATATTCCTTTTCCACCTATTCCCATGGATGGATGCTGGTATAGCTGTAATAGTATTTACTATTATTGTACGTCTAATACTATTCCCTCTTTCAAAGAAGTCTATTGTCGCTCAAGTCAGAATGAAAGAAATTGCTCCAGAGCTTGAGAAGATGAAGAAGACCATTACTGACAAGCAGGTACAGGCTACAAAGATAATGGAATTGTACAGAGAGAAAGGTATAAATCCATTCACAAGTATTTTTCTGCTACTATTACAGCTTCCAATAATCTACGCTCTTTATCACATCTTTGTTCTTTCAGGTTTACCTTCAGTCAACGAAGTAATTCTATATAAGTCTATATTTAGTTCATTCCCTACTATCAATATGGAGTTCTTGGGTCTATTCGATATAAGTACAAGAAGTATACCCCTTTCCCTTTTAGCATCAGTAGCCCAGTTCCTACAGTTACATTTCTCACTATCTATCAATCCTACAGATGAGAAGTTTGGAGCAAATCCAGCACAGGATGCAATGAAATACATGAAGTATGTTTTCCCAGTTATGATTTTCCTAATCTCATACCGAGTATCTGCTGTAGTTGCAATATATTGGACAGTTACAAGTTTATTTACTCTTGGTCAGGAGTTGGTAGTACGAAAGCACATCAAGAATCATCAACCTATATAGTTACTGCTTAAGATCTAATGCCCACAATGATAGGTCGTTCTTGTTTATGAAGTACAGAGTGTCTTCTTTTGAATCTAGTGTTAGCTGGATTGCGTCGATTTGTGTATCTGAAAGCTCAATTAGATCAGCTAGCTGATGATTCTCCCCTGTCTTTGTGTCGACATGCCAAATTTGATCTATAAAAGACACACGTCCACGGTACCAGTCATCAGGATAGACTCCATTTGGTATTTGTGTTGGCACAGCGCAGTACAAATCACCCTTGGTTACATTACTCCAGACACATTTTTCAGATAGCGTTTTAAATAATAGATCACTATTTGTTAGTGTTTTTAAATCTCTAATTGATGAAACAATATTTGAATTTACTATGGCTGAAAGCAATATTTTTGATCCATCACGACTCATTTTGCCAGTTAGTCCCTTGAGGTTACCAATTACTGAGCGCATATCACCGGTTTTTGTGTTGATTGTGTATATAAATCCAGAAGCAACTGAAGAAGCCTTTGTTGAAAGCACAAGTGTAGAAGCTTCAGGCCAATCTACATTTACTTGAGTAAGTGGACTACTATATACCTTTGCTTTAGTTTTCTCATCAAAGCTAGATAAATATCCTACTCCATTCCCATTTTCTATATTCCAAGTAAATACTCTATCTCCTGATGGAGAAATAGCGATTTGATTTACTTCAGGTGATAAGAACTTACCTTTAAGTTCAAAAGGAGTTTGTGTTGTTGTAGTTCCTGTTGATCTAAGTTCAGTATAGAAGTTTGAAACAGTCTCTTCATCATCTCTTAGATATCTGATAATGAAATTAGTTCCATTCTTGTTGCCGTAAGCTTCGTATATTCTAGGAAGAGTTGTGTTTGATAGTGTCTTTACTTCATTTGATACATTGTTTGCTTCAAAAAGGTGACCAGTTCCTCTGTCCATATATCTTACGATTGATGTAGAAGCTGTTGAACTAGCAAAGAATCCTGCGACTGGATTCGTACTAATTTTTCTTAGTTTTGGAAGACTAAATACCTGAACATTGTCTACAGTAACAGTATTGTTCTCTTCAGTTGTTGTTGCAATCGGTGTGGTGTTTATAGGAGTGGTAGGTTGTGAATTGGAATTGTTGAATGGAGAAAATATATTTTCTAGTGGATTACTTCCAGGAATATTTGCCACATTAGGGTTAAGAATATAATAATACCAGTAATACACTCCCCCACCAATTGCGGCTAGCGTCAGAACTATGATTAATGTTATAAGAAGTTTTTTCATTTTTGCAGATTGATTAATGATTCCACTGTTTGTATCTTTGATGAATATATCTCTTGATACTTAGTTTGTGATACACCAGATGCGCTAATCTTAGCTGAGTCGTTCAAGTCCTTCTTGTAAGCCTCTAGCTTTGCACTCAATGTCTGTTTATTAGTAGAACTATTTACAAGATTGTGTAGTAGCAAATCATCTTTCATTTGATTTGTATAAAAAGTTCTTTGAGAAATCAGTTTACTGATCTTGTCACTCGATGTGTTGTTTGTAGAACTTATTTGTGTTATCAGTGCATTATACTGAGCCTCAAGTATTTTTATTTCCTGATCAATATAAGTTGGAGGATATGTACTTGAAGTTCCAGACATTTTTCTTATAGCAGATGCATATGTTTGGGAACCTACAGCATCAGCGGTTAATATTAGGTTATCAACAGTTTTACTCGATATTCTTGAATTGATAGAAGCAATTTGTGCCAGACCATCTTCAGCACTTATCTCCCCTCTATTTATTTTCCCCTGTATATCATTCTTCTCTTTTACGAGACTAGCGATATCACCGTTATTGTTGCTTACTTTTAATTGTTCTTCAGCACTAGTCGCCTGTATTTTTTTTGCTAAATCTGACTGAGAGTTTTTATATGCCTCTATATTTGCCTTATTAACCTTCAGTGCCGGCAGTTCCGTATTTACATTTACTAGTCTCGGATCAATTGTTTGTAGTATCAAATACGATGCAAGAACCATTACAAGGCCAGTGATAGCCTTTTCTATCTTTGATTTACCGTCACTTTTAATGAATGGAATTTCGCTTGTAATATATTCGAATCCTCCCCAGATTATCATTACGATTGCTAGGAATACTGATGCAGCGAATGCAAGATTGTATACATAAAGTATATAACTACTAATATCGATTTTTTCCTGCAGATTGCCTGGTGTACATCCTGTATCTACCCCATCCAAACATGGTAGCGGTTCTAATAGAGTGTAGAGCTCGGGTTCAGCTGCCTGCATACTTAAAGGCAAGATCAGAATTGTTATTATTAGTATGTAAATTAATTTACGCATATTTTTATCTATCTAACTTTTTAAAATAAATATTAAATCCACCCTCAGCTCTCTGCAGTATGTTTCTTTCATCAAGTACACCCAATCTTATTAATGATGTACCGTTCACATCCCCTTTTGACCTTACTGTAATGCTTCTATTTTGGATGAGAGAAGGTTGTTCTATATTGTTAACTGACCAATTAAAAATACTTTTATTGTTTAAATTAAATCCTGTTGGTGATACGACAATGTTTACTTCTGTATTCTTCATACTCAGACTGTCTATAATCGATTTGTTAAACATTACTCCATACAAAGAATCGTTCTCATAAAAATCCAACTCTGGATCTGTAGGATTTAGAACCATTGAGCCTGCCGCACTATCACTTTGATCAGATTTTGATACTTGAACACTTATTTCTAGTGGTCTTGGTATAGATCCAGAATCTATTGTTACACTTTGTTTGCCATATCCTTGACCCCCTTCTATGAATTTACCACCAAGTTTCCAAGAATATACTAAAGTTTTAGGATCAACCTCTTTTGTTCCTGACTTTGAAAAATGAGGTATTGCTACTAGCTTTATTGAGTTTTGGTAAACAAATGGAAGTTTACCTTGGAAAAAAGGTGGTCTGTATCCATTACTTTCCCAAACTATATCTACCGATCCAGATTTTATGGTATATGTCTTTATAACTTCTTTACCATCCGGACTCATTATCGTTGCAGTAACATTCACCTTTGATCCGATGCTAGGTGCTTTAACTGATATTGTTTTCATTCCAACACCTTTTGATTGAACCTTACCTCCCACCTGCCATACGATAGAAGATGAATTTAAATCAAAGCTGTAACTCTCAAGAGTAATATCGACCGATTGGCCGGGTACAGGATTATAATTATCGGCGTCTATAGTTACGCCATCAAGAGGAGCTTGATACTGAGCGAAGACATGTATATTTGGTATA
Source organism: uncultured Candidatus Saccharibacteria bacterium (assembly GCA_964600255.1). GTDB lineage: Bacteria > Patescibacteriota > Minisyncoccia > Phycocordibacterales > PALSA-1337 > CAIOGI01. The sequence goes on from CAZRIX010000008.1 coordinate 13,826, forward strand.
CAAAAGAGAGTGATTATTATTACTTTTAATAGCAATTTCATCCCCTATATTTTAGCATACTTTATATTTATTTTGACAATCTAGGTGGACGAACTCCAGGCGTTGAATTTAAAGGTTTGCGTATATTTCTCGGTGGTGTGACTCCTGGTATACCCATACCGCCTGCTGGAGCAGTGCTGGGTACACCTTTATATATATTGCGGACGTCATACACCCAAAATGGTAATGCATTCACAAATGGAACCTGTTC
>CAZRIX010000009.1:0-12978 GCA_964600255.1 uncultured Candidatus Saccharibacteria bacterium
TACCCCGCTTGCTCCTAAGGCAAGTGCGTCTGCCAATTTCGCCACCTCGGCATATGTGTATTATAACCTAAAACGTTTGCATTCAATACTATGTATCAAACGACTCGCAGTGAAGAAAGGGTATACCACCATATCTTCACTAGCTTGTGCGTCCAGTAGGGATCGAACCTACGACCTTATCCTTAAGAGGGATCTGCTCTACCAGCTGAGCTATGGACGCATATATTGTTTAACTTTCAAACTATAGCTTATTGGTACTGATCTGTATACCTACCAAAACAGCTATGGACGCATTCAGTACAAAGAAAAATATAACAGAAATATGAAGAATTAGCAAACTAGATTGTGCCCGGGGCGGGAATCGAACCCGCATCCCGTAAAGAGACACGATTTTAAGTCGTGCGTGTATACCAGTTCCACCACCCGGGCATGTTTATGTTCAACTTATGCTATGTTATCATGTTGTTATGGTACAAACAAATTCATCATTCGATTTAGCAAAGGTTCGTCATGAACTAGAAATAGATGCAAGGGAGATACAAGATATCACCCATGAGATAAGCCGAAAGGATGTGGATCTAAAGCGCGCTCAACAAGTATTCGACAAGGCCAAGGCTGAGGTTGATAAGATCGATAGGGAAATAAAGGAACTACATATAAAGAAAGACACTATAGCAAAAAAACGTTTGGATTTGGAAAGAAATCTAGCCCAAATGCAAAGGGAATTATCGGAGATGCAAAAGAAAGGTGGTGGTACCGATAAACCTAGATTCTAATTGAGGCGTAGACCGGGATCGAACCGGTGCATGGCAGTTTTGCAAACTGCAGCGTTAACCAACTTCGCCACTACGCCATAAAACTCAACGTGCCTATTGTACAACATTACGAGCTATCTCGTCTATTTTTTGTCTGTTCTTTTCTCCCTTGTCTATTTCAAAATCAAAGAATGGTAAAGCGCGCATACGTGCTTTGGCTTTGAAAAAGTCTCTAAACTCAGCTCTTTTACGCTTTGCAAAATCAAGGGCACCCTTCTCCTTGTTCTCTGGTAGTACGGTAAAGAAGATTGTGGCATTACTACCTCGGTCTGATAGGGACACGTCAGTTACAGTTAATATTGAAGTATAGTTACCTTCACGCTGAAGAAACTGGGCAGCTGCCTCACGTATTACGTCTTTTAGCTTTTGATCGCGATCATTTGACATGTTGCTACATTATACACAAAATGTGTTTATATGCGAGTGCTCATCGTGTTATTATGTAACAGATTATTGTATGAACAGAAAGCGTTTACAACCCTTTTTAAATGTGCTTTTAACCTCATTTGTTATATTTGTAGTATTTTTTTCTATAAAATACGTATTTGCTCAAAGTTATGTGTATTCATACAAGTGGGGAACGACCGGATCTGGTGCGACACAATTTAATAGTCCAAGAAAAGCAGCTATAGGTCCAAATGGAAATATATATATTGCGGATCATTTAAATCACAGAATACAAGTCTTTACTCAAGCTGGTGCTGCTGTTACTAGATGGGGTACTTCGGGCTTCGGGACTACCAATATGAGGAATCCGCACGGAATCGCTGTATCCTCTACTACAGGTAATGTATTTGTTCTTGAGTTTATTAATGATCGAGTTCATGTATTCACATCAACGGGCGTGCATGTGACAATGTGGGGAAGCTCTGGAACTGCTACAGGGCAGTTTGACCATGGTCAGGGAATCGCTTTGGATAGTTCGGATAACGTATATGTAGCAGACACTGGAAATCATAGAATACAGAAGTTCGATTCTAGTGGAGTTCATTTGGCTACATACGGTACATATGGTACTGGTAATGGCCAGTTGAATGTACCAACTGGAATCGCCATTGACTCTTCAGGTAATATGTTCATTTCCGAAGAAGGTAATAATAGAATACAGAAATGGGACTCAAGCGGTGCGTACATATCAACAATAGGTTCTGCTGGAAGTGGTCCGGGTCAGTTAGCTGGACCACAGGATGTATATTTGGATCAGTCTGGTAATATATATGCAACTAATTTTGGTAACAATAGAGTTGAAAAGTACGATGTATACGGAAATTTTGTAACATATTTTGGAACACTAGGTGGTGGTAATGGTCAATTCTCACAAATATGGGGTCTAACCGTGTCCACAACAACTGGTAATATATTTGTTCCTGACAGTTTTTACAATAGAGTACAAGCATTTGTTGCTGTAGGTGATCCACAGGTCACTACAGATCCAGCCGATACTGTTACTGCTGAGTCAGCTAATTTAAATGGAACAATTGATAATGTACAAGTTACCCTACTCTCAACTCGTGGTTTTGAGTATGGAACAACAACTAACTACGGCGCTACAACAACTGAGTCTGGTAGTTATAATGTAGGACCATACAGTTTATCTGTGACAGGATTGTTGTGTGAGACTACATATCATTACCGAGCGTATGTTGCTCATGGGTATGATTCCGGCAGAGGTTCTGATGCAACATTTACAACTGGCACTTGTGAGTTACCAACCGTTGTTACAACAAGTGCTGTCGGTGTAGTAGAGGGTATAAATGCAGATGGTAGTATAGATGTATCGGGAGGTTCATACTCTACTCAGTGGGGATTCCAATATGGTACTACTACTGACTACGGCGCTACAACTACAGAGTCTGGAAATATTTATACAGGATCATTTCAAAGAAGTCTGACTGGCCTGGTCGCTGGAGCAACATACAACATCCGTGCTTATGCGATAAATTCCGCAGGTGTAAGTTATGGTGCTAATACAACAGCAACAACTATAAATAAAGTATACAATGCATCACACGTACTAGGTCAGTCTAATTTCTCTACATCATCTCAGAGTCTTACTTCACGCAGTCTGTATTCACCACGAGGTACTGCACTGGATAAAATACATAACAGACTGTTCGTCTCAACGGGTGATCATAGAATAATGATATATGATATTTCCGCTGGAATATCAGACAATATGGCAGCGGTGAATGTGTTGGGACAGATCGATCTAGTATCCAATGCTACACTCGGCGGTGCGGGTGCCACTGCTAGTGGTCTATATGAGCCATTCGGACTTGATTATGATGAAGATAATAATAGATTATTTGTTGTGGATGGTTCTAATAATCGTGTGCTCGTATACGATCTATCGTCAGGAATCACAAATGGTATGGACGCTAGTTTTGTTATAGGTCAGCCAGATTTTACATCAGTAGGCGTTAACACTACTCAAAGCGGCTTTTCTTTCCCAGTAAATGTGTATTTCGATTCTGATACAGATAGACTATTTGTTAATGACTACAACAACTATAGATTGATGGTGTTCGATCTATCTGCAGGAATCACAAATGGTATGGATGCGGCTTATGTATTGGGTCAGACTGATTTCGTAAGTGCTGTTGGTGGAGCTGGTGCTGATAAATTTGGTGTAAATCCAGCTATGGCTATTGATAGTACAAGAGATTTATTATTTCTAGTAGATCAATATCAGCATCGCGTAATGGTATTTGACATATCTGCTGGAATTACAAATGGTATGTCCGCTAGTAAAGTGATTGGACAGTCAGATTTTACTACGTTGGATCCAGCGACGACAGTAAATGGTCTAAACCAACCTGGTTCTGTAGCGTATGATGAAAGCACGAAGTGGCTATTCGTAACTGATCAATTGAATAGAAGAGTTTTGATATATGATCTTGCAAGCGGTGTCACTGACGGTATGAATGCAACTTACGTTCTAGGTCAACCAGGTTTTGTCTCAAGTCATTCTATAGTCAGTCAGGGTACATACGCAGGCATAACACCCATGAAGGCAGAGTACGACCATAGTGAGAGAAGAATGTATCTGAGTGATGTTGCTGACAATCGTGTGTTGATATATGACTTTGTAAAACTAAGTTCAGATACCTTTTCTGCAGGTACGGTAGGTGAATCATACTCGGACTCAGTAGCAGTCTTGAACTCACAGGGAGTGAAGTCTTGGTCGGTAAGCTCCGGCTCACTACCTGCCGGTCTTAATTTGAATGCTTCCACCGGCATCATATCTGGAACACCTACTACTGCTGGAACATACAATTTTTATCTAACCGTGAATGATGTTGTCGGGTCACTACCTTCATTTAGTGATACTTCATCTTATTCAATAGTCGTTGGTCCAGGTACGCCTGTAGAATCAGGCGGGGGTGATAGTAATAATAACAACCAACAGGTGGTATCGAGCGGTTCCAATACTAGTGGCGGTTCAGGATTCAGTGTTTCTGTTTTAAATAGAAATAACTTAACAAGTAGAGAGGTGGTTCAGAATACAAATCGAGAAGATGTAAGTACAGACGTAGAGATCGTGAAGTCAGTGGATGTAAGCGACGATCGAGTACTCCCACAAACAGATGAAGTGGTAAATGAGAATCGTAATTCAGATGATAGTGTTCAGGGTGACCAAACCGACACATCAGCTGGTCCGTCTGCGGGTTCTTCCGGTGGTTCGTCTATCCGAGCTTTTGTTAATGAAGAGACTGTTGAGAGATTTACCAATACAACTATTCCAAATACTCTAAAAGCTATAGGTGCTGCGTCTGGAGTTGCGCTACTCGTTGTTGGTAATGTTGTCGGTGTATTCACTGGTTCTGATCTAGGATCTATGACTCTCAGATTCTCCGGACTTCTATCTAGTGTATTGGGTCTAAGACGAAGGTATAAGCCATGGGGAATAGTTTATGATAGTGTTACAAAGCAACCTATCGATCCTGCTATAGTAACTATCTACGATCTTAGTGGTGCTGAGATTTCAAGCTCAATAACAGATCAGGATGGTCGATATGGTTTCTTGGTACCACCTGGAACATATAGAATTGAAGCTCAAAAAACGAATTTCACATTCCCATCAATGAAGCTTGCGGGCAAATTGTCAGATGAACTTTATGACAATTTGTATTTTGGAGAATTGATAACGGTTGTATCTTCTGAAGATGCAATATCAAAGAATATTCCTCTGGATCAGCAAGGCTTTGATTGGAATGAGTTCGAAAAGGGAAAAGAAAAACTTACTCTATTTTTCTCAAGATGGGATTTGTGGATACAGAGATTCTTCATCGCATCATTCGTAGGTGGATTCCTCATAACTATTTTATCTATACTGTATTTCCCAAGTCCATATAACTATTTTACGATCGCTCTATACATATCAATATCTCTGCTTAGAATTTTTGGAGTTAAACCAAAGACGTTCGGTAGAGTTACCGATACAGATGGCAAGCCAATGTCATACGGTGTTGTAAAAGTGTATTTTGCTGGCACACGTGATGTTCTACTAAAAAAAGTAATTGATCAGTATGGAAGGTATTCAGCACTCGTATCTCCGGGAGACTATGAAATGACTATTGAAAGAAAAAATAATGACGAGTCATATACTGAAGTGTATTCATCTGGGGTTATACATGCTAAAAAGGGCATCATAAACTCAGATATAGTGGTTTAAGTATAAAAATATTATCCTAGTATTTGTTATTGAGAAGAATACTAAACCTTTTCGATAGTAATGAAGCCTTGGATCTTGTCTCCTACAGCAATCTCGGTTTTTGATTCTATCATACATCCGAATTCAAATCCTTCGTTAACTTCGTCAGTCCTTTTCTTTGTTTGCTGAAGCTCCTTTATTTTTCCACGACCGATTTCTGCATCACGTCTTAGTATTTTTATTTCTGATCCAACCTTGATGACTCCTTGCTGAACCTTGCCTCCTAGAATTTGCTTGTCTTTGTTTTTACTAAAAATAGCTAGAACCTTTGCAATACCAGATACCTCATCAATGTATTCCTTTGGTATTTTTGAAGTTACTATATCTTTAACATATGCTATTAGGTTATAGATGATATCAAAAGTTTGAACATTCACGACTGAACGCTCTATCAATGCCTGAGTTTTTGCGTCTGGCTTTGTGTTGAAACCAACGATTATTATATTTGGATCACCTTGAGTAGTTTTTATATCATTCTCATTTATATCACCAATACTTTCTGAAACAATCTTTAGCTTTACTTTGTCGTGCTTGATCTTTGCTAGTTCGTGTTTAATTCCATCTAGACTTCCGATTACGTCAGCCTTGATAATCAAAGGAATTACAACTGTAGTGTCGGATTCCATACGACGAACCACTGGTGCAGCAGGCAACTTTGAACGTTCGATGTTCTCAGCCACCATTTTTTCTGCTACCTTTTTATCTTTTACTGTAACAAACTGTGCACCAACTACTGGTATCTTGTTAAAACCAATTACCTTTACTGGACTTGAGAAACTCGCACTACGAATAGCTTTTCCAGCATAGTCCTCGAAAATTCTAACAGGTGACATTGCATCCTCTGCAACTACATAGTCTCCTTGCTCCAATGTACCGTTCTTAATCAAAAGTGTAGCTGAGATTCCTTTTTTGCTATCACGGAATGACTCGATAACTGCTCCTTCAGCTGGTACGTTCTGATCTGCTACTAGTCCTGCTAGGTCTGCAACAAGAATAATCATATCCAAAAGTTCAGGGATTCCATCTCCCTTAAGTGCTGAGATTGGAACTACTGGTACGTCACCTCCGTAACCCTCAACGTACACCTCGTTCTCTGCTAGAGCTTGTTTTGTTAGTTCAATATTTGCACCTGGCTTGTCGATCTTGTTGATTGCTACGATAAATGGGATCTTCTCGGCCTGTATACACTTCAGTGCTTCAAGAGTCTGTGGCTTTACTCCGTCTTCAGCTGAAACTACGAGAATAGCGATATCGGCAACGCGAGCACCTCTTTGACGAATACTTGTAAAAGCTTCGTGACCAGGAGTATCAAGGAAAGTAATCCTTCCTTTTGTGTGATTCACTTCGTATGCTCCAAGGTGCTGAGTAATACCTCCAGCTTCACCACTTACAATGTTTGCCTTACGAATATAGTCGAGAAGGGTAGACTTACCATGGTCAATGTGACCCATGATAACAACCACAGGTGGGCGAACAATTCCATTCTGACCAGAATTAGCTGGTGTTTTTGCTATTGCCTTTTTTGCCATTTGAGTAAATTAGATTTTTACTATATCAGAAAAAATGTGAATTGACTAGGAGAATTACAATATTCAAGTACTAAAAAGGGCCGGATCGTCTCCGGCCCTTCTGACTGTAGGTGTCACCATTTACTGATTTTCCTACCACGCCTTGTATGGGTGGGGCAGGATTCAGTGAGTTTGGCAACGTACAACCGACTCAACTCTACCGGTTCCTCGAAGACGATCAATGACTGACGTCCGTGGTAATCGAGGACCAGTCGTTCCGGGTTTCTCATACACCAGTATCCTTTTTTCTTAGAGAAGCCATTCTCCTCTAGCCAGGGACTGACGTTCTCATGTTTGAGTGGACCAACGTGAACATTGGCTCCACCAGCGGTCGGTATGATGATGATCCACCACTCCACCCGCTTCTTCACTGCATTTCTTGCCATCTCTATCCTTTTGTAGAATTTTACCTGTTGTGCGATCTATCCTCAGATCGCGTGCTATACGTCAATATAATTACACATAATGCACTAAATGTCAATGTCACAATATCGAATGATCGACCTACTTCTTCAACATTTCCATCGCATTATCCAGAGACTCCTTTTCTTCATCAGACAATTCATATTCAGACTTACCAGAAGAAACTGGTTTTGAATATACACTTATGTGTTCTCGTGAATATAGACTTGATATAACTACACCATTTCTCTCCTCATTTAAAAAAGTTGTAGAGAAACTCTGATTGCTACCAGATCCTGTACCTTTGAATGGATTAAAACGAACCGTGTTCACCGCTTGCACGCTTTTCTTTAGACGCTTTTCAACAGTAAGTAAATATTCCTGCATATCATCCTGAAACTTTTTGTTTTCAGATAGTGAGTCATTGATAGCCTTTATTGACTCATCCAAATTCCCAGAAGATGAGCCGATGAGGAATCGATCCAACTTTTTATTCAGAAAATATACAAGACCAACAAGCAATACAATTGCAATCAAAAGTAAAAGGAAAATCAGGGTTGTAATCCATGCGGGTAAAATCATAAACAAATTATATACTATTTATATACCTTTGTGCTAGTATATATTTATGTCACGAATATATTTGGACTATGCTTCATTAACGCCTATAGATAAGGGCGTAATGAAAGAAATGAAAAAATATTCAAGTGGGGAATTTAGCAACCCTTCTTCACTTTATGCTTCAGGAATCAAGGCAAAAAAAGCCGTAGAAGATGCCAAAATTCGCATTGCAAAGGTACTACATGCACATCCCGATGAAATACTCTTCACATCAGGTGGAACTGAGTCCAACAGTTTGGTATTAAGGAAATTTTTGGATAAGAAAATAATAATCAGCGCAATAGAGCATTCATCAATTATTCGTGATGAAGCTATCAGTGAGAGTGTTATAAAGGTCCCTGTGAATGCAGATGGAATCGTTGATTTGGAATTCCTAAAGGAAAATATCAGCTCCGACACGGCGATCGTTTCTATAATGATGGTGAATAATGAGATAGGATCTATTCAACCAATTCACGATATTGTTAAAATAGTTCGCGATGCCAACAAAAAGTTCGGTACAAATATTCTAGTTCACACAGATGCTTGCCAAGCACCAGCGCATTTAGATCTTTATGTTGAGAAGCTCGGGGTAGACCTAATGTCCCTTGATGGTCACAAAATGTACGGCCCACGAGGAGTTGGAATGCTATATGTAAAGCGTGGAAGTCTAAAGATAGAGCGTGCCGGAACAGAGAATGTGCCTGGGATCATGGGATTGGCTTATGCTATCGAATTAATAGAAAAGAAAAGAGAAAAAGAAACAGCTCGTATAGCCGAGCTAAGAGATTTTTTCATAAAAGAATTAAAAGCAATCAATCATGAGATAAAGGTTAATGGAAATCTAGAAAATTCGGTGCCAAATATACTAAATGTAAGTATTCCAAATATTGATAGTGAATTTTTCATACTCCAACTAGATGCAAAAGGAATAGAATGTTCGACCAAGAGCGCTTGTCTAAAAGATGAAGATGAATCGTACGTGCTAAAAGCAATAGGTGGCAATTCACATAACTCAGTAAGATTTTCTTTTGGAAGGGAGACGAGTAAGGGGGATTTGAAGAAAGTTCTAAAGGTAATAAGTGTTATTCTAAATAATAGAAATAAGTAGTGAGTAGTTTGCAGTTTTACTTTGACCCCACCTCATTTTTTTGGTATTATCCTTTACATATGCCACCATTAACAAGTTTTACAACTAAAGCTAAAGAAGCACTTCGCCGTTCACATGAATTGGCTATTGAACGTGGTATGAACCATGTGAATCCGATCCATTTGATGTGCGCATTGATACTCCAAGAAGAGAGTATGGTTACTTCTATTTTGGAAAAAATGGAAGTCGACACCATGCTTTTGACCGACCTTATCTTAGAGCAAATAGAGGCTCCTGAGGCTGGCAAAACTTTGTCACCATCATATCAGATATATATAACTCCTGAACTTGCATCAGTTCTTGAAAGTGCGGGTAAGGTTGCAAAGACAATGAAGGAAGAGTTCACCTCTACTGAACATCTTTTTGTTGCACTTTTTGATGTACCAGGACCAGCAAAAGATATTCTACATAGATTCAAGATTGAACGTGCTGGGGTTTTGCAGGTGATTGAAGAATTAAAGTCTTCAGATTTTGTTGGTGAATCAAAGCCAAAGCAATTCCGTACACTAGCAAAATATACCCGCAGTCTTACAAAACTTGCACGCGAGAACAAACTCGATCCAGTAATCGGTCGCGATACTGAGATTCTTCGTGTTATCCAAATCCTTTCAAGACGCACAAAGAATAACCCAATACTAATAGGTGAAGCCGGAGTCGGAAAGACAGCTATTGTCGAAGGTCTAGCAATTCGTATGGCCCAAGGTGATATTCCAGAATCTTTGAAAGACAAGGAGTTGGTTTCTCTTGATCTAGGCTCACTAATAGCGGGAACAAAGTATCGTGGAGAATTCGAAGAGCGTTTGAAGAATATTTTAAAGGAAGTTGAAAGAGCAGAAGGTAAAATTATTCTTTTCATCGACGAGATCCATACAATAGTAGGCGCAGGAGCATCAGAAGGATCAATGGATGCATCAAATATGTTGAAGCCAGCACTTTCTCGTGGAGAACTTCGCGCTATCGGTGCTACAACTCTTCGTGAATATCAAAAGCATATTGAGAAGGATCCAGCTCTCACACGTCGCTTCCAGCCAGTTATGGTAAATGAGCCATCTGAAGAAGATGCCATTGCAATCTTGCGTGGACTGAAGGAAAAGTACGAGTTGTTCCACGGAGTTCGTATTACTGATGATGCCATCGTTGCCGCAGTTCGTCTGTCTTCAAGATATATTTCAGATCGATTCCTTCCAGACAAGACGGTGGATTTGATAGACGAAGCTGCTTCAGCATTGAAAATCTCACTAGAGAATATGCCACCTCAACTAGAAGAAACTCGTCGCAAGATAATGCGCCTAGAGATTGAACGTGAAGCCTTGAAGAAAGAAACAAACAAGGACGCCAAAGCTCGTATGCTAAAGATAGAGCAGGATATCGCTGATCTAAAGGAAAGTACTTCTGAACTTGAATTAAAGTGGAAAAACGAAAAGGATACTATTACGGACATAAAGGCTATCAAGAAAGAATTAGAGACTCTACGTATCGAGGCAGAGGCGGCTGAAGCTCGTGCAGATCTTTCAAAAGCTGCGGAGATTCGCTACGGTACAATTCCAGGACTTGAGAAAGATCTAGAAACAAAGGGTAAGAGACTAAAGAAATTACAGTCTTCAAGAAGAATCCTAAAGGAAGAGATTACTGAGCAAGATATCGCTGAGGTTGTAGCTCGTTGGACAAATATCCCTGTTACAAGAATGATGCAGGAGGAAGCGGAGAAACTAGCGCAAATGGAGGACAAGCTAAAGTCTAGACTTGTTGGCCAAGATGAAGCGGTGAAGAAGATTTCAGATACTATAAAGCGTTCACGTGCAGGAATTGCAGATCCAAATCGTCCTATCGGTTCATTTATTTTCCTAGGACCTACAGGAGTTGGTAAAACTGAGCTTACAAAATCTCTAGCTGAATTCCTTTTCAACGATGACAAAGCTCTGATCCGAGTTGATATGTCAGAGTTCATGGAGAAGCACTCAGTTTCAAAGCTTATAGGCTCACCTCCAGGATACGTCGGTCATGATGAGGGTGGAGGTTTGACCGAACTTGTTCGTCGCCGTCCATATTCTGTAATTCTTTTTGATGAGATTGAAAAAGCTCACCCAGAAGTTTTTAATATACTACTTCAAGTACTTGATAATGGCCGTTTGACTGATTCAAAGGGAAGAACGGTGAACTTCAAGAACACTGTTATTATAATGACCTCAAATATTGGAGCTCAGTATATTGAGAAAATGGAAAAGATTGGCTTCACAATGCAAAGTGAGGTTAGTGAGAAAGCTAACTACGATCAAGTGAAGGACAAGGTTATGTCTACACTAAAGGAATATTTCCGCCCAGAATTCCTAAACCGTGTTGATGACATAATCCTATTCGACATTCTAAGTAAGGAATCAATCGAGAAGATTGTGAAGATCCAGGTTGATATTGTTATCGCTCGATTGAAGGAGAAAGATGTAAACCTCGTAGTTACTCCAGCAGTTCTTTCATACCTATCAAAGGAAGGCTATAACCCACAGTACGGAGCGCGACCACTCAAGCGTTTGATCCAAAACAAGATACTAACTCCTGTTGCAAATCTAATGATTTCTCAAGGAGTGGTAAAAGGAGGAACTATAAACGTGGATATAAAGAACAACGATTTTGTTTTCGACGTAAAGAAGAAAAAGAAGATAGAAACTCCAATAATTACTACAGGAGTGGAAATACAGAAGTAAATCTGGTAGACTCTATTGTATCAATTAATTTTGATAAATAGGGAATATGCGCCGGTCGGATAGCGGCTATTCCAGGAGACTGTAAATCTCCGGCCCTTTGGGCATCACTGGTTCGAGTCCAGTTCGGCGCACAGAAATAATTTAAACAAAAAAGACTCACAAACGAGTCTTTTTTGTTGCACCCATAAAGGGTATGGCTCCGCTACGCGGGTTATCCACAGGGATTTTGTATTATTACCATGCTAACAGTGCTATAATTAGTACAAATGTCTTTAGTAAAAAAACCAACTGATTCTTTTTCTAATACAGAAACCGTATACCCACATTTGAGGTTACATATCTTGTTATCAATTCTCGCTGTCACTATTGTTTTAGGATCGGTTTGGGCACATAAGATGAATACAAATACTAACTACAAAGAGGTGATTGTGACACCAGCTAGTTATCCTTCAACAGATGAAGAATTGAGATTAATAGCTAAAAAAATAAGTAGTGCCCCGTCTGAGGATCCTCCTACTCAGGATGAAATAGAGATGATGGCGGCAAAAATGAGTAAGATGAATGTATCAGGTAATGTACTATCAAGTAGCGATCTAGAATTACAAGCACAAATATTAAATAAATAATATGAACTATACGCAACAAAATATAAAGTCGGTGATAATGGCTGTAATTATAGCTTTAGGTATAAGTTATGTTGCTGAAGCTGGGGTATTTACAGGGCCAACATGTCCGCCTCCAAACTGTAATGCTGACGCTCCAATAAACGTAGGAACTTCACCTCAAACAAAGATGGGGTCACTAGGAGTGAACTCTTCTGCCGCTCCAGCATTCTCTGTTCCTAATGGAGTTTCGCTATTTAAAGATGTCGGTTCATATAACCTAAGTATTCTTTCGACTGGTAGTAATAATGGAGGTATTGATTTTTATCCAAGAGATGAAAATTCATTACTATCAACAAATACAATGAAAATATACAGTTGGAGTAAGGGATATCTTGCTTTTTGGGATAGTATGTTGGCCAAGAATG
>CAZRIX010000009.1:12988-13271 GCA_964600255.1 uncultured Candidatus Saccharibacteria bacterium
GTTCTTACCCTTAACAAAGGAAACGTTGAGTTGACTGGAACAATAAAAATTGCTGGAGGAAATCCTGCAGCTGGTAAAGTTTTGAAATCTGATGCAGCGGGAAATGCAACATGGGAGAATCCTACTTCCTCTTCACCAAATGTAGTACCTGGAGTATTCCAGTTCAATTCTCGCTATTGGAACATGATGAGTAATGCTGAATTCCGTAATTGGTTCCTCACTCAACCTAATGGTCCGGCAACTATTATGCCAACTGGTACAGGTAATGCTGATGAACGTAATT
>CAZRIX010000010.1:0-10936 GCA_964600255.1 uncultured Candidatus Saccharibacteria bacterium
GTAAGAGTTGTCTTTCCGTGGTCAACGTGACCAATGGTTCCTACGTTTACGTGTGGTTTTGAGCGATCAAAATTTTCTGCCATATGTTTTTGTTGGGTCTTGTCTCCCTAGTGTTTGCCTTGCAAATCACTTGGGGATATTGGACTAATTAATTATTTAAATAAAAGAAACTAATAAACATTGCTACTACCTAGCCAAGCGAGTCTCTGTAGTGCTAAGTGAGTCTCGCTATAATATCACATTCTTTATCAGTTTGCAACTGAGTCGCATTCATCTTTTAACTCAATTATTCGGACAATATTAAATTCATCTTTTTCTAATATTTTTGTTTATTTTTAAGCTTTTCATCGAAATAACCAGCATAATTTCTTGCTAGAAATTTGCTTTTGCCCGCGCCGTCGCGCTCCGGCAGATTATTTCTCATGAAAAAGCCCGGGAATTTGAAATACGATACGGGGCAGACGCAAGACCTCAGAAAATACTCCTTATAAAATAGAAAAAGGGCCGCTTAAGCGGACCCTTGTGAATGCGAAACTAAACCAAAACCCCGTCTTTGTCATAGACTTGAGCCATGTCACCCTCTGAAAGGATTTGGGTTTGGAGCGTTTTTGCTTCCGGGAGTGTCCTCATTCGAAAAATGTGCGACCTTTCTGGGTCTGAATCTGAAGACAGGTAGGCTACTGCAAAATCACCATCTTCTGTACCTTTAACCAATTCATGTGGTGGTTCAGTCCAAAAATTTGCCATGTTTATCCCCTTTTCTGAAAGCGTGAACAAATAGATTACTTCTGTGGATCAAGTAATGCGATGGATGTGAGCATTTCAATCTGAACCACAGGGAAGTCTTGCAGAAAATCTGTCGCTACCCCGTTAGCCATGTTGATGGCTCGCCCTAGTGAAATGACCGAAGGCTGCAAACGACCGTTAGCAGGTCTTGAGACATTGTTCAGTGTCTTGATAAACACGTTGTACTTGTTACGTAGCCCGCGCCCGTTATTGTCACCTGGCCAAGGCAACAAGATAAACATTTCACCGACCATCAGACTACTAAACGTCATAGGCACGAAGCAATCATCAGGCAACTCTACCCATTGTTGTTTTAGTGATTTTGTCACGCTTTTCCACTCCTTGCTATTCATGAACAATACGAATCTGGTTCAGATACTACTTCACTAAACAGATACCGTCAACTTATTTTTTAGATATGATTTAAAATATCTATCTATTTTCAAAATACGAACTCTACTGAAGTCTCCTTCGTAAATCTTCTTGTACTTGTAGCCAATCATTATATTCTGGTGATTCTTCCCAGAGCTCCCTCAGCTCAGAATTAGAGGTAATTCTTTCAATTGCTTGCAGTGCAAGTTTAGATAATTCCTCAACATTTTGAGGTGTTACATCTTTTAATTCTTCTGGAAAATCTTCGCTAGGTTTACCTCTCATATACGCGACTACTTCAGCAGCAGAAAGAGCAGTTGTGCATTCTGGTGCTTCAAGATAGTCATCTTGAGGAAATTCCGCCACTTTCTTAAGAGCAGTTTCTAATTCTGAAACACCATTATCTTTAACCGCCCAAACAAAATCTGCTGCATCATCATTACCAAAATTTTTTCTGTCCCATGTTCCCATATATTTTATTTAATTATGAATTACTATAAAGTATACCAAATTTCAACATATTCTTTACTATTTAAAATCAAACACAATATCTTAAAAATCGTTTATTCTGCTTCCTTTTTCGATAATGATTACTCCCTATGAATTGCATTTGGTTGTCTAACAGTAAGATATGCTTTTGGGTTGGTTGTACTTGAATTATTTATACTAATGACGTATTCACCATTTTTATCTCCAAACAGCCCCGCTTCTGAACCTGTTAACGTCCTAGCGTCGATATTTGTTTGAGGCGTACAATTCACGAAGACTTGTGTGTCTGTTTTTGCAACTTGAACATCTGCGTTTCGTACAGTTATGGCACTAGTTGGATAGATAACTTGAAATGACTTTGGGTTCGAGTCTTTGAGTATAGTAAGTCCGTCGGAAACTGGGTACCCCTCTTCATCTATTCGCACATTATCACAAAAAACTTGTGACTTATCTGTAGCATACTTCAAATAGCTTGTTCCCATCATCTTTTGTAAGTATGGTTGAAAAGTTGCAAGGTCTGCCTCATTAACTTTAAATACATAGATAGAATCTGATGTTGCACTAGATCGACCGTCACCATGATAAATAAATTCACCATCGGAAGCAAACTGTATATTGCCGTCCATTTGAGTAATTCCTTGGTAGGGGTTACGTGGGCTAGCTATATCACCTTTATAGTACTGCTTATAAAAGGTGCTTCTGAAAACATTATAATTTGTATTAAGTGCAGGTGTGGTTGTGCTAAGTGTTGATGAGGCACTACCTCTGATAACTTTCTCTCCCTTAAATATTTGATGATCATCCCAGCTGTATAGTCCGTAATGTGACTCGTTTGGGTCAAAGTAACTTCTGAAAGTTTTGTATTCTGGTTTAGAAAATACTTTATATTGATTTGAATCATCGTCAAGAACATACACAGTGTCACTATCCTGCCCATATATATTAGATATTCGTACAAATGATTCTGGATGCTTAACAATATCTTGCACTACACAATCAGAAAATATATCTGCAATAAAATTACATCGATATACAGCAAGGCTATCTTTTAGTAACCCCTCTTTCTCGTGTAGCTCGGTGAGTGACTTACCATCTTTAATAACTGCTTTATTAGTAATCTTTTTCAATAGTGCTTTACCACTAATGGATTCGTCTTTAGGGGTGAGCGAGGAAAGAGAAAAGTCTCCCTTATTTGCCACCATAAAGTTACCAACATATAAAAAGGCTACTACTACAAAAACTACAGCCCCGAGTTTTTTAAATAAATCAACATTATTTGTAAACTTTGGCGGAACTTGCTGAGGAACCGTAGGTTGGGTAATCTGGCCTACTACCGGTGGAACAGATTGGTCGGTTGTTGCGTTTTGTACACTTGAAATATTCGTTTCTTCCATAGTTGAAAGTGTAGCGCCGTTACAAAAAAAATATAAGGAACAAGTAGACTTTTGCTTATTTAAAATCGAACACAACCTCTTCGAAATTTTTTATTTTGTTATCTTTTTCAATCTCTATCCCCTCTTGTTTGTATAGCTTCAGACGCTTAGCTCGGTATTCATCACTTACCCAGATAGTGCCGTTGGCATAAACGATACGGTGAAATGGGATAGCAAGACCCTGCTCACGGTGAGCTTTTGCAAGTATTCCAGTAATTGACTGTGAAGCCATTGGGCCCGCGCCACAGGCGCGAGCAAGACGTCCGTAGGTTGTGACTCTGCCTGATGGGACAGACATGACGGCTTCGACAACTCGCTCACTGAATGTCTTGCCTGCTATAGATTTCTTTTTCATGATGTAAATATAATAAGTAACTAATAAATTTGTCTCAGACAGATTTATCGGCTTCGACAACTCTTTCACTGAATGTTTTACCTGTTATAGATCTCTTTTTCATACAAAAAGTATAACATTGTGTTGGAGGATTTTTTGGCTGGGTGTGTCGCCAAAAAATCCTCTCTATCTTGTATTTAGAATTACCTACTTTCTACACGCTACCTTCTACACGCTGTCTAATACGACACCGTAAACGAAATCTCCTTAATCGGTAGATCCATGTCACTTCCTGTAAGAATATCTGTTACTGTAAAAGTGCCTCCATAGGTTATAAATCCTGATTCATGGGTTTGAACTTCTGCAACATTTGCATAGAGATCATATACTTTTGATTGATTTTCATATAAAGATACATTACCTAATGAAAATGATGGTCCGCCATAACTTGTTCCTTCCATCGTGTCTTTAAGTACAAAACCTGTAATCTTAGTCGGGAGTACTGTTGATGTACTTGTCGATGACAGAGTGAGAGACTTTAATTTTACTGAAACCCCTGCACTAATTGTAATTGATCCTAATTTTACATCATTTGTTTTTGGAGTTACTGATGTGTTTGATCGTGCAGAAAATGATGAAGTCGTAATTCCTTTTAGAGTAAGGTACCCAAGATTACTTGCACCCCACTCATTTGAAATAGTAAAACTATAGTCACCGAGTGGTATTTTTTCAGTACAGCCAGTACCACATGGGAACAATTTATTAATAGTATGTAAACCAAGGGGTAACGTTATGCCATCTAGCGAAGCGAATTCTCCAAGAACATAACGCTTGCCCGTGTATTTAGAAACTAAAGCAACAGTATTTGTTGCTGCAAAATTTTTTCCATAGAATGTTAGGGGTGTTTTTGGAACCGTATCTCTTAGGATGATCGAACTACTACTTGAGGCAAACGCAGGGGCTAAGTAGGTTGGAGTAGAGATATGTTTAAAGTCCTGACAGTACCCATTAAAATTACACGTCACCTTTACGATTGCTTTGTCTTCTGGACTCTTGGCTGCAAGTGTAATCTGATTTGTCTCACTACGAGTAATTGTGTATCCAGTTAGCACACTAGTTGTAGCAAGACTTGGGTCGCGAGGAATCCGTGACATATATGAAGGTGTGAGGTACGCAATATCAACATAATCCTTACATGGTGAATCAGGAGTTGTGAGGACCGCAACCTCTGTGGCGGTCGCAGTTGGCATTACATATGGAGGCTTCACACAAAGTTCTATAGGTGTCTCAGTAACTATAACAGGATGAACACCGCGAGAATCACTAAATCGTGAATAAAGCCCCTTTAAGAGTTTTTCTAAGTCTTCGCGTCGCTTTGCATTACGAAGACCGCTTGGCGTGTTAATTACCGCAACTGTAGGTTTATATGTCGGTTCACTTTTTATTGTTACTACTGCTGGTACTAATGTCGTCATTTGTACCACCGATGAAGTGCCGCATGTTTCTTTTCGAATAGCAGCACGGGTTGCCGGTCCTACACTTCCCGCTTGTTCAAAACCTAGACTTTTCTGATATGCTTTGACACCTGAGAAGGTCCCTGCCCCAAAATATCCATTAGGCTTTGCTTTTAAATAGCCTTTTTCAAAAAGAAAATTCTGAAGTGCTAATACATTACTGTTCTCCATTCCCCGTGCAAGCCCACTTTTAAGATCAACGCATGTTGCGGCAGAAGCGTACGAAATACTGAGGAGACCCACGAGGACACATGTTAGTTTTTTCATAATACTAAAAGTGTACCATGCAATAGAAAACAGGTTCACGCCATCTGGGTGAACCTGTGTACAGGAGTGTCGGCCCTCACCGTAAATCTTCAATAGAAAAACCTTTCTGAAGCAGATACTTTCGGCACTTTCTCATAGCACTCTGCTCAATAGAAAGAATACTTTGCCTAGAAACACCGAAGATTTTGCCGATTTCTTCACGTGTAAACTGATCGGAATCAAGTAGTCCTGTACGCAATACAAAAACTTCTTTTTCGCGAGCGCTCAATTTCCCTTTGCTTAAAAAGTCTAGCAAGAGCTTAGCGTACTGACCCCTAGCAACATTGTCTTCTGGAGAGTCATTGCTTATTTGCAAGCTCTCTAAATCATCATCGCTCTCTGTAAGCAGAGTAGACAGCGAGACAACATCATCTACCGTTGGGTTACTTGCAATCTTGTATGTTGTCGTCTTTCTGGCAATACATCTAATATCTTTTTTTGCTTGTTCAACTCTTTCGTCATAGCTTCTTACTTCTTCTTTTGCTTGTGCTGCTAAGAAACGAAGTCTCTCCACTCCGAATGTGGACGCAAACCATACGCTG
Source organism: uncultured Candidatus Saccharibacteria bacterium (assembly GCA_964600255.1). Lineage (GTDB taxonomy): Bacteria > Patescibacteriota > Minisyncoccia > Phycocordibacterales > PALSA-1337 > CAIOGI01. The sequence goes on from CAZRIX010000010.1 coordinate 5,777, forward strand.
AATTCGAACATTGCGTAGTGTGCATCAAATAATGGGGTACCCCTGTCCTTTGCATCTTCATTGTGAGCGACCGCATCCATGAAAGAACTCCTTATGAAACAAGACTCCATCCTACCATAAATAAAGAGGTAAACACAAAAGGAAGGTACGAAGCCTCGACTTTTTCTCTACTACTAATGCGCCCTACTTAATATCAACAAATTTTGTTTCTATATTTTCTGAAGGCTCTGTAAATTTGTGCGGGACGTTCTTTCTTTCAAACCTTAGCGTTACTGAATCTGCATCAGTAGACGTTAGTTCCTCTTTCGCTATTAGCCAATAATTTCCATCTATACATGGGTCCCCTGCACAAATATTCCCAAGCACCCAATTACTATTGTCACTTTTTGCGGGGACTGTGGCGATCAACTCTTTAATCTGTTTACCATTACTAAAGCTAATTCGATACATATAACTGACCCCACTGTCATTCTTTTCATTTATAAAATAGATAAGCTTGTTAGGAGTTTTAGAATCATATGTAATACAGTCATAATGACATGCGAAGAGCTCTATAAAATCTTTTCCATCTGAACTTACTGCATAGAGTATCTTGTACCCTCGCATATATGGCTCATCTATATCAACATCAGCAGTCATATATGTATACGTATCTTCTGTGCCAGGAGTCTGGTTTACATAAACCTCCTTATTAAATAAAACACTGCCGCCTTGCACATCTAGCATTCTATTTTTTAGTTCAGGTAGTTGTATCGTTTTATTTGCAAAAGGTGTCGCAACTACACACCCTGAAGAATATATAGTTACATCAACTGAACCATTTGATTGTTTAATCCGAGCATTCTTGTCATTACAACTAACACCAAACGCAGTATCAGAAAGATAGCGAGGCCCATTATATTCATTAAGATTTACAGAACTTCGAGTGAACTGCGGAGAATCCTTCTGCAAGCTACTTACCTGCACACCCCTTTTTAGATAAAAGAAGATCTCGAGGAAAACCACTATTACACAAACAACCATGACAATACGTCTAAGGATTCGCCTAGTCTTACTCTTTAACATAATTTGAGTATACTACCACAGTCATAGATTATTATTTTATATGTATAAAGCAAAAGCGACCTCGTAAGAGGTCGCTTTTGGTATTTAAGCTATTTACATGTATCCTCTTTTATTGCCTGTCTTGTATGGTCATATACCATTCCAGTCTGAGGAAGTCCTTTCATACTTTGATATTCTTTTACTGCTTCAATTGTTTTATCTCCAAAGAATCCAGTTACCGAAGTCTCGTTCAACAAGCCTTTACTCAAAAGGAATGCTTGGAGCTTTCTGACCACAGGCACTTCGTTACCACGATGAAGATTACTATTTATTTCGATACATGTTTGAGGCTGATTAACTATACTCACAGACTCTTCAGCAGAAGCTGATCTTACCGATGAAAATGGCGACAAGGTGCTGACTCCTCTTTTAAAGAACTGATTAATCGCCATAACGTCAGCAGCTATGTCCTCGACAACAGTGGACACCTTTGTGGTAGAAGTTGCTTTCGGAGTAAAACAGCGTGCTGTTGGGGTGACTAAGCAGCTCGCTTTTGGATAAAGCTCAAGACACTTCGCTTTATTAGGGGCTCTGCTGGTAATCTCTCCTGCAGACCCGTAAGTTATGAATGGATATTTGGCACACCATTCCTCAAGCTGGACTCGAGACGTGTTACCATAATCTGCAAATGTATTTTCTGGGCCATTTGTAATGATATCTTTAGGTATTTCTGTAATAAGATAGAAAGCGCAACCATAAACTGACGCAGTGGTACCCCCAAAAGTACAAGTAGCGTCTATCGTATTTGGATGATTGACTGTCCAGTCAATTGCTACATATCCTGGCGAAATATAATTAGTTCCAGAAGTGATGTCTTGTGTAGAAAGACAGTTCTTTCTTATCACAACCCCCTTTGGATCTTTCTCTCTAACACACGGCATAATATTTGTAGCATTATCACCTTCGAAGGCTACATAATAAAATGCTCCCTTGATTCGTAATGGGTGATCTGCATCAATTGGTTTATAGGTACCACCAGTAAACGGAATGTCTGCTGTTGCAAATTGATCAAGATGCGGGATACGTAACACTCTATAGCGTGTTTCATTTGGTTTCCATGGTTCATAAGTTATAGAACAAGAACGCTTCGCTGCACTTCGTTCTCGGGCATTCCCGCTTGTGTGTCCACTGCAAACCATCTTTGTGCCTGCTGGTACAAAAAGTGGCGTAGCTGACAGATCTGTAGATGTATTAAAATTTCCATTAGTAGCTCGGTACAAACCACTCCAACAAAAAATATCAGAATATCCTCCGGTGTATGCAGGGTACTTTGTTGGATCCTTGTCACGCCAGATATTAGCACAATAATCAAAAAATGAACCTTTGATAACATCTGTCATACTGCCGGAAATACTTGTGATCTTAGCGTCGATCGGAATTGTGTACGGCTCCCACGCTGGTTTTGCATCCCCATTCCATGTAATAGTTGCGCCACCACTAGCTTTAGCAACAACATTGATTGGTTCTGTTTTAATAGCAGGTACTATAGTTGCACTTGTTGGACCACATGACTCACCAAAGAAACCAACATTGTTTTCTACCATTTTGTATGCCGGATAGAATGTCCCAGGAGTAGTAGTTGCAGTCAAAATAAAGTTAAGTGTCACCTGTTCACCTGTCTTTACTGGACTAACAGGGAGACGACTGATTGTACTTGGTATGTAAGACTGAGGACTACGATACCCTGGCATAGCCACATTAATATCTCCACGTAATGCACCGTCATTATTTGCCCAAGAATCAGTTCCAGTATTCTTGAAGGTCACTGAAACCAACTTAGATTCTCCAGCCATCATAGTCGACGGAATAGTGTGTGCAATACATTGTGCATCTTTTACAGCAAGAGGCGGTTGCGTAACTACAACTTTATCTTTTCCGCAAGCATCTCCAAACCATTCCACGTTTTGCTCAAGCATACGATAGTTAATGGGATATGTTCCAGGTGAGGTTGGTGCAGTTAACGTAAAAGTAAATGTTGTAGTTGCCCCTGAACTTACAGACGAGGCAGGGAGTGAGTATATTATTGATGGGTCTGTATTATTTGTGGTAGCGGGAGGATGTGGCCACAATGACATGTCATAATTACCAGTTCGCCCACCTTCATTATTTGTCCAAGTACCTGCACCTTTATTTTTAAATGTTACAGTCACAACTTTTTTCTCTCCCACATTCATCGTTGAAGGGATAGTTGTTGAAATACATTCAGATAAATTCTTAGGCGGTGGCACTACAACAACTGCATTCTGACCGCAAGAATCACCGAACCACGCAACATTCTGCTCAAGCATGCGGTACGCAATCGGGTAAGTGCCTGCAACAGCAGGCGCAGTGACAGTAAACGAATATGTCACACTCCCACCAGGTGCAACTGTTGAAGACGGGCCACCAGGTATTTCATCGAGAAGATTTGGTAGCGCGGTTGTACCTGTGGTAGGCGGCCAAGGCCAAAGTGATGCATCATAGTTCCCAGTTTTTGAACCAGGAGATAGATTCGTCCATGTTTTTGTTCCGGTATTTTTAAAAGTAACAGATACAGTTTTCGTCTCACCGGCATACATTTTTGTAGGAATTGTAGTTGATATACACTGAGCACCATTGGTGAGCGCTGAGCCGAAAGAAACAGATGAGATTAATAAGAGTAAACTCAGAATATATTTTTTCATAATTACTCCCAGTATAGCCAGAATCTATCTACAATATTCTAAATATAAGCTTTATCTGGGGACAAACACAAAAGCGACCTCGTAAGAGGCCGCTTTTGTATTGCAATAAACTTTGTTAATCCACTAAATGCTGTTTTAGGTCGTCGATAAGAAGTTGTGTAAGCTCTTTCTTTTCCCTTTTTAAAGCAACTCTGTCTACATCTTTCCTGAGAAGACGCTCTGCTGCAAGATCTCGCTCAATCTCTTTTATTTTAATAAATAACTCTTCAGACCTATCCTGCGGAAATAATCTATTAAAATCTTCAATATCTTTTGGGTTGATTTGATAGTACTCAGGCCTTGCAAATTTTATAGCATCTCGTATTTCAGTAACGATTTGAATATCACTTGGATTTAGCGCACTTTTCCAAGTGTAACTATCAATACCCTTAGAATTTGCAACAATTCTATCAATCAAAGCTTTCTGTTCCTCAGAAAAACTCACTCCTTTGTAATAATTACTTAAATTTTGTCGATAGACTGAGTCAGGATTATAATCATGACTATCTGGATGTGATTCAATTTCTGCTCTTAAAAATCTGAAGTTCTCACTATGAAGACGTCTTCTACTGTTCTTATAGGCAATACGTTCAGCGTTGTCTTCTTGGATTAACTCTGTCTCTCTTGCCCTGATTTGTTCATCATGAAGTCTATTTTCTAACTTATGAAGAGGTAAGTAACCTAGTCCCAGCTCTTTTGGAGTACTGTGTGAAGTTTCTGGACCTGGGGCACTCCCCGGTTGGCCTGTTTGCATAAATGTGTTTGATATTTAATTGCAGCTTTTCTAATACCCTTAAGTATGTCTCTCTCTTATGCATTTTGCAAGTTTTAAGAGAAATAGCGAAAGCTATAATGAAGAAAAATACAAAAGCGACCTCGTAAGAGGTCGCTTTTTGGTTTTAGTGTGAATTAATATCCCGAGCTAATATTTCATCCCTCTCTCTTAGGATTAAGTTTCTTTGAATTGCAGTCTGATGCTCTAGGTCATTGTAAAGTCTAATAAGCACTTCCATTGCATAAAGTTTCCTACGACCTGTTGTATGTAGAACTTCTTCCTCAGCTTTTTTAATCGCACCAGTGAGGTCAACTAAATCTTTTTCAGGAAACAATAGTTCAAATTGTTCAAATTGTTCTCTACCCTTAAGTTGATCTCTTAGAAAAGTAATCTTTTGAAGATCAGTAAGTTTTTCAAATTTACCTTCTCCATACAATTTTATTTCTTCAATTTTATTGAACAACTCCTGATTATCTTCTAAAAAATTAATTTGTTCTGGAGTAAAACTCATTCCTGACAAATAATGTAAGTTACCTGTATACATTACACCGCTGGTTAGGGAATCATGGTCGAGCTGAT
>CAZRIX010000011.1:0-8563 GCA_964600255.1 uncultured Candidatus Saccharibacteria bacterium
ACTCCTATCGATTGTGAATATAATCGAATAAAATCATTGTTGTATATAGACATTAGACTTGCACGTGTTTTTAATACGTTTCTAATGCATAACTTAATTAGTTGTCAAAAAACTCATTGAAATCGCCCTACTTAAGGCGTGGATAGTATTCTATACGAACTAATTTTAAAGTCAAGTGATTTAGTAGTTTATATCATTAACAATAGAAATACCTGTAAAAATACCCGAAAAATAGACTGTTTATTGGCATATAAAATCCATGACAAATAGCATGTTTTATAAATAGAAAAAGTGATAAGAACTTTATCACTTTTTCATACGGAGGGGACAACCCGCGTAGCGGAGCCGTCCTCGGATGAGGATAGTTGTTGATTATTACTCTATTTATTCCCTCCCTTATTCATCTTCCTATTCTGCCACTTCTCAACAGTAACAAGTAAAGGTGATCCTAGGAATACTGAAGAATATGTTCCTGCTGTTATACCTATTATTAGTGCTAATGAGAACTCATGAGTTGATTCTCCTCCAACAAAATACAATACGATAAGAGCGAGTAGTGTTGTAAATGAAGTATTTATTGATCTAGTAAAAGTCTGACTTATACTCTCGCCTACTATCTCCTCAAATGGCTTATTCGCTTTCGCTCGTCCTAGATTTTCTCTAACTCGGTCAAACACAACGATAGTGTCGTGAATAGAGAAGCCTAGTACCACTAGAAGTGCAGTAACGAACAATGTATCCACCTCATAACCCTTAAAATGGCCTAGGACTGCAAAGATTCCTGTAGGTACAAGAACGTCATGCGCTAGAGCTAGAATAGCTATGAGGCCGTATTTCCATGAATTCACTGGCTGACTAACCTTTCTGAAAGCAAAAGCGATAAACAAAATGATTGCAATCAATACCAGTACAATAGATGCTACTGACTTCTTAATAGCTTCAACTCCAAGCAAAGGTCCTACAGAGTCAAATCTAACCTGAGTTGTGGAACCGAAACCAAGTAGAACTTTATCCAAGGCTGACTTTTCGTCCTGATTAATATCTCGCATTCTTATGATAAAGCCAGCCTCTCCTGTTGGACGAATTGATGCATCTACATCAAGCTTATTAATAGCACTTTCAACTGCAACCTGTTCTGGTCTTGGTAATGAGTATACAACCTCTAGAATAGATCCTCCCTTAAAATCTATACCTGGCTTCAAACCCCAGACACTTATAGACGCAATAGAAGCAGCAACTATCAAGGTTGACAAAACATAGAACAATTTTCTGTATTTTACTACGAACATATATTTATTTATTAAGATTATTAAGTGTCTTGGTAAAACCGTTACTTATTAGGAAGGTTGAGAGTCTATTTGTCTTTCTTGGGGCTACAGCATAAAGTAGAACTCTTGAGGCAGTAACTGCTGTGAACATGCTTACGATAACTCCAATCAAGAACACTAGTGCAAATCCCTTTATCACTGATGAACTTCCAAAATAATACAATATTAGTCCTGTAATAATACTTGATGTGTTTGAGTCACGAATAGAATTCCACGCTCTTGCAAAACCTTCGTGCATAGCATCGGTTACACTTTTTCCATCTCTTAATTCCTCCTTCATTCTTTCAAAGATTAGAATATTCGCATCCACCGCCATTCCGATTGATAGTATGAATCCAGCGATTCCAGCAGCTGTCAGAGTAACTGGGATAAGCTTAAATAGAGCCAACATAATAACTGAATATATAACCAGAGATATAACAGCGATAAATCCAGGCAATCTATACCAAATAACAAGGAATAGGCCTATTACCAAAATAGATATTATACCGGCTCTGATTCCACCGTTCAAAGCTGACTGACCTAGTGAGGCACCTACACTTTGAGTTGATATTAGTTCTATTGGAACTGGTAATGCACCGTAGTTTAGATCACGAACTAGTAGCTTTGCATCCTCCAAACTAAATGATCCTGAGATAGTTGCCTTACCATCCTTGATCTCCTCACGAACAGTTGGTAATGATATAGGATTGCCGTCCAAAAATATTCCGACAATATTTCCTACATTCTCCTTAGTAATTTTTGAAAATAGTGTTCTACCTTCTGAGTTGAAAGACAGTAGAACTGAAGGCTCGCCTGTTGTACCATTGAACTCCAGACTAGCCCTTTCTAGTAGTCTACCAGTCAGTGCGGTAGGTACGAATAGCTTCGTAAGTTCAGCAGCTTTCTGTTCATCTGTTAATGTTGTATTCTCGTTTAAAGCTTTCAGATCGTCCGCATTCACTGTCTTAAATTCTAGTACTGGGGTAAGACCGATCATTTTTATAGCCTCATCGATATCTGTAACACCTGGAAGCTCCACAATTAGCTTGTGCTGTGCCTGTTCACTGCCTAGCAGTCCTCCCTGCTCAACCTGTACGATAGGCTCTCCAACTCCAAAAACATTTACTCTTTTTTCGATTATATCTCGAAGGGCATTCATAGATACTGACACATCAGAAGCTTCAATCTTTGAAGTATCTGCTTTATAAACTAGATGTGTACCTCCATTGAGATCAAGACCTAGTTTGAATGTTCCAACTGAATAAGTAAGGTAACTCAATACAGAAGCAATAATAAGTATAAAAGCGGCAATTATTCGTGTTTTTAACATAGTAGGTCTATTATAGAGATTTGTATCGTTTTTGCAATACAAATAGAGAATATGGCTAGATTGCCAATATAGAGAATTTATCTAAACAGCGTACTTTGAATAGAAACCGTCTTTTGTAACAAAAGCTTCTTTAGATTGCCAACCATATTTATATCCGTACATCTTTGTAAGTTTTGTACCATCAACAGCAATTGGGTATGAGTATGATTTCCAACCACCTTTTGAAGTAGGGATTTTTCCTAGAGTTAGGTTCCACATCAGGAAAAAGGCAAAACGAATTATATACGGATTCACTGATATAGTTTTCTTCCCTACAGCCTCGGCCATATCTTTGCCTGTTACAACAGGTCCGGGTGGGCATGCATTGAATATATCAAAATCATTCTTTAGTTCACTGAATGCTAAAGTTTGTACAACACCAGCAATATCATCCTCATGTATAAACTGCCTGCACCACTTTTTTGTAATAGGAACAAAAGACACAAGTAGACTTACTATATTGTAGACCATTGAACCCTTTAGCTTTCCCGAAAGAGCTGATTGTAGACCGAATCTGATGCGCATGTATCTACCACGAGGGCCTGTTATAGCGGCAGGTCTGATAACGGCGACTTGTACCTTACCTTGAGACTTTTTCATCTTTTCATATCTTTCAATCAAATGCTCCTCGGCTATTCTTTTTTCTTCAGCATACAAATAGGGTGACTTACGGAATGACTCGTCCTCAGTAAACAAGTGAGTTATCTCATTTGTACTAAAAGCTCCATATGAAGCCACGGTTGAAAAGTGTATAAGTTTCTTTACAGATGGTGTACTAAACGCAAAATCAAAAATGTTATCAGAACCAGTTACGTTCCATTTCCATTGCAACTTCTTCTGTCCATACATTTCGCGAATCTGCCATGCGGTATGGATTACAATGTTAGGATTAAAGCCAGCAACTTCTTTTTGCCAAGTATCATCTGCAGTATTAGCAACGATAAATTTGATCTTGGATACATCTGCTCCACTGGTATTTAGGAAATCTGGAAAAGGCTGAACGTCTAGCGCAATAATCTTACCAACATCAGAACGTCTTGATAGAATATCAAGTAACATTGCACCGACATATCCTGCGCCTCCTGTTATAAAAATTGTATTCATTGCCCCAAATTATAGCCTACATACCCTCGCGAGACAATAATGTCTTAAGAGTTCTAAGTGTTATGAGTAGATCTAGTCTCAGTGATCTATGCTTTATGTAGTACAGATCGTAAGATAGTCTTATCTTTGTTTCTTCGATTGATTGTGGTGGCTTTTCCTGGTTTACCTGCGCCCAACCAGAAAGACCGGGCTTTATCACGGTGCGAATAGTATAGTAAGGTATTTCTTTCCCCAGCTTCTTTCCCAGGTCAATAATATCTGCTCTTGGACCTATCAGGGACATATCTCCCTTTATAACAGCCAATGCTTGTGGTAATTCATCAATTCTAGTCTTTCTAATAAACTTACCTACCTTTGTAACCTTATTCTCATTCTCTGGAAGCCACTGTCCTCCATCACTACGAGTCATACTTCTATATTTATAAATAGGAAATAAATGATTGTCTTTACCAATTCTAAATTGACTTATAAGTACCGGCCCTCCATCTTCTAGCTTAATAGCGATAGCAACAAAAGGATAAACCAGTAGCGCCACAACAGCAACGATCAATGACAGGGCTATGTCGACAACTCTTTTACCTATATCGTATATTTTTGGAGATATAGAACTTATGTGACTCATTATCCAACCATAGTTAATTCTAGAAAGAGGTATTTTATCAAAAATCTCCTCATACAAGTCATGCAGATTAACGATTGATGCATTTGGAAAAAGCTCTTTATATAAAGCAGGTAGAAATAGATCTATTCTAGAATCATCAAGATCAGCGATAATGTATCTATAACTATTCTTATCACTGAACAGATTATTGAGATCAGCAACAGGCTGAGATGGATCCAATCTACTCTTACAATAAATTGCGGATTGTGGATTGTTATCAATCTCTCGAATCAATTCATCTACTTCCTTACCACTTCCTATAATCAAAGCTGGATGCTTCTTTCGTAGATTCAATATAGAACGCGTATGTATTCTCCAAAATAGAATAAAAACGGTAGATAGTACAACATAGATAAAGAGTGTTGTTTTTGGAGTAACCCCAAAACTAGGTACAAAATAAAACATTGCGGACGCTATTAGACCATTGGCGATCTGAGCTTTAATAACCTTACTTGGAGTTGAGTGACGAACAAGATCCAGAGATCTGTTGTATAGACCAGATATATAAAATACTAAAACTGAAATCGCTATGATAATAGCAAAAGGAACTATGTGTAACTGTAGACTATAAATAGTTGGTATAGATTGATAACGTAAAACTAGAGAAGCAACCAGTGAACCTATCAGTAGTAGTATGTCACCGATTGCGATTAGTATAGGCTCTTTCTTGTTCACCACAGTCATTGTATAATTCGGATGTATTATTGAAACCTATTAATAGGCAGTATTATAACACAAAGATGAGTAAAAAGAAAGTCCTGATTTTAATAACCAAATCTAACTGGGGTGGGGCCCAGCGTTATGTTTTTGACATGGCAACCAACCTACCAAAGGACAATTTTGACGTAGAGGTTATGGCAGGCAGTGACGGTATTTTGATCCAAAAACTCAATTCTCTAGGTATAGCTGCAAGTGGCAATCTTTCAATGGGAAGAGATGTGAGTGTTTTAAAGGATATTAAAGCTTTTTTTGAACTTATTTCAATTCTCAAAAAAATTAAACCTGATGTATTACATCTCAATAGTTCAAAGATTGGTGGACTAGGTACACTGGCTGGAAGAATCGCGAAAGTACCTAGGATTGTATTTACATCTCACGGCTGGGCCTTCAATGAAAACAGGAGTTTTGTATCAAAACTAATTATTAAAGTACTTCACTGGTTTACTGTTTATCTATCTCACGAAACAATCGCAGTATCAAACAACCTAAAGGAACAGATGGTACTTTGGCCCAAAATTTCAAAAAAGATATCCGTCATACATAATGCCATAAAAGTTGAGCCGATATTCTCAAAGGTTAATGCAGAAAACGAGTTAAAAAAGGTTAGTCCAATTCTAAACAACAGACTGAATTCCCTAGATCCAAAAAAGACTATTGTAATAGGTACCGTCGGAGAGTTGCATCATATAAAAGGATACGACTATGCAATACAAGCTATTTCTGAACTCATCAAATCTGATAAGGTAAAAAACTCTGGTCTAAATATACTATTCGTAATAATAGGAACAGGCGAAGAAAAAGACCGTATAGAAAAGCAAATAGCTGAACTTAAACTTCAGGACAATGTTATTCTATTGGGTTACATAAAGGACGCATATCAATACTTTAAGTCTTTTGATATTTTCCTATTATCATCATTGTCTGAAAGCTTTGGATATGTACTACTTGAAGCTGGTGTTGCGAGTCTGCCTGTAGTTGCAACTGCCGTTGGTGGTATACCAGAAATTATCGATGATATGCAAAGTGGTGTACTTATACAACCAAGAAAACCCAATGAAATCAAATATGCTTTAGACTTCTATCTAAGTCACAAGACCGTAAGAAAGGAGCATGGGGTAACTTTACAGCAAAAAGTGATCAATGATTTCTCTATAGAGAAAATGGTAGCAAGGACTATCGAAGTGTACAAGACCAAGTAGCTAGTTTAGTTGTACACGGCTCACTGGCTCTAGACTTCCACTCCTCTATTTCTATCTTGTATTATACTGACTGATAAACTCCTTATTAACCTCATCTTTATGCGCGACTCTTCTGTATCTTCTCATACCCATAAGTATTCCTAGTCCTGTGAATTCGGTTAGGATATGTGTTCCACCGTAGCTTAAGAAAGGCAGTGTAGTACCAGTCACTGGCAATAGTTGTATATTCATACCTATGTTGATTATAAAGTGGGTTATGATCAAAATTGCCACACCTAGGCCAAATAGAATTTCAAAATTAGTCTCTCCATAAAGACTGTTAACTATGATTCTCCAGACCAATATACCGAACATAGAAAACAATATTATAACTCCAGCAAACCCCCACTCCTCAGCATATGCCGCAAAAATAAAGTCAGTCTGAAATTCTGGTAGAAACTTTAGTCTGGACTGAGTACCGTACCCTACTCCCTTACCCCAAAACTGTCCGGAACCAACAGCGATAGTTGATTGATACGCGTTATAACCACTGCCGTGTATATCGGCCATTGGGTTGATAAAGTTCATAATTCTATTCTTCTGATATTCCTTGAAGCCAAAATTCCACAGCAGGATAAAAGAAACTAGCCCGATCATACCAAGGGCCAATAAATGCTTCTTTGATATTCCAGAAACTAGCACCATACCTAACCAAAGAAAAAATATAATAATAGCCGATCCAAAGTCTGGCTGTATCATAACTAGTGCGAATATAACGAAAACGTAGAAGCCGGAAACCAGTATATGGCGAATATTAGCTATCTCCATATGTCTTCTTGAGAAGTATTTCGCGAGAATGATTAGAATCACAATCTTGATTGCATCTGATGGCTGAAAAGAAAGTACACCGATATGGAACCATGACACCGCTCCCTTCACTACTCTTCCCACAATAAACAAAAGACTCAAAACTGCACATGATGAGAAAAATAGAGTAACTGAAACCCATGTCTTTCTCAGGAAGCGAAAATCAACCAAACTTAACCCAAAAAAAACTATTATACTTACACATATCCACGACAACTGCTTAAAAAATAGTGTCGAATCACCTGTGAATGAATTCATGGTTACTAGACCTGCACCCAAAAGAGGCAAGGTTGATAAGAAAAGAATCCAGTCAATTACACTCTCACCCTGTTTACTTCTCTGTAGATAGGTTCCAAAAAATCTATTTAATATATTGTTCATACTATATTTCTGGTACTGGTACGATAATCGGTAGAACCTCTATTTTTGCCACAGCGCCATCTCGGTTGATAGACCATGTAAATGGAGCAACTTGTCTACCTTTTCTTCCGTCTATATTATCTATTCTTGTTTGTGAAAAACCTATAGAATTACCATTTGTATCATACAGAACGACCGAAACCAGCATGTTCTTGTAAGGTGTTAGATTGTTGTTCTCTAGTAGAACTTGGAGTGATGAAGAGTTCTCATCTTCTGTGTACTTCCTATCCAAAACAGAAATTCCTTCTAGCAAATCTCTGGACTTATACCAAACGGGCGCAGATGTAAATTCAAATGTGGCCTTTGCTGGAATCCTTTTATCGACTTTTACCGCAGTCTGGAATGCCAATGTATTTCTTCTTGGATATAGTGTCAGGAAACCATCTCGCTCAACTATCAAAACTCCTTCAGCATCATACAAAGAAAACTTATATGGAACATTTGTCGCACCTCCATTAACATTTGGATTAACGATATATGAGGCAACGTTATAGAGCCCATCAGCCTGCTTCTCAAACCTAGCACCTCCCCATTCTATTTTAGGAGGCAAGAATGCACTCTGACATAGTTTTCTACATGATCCACCGCAATCCACTCCCAACTCACTACCATTCATTTTAGAATCAAAACAAGTAGGTGCTTTGTAGTAGTATAGGAAAAAAGGTACAGCGACTAGCAATATCAGTACCAGTATTGATACCGAAGCATAAAGGAATTTTCGTCTTGTAGCCCATGAAGCCATGTGACTAGTATACCAAAATACAACAATAAAAACCAAAATCTGCAGTAGTTAAAATGGTTAAAAATCCATACAGAAAATTTGGTGCGGTCAGATTAGATATTTAAATTAAATGTTTTGTACTGGCGACTAGCTACTTTCCCCTTCATATGAGTATCATCGCCGCAACTGCGTTTCACTTCCGTGTTCGGAATG
>CAZRIX010000012.1:0-8563 GCA_964600255.1 uncultured Candidatus Saccharibacteria bacterium
ATTTTTATACCTTTGTTTATTAGGTATCTATACAGCCTACGCTATTCATTTTTAAAGTCAACAGGTGATGTGAATAACAAAAATTAGTATGTTATGATGGTAGTAATGTCATCAAACAACCTAAATCCAAAACAACGAGAAGCTGTCGAGACTTTAGAGGGTCCGGTCTTAATTATTGCTGGTGCCGGAGCCGGAAAAACTAAAACTATTACACATCGAATATTGAATTTAATCAAGTCTGGAGTGAAGCCTTCGGAGGTTTTAGCTATCACTTTTACCAATAAAGCTGCCAAAGAGATGAGGGAGCGTGTTTTCCATCTGATCGAAGAGGACAAGACCCTGAATATTCCGATTTCATTCAATGAAAGACCCTTCGTGAGCACTTTCCATGCCCTTGGAGTCCATATCATCAAGGAGAATGCTAGTTTATTGGGTTTAACCAGACATTTTACTATCTATGACAGAGGAGATTCCAAAAGAGCAGTTAAGGATGCCTTGGAATCAATGGGGTTGGATACTAAGCAATACGAGCCCGGCGCAATCCTAAATACCATGTCTCGCGAGAAGGGCGACGGTGTAACTTTGGCTAGTTACAAGAGTCATCAGAAAGACTTCTATCACAAAATGGTGGCGCAAGCCTGGGAAAAGTACGAGGAAACACTTTTGAGAGAGAAATCTTTAGACTTCGATGATCTTCTACTAAAAACAGCCAGTCTTCTTAAAACATATCCTGAAGTTAAGAAACATTATTCTAAAGTTTGGAAATATATTCATATCGATGAGTATCAGGACACTAACCGTGTTCAATATGATATTGCATCTCTATTAGCCGAAGAGACACGTAACATTTGTGTTGTGGGAGATATTGATCAGAATATTTATTCTTGGAGAGGTGCTGACATTAAAAACATGCTTAACTTTGAAAAGGAGTATCCTGAAACAAAGGTCATTACTTTGGAAGAAAATTATCGTTCAACACAAACGATTCTTACCGCAGCAAACAATGTCATTAAGAAAAATGTAATGCGTCCTGAGAAAAATCTTTTCACAAAGAACGTGGAAGGGGAGAAGATTGAACTTTTGATTTCATATACTGAACAAGAAGAAGCACGCATGATTGCTGATGAAGTTAAGAGTTTAATTAATGATGGAAATGAACCACGTGAGATGGCTGTACTTTATCGCGCGAATTTCCAATCGCGCGTAATCGAAGAATCTTTTTTGAATAAAAATATTCCATATCAAGTTTTAGGAGTGAAATTCTTTGAGAGAAAAGAAGTTAAAGATGTGCTTTCATTCATCAAAGCTAGTTTGAATCGCGATAGTACTAACGATTTAGTTCGTGTGGTAAATGTTCCACCAAGAGGAATTGGTAAGGCAACAATTATGAAAGTTGTAACCGGTCAGGAAGATACTTTAGGACCTGCTTTGAAAAACAAAGTTGCTCAGTTTTTAGCTTTACTTGAGAGAATAAAAATCACTGCACAAAATGAGAGACCTTCTGTTTTAATCAAATATATTATCCGAGAAAGTGGCATGGAAAATGTGTATAAAAATGGCTCAATGGAGGAACAAGAAAAGCTTGAAAACCTTAGAGAATTGGTGACTGTTGCTTCACAATATGATGCACTTCCTCCAGGGGAAGCGATAGAAAAGCTACTCGAGAACGCGGCTCTAGCAACTGATCAAGATGAGATGGAAAAAGACAATAATGCAGTGAAATTAATGACAGTTCACGCATCAAAGGGACTGGAGTTTGATTATGTTTTTATCGCTGGCCTCGAGGAAGATTTATTCCCACATCAACGCATGAACGAAGGAGAAATCAGTCAGTCACAAGCGGAGGAGGAGCGAAGACTTTTCTATGTTGCACTTACACGCGCGCGCAAGAAAATTTTCATAAGTTACGCTCAACTTCGAACTATTTATGGTGCACAAAAAGTTAACACTCCTTCAAACTTCATTTCTGATATTGGAGATGAACATATTCATACAACAGGTGACACTGAAGCTCCTCGTGGTATTAAGGCAATATTTATTGATTTCTGATATAGTTGCTAAACAATTTTCAAATGAATCCAGAACAAAATTTAGACAATGATATAGTCGAGGAAACAACGATTGATTTCAATCCAAAAAACTTTGTTGCAAAGAAATCTTTGGGACAGAATTTTCTTCACGCTCCAAATGTAATCGCAGCTATGGTACATGCTGGTGGCGTTACAGCTGATAGCACGGTTCTTGAAGTTGGACCTGGCAAAGGAGCTTTGACTTCAAAACTCTTGGAAACTGGTGCAAAAGTAATTGCAGTTGAAAAAGATGATCGTGCAATTCCTTTTCTCCAAGAAAAGTTTTCAAGTGAAATAAGATCAAATCAACTAGAAATTATTCACGGTGATGTTTTAGAATTTAATGAGAATAATTTTGATGTGTTAAGGGGTAAGAATGGGGAAGGGTATGTTTTAATTGCTAATATCCCATACTACATAACTGGTGAATTTATGCGTAAGTTTTTGGAATCAAACAATCCGCCCAAGAAAATGGTAGTTATGGTTCAAAAAGAAGTTGCAAAGCGTATTGTGGATGAGAAGGAGAGTATTTTGTCTATTTCAGTAAAAGTATACGGAACGGCAAAATATGTCACAACAGTATCAAGGAAACTCTTCAGACCAATACCAAATGTCGATTCTGCTGTAATTTTAATTGAAAATATCTCAAAAAAGTTCTTTATTGACTCAAAAATTGACGAGAAAGTCTTCTTTGATGTCCTAAAAGCCGGTTTTGCACATAAAAGAAAAGTAGTGATTCGCAATCTTGAAGATAAAATACCCAAAAATACCCTTGAAAACACTTGGGAAAAGAACAATTTACCAAAAGACATACGTGCAGAGAACTTAAATGTCGAAATGTGGAAAAAAATCGTAGGAGATAGTTGTATATCTTGATATAATTTACGCAGTATCCATGATACTACCCGCGTGAAGTATCCTATTAAAAATATTTTACTTATCGTTGTCGCAATCCTTCTTGTTGGAGGAGCGTTTTTCTATGCAGAATATAACAACAAGCACGCCAAAGTATACAATTCACAAGAGGTAAATGTATCAACATCGACAATATCAAACATACAGAACGATGATACTGACTCTGATGGATCTAAAGATTGGGAGGAGATTCTAGCTGGAACTAACCCCAGTGACCCGAAGAGCAAACCAGGACCAGTAAAAAAGGTGAGTTCTGACTCGACAAAGACAAATGTAGAGCAATTGCAACCAATCGATACGATTAGCAGAGATTTCTTTGCTAGATATATCGAACTTAGACAGATCGGCGCCAATACTGACGAGGAAAGTCAGAAAGAATTAGCTCAGAGAACAGTTAATGGCATAGTTCTAGCAAAGCCTGCTCAATACAAAATCAATGAAATACTCACAAAAAGTGATGCCAGTAACGACGGATTAAGAGAGTATGCTAGTGAGGTTGGTGCTATTTTCAAGACATATATGATCAAATCAAGAGATGAGGGTCAAATAGCTCTAGAAGCAGCAGAAAAGGAGGATCCGACCTTACTAAAAGAGATTGATCCAATAATTTTAAGCTATAAGAACATAATTAATGCTCTTTTGAAGGTAAAAGCACCAAAATCTATAGCAATTCTTCATTTGGACCTACTTAATGGAATGAATGGAGCACTATTCATCGCTCAAGCATTTAGAAACTCTGAAGCTGATCCGTTAAAACAGGTTCAGGCTATTGCATTCTATGGGGAAGGCATGAAAAACCTATACAATGCATTGAATGCAATAAAGAGTTATTTAAAATATTCTGGAATCAATGAAAATTATTTTTAATAAACAACTAGCTGGTATATTTTTCATAACACTAATACTAATTAGTGGAATTTTTGCGCCAAAGAAGGCTGAGGCTCAGTGGGCAACATTTGATGCAAGTAATTTCGTACAAAACACGCTTACAGCTATCAATACAACATCATCATCTCTAGATAGTTACTATCAACGATACAAAGACACTGTTCTAAATCGTCTTGCAACAATGGCGGCAAAGCAGTTGATACGTCAGATCACAGCAAGTGTTGTGAATTGGATTAACTCTGGTTTCCAAGGAAGTCCATCTTTCCTACAGAACCCTGGTGCATTCTTTCTAGACGTAGCTGACCAAACAACAGGAGAGTTCCTTGCAACAACAGGAGGACCTTTAACTGCATTATGTTCACCATTTAGTCTAAATATTAGACTCGCTCTGTCATTCAAGTATCATCCTCAAATACAGAAAAGATATGCGTGTACACTAGGTACTATAATAAAAAACTCAAAGAATGCTGTAGAAACATCGTCAATCAACGGATTTACAGCTGGTGATTTCAAGCAAGGAGGATGGCCTGCATTCATTTCTCTATCAACCGAACCAAAGAACAATGTTTATGGCGCATATCTAACAGCAAACAGCGAACTTTCATGGAGAGTTGGTAATGCACAAGCACAACAGCGTGATGAACTAAGTAACGGTAAAGGTTTCTTGTCATGGAGAGATCCAAAGTGTAAAGCTGCGGTTAAGAAGAATAACGAAGCACTTACAGCGGCTGCAAATAACGGTGACTTATTGGAAACAGTATACGAGAATCAATCAAAACTAACTGATGAAGATGCGGTTATTGACTCATATAATCAGGGAACAAACGCTACAAAGATGCGTAGTGAGGCAGATTGTCCAATACAGACACCTGGCTCTGTTATTGGTGGAACTCTACAAAACCACCTAGATGGACCTCTACGTGAACTTGAGTTGGTTGATAACATAAATCAGATTGTTAATGCACTTTTCGCACAGTTGGCAGTTCAGGTTCTACAAAAGGGTCTTGGAACTGTTAGTTCAACAGGTTCAGGAGGAACATCATATATAGATGCAACTGTAGCAGAAGCAAATATGGATAATGGGGTAGAGGTACAGAAAATTAGAACTGATATCGTAGCTAGTGTAGACAATACAATGAAGAACGCTCTTACATATCAAGCAAATAGACAAGAGGCACTTACAATAATATTCTCAGGTAGAGAAGCATATAATGCAGCTCGTGCCTGCTATCAAGAAAAACTAGTACAGGTCAGACCAACATCAAATTACACAATCAACACTGCAAACAACAAGATTAGAGAGATTGATGAGAAAATAAATACAAACATAACAACTAGAGTTGTTAGTGCCTCAGCTCTAAGTACAGATGCGGATAGCAGGGTATTAACACTCAACGAAATAAAGACAAGAGCATTGGCATCAAATACTCTAACTGAGCTTAATATTCCAAGTCAGATGCTAAATAACCTATTAAATAGTGGCAATCTAACTAGTGCTATCGATGTTCAGAAGTCTGAAAGTGATATCGGTCAGATCACAAATGAGATCAATCAATTCAAGGACGACGCGAGAAGAGACTTGGAACAGTGTAAAATACTATACTAATCATGAAAAAGCTTTTATCAACAATTCTCATACTTCTAGTCCTAGTATCAACATTGTTTACTGTTGCTGCACCAACTCCGGTCTTTGCTGCCACAAACGCCGTACCGACATGTACACTCTTATCATGGAGTATTGGACCTTGTTTTAATGAAATCGGGGCTTGGTTTGGTAACTTGATGTTGACCCTTGCCTCATTCCTTGTGTCAGCCGCTGGACTACTACTCAACACCTCAATGAGATTAACTTTAAACATCAGTGATATATATGACAGTACTCCAGCAATAGAGAACACTTGGTTAATTATTAGAAACCTTTCAAGTATCTTCATTATCTTTACTCTTCTATACACATCAGTACTCACAATATTAGATGTAGGAAAAACAAATGTTAAAGATCTTGTAGTTAAAATTATAATTGCTGGCCTATTAATTAACTTCAGTTTGTTTTTCACAAAGGCCGCAATAGATGCATCCAACCTTATCTCTATGCAGTTCTATAGAGCTCTTGCTCCAGAGTATGTAACATCACTCGATGGGGGACTTTCTGATGTATTTATGAGTAGTCTAAAACTACAGAACATATATCATCCTGATAAATCAGCCTTGGCTGCCGGAGCAAAGGGTGAAAGTGAAATCTTTGTCGCAATAATGATCGGAACGTATGGAGGAACTATTCTAATGTTATTCGCGGCTATAAGTTTCCTCGCTGCAGCTGTAGCATTTGCCATAAGAACAGCAGTATTAATATTCTTGTTAGCATTTTCACCAGTATTCTTCGTCGGTATGATTTTTCCAGAGATCAAGAAGGATGTGTCTGACCTCTGGCTATCAACACTTAAAGGTCAGTTAATATTTATGCCGGTGTATCTACTACTTATGTATGTAGCGATGTCTTTTATTACCGATCCAGGATTCATGTCATTTATTCAGAGTAACAAACCTAATGGTGGTGGAGCTGCTACTTTCGTTTATAACCAAGTTGGTATAGTTATACAGTATGTAATAGCTATAGTTTTCATTAACGTACCTTTGATCGCGGCAGTCAAAATGGGAGCCATGGGAACAAAATTTGCAGATGGGATGGTGAAGGGGTTAACGGATAAAATATATGCACAACCTAAGGCCTTGGGTGGAGTAATCGGAAGAAACACACTAGGTAAACTTGGCGGTAGTCTAGGAAGTAGTTTTGATTCAATGGCAGCTAGGGCAGACGCAAGTAACAGTAGGCTTGCAAAATTTGGTGCTTCGGCGCTCCGTTTTACGAATGTTAGTCAAGGAATTAGAGGTGGATTAAGTAAAATGGAAAAAGGTAAGTACGGCTCAAACTATAGTAACGACGACATCAATAAAGAAGATAAGGATAGATCTAGAGTTATTGCTGGAGTTCAAAGATCTGAAAGACAGAATAGAATCATTAATGAGGCCTTGGCAGACCAGACTAGAAACACCACAGTAGATAAAGCACTTGCAGACGAGATTGGAAAGATGACAGGTAAGGAAATTGAGAAAGTGAAATTCAGCAAACTAATTAATGGTAAATTTATATCTAGTCTTTCTACCTCACAATTTGATAAGTTGATGGAGAGTGAAGGTCTAAACGATACACAAAAACAAAGTTTGAAAGACGCAAGAAAGACTGAATTTAACTCGTTGCTATCATCAAATAGTATACTAAATCATGATTCAATCAAGAGTAAGGTTAAGCTACTAACCGGTAAAGAGTTGTCTGAGTTAAATGTAGATATATTTAAAAACAATAGCGTGCTGGACCATTTAACACCTAGTCAACTCCAAGAGATGGGTGATTTGGATGCTAAGGCTAGGGCAGATATAGGCACATACATATCAGGACTACCTAGAAACAGTCATAGCGCGCAAGGTTATATTAGAAAAAATATTAATGAATGGAGTTAATAAATAGTTATGGATAAAAACAACCCAATTCAACAAGAGATTATTAGTAGAATTGATTCAGGATATGTTTATACTAAACTTGAAGAAATCGCAAAAAATTACTCACTGACACTAGATCAACTCGGTGATATAGATCTTTACACATGCAAAATTCTGCTGGGTGAAATAAAATCAGATTCATTTGAGAATGCTATTGCAGAAGCACTAGAAATCGACTCAGAGTTAACAAGGAAGATAGTGAGTGATATAAATACCAAGGTTATATCACAGATTAAATCTGAGCTCACAGGTGCGAACAGACAGGAAGCACCCAATAAGCCAGTCACACCCAACAAACCCCTTGCTCCAACTCCATCAATGATTACGCCAACAACACCAATTACAGTATTATCTCAAAGACCCTCAACAGAAGATCTTATCCCTAAACCAATAGAAACAAACGCTAAACCTGTAGAGAGGATGGGGGATTTTGTTGTAGATATCACACCAAAATCCACACCGCTATATAAGGAAAACTCAATTACTAAGGCATCAGTACTTAAAGGAATTGAGGATCCAGAGATAGATATGGCAGATCATATGTTAAGTGCACCCACAGTGAACACAGCAAAGGTGGAGGAGAAGATTGTTCAAGCCAAGACACCACCAGTTATCAACAAATCCTACGGTACAGACCCATACAGAGAATCGATATAATATATTGAGGCGTGTTATAATAAATTCATGAGATATCAAGTTCCACAGTTCATTGAAGTAGAGGATAAAATATTCGGATCTATATCACTCAAACAATTTATCTATCTAGCTGGAGGGGGAGGACTATCTTTTGTTATTTTCAGATTCCTTCCATCCATAACATACTCATTCCTACCAATCGCAATAGTAATGGGTTTCTCCGCTGCTCTAGCATTCTACAAAGTAAACAGTAAACCATTCATAAACGTAGTCGAGGCTGCATTCAAATACTACACATCAGCAAAACTTTTCATTTGGAAAAAAGTTCCAAGCAAAAAGGCTGATAATCCAGTCCAAGAAGCCAAGGAATATGCAGGTATTATGGTTCCAAAGATTTCAGATAGCAAATTGAAAGACCTAACTTGGAGTCTAGATATAAAGGAAAGTATGTATACAAATAAAAATCAAAAATAATATGGCTCAACAAGCAAAAACAA
>CAZRIX010000013.1:0-4528 GCA_964600255.1 uncultured Candidatus Saccharibacteria bacterium
TTGAGTCAATCGACCAAAGAGGAGATGACACATCATACCGACCGCAATTTTATACTTATTTCAAAGGTAAAGGTAAGTCGCCCTATAAGTCTTTTAGGTACTATATAAAACACCCTGAACAAAAAAATGATTTTATAGAAGTGACATTAACAAAATAGAGATTTACTAAACCATAAGCGAGCCAAGGTTCTGAATGGCAGAAACAATATAATCTCTCTGTTTAGTAAGTTCTGAAAGCCACGCAATGGGTTCACATTAATAAAAAAGGACAGCTTTTGCTGTCTTTTTTTATTCACCGTGATACCTGGGAGGCAAGTCGAACGACCGGAATGAGCGAAGCGAATGAGGTGGGCTCGCGACTCGAGCGTAGCGAGAAGTTGTGAGTCGATTCCTCAATGAGCACATTGACCTACTGGGATGTAGGTTCACGAAAGGATATTATCTTTGTTTGTCAACCTACTATAGAAGAGTAAAAGTTCTGATGATCTAACATCATAATCATCATAAATTACTCGAATTTACCCT
This sequence comes from uncultured Candidatus Saccharibacteria bacterium, assembly GCA_964600255.1. GTDB lineage: Bacteria > Patescibacteriota > Minisyncoccia > Phycocordibacterales > PALSA-1337 > CAIOGI01. Next base: position 526 of record CAZRIX010000013.1, read on the forward strand.
TAGGATAATTAGAATAAAGGTTTAATTGGGATCTGAAACCATTACTTGACTAAGTATTATATCTATTATAAAATACACTTGTACTTAAGTTCCTTGAACCCAAACAGATAGGAGAGTCGGATGTCAAAATTACATCTACCCAGGATTCCGGTCCTCTGGACAATGCACTGCGAGGACCATGCCACATTCGTGGTTCCCTACGGGGACAAGGTAACCTTCATTGCCAGACGTGTAGCGCAAGGCCTCACCGCCATGCCCGCGATTGTCACTGATGAATTTCCGGCTGAACATATTGCGATGGTTGAAAAGCCAGGCGCAACTCGTACCTGTGAGCGGATGGTGGGATTGAGCGTAAGCTCTGACCCCAACTCTCCGGTCAACAAACTCTGCGATCTCGGAAAAGGTCGCCGCGCGAAGGGTATCCTTCAGCACATCGCCTATGCGGTGAACCCGACGGCAGACTTCAGTGAAGTTCGCCGTCAGCTCGAAGAAACAGGCGTCATCTTCATGACACCGATCCTCGAGTACAAGGACCCGAACGGCGCAGCGCTGCGACAAATGTTCGTCGCTTGCAAAGTGCCCTTCGGCCCGTTCATCGAAATCATCCAGCGCACACCGGATGAACATGGCGTTCCGTTCCAGGGATTCAACGTAAGCCAGATTGATAATCTGTACCGTTATTACAACGACTACAGCCTCAAGCTGGCAAAAGGTTAGATGCGACCTTTAAAACAAACAATTAAACCGCCCGGTATCTCGGGCGGTTTCCAATTTATAGAATATATTTTAAATCATGAGTAACTAATTCGGTATAAATCCTAGGTTCTAAATACTCTTAAATCCAAACATTTATGTCACACAAAAATAAAGTGGCAACTTTGTTCGCCTTTTTTATTTATCCAAACCTGCTATACTTTTTTCATAAACATAAATACCATGTCAGACAAAGAATTTTTAACCAAAGCAATTGAAAAAGCTAATGAATCTGTAGCTAGTGGAGGTTTTCCTGCTGGTGCAGTGGTGGTTAAAAATGGAGTGATTATTGGATCAGGAATAAGTATAGGTAATATACTTAACGATCCAACTTCTCAAGGTGAAATTGCTTCTATAAGGGATGCTTGTAAGAACCTAAAGACCGCCGACCTCTCTGGAGCTATACTATATGCTTCAATGGAGCCTTGCATGATGTGTTTCGGTGCTTCAATGTGGTCATCTGTATCAAAGATTGTATTTGCTTGTGCAAGGAATAAAGTATCGGAAGATTACTATGGTGGTCACTATAATTTCCAAATAATTAATCATGACTTTGTCCGTCCGCTTGAAATTGTACATTTGATCGAGCTTGAAGAAGAATCTTTGAGTGTAGTTAAAGAATGGGAAAACACTCTCACGAAATAATTATTCTAACCCCATGCACAAAACTCCACCTGACCTAAACGCTATTTTTAAAAAGCACAATGATATTCTAAAACTCTGGGAAGGTCTAACTCCACTAGCTCGTAACGAATGGATCTGTTGGGTAACTAATGTTAAAAGGGGGGAGACTCGCATCAAACATATAGAGCGACTGTGTATTGATCTAAGAAAAGGAAAGCATCGTCCATGTTGCTGGGCAGGATGTCCGCATAGGTAGTATTTGTATTGGTGTTGATTCAATATTTCAACACTTCATGCTATATTTTACCCATGACTCCAAACCTCTTCATCACGGCTAGACGTTTCGCACGTGAGATTCATAAGGACCTATTTCTAACAACTATCTCAGGTGACAAGCGTCATCAATTTGAGCATCTAAATGAAGTCGCTGATTTGGTCTGGGCAAGTGGAGGAAGTGATACTGAGATTGTTGCTGCCTGGCTTCATGACATGGTTGAAGACACTCCAATTACTTTAAATGATATAGAGAATAAATTTGGAAAGGACGTAGCTGAGATCGTCGATGGTCTAACAGATCCAATTGATTTTAAGAATTATAAAAATGCAGAACGTAAACAAAAGCAAGCTGATAGAATAGGTAGTAAGAATGAAAGTGTAAGAAAAATCAAACTAGCAGATCAGATTGTTAATATTCGCTTTCTTACAACAGACCCAGAGCCAAGTTGGAGTGAGGAAGGGAATAAGGACTATATAATCGGCGCAAAGAAGATTGTCGATAAGTGTAGAGGAATTAGTCCAATGTTGGATGAGATTTTTGATAGAGAATATAAAAAGTCGGTTGAACATTTTAGAATTAAATAGATATATGGCACAAATAACAAATCTTATATTAATCACTCTGCAACTAACCATAGCTTTCGGTCTTCTTAATGTTTGGTTAGTTAGATTTAACAAAAAGACAAAGTACCGCGGAGCGAATGCTCAGAATATGAAAGAAGAATTCGCTGCATACGGTCTACCTGTATGGTTTATGTACCTCGTCGGTACTTTAAAGATTGTTATTGCAATATCTCTCGTTACTGTAGTTATCGTTCCATCATATGCACTCTATATTGGTATACCAGCATTGTGTGTGCTTTCTGTATTGATGCTAGGGGCAATATCAATGCACTTTAAGATTAGGGATAGTCTAATAAAAACCATACCTGCTATTGCCATGTTGTTACTAACGGTAATAACTCTGATACTTCAAATAGGTTCGCAGATTGAAAATATTAAAAGTTTTTTAATTTAATATGGTAAAGGTAAATAATAAAGTAGCGAAGAGAAATAACGAACCTCTGTGGAATCAGTGTAAAAATGAAGCATTGGAGAAAATGGGTAAGTTCTCAGCAAGGGCAATGCAGTATGCTGTAAAGCTATATAAGGAGCGTGGGGGTGGGTATATAGGTGCAAAGTCTAAAGAGAATAGTTTAGTTAAATGGACAAAAGAGGATTGGGGCTATGTAGCTGAGCCCGGACAAAGTAGGTATCTTCCAAAGAAAGCAATAGAGCACATGACGGTTGGTGAAAAGATAGCAACCGATCGCGCAAAGAATCTAGGTACAAAGCAGGGCAAACAGTGGGTTGCACAACCAAGACAAATAGCTAAGAAAACTTCAAAATATAGGATCAAGTAGTATTCCACATATTTACTGTTCACTAAATTGTGGAAGGGTAGTATTATGTGTGTGGTAGCAGCACATCAACCTTCGATAAGTTATGAAAACATCAGAAACTGGTATCGGAAGTTTGGCTGAGCTCCTGTATTGGAGGGCAATGAGTAATAGCCATCCTCCTGATCCAACTTCGTGGAAACCCGAGACAAGACATCTCGACAGAGAACACCTGGATAGCTTACACGGCGATCTGGTTGCAATCTTTGAGGTTTGTCGAGGCGACTGGGATACGTCCGAGTCGGTAGAACGTGGGTTGGCTGCTTGATCATGCCACCCTCAACGACACTTCAAGGTGAGCTCCTTTTCGGGAGCCACTTTTTTTATTTAGAATAAACAAAAACTGCGGCATTGTAAGTGCGCGCAGTAATCTTTCTATCGTCTCGGGTCACCTTCATGAAGTGCTTTAAGGTACAACTTCCACTTGGAGTAATCTACCCAGTGTACTATCGACCCGATAATCCTGATTCTATCGGTGTGACCACCAGTTGTAACTGTTATCCTCCTACCAGTTGTCTTGAAGTCGAGGAAGGCTTCTTCTTTTACTTGAGAGATCATGTGGTGTGGAACATGCATCACGATTATCTCTGGATTGGTCTGCCCCCTTACCACCTCAGTTATTTCTAAACCTTCAAATGAGGTGTTGGACTCCTCTCCCGGCAAGTAGATATTGTCATGTATCGAAATTACAGGCATCTATCCTCCTTTTGTACCCAAGACGTGATTGTATTGGGTTCTGCATGTATTTAATCACAATATATAGATATGGTCAAGTTAGTTTAATTATTATAAATAGGCAAGAAAAAGACCCATAAAATGGGCCATTTTCTATAGTATGTATCTTTACTCAATCCAGTGTGCCGAGGAGAGGACTTGAACCTCCATGGGTTACCCCGCTTGCTCCTAAGGCA